>DHYU01000037.1 GCA_002415485.1 Proteobacteria bacterium UBA5122
GTGGCCGGTGATCCAGCCCACGTCTGCGGTACACCAATAAAGATCGTCATTTTTGATATCGAAGACCCATTTCATGGTCAGGACAGCATTGAGCAGGTAACCGGCGCTGGCGTGCTGGATGCCCTTGGGTTTGCCGGTCGAGCCGGAGGTGTAGAGCAGAAAGAGTGGGTGTTCGGCCTCGACCCATTCCGGTTCGCACTCAGGTGCCTGGTCTTGGATGGCGTCGTGCCACCAGATATCACGGTTGGCGTCAAAGCGGACATTGTGGCCGGTACGTTTGAGCACGATGACCGTTTGAATGGATGGGCAGCCAGCAGCCAATGCCTTATCGGCGGCCTGTTTCAGTTCGACGATCTTGCCGCCGCGGTTACCGCCATCGGCAGTGATCAACATCTTGGCGCCGGCGTCTTCGATCCTGTCTTTTAGAGATTCGGCCGAGAAGCCACCAAACACCACCGAGTGGATGGCGCCGATCCTGGCACAGGCCTGCATGGCGATCACCGCCTCGGCGACCATGGGCATGTAGATGACCACACGATCGCCCTTTTGAATGCCTTGTGCCTTGAGTGCATTGGCGAACTGGCAGACTTCGGCGTGCAGTTGACGATAGGTGAGCGTACGTTGATCACCTTTTTCGCCTTCAAAGATGATGGCCGGGTGGTCTCCTCTGGTTTGCAGATGACGGTCGAGACAGTTGTAGGAAACGTTGAGGCGACCGTCCTGGAACCAGCGAAAGTGGGGGGCGGCGCTATCGTCGAGCGTCTCTGAAAACGGGATCTGCCACAACAGCTCTTCGTTGGCGCGTGCGGCCCAAAAACCAAGATAATCCTCCTCAGCTTGCTGGTACAGGGCGGCAAGTTGTGCCCGTGACGAGATTCGGGCCTGCGCCGCAAAATCGGTGGGTGGGTTGAAGCAGCGGTCTTCCTGGAGCACCGAATCGATATTTTCCCCGCTCATAATCTCTCCCTACATTCCTTTCATTGTTTTAATTGATGTCAATATCTGATAGCCTCGCCGCCAGAATGCCGGTCGCACTGTTATGGATCAAAAGGCGGTGGCGTGGAACACAAATCGTAACAGATCAATGTATAATGTCTCTAAATTTTACGGGCTCATGCCGATAAACGGGTAGGTCATAGATTATTGTGGCCTGTGCGTCGTGCCCGTGAAGGAAGTTTAACCACAATATTTCACGCACATAGGAAAGTTAGGACCCCGTGAAAACAGGTGGTCCGGGGTCGACATTGGAGATCAGTCAGAGTGAGTCGTAGTAACAAGCTTGTGGTGCAGAGTGTCTCGGAAGACGGGCGTCGTTTCCGTCCCAGTGATTGGATCGAGCGTATTTCGGCCCAACTCGCGACCTTTGGCCCGGACCATCGGCTCCATTATTCAGAATCGGTGCAACCGCGCATCATTAATGGTGAGAAGTGCCTGGTGATTGATCCTGCGTTGAAGGATGCCAATCCAAGGGCATACGAGTACATCATGGCCTTCGTCGCTGCCAATCGACTCAAGACCCACCAAGAGGGTGAGAGTGTCGAATAAGCCCCGCAGTGTTTACAATAATTAGAAAACCGCGCCTGAGCGCGGTTTTTTATTGCTTATAAAATCCTATCGCAAATATGTAGGTGTAAAAACAAAAAAGCCGCGAGCAGAGCTGCGGCTTTTGAAGGCTGGGCCTTGGTGTTGAAACTAACCACCTTTTTGTTTTTCTTTGATCTCGTCCAAAGTCTTGCAGTCGATGCAGAGGTTTGCGGTTGGGCGTGCCTCCAGGCGACGAATACCGATCTCCACACCGCAACTATCGCAGTAACCATAGTCGCCGCTGTCTAGCATTTGGATTGATCCTTCAATCTTTTTGATCAATTTGCGTTCACGATCGCGAGTACGCAGTTCCATGGTGAAGTCAGATTCTTGAGATGCACGGTCATTGGGGTCAGGGAAGTTGGCCGCCTCATCCTGCATGTGCTGTACGGTGCGATCTACTTCTTCCATCAGTGCATGTTTCCAGCCGCTGAGGATCAAACGAAAATGTTCGATCTGGGTGTCGTTCATGTATTCTTCGCCAGCTTTAGGCTGATAGGGCTCGAAATTGCCAAAGCCTTGCAACAGCTTGTCGGCACGATCCTTGGCTTCAGTGGCGTTGAACGTCGTGGTTTGTGGAGCAGCTTTTGCTGGAGTTGTATCAGCTTTTTTTACGGCCGCCTTCTTTTTGGGGGCAGCTTTCGTTGTTGCGGCTGTTTTCTTGGGGGCCGCTTTTTTCTTGCTTGTCGTCGTGCTCTTAGTTGGGGACATGCCCGTCTCCTAAAAAGTTCTTCCTGGACCTCTTCTACCCATGAACCACGGTCCCTTACGATTTAACCAGGACGATCAAACCTATTGATATTCAAATAGATTGTGTAAATGGCTCAAATAAACCAAAAGTTTATACTAGAAAAAACGGCGCTGAGCAACATATAGCTGTTGTTGATTAGAGGCGGTGTGATGGAAGTTGCGTAAGAATCAGTGTAGTAACGGCCTGGAGCTGGTAGAATGCCAAGCTTTTGGATTTTCAGGAGATTTTGCAAAAATGACCGCACTCAGTGCATTGATTTTTGATGTAGACGGCACCTTGGCAGATACCGAGCGCGACGGCCACCGTATCGCATTTAATCTGGCGTTCAAAGAGGCTGGGCTGGACTGGGTTTGGAGTCCTGAGCTGTACGGTGAATTGTTGATCGTGACCGGCGGCAAAGAACGTATCCGCCATTATTTGGCGCAATACAACACCGGCTTTGAGAAGCCTGCAAACTTCGACCAGTTTGTGGCCGGCTTGCACGCGGCCAAGACCACGTTCTATACCAAACTGATGAGCGAAGGGGCGATCCCACTGCGCCCAGGTGTTGAGCGCTTGTTGCGCGAGGCGCGTGAGGCCGGGATGCGAATAGCGATTGCGACCACCACCACACCCGAAAACGTCACCGCGTTGTTGACCTATACCCTTGGCGAGGCGTCACTCGGCTGGTTTGAGGTGATCGGTGCGGGTGATGTTGTGCCGGCCAAGAAGCCAGCGCCGGACATTTATCACTATGTGATGGAGGCGATGAATCTGACACCTGAGCAGTGTGTTGCGTTTGAGGATTCATTTAACGGTATCCGTTCTGCCGACCAGGCCCGGTTGACTACGATCATCACCACCAATGGTTATACCGCTGAGGATGACTTCACCGGCGCAGCGGTAGTGCTGGATCAGATGGGCGAGCCGGATGATGCATTCACCGTGCAAAGCGGTGATGTGTTTGGTCACCGTTATCTGAACCTGGATATGGTACGTGCCATCCACAAGGCTGCCCATGGCAGATAGGCCGCAGCTCGCCCGGCGCATGGAAGGCATTGCGCCTTTCCATGTGATGGCCTTGCTGGCACGGGCGCGTGAGCTGGAGGCCGCCGGGCGCGACGTCGTGCACATGGAGATCGGTGAGCCCGATTTTCCAACACCAGCGCCGATCGTGAACGCTGGCATCCAGGCGCTGCAACAGGGGCATCATCACTATACGCCAGCGCTGGGCTTGCCCGCCTTACGCCAGGCGATCAGTGGTTTTTACCAACAGCGTTATGGGGTCCGTGTGGTGCCGGAACGCATCATTATTACACCGGGTTCATCGGGCGCGCTGCAATTGCTGATGTCGACCCTGATCGATCCCGGGGCTGAGGTCTTGATGGCCGATCCTGGCTATCCGTGTAATCGTAACTTCGTGCGCCTGGTCGAGGGTGTGGCACGTACGATCGCGGTGGATGCCGAGAGTGCCTATCAGCTGAACTGTCGTCATTTGCAACAACATTGGTCGGCGCGTAGCCGTGCGGCATTGGTGGCATCGCCCGCCAATCCGACCGGGACACTGATCTCGCAGGCGGAATTAAAACAGCTGGCCGATTTTGTCGATGAGCGCGATGGCCTTTTGTTTGTAGATGAGATCTATCATGGCCTGACCTATGGCGTTGATGCAGTGACGGCCTTGTCGGTGAGTGATGATGTGTTCGTGATCAACAGTTTCTCAAAATACTTTGGCATGACAGGTTGGCGCCTGGGCTGGCTGGTTGCACCCAAGGCGTATGTACCGGCGTTGGAGCGGGTGGCGCAGAATATCTTTCTCGCCGCGCCCACGCCCGCCCAACATGCCGCCTTGGCGGCATTTGAACCGGCGACGCTTGAAATCCTCGAACAACGTCGGTCAGAGTTTCAACAACGGCGTGATTATCTGTTGCCCGCATTAACCGAGCTCGGTTTTAAGATTAAATCCGAACCGCAAGGTGCGTTTTATCTTTATGCCGATTGCAGTGAGTTGACCGACGACAGTTTTGCATTTTGTCATCGCTTGCTGGAAGATGCGGGCGTGGCTGTGACGCCCGGTAAAGACTTTGGCGATCACCTGCCGGCCCGGCATCTGCGCTTTGCCTACACCACGTCGCAACAGCGTTTGGCAGAAGGAGTGAAACGCATTCGGGCCTTCCTTGGCCGCTAATTGCGTTTAGTATTTGGACTTGTTCTTCTGCTTCTCTTTACGGGCGGCAACAGCGGGGCGTTTGCCTTTGACTTGTTTGTCCTTGGGCTTTTTATGACCGCCTTTACGCTCGCCTGATTTGGGGCGCTCTGCCTCGCCGTGGAAACGGCTGATCTGCATCGGTTTGCCTGAGACCCGAACCTTTTTCAGATGCTGGAAGATCTCTTTCGGCATGCCTTCGGGCAGGTCGATGATGGTGTGATCGTCACGGATGTCGATGCGGCCGATGAACTGGCTATCGATGCCCGCCTCATTGGCGATGGCACCGACAATGTTGCTGGGTTTGATGTTGTCGTTGTGGCCGACCTCGAGACGGTAACGCTCCATGCCTTCTTCCGCCTTGCCCTCCATCGGTTTGTGGCGGGATTCAGGCTTGCTGCCGCGGACCTTGGGTTCTTTGGCCGGGCGGCGCTCATCGTTGAAGGCTGAGGCGCGTGGTTCACGTCTATCCTGCAGCTGCAGCGGTGTATCGCCCTGAACCAGCTTGGCCAGCGCCGCGGCGATTTCTTCCACCGGCACGTTGTGTTCGTTCCGGTAATCTTCAATCAGTTGACGGAAGAAGCCGATTTCTTCGTCGCCCAACATGTCGCTGATCTTTTGTTTGAAGCGCTCAATCCGCGCATTGTTGACGGTTTGCACGGAAGGCAGTTCCAACAACTCCATCTGCTGGCGCGTGGCCTTTTCAATGGTGTTCAACATGCGTTTTTCGCGGGGCGAGATGAACAGAATTGCATCACCACTACGACCGGCGCGACCGGTGCGGCCGATACGGTGGGTATATGACTCTGTATCGTAGGGCACATCGTAGTTGATGACGTGGGTGATGCGCTCTACGTCCAGGCCGCGGGCAACGACATCAGTCGCAACCAGGATGTCGAGTTTACCTTTGCGTAGTTGGTCGACCGTCTTTTCGCGCAGTTCCTGCGCCATGTCGCCGGTGAGTGCAGTGGCGGCATGACCGCGGGCTTCCAATCTCTCCGCCAGTTCAACCGCAGAGTTTTTGGTGCGAACGAAGATGATCATGCCCTCGTAGGGTTCGACCTCCAGCAGGCGTGTCAGTGCATCCAGTTTGTTGAGGCCGCTGACGGGCCAGTAGCGTTGGCGGATGGTCTCGGCCGTAGTGGTTTTGACCTTGATCGTGATGTGTTCCGGCTCGTTCAGATGCTGGTCGGCGATATCGCGAATCATCTTCGGCATGGTGGCCGAGAAGAGGGCGATCTGGCGTGTCGGTGGGAGCTGTTCCAGCACCCAGGTCACATCGTCGATAAAGCCCATGCGCAACATCTCGTCGGCCTCGTCCAACACCAAGGCCTTGAGTTTATCCAGCTGCAGCGTGCCACGGCGGATATGATCCATCACCCGGCCTGGCGTGCCGACAACGACATGCACACCGCGCTTCAGCTGACGCATCTGGGGTTCATAGCTTTGGCCGCCATAGATAGGGGCAACATGGAAATTCTTCAGTTTGGAGGCATACTTCTGACAGGCCTCGGCCACTTGAATTGCCAGCTCACGAGTAGGTGCCAAAATCAACAACTGGGGTTGCGTCAGGCTGAGATCAATCATCGACAGCAGTGGCAATGCAAAGGCGGCTGTTTTACCGGTCCCGGTCTGCGCCTGGCCGATGACATCCTTACCGGCCAGCAATGGCGGGATGGTCTGAGCCTGGATTGGCGAAGGGGTTTCATAGCCAATTTCATTCAAGGCTTCCAAAATAGGTGCAGAGAGTCCTAGCTGGGAAAAAGGAATGGCTTGGGGTAGAGCTGATGTATCCGACATTTGGGGGGAACCTGTCTTGAGAGCCTGGAATGAGAGGCGTGGGGGTGATAGTGGAAAGCACAGTATTGTACCATGAATACTGGCACTGTATAACGGCATGATTTTATTGTTTTTACTCTGGAGTAAGGCGGTGTAATGGACGTTATTGGATCAAGACAGGTTAGGGCGTGTGGGCATTTGAATGTGGTTTGAAAGGCTAAGATCCAATGCAGCCTTCATGAGGTATTTTGCAAATACCTCGTGGGCCCTCTATGAGAGGATCATCAAAACCCTGGTGAACTTGGTTGTCGGCATTTGGGTCGCGCGATATCTGGGGCCTGAAAACTTTGGTTTGTTGAGCTACGCCCAAAGTTTTGTATTTCTATTTTTGGTGTTTGCAACGCTGGGGCTGGACGGGGTGGTTGTCAGAGACCTGGTAAAAGGAACAGCTGACAAAGATGTATTGTTAGGCACCGCTTTTGTATTAAAGCTGATAGGTGCATTGTTGATTCTACCGCTGGTGTTTATTGGCCTGATGTTTACCAGTAATGACAGCAACGTCAATATGATGGCGTACATCATCGCCTTCTCGATGATCTTTCAGTCGTTTCATGTGATTGATTTTTACTACCAAGCCAATGTGAGACTTAAGTACGTCGCCATTGCAAATTTCGTTGTTTTGATTGTTTCCACCATCTTTAAGATTGCCCTTATTCTGGGTGAAGCGTCGCTAATTTGGTTTGCTGTCGTTAGCGTCATAGATGTGTTGGTGTTAAGTATTGCACTTGTATATTTGTATATAGTGAACAGTCGTCAGAAGATACTGCGCTGGCGGTTCGACTGGGCGCTGGCCAAATCTCTGTTGTTTGAATGTTGGCCTTTGATTCTGAGTGGTTGTTTTTTAATGATTCAGACTCGCATAGATCAGGTCATGCTGAACGAGATGATCGGGGCTGCTGTGGTTGGGCAGTACAGTGTTGCCTTGAGATTGGTGGAGGCCTTTGTCTTTGTTGCGGGTTTGCTAAAGGTGTCATTATCCCCGGCTGTGTTTAAGGCAAAGGAGGTGTCCGATAGCGAATATTATTTCCGCTTGGAAAATTACTATCGACTAAGTTTTGCTTTGTTCTTGTTGATTGCGTTGCCCCTATACTTCATTTCCTCAGATTTGGTGATAGTTCTGTTCGGGGATGCCTATGCGGCTGCAGGTGGTTTGTTGGCGTTAATGTCAATCAGACTGGTTTTCAGTAATATGGGGCTTGCGCGTGGTGTATTTATCGTGGCAGACGGCTTGTTTAAGTTTTCGTTGCTGACAATGATGGTAGGAACTATTTGTAATATTATTCTGAACGTTTATTTAATCGAAAAATACCAAGCCGAAGGGGCGATTATTGCCACCATGATTTCATTTGTGGTGACAATTTTTGTTATTGATATCTTTTACAGCAAGACTCGTTATAACTGTTTGTTGATGATCAAGGCCATGTTGACGTTTTGGAAGATGCGTGTTCGTTAAATAGAGCACCTGGTTCACGTCAATATGGTGGTTCAGCGAGCCGGATGATGGACGTATCTATCAAGATACAACGCTGTCGCGCCCGCGACCGCCAGGGGCATGACGACGAAGTTTACGACCGGGATCATGGTCAAAAACATCACGCTGCCGCCAAAGCTCAAGCTACTGACGCGATGTTGATTAAGAATTAGACGTTGTTGTTCAAAGTTATGGCCGTGATTGGCCATGGGGTAGTCGAGATATTCTTTGGATAACAACCAGGCGCAGAAGGCGATCCATAAAAACGGCGCCAGGATGTTGATAGCGGGGATGAGGAAGAGCAACAGCAGTGGGATGGCGCGACTCAGAAAATAACCGAGTTTCTTTGCCTCGGCCCACAGGCTTTTCGGCGTTTCCTTGACGACTTGCAGCAGACTGCTGTCGACACTGTTGTTTTGGCCGGTGAGTTCTTTTTCGACTGCTTCGGCGAGCAGCCCATTAAACGGTGCCGAGATGAAGTTGGCGACCAGGGTGAAGGTGAAGAACATGGTCAGCAACATGGCCACGGCAAAGACTGGCCACAATAACCACTCCAGCCAGGCATATCCCTCGGGTAGCATTTGCGCCATGTAGGCATCGAAATAGGCGACGCTCAACCAGATCGCGCCACTGAATAAAGTAATATTAATCAGTAGCGGAATCAGCACAAAACGGCGTAGGCCGGGGCGTCTTATCAGGTCCAGCCCCTTCAATAGATAGATCGGACCGATGAATGGATTCATATTAACTTCCTAATTCTAAAAAGCCGCGACGTGCGAGTAAGGCGCTGCCGTATGCGGCTTCCTGGTGAATGGGATCGACAAAAGGTACGCCTAAATACAACTGACGAATGCGCGTCCAGGCAGGGTTGCGGCTACCGCCACCGGCGCTGCGTATGCGGGTCGGGTAGGGGGCGCCTAACTCTGCCAGCAAGGTATACCCCTGGTGTTCGATGCGCGCCATCGCTTCCAGCAGTCCTTGAAAGAATTGCACATCGTCGTTTGGTCTGGGCTCGAGTCGCGGCTGTAGCGTGGGATCGGCCACCGGGAAGCGTTCGCCTTCACACAGCAGTGGATAATAATCGAGACCAGTCGGTTGCCCTGGGTTTAGGCTCGGTGTCATCGCGGCCATCTGTTCGCTGCTGAAGAAGTGCTGCAATACCGCGCCACCACTGTTGGAACCGCCACCGACCAGCCACTTTTGTCCCGCCGAGGTGTGTAGTGGCTGGGCATAGACCCCGTGTTGTGGCGAAAAGATGGGCCTGTCGCTGATGACCTTCATGACCAATGTAGAGCCCAAAGAGGTCACAGCCTCGCCGGTTTGATCGACACCGGTGGCGATAAAGGCAGCAGTGCTGTCGGTGGTGCCGGCGATGATTCGGGTTGTCTCTGGCAGGCCCAGATCAGCGGCGATACTGGCGCGGATCTGGCCGATATCGGTGCCCGGATGGACGACCGCCGGCAGCAATGAGCGCTGTACACCCAATTCATCCAACCAGTCTGGCCAGCGATGATCGATGGCGTCAAAACCCAGCTTTAAACTGTTATTGGCATCGCTGATACCAAAATGGCCGCTGAGCATGCCGACGATCCAGTCGGCCTGATGCAGTGCGTGGCTGGCCTCTGTATGTGGTGTGAGATGCAACAACTTGGCCAGGGTCGAGGTGGCGCCGTGGGCGGCGGATTCTTTGGGCGCAACGGCGGAGATGCGCAGAGCCTCTTGTTGACTGCGGCCGTCGTTATACATCAAGGCGGGGCCGAGCGGGGTGCCAGCTGCATTGGTCAACAACAAGGTGCCGGAAGTGCCATCAACGGCCAGGCTGCGGATATCTGCGCGGCGCTCGCCCAAGTCCTGGCAGAGCTGCCACAAGGTATCGCGCACGGCCTTCCACCAGATATGGGCGCCCTGTTCACAGCGGGGGCCGTGACGATCGGGTGCCTCCATCGCTGATCGGCGCTCGGCCTGGGGCCGCCCATCACGATTGATGGCGATGGCGCGGCAGCCCGAGGTGCCGAGGTCGACGCCGATAAATAAATCAGCGTCTGCCATAGATTAAGGCAAGGTCACCGGTGTTGGCGGAGTCCACTGTGCGGCTTTGTGTTCAGCGATGACGGTCGTGTAGATGCCGCCGCGGACATTGAATTCACCGGTCAGACGCATGAAGCGTGGCTGGCAGGCCTTGACCAGGTCACCAAGGATGTCGTTGGTGACCTTTTCGTGGAAGGCGCCTTCCTCACGAAACGACCACATGTACATCTTCAGCGCCTTCAGTTCGACGCATTTTTGGTCAGGCACATACTCTATGCGGAAAGTGGCAAAGTCAGGCTGGCCTGTCTTCGGGCACAAACAGGTGAATTCAGGTACGGTGATGCGTATAGTATAATCCCGCTCCGGCATGGGGTTGTCGAAGGTCTCGAGTTCTTTACTTGGTTGTGTGCTTGGCTGTGTAGACATCTTTTGCTTTCAATGAGTTAGTAAAAATAATTAATCAAAACTGTTATGTAGAAAACGGCGCTGGCGATTAGGCTGGCCAGCACGGCGTTGATCTGCGAACATTGTAACCCGTTTTTGCACCTCATTTGTGCCCGGAATTTAAACTCTGAATATTCATACCCTGACTATTCAAACATAAGAATTAATCGAAGGTTCTAACCTGCATGCGTCTGAAAAAGATCAAGCTCGCCGGCTTCAAGTCATTTGTCGACCCGACCACGGTACCGTTCCCCAGTAACATGGTGGGCATCCTCGGCCCTAACGGGTGCGGCAAATCAAACGTGATCGACGCCGTGCGCTGGGTGATGGGCGAGAGCTCGGCCAAGAACCTGCGTGGTGATTCTCTGACCGACGTTATCTTCAATGGTTCGACGGCGCGCAAGCCGGTTGGCCAGGCCAGCGTCGAACTCGTGTTCGACAACACTTCGGGCAAACTCGGCGGTGAGTACGCCACCTACAACGAGATCTCGGTCAAACGCCAACTGACGCGTGATGGTCAGTCCACCTATTTTCTGAACAACACCCGCTGTCGTCGTCGCGACATCACCGACATCTTCCTCGGCACCGGTCTTGGGCCACGTAGCTACGCCATCATCGAGCAAGGCACCATCTCGCGCCTGATCGAAGCCAAGCCTGAAGAGCTGCGCACCTTTATTGAAGAGGCCGCGGGCATCTCCAGATATAAAGAACGCCGCCGCGAGACGGAAAACCGAATCAAGCACACGCGCGAGAACATGGATCGTATCAACGACCTGCGCGAGGAACTGGAAAAGCGCCTCGCCACCTTGCAGCGTCAGGCGCGCACGGCTGAAAAATACAAAGAACTGAAGGCCGAAGAGCGTGAGCTCAAGGCCCAATTGCTGGCGTTGCGTTTTCAGAACCTGGATAACGCCGTCGTGCAGCGCGATAAAGAGATCAGCGCCGAAGAGACTTCATTAGAGGCGCAGATGGCCGAGCTGCGTCGTGTCGAGAGTGGCTTTGAGCAACAGCGCGAGGCGCAGGTCGACGTCAACGAACAATTCAACGAGGTGCAGGGGCGTTTCTATGCCCTCGGCTCCGAGATTGCACGGCTGGAACAAAGCATCCAGCACACCAAAGACACCCACGCCCAACGTGAGCGCGAACTGGCTGAGGTCAATCGTGCCTGGCAAGAGGCGCAGCAGCACGTCGCCACCGACCAACAGGTGATCGAAGAGACCCAACTGCAGCTCGAAGAGCTGGAAGAACAGCAGTTGATGACCGGCGATGCCGAAGGCGAATCGTCGGCCGTGCTGGCGCAGGCCGAAGAAAACATGCAGGCCTGGCAGGCCGAGTGGGATGAGTTCAATCGTGTCGCTGCCGATCAGCTGCGCACCGCCGAGCTGGAAAAAGCGCGCATACAGCACGCGGAACAAAATCTGGGACGTTTGAGCCAACGCCTGAACAAACTCGAAGAAGAGATGGCCGGCCTGAGTGCCGGTGGTTTGGACGCCGAGATCGAACAACTGCTGACCGAGCGCGCGCAGCTCGACGAGCAACTCGGTCAACTGCAACACGAACTCGAACAACAGCTGGAACAAATCCGTAACGAACGCGAACTGGGCCAAAGCCTCGGCCGCGAGCTGGATGCCGCCCGTGGCAAACAGCAGAGCATGCAGGGGCGCCTGGCGTCTCTTGAGGCGCTGCAGCAACAGGCGCTGGGCAAGGCACAAAACAGCATCAAGGATTGGCTGAAGAACAATGGCCTCGACAGTGCCTCGCGTCTCGCCGAAAAGCTCGAGGTCGACAGTGGCTGGGACAAGGCCGTCGAAACCGTACTCGGCGCCCACATTGAATCAGTGTGTGTCGAAGGCCTGGATCAGGTCAGCGCCGCCTTGTCGCAATTGCACAAAGGTAGCATCACGATCTTCGACACCCAGGCCTCGTTTGAGTCGGCCACCGGCAGCGTCAGTGCCACGTTGAGCAGCAAGGTGCGCTCGCCATGGTCGATGGATTCGCTGTTTGCAGGCGTGTATGTCGCCGATGATTTGGCGCAGGCGATGTCGTTGCGTGCCCAATTAAAGGCGCACGAATCGATCGTCACCCGCGATGGCATTTGGCTGGGCGCCGACTGGCTGCGCATGGCGCGCGATGTCGACGAAAAGGCCGGCGTGCTGCAACGCGAGCAGGAGCTGAAACAACTCAAGGCCGATATCGCAGAAACCGCCGAACGTGTGGATGAACTGCAGGCGCAACTCGATGAGAGCCGTCGTCGTTTGCAGGACCTGGAGCGTGGACGCGAAGAACTGCAGGGCGCGTACAACCAGTCCAACCAAAGCATCGCCCGTGTTGAATCGCAGTTGAGTGCGCGCCAGGAGCGTCTGGAGCAATACCACAGCCGCAAGCAACGCCTCGAAGGCGAGTTGAGCGACCTGCTCGAACAGCGTGCGCGTGACGAACAACAACTGGCTGAGACGCGTGGTCGTCTGGATGAGGCCTTGAATGTCTCCGAGGCCAATGAACAACGTCGCGCCGAACTGCAGGCCCAACGTGAAGAGCTGCGCAGCCTGTTGGATCAGCATCGCCAAAAGGCGCGCGCCGATCGTGAGGCCGCGCATCAAATCGCCCTGCGTATTCAATCGCTCAAGGCCCAGCTCGAAGGCGCGAAGCAGCGTCTGGTACGGATGGAAGGACAACTGCAGCACATGAGTGGTCGCCGTCAGGAACTGCAATCACTGGTGCAAGTGGACGAAGACCCCATCGCCGAGATGACGCTACAACTCGAAGAGTTGTTGCAACAGCGGTTGATGGTGGAAGAAGAATTACAAAACGCCCGCCGTGCAGTGGAAGAGGTCGATCACAGCATGCGTCACCTCACCGAGGAGCGCGGCAAGATCGAACGTCGTCTGCAAGAGATACGCGGCAAGCTCGAACAGATGCGGATGGCGAGCCAGGAGTTCAAGGTGCGTCGGCAAACCGTCAAAGAACAGTTCGACGAAACCGAACTGGTGATGACCGACGTACTCGCCGCGCTGCCGGAAGAGGCTGCTGAAAATGTTTGGGCCGACAAGGTCAACGAGATGGGGCAACGCATTCAACGCCTCGGCGCAATCAATCTGGCGGCGATCGAAGAGTACGAAGAGCAGTCTGAGCGTAAAAAATATCTCGATTCACAAAACGCCGACCTCGAGGATGCGCTCAACACGCTCGAAAATGCGATTCGTAAAATCGATAAAGAAACGCGCACCCGTTTCAAAGATACCTTTGATCAGATCGACTCTGGATTCAAGACGCTATTCCCGCGCCTGTTCGGTGGCGGCCATGCCTATCTCGAACTTACCGGTGAAGACCTGCTCGATACCGGCGTCACGGTAATGGCGCGGCCACCGGGTAAACGTAACAGCTCGATTCATTTGTTGTCGGGCGGTGAGAAGGCGCTGACGGCGGTGGCCTTGGTGTTCTCGATCTTCCAATTGAATCCGGCACCGTTCTGTATGCTGGATGAGGTCGATGCGCCATTGGACGAGGCCAACGTCGGTCGTTTCTGTCGCATGGTGAAGGAGATGTCCGAGACCGTACAGTTCATCTTCATCACACATAACAAGACGACGATGGAGATGTCGGATCACCTGTCGGGTGTCACCATGCACGAGCCGGGTGTGTCACGTATCGTTTCGGTCGATATCGAAGAAGCCGTGCAAATGGCGGCCAGTTAATCATTCTTAATAACAAACGGATAAAGTTAGGATCAGCCAGATGGATTCATTGATCGTTGTGTTGGTGGTCGTTGGGGTGGTGATGGTCTTGGCCGGTGTCGCGCGCATGCGCAGCCGACGCAAACACACCTGGGATGATATCGATCACAGTGTTTTATTCTCCAAACATGGTAGCCAGAGAACTCGCAATGACGTGTCGGAAGACGAGGAGTTCGTTGGCAAGGCCAGACCTGCCGGTAGCGCTCGCAATGAACACACAGCCGCAGATGCGTCGATGGATGAAGATCTCGGCCCCCGTATTCATTTGGAAGAACTGCCTGAGGTGGAGCCGCCCGCCATTGTCGTCACCGAGAAACCCCGCACCGAACGCAAACAAGGCCGCGAACGCAAGATCGAAGAGTCTGTGGTGCGTTCATCGGGCGTCGAGATCAAGGTGCAGAAGCGTGAGCGGCCATCGGCACCGGCGGCGCCCGTGCGTGCCGTTGTTGAAGAGAGCGATGTCTCCACCGTGGAGCGCCCACAACCAGCGGCCAAACGTAGTGGTCTGCTCGATAAGCTAGGCATCAACATCAGTCGTGAAGAAGAGGCGGCTGAAGTGCCGACGCTGGATGTCAAGGTACAAGGTTACAAAGAGGGCGCACCGCCGTGGGTATTGGTGTTGAATATCACCGCACCGGACGGCACACATTTTAACGGTGGTCCGTTGAAAAAGGCTGTGAATGATGTCGGCCTGGAGTTTGGTGAGTTGGATATGTTCCATTACCGTGTCGATGGTGAGATTCAATTCAGTCTCGTGAATATGGTCAAGCCTGGCACATTCAGGATGGATGATATCGAGCAAATGAAGACCCCCGGTATCAGTCTGTTCATCCAGGTATCCGAGCTACAGGCCAATGCGGCCGATGTATACCAAACCATGCTGGACACAGCACGGACGCTGGCACGCAAGCTGGGCGGTGAGGTGCGTGACGAAAGCCGTAGTGCACTGACGCAATCGGCAATCAAACGCAATCAGGAAAAGATCGCTGAGTACAACATGAAGTGGTTGAATCGCCGATAGCCTTCAGCAAACGCATCATCAAGAAAGAATTCACCTTATGTCAGAGGCGGATGCAACGGCCCGCATTGCTGAGTTAAAGCAGCAAATCAATCATCACAACTACCAGTACTATGTGCTGGATGCGCCCGAGGTGCCGGACGCCGAGTATGATCGATTGATGCGTGAGCTGCAGGCCTTGGAGGCAACGCACCCGCAGCTGATTACCGCTGATTCGCCGACACAGCGCGTCGGTGCCGAACCTATCAAGGCCTTTGGCCAGGTGCGGCACGTCATCCCGATGTTGTCGTTGGACAATGCCTTTTTTGGCTATGAGCATGCGTTACGAAAAAAAGTCTGCCGTCTGAGATCTCCGGTGGCGCGACTGAAGTCAGTGTCGGTCGTTGGTGTCGCGGTCAGTAACGGAGTCTTACACAACCTCGATGAGGTGCGGCGTAAAGATATGCGTGTTGGTGATATGGTTATCGTGCGCCGGGCCAGGGATGTGGGTGTTACCCTCATCGAGACACAAAAAAACTTTCAAATAGAAATAATTATCGAACAAATGATCAGGTGGGTATCTGATTATGAATGTTAAGTTAACAAAAGAACAAATAACTGCAATTGCAGAAGCCGGAATTAAAGTTAGTCAAAAACGAGCTGAAAATCTGCTAAGCACCGATGCTGGGTTATGGGCTTTTTCGCCTGAAGATTTAACACTAATTCTTAGAATTGCCAATGCAACATATAGGGCTGGTGTCCCAGTCATGTCGGACGCTAAGTATGACACCTTATATGTTAGGGAGCTTGAGGAACAGGATCCGCAAAGTGAATTTTTAGCGTCGGTAGAGCCAGAGCCAGTTATGGAGTCAAAAACAGTTGCATTGCCTGTAAAAATGCTCTCTACAGAAAAAGCCTATACATTTGAAGAAATAGAAAGGTGGGTAAGTCGCCTCATAAAATCAGCAAATGATATAAATCTTGATTTATCTGAATTGAATATCAGAGTTACTCCCAAGCTTGATGGATATGCTGCCTATGATGATGGCGAGACTCTATACACCAGAGGTGATGGTTCTAGAGGGCAGAACATAACAAGAGCCTTTGATAGAGGTTTGAAAGTTGCTAAAGGCGGCCAGAGAGGATCTGGTGCTGGTGAGATTGTAATTAGAAAGAGTTACTTTGAAGACAAATTAAGTAGCTATTTTGAGAATGCTAGAAATATTCAAGCATCAATCATTGCAGAGAAAAAAATAGATGAGAGGATTCAGCAGGCTATAGATGATGAAGCTTGTGTTTTTTACCCTTTTAAACTCTTAGATGCTTGGGTGGGGGGCTGCAAAGAATTTCTGGAAAACTTTGAGTCTATTTTAGAGGATATGTGGAAATCGGTAGACTATGAAATTGATGGGGTCATAGCTGAAGCAACGAATAGCTCTCTAAAAAGTTATATGGGTTCAACCAGAAAGAACCACAGATGGCAAATAGCGTACAAAGTAAATGCTGAAATTGCAAAAGTGATAGTCCAAGAGGTTATTCCTCAAACCTCAAGAACTGGAAAGTTGACGCCAGTTGCCTTATTAGAGCCGACAAAATTAAGTGGAGCTACTATAAGTCGAGCTACAGTTCATAATTATGGAATGGTTAAGGCTAAAGGAGTTGGCAAAGGAGCATTGGTAGAGTTAGTAAGAAGTGGCCTGGTAATACCAAAAATTGAAAGTGTTATTAATAGCGTAGATCCTGACATACCTGTCGAGTGTCCAAGTTGTCATTCTTATGTGGTGTGGGATGGGGATAATTTGTTCTGCCCTAATACAACCGATTGTCCGGCTCAGGCTGAAAATACAATGATTCATTTCTTTAAAACATTGAGGAATGTAGATGGGTTTGGGCCAAGGGTTGTTGAAAAAATATATCAGGCAGGATTCAAATCAATTCATGATATTTATGAAATGAATATTGAAAAATTCGTTGAAATTGGATTCGGAGAGAAAACATCAGAAAATTTAGTTACGCAGTTGTTGGCGAGTAGAAGCTTAGAAATAGAGGATTGGAGATTCTTGGCGGCATTTGGTGTTCCTAGGCTTGGCGAAGGTAATTGTGAGAAGTTGTTGGCGCATCATGATTTAAATGAAATATTTAAAATTACTATTGACGAGATGATTGCCATAGATGGTTTCGCAGAAATTAGTGCTTCAACTATCCATGAAGGATTGAAAAGTATAGAAAAGGAATTTCAATTAATTTATAAGTTAGGTTTCAATATAAAAGAGTCAAAAAGATCAGAGTTGGTTTCCGAGCAATTTCTAAGTGGAGAGCTAATAGTGTTTACAGGTTCGATGGAGCATGGAGCACGGCCGGATATGGAAGCCGAGGCTAAATCGCTAGGTGCTAAAATAGGTAAATCTGTTACTGGTAAAACTACATTATTGGTAACAGGGAAGAGTGTTGGGGAGAAAAAAATTGCCGATGCTACTAACAAGGGCGTGCGAGTAATAAGTGAAAATGAGTATCTGGGAATGATTAAAAAATCATAATGTCGTGATATCGCATCGACCCTGCGGATTTGTTTGCGCTTAAGGCCCACGATGTCGCCGCCCTAGAGCGTATGGGAGACAAGTCGGCCGAGAATCTGATCATCGCGCTGGAAAAGAGCAAACAAACCACGCTGCCGCGTTTTCTGTTCGCGCTCGGCATTCGTGAGGTAGGCGAGGCCACTGCGTTGACCCTCGCCAATCACTTTGCCACACTCGAGGCAGTCGAGGCCGCCAGTCTGGAACAATTGCTGGACGTGCCGGATGTCGGGCCTGTCGTCGCTGCGCACATCCAGGCCTTCTTTCATCAGGCACACAATATCGAGGTCATCGATAAGCTGATTAACGCGGGTGTGCAATGGCCCGCGATTGAAAAACCTTCCGCCGACAGCCAACCGCTGGCCGGCAAGACCTTCGTTGTCACGGGCACCCTCACCGGCATGAGCCGCGATCAGGCCAAGGCACGCCTGCAAGCGCTCGGTGCCAAGGTCGCCGGCAGTGTCTCCAAAAAAACCGATTGCGTCGTCGTTGGCGCAGATGCGGGTTCCAAACTCGCCAAAGCCCAAGAGCTTGGTATACAGATCTTGGACGATGGTGCGTTTCAAGTGTTTCTGGCAGATCTGGAATAACGACATACCTAGGGCCTGCTAGGCTTTTGGTCCACTTGTTGCCGTTTATTTTTCTCGCGCCGTCATGCGTCATCAGCAATGATCTGTGTGTTACTGTCGTGTTTCATTTGTGAAAGACACGCAGCCCTCTGCTATAACTTATTGATTAATAACAATCCGGCACATTATCCACAAAAACTGTGGATAACATTGTGGATGATTTATATCAGCAAGGCTGAAACATGCGCTGGAGTCGGCGTTGTGACGGTTTGGTTAAAAAGTGACCACTTTATAAGTTGTTGTTTTATATTGAGAATGCTCGACAGGGCGGCCAGCTGTGACATGTGTTCAGATATGTTTATTGTCTTAGAGCTGGTTGTGGGTAACTTCATTTAGTTAAGATCTGTATTGATGTATTAGCATTAACAATGACATCTATATGTCTGTTAGTTAAGGATTATCATGATTTCTGTGCTTACGGAAAAATACTGCGTGATATTTGTGGTCTTGTGGGCCTTGGCCCTCGGGGGCTTCAATGGTGTAGCAACTGCTGCTGGCGCAGGCCATGCGATACCCCATTACGTCATTGCGGCTGAGGTGTTTCCTGCTGAAGGTCGGCTTCGTGCAGAGGTAGAACTTAGATTTCCCGCTCAGAGGAAGCGTGTGTTGTTTGGATTGAATCCTGAGTTATCGATAGACGCGATCCAACCAACACCGTCGTTTGTTACGCGTGAATCGGGCAAAGATTTCAATTGGTATACCCTTACGTATGATGAATCTGTGTCGAACATTCGGTTCACTTACAACGGACAACTGAATGAGCCACCGAGACAGGACAGTCGTGAAATACGTAGCTTTGAGTCGACTCGTGGAGTGATTGGGAATGAAGGGGTGTTCCTGAGTGCCTCGACTGGCTGGTATCCAGTACTCGCGGGAGAGTATCTATCGTTCGAACTAACGACGACATTGCCCAGTGGCTGGCAAAGCGTAAGTCAAGGTAAGCAGGTCGCCGAGCATCAGTGGCAAGAGTTTCTCCCGCAACAGGAAATCTATTTGATCGCAGGTCGATTCCAGGCATACACGCGGCAAATGAACGATATCGAGCTCCAGATTTGGCTGCGAGCCCCTGATGCAAGTCTGGCTGAACAATATCTCGATGCGAGTCAACGTTACATCACAATGTACGGTGATCTGTTAGGAAAGTATCCGTATTCGAAGTTCGCGTTGATTGAGAACTTTTGGGAAACAGGTTACGGGATGCCCTCGTTTACCTTGATGGGCGCTAAGGTCATTCGTTTTCCCTTTATTTTGCACACCTCATTTCCGCATGAGGTATTGCACAACTGGTGGGGGAATGGTGTTTATGTCGATTATTCTGGCGGGAATTGGAGTGAGGGTTTGACTTCATATCTCGCGGATCATGCACTCAAGGAGCTACAAGGGGGAGCGGTTGAGTATCGACGGGGAGTATTGCAAAAATACATGGATTTTGCGGCAAACAGTCGAGACTTTGCGCTAACTGAGTTTACAGCTCGGCATGATCCGGCTACAGAAGCAGTTGGATACGGCAAGGCAATGATGTTCTTTCATATGTTACGCCAACAACTGGGTGAGCAAGCGTTTATCAAGGGATTACGTCGTTTCTATGCACAACATCGATTTGAAGAAGCAAATTACGAAGCCATCATATCGGCTCTGGAGGCTGAATCCGGTACGAACCTGACTCAAGCATCCGAGCAATGGCTTCAGCGCAGTGGTGCCCCCCGCCTAACGCTGACAAATGTAGAAAGTGCACATGAAGCCAGTGGCAATTACAGTCTCTCCTTTACGCTCCAGCAGTCACAAGGCGGCAAGCCATATCTGCTACAGATCCCTGTGTATGTATTGTTGACAGGCGACACCCACGCACGTCGTTTATATATCGACTTATCCAAAGACGAACAACATTTTACGCTGACATTTGAGACCGAGCCTCGCTGGTTGGCGATAGACCCCGAATATGATCTCTTTCGCCAACTACAGGCAGAAGAGATACCGCCGGCATTGGGGCAGATGTATGCAAGTCAATCCGTAACATTCGTACTGCCTGCTCGCATGAGGAAAATGCCGGAGATACATCACTCCCTGACACGCCCCGGCGGATACTGGCAAACCGTGAGTATTGTCTACGATGACCAGGTTGATGCCTTGCCCGAGGACCAGGCGGTTTGGGTATTTGGGTGGGATAATCGATTGCGGCAAAAGCTTGGGCATCTGTTAACCAGCGTTGGCGCGGTGTTTGACGAGGAGGGTGTCACCGTCAACGATGACAAGGCCTTGGCTGATCGGCATAGTGTTGCTGTGGTTACTTATGATGAGGCTAGGCGTCCAGTTGTGTGGACGGCGACGCCAGATGACAGCATTCCTATGCTCGCACGAAAACTACCGCACTACAGTAAGTTTAGTTATGTCGTATTCGACAACGGTTCACTCAATAACCGGCTAAAGATAACGTGGCCGGTGGGTAACACGCCATTAAAAACATCGATCGATAAATCATTGACGAGGAGTGTGGTAAAACTTTCTCCAAGGGAACCGTTGATACTTGAATAAGTCTCAGACTTTTTATAGGTTGTTTGATGTTATCCATAAGGAAGGGATTGCCATGTTTATGCGGCCGTTTATAAGACGCTCTTTGATTAGCTGCTGTATTTTTCTGTCGTTATTAACTAATCCTGGCACATATGCCAGTGATGCCGTGTGCATCCCCACTGGCCAGGCACTGTTGCCAGATTATGAAAAGACAGTTGCTTTGCGAGAACTGGCATCCATCTACGCGGGCAGCGATGTAGTGTTACTTGGTGAACACCATGACAATGCCGAACATCACCGGTGGCAGTTGCAGATGATCACAGCGCTACATATTAAAAAAGGTGATATCAGTTTAGGGCTGGAGATGTTTCCGCGTAAGGTTCAGCCAGTTTTAGACCAATGGGTCAACGGCGAACTGACAGAGAATGAATTCTTGAAGGCAGTAAATTGGGCAGAATACTGGCGATTCGATCCTGACCTGTATATGCCAATATTCCACTATGCACGCATGAACTCTATCCCCATGCATGCGTTAAATGTAGATCGTTCATTGATCCAGCAAGTTGGAAAACTGGGCTGGGATGCTGTGCCAACTGAGGCAAAGGAGGGGGTATCAAAACCCGCCATGGCCAGCAGGGGTTATCAGGAGCTATTGGCTAATGTTTTTATGCAGCACGGCAGCAAACATAGCCCTGAACAAGATTCCGACCAAGCCCTGGCATCCATCATCGAGCAACCTGGCTTTCAACGTTTCGTTGAAAGCCAGAGTGTTTGGGACCGGGCAATGGCCGAGGTCATTGCGACTGTCAAAAAAGAGAAGCCCGATACCACGATCATTTCTATCGTGGGCAGTGGCCATATGATGTTTTCATTCGGCATTCCAGAACAATTGAAAGACTTGGGGATCGATGAGACGACGGTCTTAATTCCTTGGGACCCAGAGTTTGAATGTGAGTATATTCAAAAAGGTTTTGCCAATGCGGTGATCGGACTAAAGGCTTACAAACGTAGCGATGAGATAGAGTCTAAAAAATCACACCCATTACTCGGAATATTTCTAGAGCCTGCAGATGCCGGAGCCAGAGTCGTCAAGGTTGCTGATGAGAGTCTTGCTAAGCAAATGGGAATACGAGAAGGTGATGTGATATCTCATGTTGCAGGGCGAAAAGTCACCGAGGTTAATGTGCTGATCAACACCGTTAAATCAACGCCATTCGGCGCCTGGCTCCCTATCAGCATCGTGCGCGAAGGAAAAACGGTAGAGATGGTTGCTAAATTCCCGCCAATAGAGGAGTGACCTTAGCGTTCAACCGGGCACTCGTGTGTAATAGAAACACTGCCATCTTCGGCCACTGTTTCAATTCTGGAAGTAAACCCCCAAAGACGAGACATATGTTTTAGCACATCTTCAGCATCGTCGTTGAGCGGGCGGCGATCATGGGCATAGTAACGCAGTGTGATTGAACGATCGCCATGACGATTCACCTTGTAGACCTGAATATTCGGTTCTCTATTACCAAGATTGTATTGATCTGCCAAAGCCTCACGCACATGACGATACCCACTATCATCGTGTATGGCTGAGATATGCAGTTCGTTATCCTTATCATCATCAACGACAGAGAATAATTTGAGATCCCGAATTACAGCAGGGGACAAGTACTGCGCGATAAAACTCTCATCTTTGAAGTTACGCATCGCAAAATCGAGGGTTTTTAACCAGTCAGAACCCGCTATATCTGGGAACCAGTATTTGTCTTCATCGGTTGGGCTCTCACAAATCCGTCGAATGTCTCGGAACATGCTAAACCCGAGGGCATAAGGGTTGATGCCATTGTAATAAGGGCTATTAAATCCTGGCTGCGTCACAACGTTGGTATGCGCCTGCAGAAACTCAATCATAAACCCGTCATTAACCAAGCCTTCATCATAGAGCTTATTTAAAATCGTGTAGTGCCAGAAGGTTGCCCACCCCTCATTCATCACCTGGGTTTGACGTTGTGGATAAAAATACTGGGCAATTTTTCGAACTATACGAACAATTTCTCGTTGCCACCCCTCTAGAAGGGGGGCGTTTTTCTCAATGAAATAAAGTAGATTCTCCTGAGGCTCAGGTGGCCATAGATTGCGTTCATCCTCGTGAGCGGCCTTGTGCTGATCAACTGGCAGGGTCCGCCATAGATCATTCACCTGAGATTGAAGATATTCCTCACGTTCAATTTGCCTGCGTTCTTCATCATATAAAGATACCCGCCGTGGGCGTTTATATCTATCAACGCCATAATTCATTAACGCATGACAAGAGTCGAGTAAAGCCTCGACTTCTTCCTCACCATACCGCTGCTCACACTTTTGGACATAGTTTTTGGCAAAGAGCAGGTAATCGATAATTGAGTCGGCGTTGGTCCAGGTCTGAAACAAATAATTGTTCTTGAAGAATGAATTATGACCATAGCTGGCATGGGCTATGACCAACGCCTGCATCATCATCGTGTTCTCTTCCATCAGATAAGCGATACATGGATTAGAGTTGATGACGATTTCGTACGCGAGCCCCATGTGACCGCGCTTATATCTTTGTTCAACGCCTAAAAACTGCTTGCCGAACGACCAGTGGTGATAACCGACAGGCATGCCAACGGTAGAGTAGGCATCCATCATTTGTTCGGCGGAGATGATTTCAATTTGGTTCGGATAGGTATCCAATCCAAAATCTCGGGCGATGCGCTCGATTTCGGAATGAAATTTTTCCAAGAGATCAAATGTCCACTCGGAGGTTTGGGATATGTAGTTGTTGTTTTTTTCACTCATGCCCATTGCTTTTCAAATAGTTTGCGGAACACGGGATATATTTGGTCCGGGCCACCGATCTTTTGCATTGCGAAACGTTGTTCTGTCTCGGCAACCCGGCTGTATTCGCGCCATAGGTTGCCAGAAGGGGACGATTCATCGATGATCTCGATATAGGCGTAATACTGCAGGAATGGCAAGATGGATTGAAGAAGAAGATTACGACAGACTGGTGAGTCGTCAGTCCAGTTGTCACCATCCGAAGCCTGTGCGGCGTAGATATTCCAGTCTGCGGTTGAGTATCGCTCTTGAATGATCTCGTGCATTAACTTTAAGGCGCTAGAGACCACCGTGCCACCAGTCTCTCTGGAATAGAAGAATTCTTGCTCATCAACCTCTTTAGCCACGGTATGGTGTCGAATAAATACCAACTCAATATGCTCATATGTTCGGGTAAGGAACATATAGAGCAGAGTAAAGAACCGCTTGGCTACATCTTTCTCGTATTCTCCCATTGAACCAGATACATCCATCAAACAAAACATAACCGCCTGAGTTGTTGGGATGGGTTGATCTATTCGGTTGTTGTACCGAAGATCAAACGTATCGATGTAAGGAATGTTCTTAATTTTTTGTTGTAGACCACGGATTTTTAGTTTTAACACCTCGATATCCGATTCGTTGCACGTATCTTGTTCTTCAAGGAGCGCTAGCTCATCTTCCAAAGTCTTGAGCTCTTTTCGATACGGTGCTCCAAGTGCAATGCGGCGGGCGATAGCACCTTTCATTGAGCGAATCACATTGATGTTAGATGGCGAACCATGCGAGGTATAGCCAGCTCGAATCTTTTTAAACTGGATGTCTTTGGCGAGCTGGGTCTTGATCATGTTCGGGAGTTCGAGATCTTCGAAGAATAGATCCATAAACTCTTCACGCGAGAGGGCAAAGCTAAAATCATCCTCGCCCTCACCACTATCACTAGCTTCTTTTCCCTGTCCCTGGCCCTGTCCCCCTTGAGGGCGCGGGACGCTATCACCAGAGATAAATTCTTTGTTTCCTGGATAGATGGTTTCACGGCGGCCGCCACGTCCAACCCCAAACGTCGGTTCGGCAATATCTTTGGAGGGGATATTCACGCTCTCACCCCGCTCCATGTCCGTGATGCTGCGTTTCGAAACAGCTTCTTCAACGGCCTTTTTCAGATGCTTCTTATAACGGCGAATAAACTTCTGCCGATTGACCGCACTTTTGTTCTTGCCGTTGACGCGCCTGTCGATAATCTGGCTCACACTTCACCTCAGTTGCCGTCCCACCCGGGGACGACTGCTTAGGATTTACGGGTACGCAAGTGCCATTCACACAGCAGGCGAACCTGCTTCGGTGTATAGCCTTTGGCAACCATCCGGTCGACAAACTCTTGATGCTTTTTCTGATCCTCTGTGGAGGATTTAGCGTTGAATGAAATGACAGGCAGAATATCTTCTGTGGTCGTGAACATCTTCTTCTCGATCACAGAACGCATTTTCTCGTAACTCGTCCATGCGGGATTTTTGCCCGCATTGTTGGCACGGGCACGTAAGGTGAAATTGACCACCTCATTGCGGAAGTCTTTAGGATTGCTGATACCCGCTGGTTTTTCAATCTTTTCGAGCTCATTATTAAGTGCTGCGCGATCAAACATTTCGCCGGTATCAGGGTCTCGATATTCAGAGTCCTGAATCCAGAAGTCCGCATAAGTGACATAACGATCGAATATGTTTTGACCGAACTCTGAATAAGATTCGAGATAGGCCGTTTGAATCTCTTTGGCGATAAATTCGGCATACCGAGTTGCGATGTAACCCTTGAGATAAGAGATATATTTATCGCGAACATCTGGCGGGTATTGTTCTTGCTCTATCTGCTGCTCGAGTATGTAGAGAAGGTGTACCGGATTGGCCGCGACTTCTGAATGATCGTAGTTAAATACTTTGGACAGGATCTTGAATGCAAAGCGGGTCGACAGCCCTGTCATACCTTCATCAGGCCCCGCTGTATCTTTATACTCCTGTAGCGATTTTGCTTTAGGATCGGTGTCTTTCAAGTTTTCGCCATCGTATACCCGCATCTTGGAAAAGATATTCGAGTTTTCTGGTTCTTTGATACGGGTCAACACCGCAAATTGGGCCATCATTTCAAGCGTATCCGGGGCACATGGCGCCTCACGCAGGGATGAATGTGTCAGCAGCTTTTGATAGATCTTGACCTCATCTCTAACGCGTAAGCAGTAGGGTACTTTTACAATGTAAATTCGGTCTAGGAAGGCCTCATTATTCTTGTTGTTACGAAATGACTGCCATTCAGATTCATTGGAGTGAGCGAGGATGACACCATTGAATGGGATCGCCGGGAACCCTTCAGTCCCCTTGTAATTACCTTCTTGAGTAGCCGTCAACAAGGGATGCAATACCTTAATGGGAGCCTTGAACATCTCGACGAACTCAAGCATGCCCTGATTGGCCTGACAAAGACCTCCCGAGTAGCTATACGCATCTGGATCATCTTGAGAGAACTGCTCAAGCATACGGATATCAACTTTACCAACCAAAGATGAAATATCCTGGTTGTTTTCATCGCCAGGCTCCGTTTTGGCGACAGCGACTTGGCGTAAGACAGATGGGCGCAAACGGACTACACGAAACTTTGTAATGTCACCATTAAACTCCTGCAATCGTTTGAGTGCCCACGGCGACATGACACCGGGCAGGTAGCGGCGGGGGATGCCATAATCTTGTTCAAGAATATTGCCGTCTTCGGTAGGCGAGAACAAGCCTAGAGGTGATTCTTTGACTGGAGAACCCTTGATTGCATAGAAGGGGACACGCTCCATCAAAGATTTCAGTTTTTCGGCAAGTGATGACTTACCACCACCCACAGGGCCCAGCAAGTACAGAATTTGTTTTTTCTCTTCCAAACCCTGAGCAGCATGCTTAAAAAACGATACGATCTGCTCAATCGTTTCCTCCATGCCGTAGAAATCCTTGAAGGCAGGGTAGACCTTGATCATTTTGTTGGAAAAAATTCGGCTCAGTCGCAGATCTTTTCGGGTATCGACTAATTCGGGTTCACCAATGGCGAGGAGCATCCGTTCGGCAGCAGTGGCATAGGTGGTAGGGTCAGACTTGCATAGCTCCAGGTACTCCTGAAGACTCATTTCCTCTTCTTTTGTTTCTTCAAAGCGCGCCTGGTAATTATTGAAAATGCTCATGACGGTCACCTCTCTTTCAGTTGGCGGACCACTTGCCTTTGCCCGCATCCATGCGACATCTCTAACGGCTGGAGACTACAGTGAGCAGCCCCTTATCACACAATACAGATCTCTAATGCCCCATACTTTTGTTACCAGATGACTGGATTCGTTCCAAAAATATAGATGCTCTCTAGAGTATGTCGGCGCATTGGGGATTACCCTTAAGCGCATCTCATTACATAAAACAAGATCTTACCGTATCACTGACAACGTCGAGCGACAACATCAACCCTGGGTTTGGGTAACGCAGGGCGCGTGTTTATCGTCTTAAAGGAGGACGGCCATGATTACCTAGCTCAAGCTCAAACTCACTGAGACCATCGACTTGGTGATTCAAGTAACGTGTAACAATCTCTTCACCCAATTGGGCGGTTGTTTTGCCGGAAAGATACCCATAAAGCATCAGTGTAAGCTCGGTCTCCTGGCGTGTTTCGAACATATATTCGGTAAACACAATCCCCACCGCCTGTTTGAATAAGGAATCAGAATATGGCGGCGGGGAAAGGGAGGCCGGTGGAGCTGGCCAGGGTTGGCGCTGCAGGTCACCTTGAACCAGGACATTAATGCAATCGATGAAGGCTGCTGCATGAGGATGTGGCCCAATAAATGTCCCGTCGTGATGAAAGCAATAATCATCATCGACATAAAGCCTTGCGCCCATATCTTTGATTTCTAACATCTTAGTGACGCGCTGCATTAGCAAAGATGCTAGATGATGATCCGTGAGTTGTGAGGTGGGTCCGGCGGGATTGAGTAATGGTGATGTATTCATGGCAAGTCTGTCCTTCATGGCAAATGCATATCCAAGCGGCGACTGAGTGACCGCTGACATACGCACGCGTTTTGGAAGACGTGCTCGAACTCCATAGCAAAATGACTATGAGGTGCGCAAAGTAATATAAAGCGAAAATGATATCAAGTATCTGATTGAGGTCGTTTTTTATGAGCGGAAGATTTTCTGTTTCTCTGCGTGTTCAGTTTGTTGTTCGCTTTGGACATAAACGACAAAAAGTTATTAATCACATGTGCTACATCACGTGAGTTTCCATGCTGATCCCTGGCCATTTCATTCATCACATCAAAGGCCTGGTCCGGGTGAATTGACAAATAGGCAGATAACGCACCTCGTGCCGTACCTATATCCCGACTTGATGCAGCGTAATCGCGCAATGCCTCAATTTGTTGTACATGGGCCAGTGCGCTAGCAACTGTGCCCACCAATTGAGCTTGATTCACAGGTTTGGCGAGAAACGAAAAACTGCCTAGCTCTATAATCCGTCTAATCGTTTCGTTGTCGACCATGGACGTCATCGCAACAAAGGGTATTTGCATGCGTTTCAATGCAGCTGCCACCGAAAATCCATCCTGAATCGGCATTAGAATGTCCAATAAAACCAGGTCCGGACGATTCATTTCACAAAATTCGATGGCGGCCTCGCCATCAGCAACCTCGTGCAAGGAGGCAGCGATAGTATTACCAAGCACGGCCATCACGTAATCCCGGATGTCCTGGTCGTCATCCACAATTAGAATATTTGTATTATTGTCAGTCACGCTTCACCTCCGCTGATAGGGCTATCGACCACTAGAGGCCCAAATTTACCGCGAGGAAAATATTGGAATAACATCTAGTTACTACTAGATATACGTGTGCGCATTGATGGATACTTGGACGGATACTTATAGAAGATTTTTATCAGGATTATCAGCATAGTGATGTTATTTGTCTCAAGATCAGCAGGCTATATATTGCTGTTTTTTATATGTATGACCACCATGTGGATAGATAATGTCTATGCCGGCACGGCCAGAATCGCAGTTGCCGCCAATTTCACCGACGCCATGCAAAAATTAGCACCAGCATTTGAACAGGACACAGGATACCAGTTAAAGATCAGTTATGGCTCGACTGGAAAGCTGTATTCGCAAATCGTGCATGGTGCACCCTTTGATATATTTATGGCCGCCGATGCAGATCGGCCGGCGAGGGCAGAACGCGAGGGCCACGCCGTCAGTGGTAGCCGTTGGACATATGCGCGTGGGCAGCTGGTGTTGTGGAGCGCCAGCCCAGGGCTGTTTGAAGATGGCGCCGAGTATCTAAAGAGTGCATCGATTTCACGGGTCGCCATCGCCAATCCAAAAACTGCACCTTATGGCATGGCCGCACAACAGACGATGCAGCAACTTGGCGTTTGGGCACGTCTGGAAAGATCTGTGATCAGGGGTGACTCAATCAGCCAAACGTTTCAATTTGTCGCCACCGGTAATGCCAGTGTTGGATTTGTTTCAGCGTCACAACTACATGCCTGGCCAAGGCAGGGGAGTTACTGGCCAGTGCCGTCACACCTCCACCAGCCGATTGATCAGCAAGTGGTGTTGCTCAACAAGGGTGCCAACAACCCTGCGGCCAACGCATTTATAGAGTTTCTCCGTTCAACTAAAACTCAAACATTGCTCTCAACACTAGGCTATGGCGTAGGGCAATGACAGACATAGATTGGCAAACCATTTGGTTAACGGTGAAGTTGGCCACGCTGACGACCATCATCCTGCTGATACTGGCAACGCCATTAGCCTGGTGGCTCACCCGCACCACCCATTGGAGCAAACAAATCGTCGCCTCGATTGTGGCCTTGCCGCTGGTGTTGCCGCCAACCGTGCTCGGGTTTTATCTATTAATATTGATGGGCCCGACGGGACCGATAGGCGAATTCACCGAGGCCATCGGCATAGGCCTGCTGCCATTTACCTTTACCGGTCTGGTCATCGCCTCGATACTGTATTCGTTACCGTTTGCGGTGCAACCCTTGCACAACGCCTTTGAATCCCTCGGTGAACGGCCGCTGGAGGTTGCAGCCACACTACGCGCATCGCCGTTGGATCGTTTCCTGACCATCGTCATGCCCATGGCACGCCCAGGCTTTGTCACCGCCGCCATCCTGGTGTTCGCCCATACCATAGGTGAATTTGGTGTCGTATTAATGATCGGCGGCAACATTCCGGGCGAGACCAAGGTACTCTCCGTGGCCATCTATGATCATGTCGAAACACTCGAATTTGCCCAGGCCCATTGGCTGGCCGGAGGCATGTTGTTGTTCTCGTTTACGGTGTTGTTACTGGTATATATGGTGAACGGCCGCGCCCATCGGAGTCGCCATCAATGAACAGCGGCATATACGCCAAATTTGATACCTCGTTCGACGACTTCTCGTTACAGGTCGAACTCTCATTGCCAGGGCAGGGGATCAGTGCGTTGTTTGGACACTCGGGTTCCGGCAAAACCACCGTACTGCGTTGTATGGCCGGGCTACAAAAGGCCCGTGGCGAGCTGATCGTTAATGGCGAGTGTTGGCAAAACGACCGCATCCAGCTGCCGGTACACCAGCGACCGCTGGCGTATGTCTTTCAAGAGGCCAGCTTGTTTTCTCATCTCAGCGTTAGGGCCAATCTGGAGTACGGCTATAAGCGGATTGCCGCTTCAGAACGTAAAATCGAGTTTGAACAGGCCGTCGCATGGCTGGGCGTGGCGCCATTGTTGGCACGGCATCCCGACAAACTCTCGGGCGGTGAACGCCAGCGTGTCGCCATTGCCCGTGCGTTGTTAACCAGTCCGCGCCTGTTATTGATGGACGAACCGTTATCAGCCCTCGATCAAAAGAGTCGGCGCGAGATCATGCCGTACCTGGAGCAGCTGCATGAACATCTATCGATACCTGTTATCTATGTCACACATGCAGCCGACGAAGTCGCGCGTCTTGCAGATCACCTGGTCGTCATGGATAACGGTCGCATATCGGCCAGCGGCCCGTTAACGGAGACACTGGCCCGCCTGGATCTGCCGGTGCATCAATATGACGAAGCGGGCGTCGTGATCGATGCGACCGTAACAGACATAGACCACCATTGGCACCTGGTGCAGCTGAGCTTTGACGGAGGTGTGTTATGGGCCAAGGACCCAGGCGCCAAACCTGGCCAACGGCTGCGGGCACGCGTACTGGCGCGTGACATCAGCGTCGCGCATCAACACCACCAAGACACCAGCATCCTCAACGTAATGCCCGCGACGATCGTAGGCATCGCCGACAGTAATCATCCGGCAGCCAAGTTAATCAAGGCCCAAGTGGGGCAGACACCATTCCTGGCTCAACTCACAGCCAAATCGGTTTCATTGATGGGATTAGATATAGGGGCACAGGTCTGGTTACAGGTGAAATCGGTAGCGGTGATAGATTAAGTGCCGCGCATACTTTATTTAACATAATATATATTATGCGAACATCCAGCATAAAGAAGACACCCGGGTATGTGGATACGGCCAGGAGCAGATAATCAAATGTGGGTTGATGCTGAGCCTGCGAAGCCCAACATAAAGTGGCGATATTCGTTGGACTTCATTCTTCAACCCAACCTACGGGCTCAAGTCAAAAGTAGGTCCGAGTAGTGAAACGTAATCGGACGGATGCTTCAGCTAATAAACTATTACATACGTGCGATTACGCAATGCTAATCGCACCTACAATTGTCTGAAAGAATTTAGTCGAGGTTGCGAGTTTTCGTACTCTGCTACGCTGATTCACTTTCGGCGGAATGATAAAACTTTATTTTCTCGCAACGAATAATAAATCATCTGCACAAAATAATTTATTTTTGCGCGCTAACAAATTCTATTTCACCTAAACCCGATGTAACACGTTAGGATCGCATATATGCGCCTAAGTCTTTAACTGTAAGCGCCTCACCATCCGATGATGCCTGTCCAGAATTGGCTCTATGCCTACTCTATCTAACCTACCTCACAATTCTAGCCCGCTGCTAAGTCATAAATAGGCTTGCGATCAAGGCGATGCAGGCACACGGCAACACATATTGCCTCCGAACACCGTCTGCTGGGTAGCTGTAGTGTTTCGCCAGGAACAGAAGGTCTGGTTGCTGTTTACGTTATTGTTATACCCGCTACCTTGGTTATATACACCTGTTGAAGCCGTCCAACAATATGGTGTAGTGGCGATGTAACCTGCCGGGCAAGCAGGATTATCAAAGAATCTGGAGGAGTTAGCCTGTATAGCGAAAGATTGAACGGCCGTACTCACGCATTGTGGTGGTGATGCCGGACGAGATACAGATACAGCTGAACGTTGCTGGATCTGGCAATCGCCACCGACCGGAGTGATATTCCCCCCAACGACTCTGAGGTACAAATTCTCAGTAAGCGATACACCTGTCATTACATATTCAAGAGTGGAAATATTGGCAACCTTTGGTCCGCCGTTTACCCTGCTGAGGGTAATTTTCTTAATTAAAAGCGCAGGGTCCGCAATATCTATACTGGTGTTGGCAACCGGTGTGCTGCATGCACTATCTGCATACAATTCAAAAGAAATAAAGCTGCCCGCAGTGGCGGAGCGTAGGGCGTGTGGATCGACGTTATACGAAACGGGCACGTCTGCAGAATATGTAAGTGAAGGTAAAATACCCGCGATAAATGCGAGACACACCAAGCCACTCTTAATGTCGATGGGGTAGTTCATTTTTTCCTCCGTTATCCACCGATATGGACCCAAAGAACCTAGTTGTTTAACCTAAGTCTGGAGCGCAGAGTATACACGCTCAATTTGTATACCGATAAGTCCTCGACGTTTTCGGCAAACCGTCGTGCGGAATTGTCGAAAGCCAAAGCGGTAATACATATGGTGTTATCTGCGGTTGATACGCAGTAATCGCCGACCCAAGCCAAGTAAACCTAATAGCAGCACGGCCAAACCGAGCGCGCCGCCACCGCCTTTATTAGATTTTGCCGGGGGAGAATCTTCAATTCCGTTGCTATCACTGTTGTCAGCGTTATCGCCTACGCCATCGCCATCAGTGTCGGAGAATTCATTTGGGTCTGTCGGAAAGGCATCGATACGGTTGAGTACACCGTCGCCATCACTGTCGAAATCATAATTAACGATACTGGCAAGTGTCGCTGGAGAGAGGCCCGCAAGGTGTCCGGCGGCACTTGCATTAGCGAGCGACTGGAAACTGGCCGCTGCATCGGATAAGTCGGCAATGGAAACGCCGAGTTGATGAAAATTGAGCAAACGTACGGTCTGACCGGCGGGAATAGTCAGATCGTAGCGCTCTCCAAAATCCTCAGCACGGCCCGTGCCAGGTTGAAATACGTTTACAGGCGTAACAAGCGCTCCAACACCGAAGCGCGTGGTGACGAGGGCTGGGTCGCCGATATCATCCGAGCCTATCAGGCCTGAATCGTTGGTGACATACCACATATCGGTGCTATTAAGGTTAGTATCACCATTGGAGGTATTTTGAATCAATGTTGCGGCATCGGAGCCAAAGTTGCCTGTGACAAGTACATGGGTGTCGATATCGGCGCTGGTTGTATTGGTAAAAGTGAACAGGGCTCGTACGACGGGGGCTGCAGGACTGAAATAGTACTGAATCTGGGCATCAATGCCGGGAATGATGTTTACCATGGTGCCTGATGTCAGGGTGTCATCGGTTAGGTCGACGGAGTTGCTGGGGTTAATAAAAAATTTATTGCCAACGGCCAGGTTCATCGTCGAATCAAACGCATCGTTATAGTGGTCGCCGGAGGTGTAAAGCGCTGCATCAAAGATACCGAAAGCGCCGTTATGAAAATAAGATCCTACGTGGACGGAAGTTTGGCTATAGGCAAACCCAAGGGACGTGGTCATCAGTGTGTTGACATTACTGAATAACCGGGAATCATTTTCTATCCGCGTCCATGATACTGCGGACACGGCGAACGATTTGGCAATATTAACCGCAGTTGTTGTAGGGGCAGCCCTTACACTACCTGCCCAAAGGGGACCAAGGCTGATCGCACCGATGGCAGCTGCACCGCGAAGCCGAAAAAATCCCTTCATTTTCATAGATGCACCCCAGATCGAACGTACAGGAACCATTATAACCATGCTTCTTAATTTACTCCAGATTGAAGCAATCCATATGACTCTTGGCCGTCGGAGCTTACGCAAGTAAGATTACATTTACGCAGTTCACCAAACAGCCACCCTTGCGGTGGCTGTTTTCTTTACAAGTGAATGAATGGAGCCCCCAATGTGGCAACCGTCGGATATTAAAATCCCACCCACCCAATCTGAAGTTTTAAACCTGCTCAACAAGGGTCAACTTGAGCAAGCCCGGTCACGGGCTCAGGCCATGCTTCAAGACCAACCAGATAACGCTGCGGCTCAGTATTCAATGGGCATGGTGGCATTGATGGGGGGTGAATACGAGCAGGCCATTGAACATCTGGAGCGCAGCTTCGACCTGAGCAATGATCCTGTCTGTGCCTGCAACCTGGGTCATGCCAAACAAAAGCTTAATCAACTAGACGAGGCCATCGAGTGGTTGCTTAAGGCGATGGAGTTGGACCCCAAATATGCCAAGGCCCGTTACAACCTCGGCAGCGCCTATATTGCCAATAAACAACCGAAGCTGGCTGTAGAGCAATACCGCAAGTTGGTGCGTTCAGAACCCAACAACATGGACTATGTTTGCGCGCTGGCTGACGCCGTGCGCGAAAGTGGCAAGTGGCGCCAGGCGATGCGCCTCTACAATCGTGTACTGAAAAAAGCCCCCGACTTCGCCCGGGCCCTAAGCAACGTTGCCGGCCTGAAGATGAACGTTGGCCGCACCGAGGATGCCATAGAGGGATGCAAGAAGGCCATTACCGCTGATCCAGACAACTACATCGCCCACAAAAATCTGGGCGACTGCCTGGTGCAACTGGAGCAGCTCGACGAAGCGATGGAAGCCTACGCCGATGCTCATGACCTTAACCCTGATTCACCGGAACTGTGCGTCGCCATCGGCAAGGTGTGGCAGGAAACCCATGAATTGATGGAAGCCGCCAGCTGGTTTCAAAAGGCCATTGTGCTGGATGAAGAAAACTTCGCAGCTCACTGCGGCCTGGCCACCATCGAAAAAGAAATGGGCAATATCGATTTTGCCATCGAGCTGCTCAAACCAATTTTGGAAAAAGCACCGGACGACAAAGAAGCACTTACCGCAATCGCTGATGCGCTGTGGGAAAATGGTGATGCCGAAGGGGCGTTGGAACATCTACGCCACCTGAAAAACCTGCAACCCCAAAATGCCGCCCTGCACGCCAAGATTGGTCAAATTCTTTCATCAGCTGGCAGTGTGCCACTGGCGTTAGAAGAGTACGACGCGGCGTTAAAACAAAACCCCCGCTGTATTCCGGCCCTGAACGGATATGCTGTTACTGAACGCGGCAAACTGGACCCGACCCACGTCGTCACCATGGAGAAACTACTCGACAATCCTAAACTGCGCTCCGGTGCCCGCGCCACTCTGCACAACGGCTTGGGATTTTATTACGACGGCATCAAAGACTACGAAAAATCGGCCAACCACATCCGTCAGGCCAATGCCTTTCAATGGCAGAGCCGCAGTCAACGGGGCTGGGAATACAGCATGGACGAGTATGAACAGCACATCACCCAACTGACTAAAATCTACAACCGTGAATACTTTAATTATCTGAATACCAACAACATCGGCAACCCGGATATAACACCGACATTTATCGTTGCCATGCCACGCTCGGGCACCACGTTGACCGAACAGATTCTGGCACGCCATTCACAGGCACTGGGCATTGGTGAGCGTAACTTTGCCAATCAATCGTTCAATGCCTTTGTCAGCACCGGCAATCAGGAACAGCCCAAGGATTTGAACCGTTTAACGAAGATTCAGACCGAGCATGCCCAGCATTTATCTGAGCGTTATCTTGCACGACTGCAAGAGCTCAAGGATAAAGCCGGCCAGCCCGATGCCCAACGAGTCATCGACAAGATGCCCGACAATTACAGCCTGGTGGGCTGGATTCTCACCCTATTCCCCAACGCCAGAATCATCCACGTTAAACGTGATCCGCGCGACGTTGCACTTTCATGCTGGATGACCCAGTTTGGTGCCATTCGCTGGGCCTGCCATACCGATCATCTCAGTCATCGCATACTGCAGTATCAACGCATCATGCAGCATTGGCGCGACACCGTTCCAGACCGTTTTATCGAGTTCAACTACGAAGATCTGGTGGCGGATCAGGAAGGCGTATCGCGGCATCTGATCGACTATATTGGCCTTGAGTGGGAAGCTCAGTGCCTGGAGTTCTACGACTCTGACCGTATCGTCCGCACTGCCAGCATCACCCAGGTGCGCCAGCCGATCTATAAAAAATCAGTGGCTAAATGGAAGCGTTACGCGCCCTATCTGGAAGACCTGTTTGGCCCTATCACCCCTGTGGAAGAGATTTGAAACCGATGTTCCAATCCTGCTGCCGAACCGTTTGCCTGAGCCTGCTGCTGACCACCGCACCGCTGAGTTAGTTTCTCGTTATGGATTGCCACGGAAGACCATGGGAACCAGGAATGCCGTGGCCGGGCGGCAGACGTGCAAGCATTTCCCCTCGGCCTCCTCTCCTGCGCCCCCCCTGCGTCGTCTGCGTGACGACCTGGCCCAGGCCCACGATGATGTAAACGCGCTTTTCGACATTGTGATCCGGCCGAATTGGTCCTTTACTCGGGCGACTCCCCCTGGACTCTGCCCGCCTCGCCCTGCTCCGTCCTGCCCCCAAGCACGATGCCCATGCAGCAAGACAGTGGATCATTTAGGGGCGTTCACGTTAGAGTTGGATTATGGTTTAGCCGTTTTGGTGGGGGTAATGTGGTAACAAGCTCGGGCTTTAAACTCATTCCGTTGTTGTGGCGTGCCGGCGGGCTAATCTTGCTGTGGTGGATTATCTCGGGTGGCGCTGTTGAGAGCTGGTGGATCGGTGTGTCTGCCATAGCATTGGCTGTTTGCGTCAGCATCATGCTGGATGGTGGTGACCGTCAGGCGGTTCGGCCTGTGGCGCTGTTGAGGTTCATACCCTATTTTTTATTCGAGTCAGTACGCGGTGGCGTCGATGTGGCGCGCCGTGCCTTTAGTCGCAATATGCCGCTGGCACCAGCCTTTTTAAACTATCCACTGCGTTTACCGGCAGGAAGGCCCCAGGTTTTTTTCGCCAACACGGTCAGTTTGCTGCCCGGCACGCTGGGGGCAGGACTGAGTGATCAAGCGCTGAACATACATATGCTGGATCATACTAGCGTCAGCTTGGCTGAACTCAATCGATTAGAGCAAAGAGTCGCCACTATTTTTGGTATTGATATCACGACACCTTCCACGTCCTTATGATCAAGGCCATCGCTCTTATCCGAAGCGGTCGATGGCATGAGGATGCGTCTGTGCCTGCCGCACAGGTCTATACAGAAAAGTGTCGTTTATGGAACAAAGAGTACTCTTTGTGTTCAATAAACATAGTGGCAAATATGCGCAAAGCTCAGCAAGACCTGGCCCATGCTTTGCCCACGATCTCCTTTCTTCTGTTCGGTGCTAACGGTCAGGCCCGCTGGCCTATCTGCCTGTGAAGCTGACAGACTAACGCTAACGACTTGCCATAACCGAGACCGCGCATGGATAGCTTTTTCATTACCGTTGCCTGCCTGCTTTTGCTGACGCTGATGGCCGGTTTGTGGCGCGTGTTGCGTGGTCCTACGGCGGTGGATCGCATGATGGCGGCGCAGTTATTCGGGACCACGGCGGTGGCGATCCTGCTGCTATTGGCCGAGGCACTGGGGCAACCCGCGATGCGCAATGTGGCCCTGGTGTTTGCCTTGCTGGCAGTGGTGACGGTGATGGCCTTTGTGCATCGCGCCTGGCCGGGCGACGAACCTCGTCATCAACAACGTGGGCGCCATGACGATGTGGAATAGCCTCAGCATTGTCTTGATCATGATTGGCATGGTGTTCTTTATTGCGGGCACCCTCGGCCTGCTGCGTTTTCCTGATGTCTATACACGACTGCATGCGCTGACCAAGGCTGATAATGTCGGCTTGGGATTTTTAGTAGCGGGTCTGATGCTGCAGGCAGACTCCCTCACCACGGCCTTGTTGCTATTGCTCATTTGGGTGCTGGTGATGTTGGCCGGTGCCGGTGCCGGTCAACTGGTTGCCCAGGCAGCGCTACAGCGTCAACATCCTGTAGCCAAAAGCCAAGACGATGGGCGCGGCCATGACTGAGGCCGGACTATTTCTTTTAGACTTATTGTTGGTGTTGACGCTGTTGTGCCTGGCCTGGTGGTCGTTGGCAGCCACCGATCTATTCAAGGGTATTGTACTGTTTATCGCCTTCGGTCTGGTGTTGGCGCTCGCCTGGGTGCGGTTGGATGCCCCGGATGTTGCCCTGGCCGAGGCCGCCATCGGTGCCGGCCTGACCGGGGCACTGCTGCTGACGACCCTGAGCAAACTCGCCTCCTCGATAGATAATCCCCCAGCCAAACGATCGAGTCCTGTTCTGTTGTGGGTCTTGTTAGTAATGCTGGCCGCTGTTCTTGGTTATGCCATTATGTCCCTGCCACAGCAGGCCCAAGGCCTGGCTGACACTGTGGCCAGCCAGATGGGCAACAGCGGTGTTGAGCATCCCGTCACGGCTGTACTACTCAATTTTCGCGGCTACGATACCTTGCTGGAGATGGCGGTGTTGTTGTTGGCGCTGATCGCTGCCTGGTCATTGGCACCACGTGCTGCAACATCTTGCGAGATGGATGAGGCCTTGACTGTCAGTCCGATCGTGCTGGCTTTGTTTCGTATGCTGATCCCGTTGATGATTCTGGTTGCCGCCTATTTGTTATGGGTCGGTGCCCATGCCCCTGGCGGTGCGTTTCAAGCCGGTTCTGTATTGGCTGCTGCAGGTGTATTGGCCCTGTTGTGTGGCAAACGTCTTGAAGGCCGCTTGGCTGGCTGGCCGCTGCGCCTGGGCTTGGTGCTGGGGACGGCCATGTTTGTGGCGGTAGCGGCGGCCGTGATGGTCGGTGGCGCACATCTATTGCAATACCCCCTGGCCTCAGCCGGCAAGTTAATACTGTTAATCGAAGCGGCGGCCACGTTTTCCATCGGCCTGACTCTGGCCATGCTGTTCTCTGGCCAAAGACCTTCTCGTGGGCCAGCCTCATGAGTACTCCCCTGCTCTATGCCCTGGCCGGTGTTGGCCTCTGTCTCCTGGGTTTGTATGGACTGATCGTGTATGCCCATCTGTTGCGTAAGATTCTGGCGCTTAACATCATGGGCAGCGGTGTCTTTTTGATATTGGTGGCGCTGGCTCGGCGTAGCGGAGATAGCCCTGATCCTGTGCCCCACGCGATGGTCATCACCGGCATCGTGGTGGCTGTTTCTGCCACTGCGCTGGCCCTGGTGTTACTGGTACGTTTTAGTGCTGCGACGGGCCGTAACCAACTCGATGATGACGAGCACTCGCCATGATTGAAGCGTCCGGTACACCGCTGCCATGGATTGTGTGGGTGATTCTGTTGCCCCTGATCGGTGCGATGCTGTGTTTCCTGTGGCCACGTCAGGGTAAAACGCTGGGGCTGCTGACGGCGCTGGCCACGCTGCTCGCCGTGATTGCGCTGTATTTCCAGCTGCTCGATGGCGGAGTGATACGTTATGCCGTGGGCGGCTGGGGCGCACCGCTGGGCATTGCACTCTATGCCGACGGGCTGAGCATGTTGATGTTGTTGATGAGCGCCCTGGTCGGTGTCGGGGTCAGTCTCTACGCGCTTGGTTATTTCAAACACTCGCCTGATAACCCTGCCGGTTTTTGGCCCTTGTGGTTATTGATGTGGACGGGATTGAATGGCCTGTTCGTGGCCGGCGATATCTTTAACCTCTATGTCACGCTGGAGCTACTGGGTTTATCTGCCGTCGCCCTGGTCGCTTTGGCCGCCAGCCGTGATGCGCTGGGCGGGGCGATGCGTTATCTATTCGTCAGCCTGTTGGGGTCACTCTGTTATCTGATCGGTGTCGCCCTGCTCTACCACGCCTATGGCACCGTGGATATCGCCCTGCTCGGTACGCTGGTCGAGCGCAATCCGGCCACGCATGTGGCCTTGGGGCTGATGGTCGTGGCCATGTTGCTCAAGAGCGCGCTGTTTCCGCTGCACTTCTGGCTGCCTCCGGCCCACGCCAGCGCCCCTGCCCCAGTGAGCGCATTGTTGTCGGCATTGGTGGTTAAGGCCTCGTTTTATCTGTTGTTGCGACTGTGGTTTGACGTCTTCTCCACCGTCAGCATGGATCTTGGAATGGTCTTGGGTGTGTTGGGGGCAGCGGCCATCGTGTGGGGCTCAGTACTGGCGCTGCGCCAGACCCGTCTCAAACTGTTGGTGGCCTATTCCACGGTGGCCCAACTCGGTTATCTGTTTTTGCCCTTTGCGCTATTGAGCCCACTGGCCTGGCAAGGCGGTGTCTATTTTGTGCTGTCGCATGCGCTCGCCAAGGCGGCGATGTTTATGGCGGCGGGCAATATTCTTGCGTTTGGTGGGCATGACCGTATCGCCGATCTCGACCGTGTAGCCCAGCGCCTGCCGATTACGATGACGGCATTTTGTCTGGCCGGGGTGAGCCTGATGGGGCTGCCGCCCAGTGGCGGCTTTATTGCCAAATGGCTGCTGCTGGATGCCGCCTTGAGCCATGATCAGTGGGGCTGGGCAGTCATGATGATGATCGGCGGTTTGCTGGCGGCGGCCTATGTCTTCAAGGTGGTGGGGTTCGCCTTTACGCAGGCGGATGCCCCCCACGATGCGCAACCGGTCTCCCCCTTTATGGAATGGTCGGCGCTCGCATTGGCGGTGTGCGCCATTCTCTTGGGTTTGAATGCCCACTACCCCCTTGAGTTGCTGGCCATTGGTGGGCCAGTTACCTTCGTGAGCCCCTCGCCATGAATGCCTGGCTGCCGCTGTTGGTATTGGCCAGCTCATTGGTACCGGGCCTGATTATCTTTGCATTGAAAGAGGAACACACGCGAGCGCGTATTGCCCTGAATCTTGGCGGGGCCGTGATCAAGCTTGTGCTGGTTGGGGTGATGGTGTGGGGCGTATTTCAGGGCCAAACCTATGAGGCTCGCCTGCCCTTGCTGCCGGGCCTGGAGCTGGCACTACAGGCCGATGCGCTGGCCTTGTTGTTTGTCGTCCTGTCCTCGGTACTGTGGCTGGTGACTACGATTTATGCCATCGGTTATCTGGAGGATTCGCCCTACCGCAGCCGCTTTTTTGGTTTTTTCAGTCTCTGCGTTACCTCGACCGTGGGTGTTGCCCTCTCGGGCAACCTCATTACATTTTTGTTGTTTTACGAATTATTGACCCTAAGCACCTATCCACTCATCGTACATCGTGCCACCGAGGTGGCTCGCCGGGCCGCTAAGACCTACCTGGTCTATACCCTGGCCGGAGGTGCGTTGCTGCTAGTGGGGGTGGTCTGGCTCTATACCCTGGCGGGCACCCTTAGCTTCACCCCTCGGGGCTTTTTATCTGGGCTGGAGACACAGCACTCCACGGCACTGTCGGTTATTTTCGTGCTCCTGATCGCTGGGTTTGGCGTCAAGGCTGCCATCCTGCCGCTACATGGCTGGTTGCCCAAGGCCATGGTGGCACCTGCCCCGGTCAGTGCCCTGTTGCACGCCGTGGCCGTCGTCAAGGCCGGGGCCTTCGGAATTGTGCGCGTGGTGCATGATGTCTACGGTGTTGAATTTGCCGACTCGCTGAATCTGCTGATGCCTCTGGCAATATTGGCAGCGGCAACCATTCTGTATGGTTCAGTGCGCGCGCTGTATCAGGATGATCTGAAACGCCGCCTGGCCTACTCCACGGTCAGTCAGGTCTCCTATATCGCCCTCGGCACGGCCATCGCCGGGCCTGTGGCCGCCATTGGCGGTATCGTACATCTGGTACACCAGGGCTTGATGAAGATCACCCTGTTCTTCTGTGCCGGCAATCTGGCCGAGACCCTGGGGATTCATAAGATCAGCGAAATGGATGGGGTCGGACGGCGCATGCCGTGGACCATGGCGGCCTTTACGCTGGGCGCCTTTGGCATGATCGGTGTACCACCTTTGGCAGGTTTTATCAGTAAGTGGTATCTGGGGCTGGGGGCGCTCGAGGCGGGTCAAGGCTGGGTGATCTGGGTCCTGGTGGGCTCCAGCCTGCTCAATGCGGCCTATTTTCTCCCCATTCTCTATGCCGCCTGGTTTAAAGCACCCGCCACCCATTGGCCTCATGAGCGTAGTTTTGGCAGGCAGGAAACTGCGTGGATGCTGCTGTTGCCACCGGTGCTGACGGCCTTGTTGTCACTGGCCGTGGGCTTGCTCGCCAACACAACCTTCAGCCCCTTGCAGTGGGCGGTGTTTATTGCCTCGCTGGAGTTCATGCCATGATGATCTCCGGGATTTGGTTGCTGCTGGCATTGCTGGGACCACTGGGCTTGGCGTTGCTACTGATGACATGGCCGAGTTTGCGCGCCGGGCTAATAAAACTTGCCCCCTGGAGTGCGCTGCCAGCCTTGCTAATGGCGCTGCTGCCTGTGGATTTTTCCACCTCTGTCATCCCTGGCCTGTTGCTGGGCAGTCAGATTGGACTGGATGACAGCAGTCGCTATTTTCTGCTGCTGACATCCTTGGTGTGGCTGACAGCCGGTCTGCATGCAAGACCCGCCCATGCCCGGGCAGAGAAGCCTGGCTTCTTTATCTTGTTCCTGCTCGCCATGAGCGGCAATCTGGGGGTGGTGGTCGCAGGCGATATACTCAGCTTTTATCTGTCGTTTGCGTTGATGAGCTTCGCCGCTTATGGCTTGGTGATTCACTCCGCAACGGCCCACGCGCTGAGTGCGGGGCGAGTCTATATGACATTTGTTGTGCTGGGAGAGGTGATGCTGCTCTGCGCACTGATGCTGGCCGCGAGCCAGGCCCAAAGTTATGACTTTGAGACAATTCGTAGCGCAGTGGCACAATCGGAGTCTCGCAATCTGATCATGGCGTTAACAGTCATGAGCCTGGGTATCAAAATTGGCCTGCCCGGACTGCATGCCACCCTGCCACTGATTTATCGTGCCGCACCCATCCCCGCAGCGGCAGTACTCGCAGGTGCCATGATTAATGCTGGTTTACTCGGTTGGCTACGTCTGTTACCGGCCGGGCAGATCGCCCTCCCCGAGTGGAGTGCGGCATTGATGGGGCTGGGTTTATTTGCAGCCTTTTACGGCGTGCTGGTGGGTTTGACTCAGCGTGATGCCAAGACACTACTCGCCTATTCAAGTATCAGCCAGATGGGGATATTGACCTTTGCCGTGGGGCTGGGATTGGGGGCTCCACAGGCCTGGCCGACACTGCTGATGATCATCACCCTATACGCGGTGCATCACGGACTCGCCAAGGCTGCGTTATTTTTGGGACTAAACATGACTCAGCACGCCAGAGATGGGAGGCATTGGCGCTGGCTGGCGTTATTGGGATTGGCCCTGCCGGCGCTCGCCCTCGCCGGTGCCCCCTTTACCAGCGGTATGGTGGCCAAAGCGTTATTGAAAGAGCAGATCTATCTTGCGCCATGGCCAGTGTTATTGGGCTGGCTATTGCCATTGAGCTCACTGGCGACGACCTTGTTAGTCATTCGATTGTTCTATTTAGTGCGGTCTTATCCCGGCAATGGGGAATGCCAGACATGTCATTGGCAACGCCTATCCTGGGCATTGTTGGTGATTGCATCGCTCGTGTGTGTCTGGTTTATCCCTAAAAACGATGAAACAGCGTTATTGTCGCTTTCCACCATCTGGCAATCCCTCTGGCCAGTGCTAGGCGCGATGATACTTTTCTTCATCACGGCCCGAGGTCTGGCACGATTAAACATTACCATCGCAGAAATTCCCGCCGGTGACCTGTTTGTGCCGGTGCTATCCGCAGTAGTGAGGCTGGCTAGATTCTTTATTCAAATAACCAAGGAGAGGCTGCCGATTTATCAGGAACAGGTATCGCAATTGATTGCCAGGCTCGTTCACTGCCTTAATGGACATCACGGGTTGGCCTCAGTTGAAGCCCGGACAGGACGCTGGCCTATAGCGATCATTTTGGTATTGATGTTGATATTGACATTCATACTCCCCGGCTTGTTGATCGCGCCTTCCTCAGGAGATGGGTAAGTGTTAAGTTGTTGCTATCCAAGGGGCTATCGATAAATGATGTGCCTGGAACCATTCAATCCATAAGAAAAAGCTTATTACTCAAGGAACTTGCAACGTATTCATTGGACAAAACAAGAGATAAGTTCTAATTCTACTTGAACGACTATTCCAACTACGCGTAGTGACTGAGGGGCAGCTGCATGCTAGTTTTTGAAAGCGTTTTTTATGAGATAGCCGCGCTACTGGCCGTTGCCGCAGTGATCGGCGCCATTGGTGTTTGGCTGCGCCAGCCTCTAATAGTCGCATTTATTGCTGCCGGCATTTTAGTTGGCCCTAGTGGTTTTGAGTGGGTCGCCGCCAGTGATCAGGTTGATCTATTGGCCAAAATGGGCATCGCGCTGTTGTTGTTTGTTGTGGGTCTCAAGCTTGATCTGCACATCATTCGCACCCTGGGGCCCGTCGCATTGGCCACAGGTCTCGGCCAGGTTTTGTTTACCTCGATCGTCGGTTATTTGATCGCAGTGGCATTGGGCATGACTCCCGTCACTGCACTGTATGTTGCCGTGGCGCTGACATTCTCCAGCACCATCATCATCGTCAAGCTGCTCTCCGATAAAAAAGAAATCGATGCGCTGCATGGGCGTATTGCCGTTGGTTTTCTCATCGTACAAGACATCTTTGTCGTGCTGGTGATGATAGGCCTTACCGCCCTGGGCGTCGGCACCAGTGCCGAGTCTGGCGGCCTTGGGCTTGAGATGCTGGGGGTGTTAATCAAAGGCATTCTCATGCTCGCCCTGGTGGCCTTACTGATGAAATATGTCTTGCCACGCTTGACCCAACATTTGGCTAAATCGGTAGAGTTATTAATTCTGTTTGCGATTGCCTGGGCAGTATTATTGGCATCGATTGGTGATGCGCTCGGTTTCAGCAAAGAGGTGGGCGCATTTCTGGCAGGGATCTCACTTGCCTCTACCCCATTTCGCGAAACGATTGGCGCCCGCTTGGTCGGGCTACGTGATTTTCTGCTGTTATTCTTTTTCATCGATCTCGGTGCAGGACTGGAGATTGCCACGCTCGGTGCCCAACTCGAGGCCGCGATCATACTGTCGCTGTTTGTGCTGATCGGCAATCCGCTGATCGTGATGGTCATCATGGGCGTGATGGGATACCGAAAGCGGACTGGGTTTCTGGCGGGTTTAACGGTCGCGCAGATCAGCGAGTTCTCTTTAATCATGGTGGCGCTGGGCCTGAGCCTTGGCCATCTGGAACCGGAAACAGTCGGTTTGGTCACACTGGTCGGATTAATCACCATCAGTGGCTCTACTTATATGATCCTGTACTCACACGTATTGTATGAACGATTTGCGCCCTGGCTCGGCATCTTCGAACGCAAACACCCCTACCGTGAAGCCGCGTATGCAGCGCCACCAGAAGGCTCTGAGGATGTCATCGTGCTAGGGCTTGGCCGTTATGGGCAAAATGTCAGTCATATCCTGCGACAACGTGGATGTGAAGTTTTGGGCGTGGATTTTGACCCGGAAATCATTCGGACCATGCAGCGTAATGGTTATGCCATGTTGTATGGAGATGCCGAAGATCCGGAGTTTTTAGGCACCCTGCCCTTAAACCGGGTGAAATGGATTGTGAGCACGGCTCCCGATCGTCAGGTCAATCTCGCCCTGTTACAAGGCCTACGCCATCACGCTTATCAGGGACGTGTCGCCGTGACTGCCCACTCCCCTGCAAATGCCGACCTGCTGAAACAGGCCGGTGCTGACCTGGTATTACGCCCATTTGCCGATGCGGCCAAGGAAGCGGTTGATAGATTACTTTCGCCAAACAATAAATCCGATGTCGTAAGCGTACTTAATCATCAAACGGATACCCACTAATTATGTTGGCACCTAAAATTCTATGCTAGGAAATCAGTCATGAAATGTTTTAAAAACATCCTCTTCGTCAAAGAACAGAATGCCGATTGCGAAACCGCACTAGACCGTGCCGTGACCTTGGCACAGAAAAATCAAGCATCGTTAACGATCATTGATGTGGTAGAGATCTTCCCCAATCACTTTAGTGCCATTCCGAAAGGATATACGTCAGAAACGCTCTTACAAACACTCTTTGATGAACGGCAGAAACAGCTGGAACAACTTGTTGTTTATGCCCGTAAGCAGATGAATATCGAGACACGAATCGTCAGTGGCATCCCTTACCTGGAAGTCATTCGGAATGTGTTGGCAGAAAACTACGACCTAGTGATCAAACCTACCCAAAATCGCTTCAGCCTAAAAGAAAGGCTTTTTGGAGGTACAGACCTTCATTTACTGCGCAAGTGTCCCGTCCCTGTGTGGTTGGTAAAGGCAAACAAGGCGCAACAGAATTTTGGCATTATTGCGGCCATCGATATCGCGCATGACACTGACTCTGAATCCGGCAATGCCCTCAGTCGGGATATTATAGACTCAGCCCACGGCCTGGCATTGGCCAATCACTCAGAGCTTCACATTGTTCATGCATGGCAGGCCTTGGGAGAAGGTGTATTGCGTAGTGGCCGTAGTCACATATCAAACGAAGATGTTGATCAATACGTGGCCGAAGAAAAGCAACGTCACCGTAAATGGGTAGAACAATTCACCCAAGAGGTCATCAAACAGTCGGGCAAAGAGGCAGAGAGTCAGACACTGCCTCGCATCCATCTTCCCAAAGGATTACCGAAGGATGTCATTCCCCAGTTAGCGCAGGATCTCGACGTCGACTTGATAGTCATGGGCACTGTGGCCCGTGTCGGCATCCCCGGCTTTTTCATGGGCAATACGGCGGAAATGATCTTAAACAACCTGGATTGTTCAGTTCTGGCATTAAAACCCGCGGGGTTCAAAACTCCGGTATCGCTTAATGATTAGTGAGTATGAGAATTCCAATTCAGCTTGATGAATCAGGAGCATCATCGGCATTGGTGATCAATTTGTCCGGCAGTTGTTTCTTTGCCTTTGCCCCTAGCTGTTTGAGTTGTTCAGTTCGTCTAATGAGATTGCCACGACCATCGGTGAGACGTTTATAGGCCAGCTCATAGGCACCTTGTGCCTTGGAAATCTTGTCGCCGACATCATCCAGTGCCTCGACAAACAGAACGATCTGATCATACAAACCACCCGCCTTGTCTGCGATTTCTTGCGCATTGCGGTTTTGATACTCATAGCGCCAGATATTGTGCACGGTTTTCAATGTTGCCAATAACGTACTTGGACTGACGACGATAATGTTTTGTTCGAAGGCATCACGGAAGATTTGCTGATCATGCTCAACGGCTGTAATAAACGCGGCCTCTATCGGGATGAACATCAGCACAAAATCAAGACTGCTGATATCAGGCAGATCTTCGTAATTTTTGGCACTCAAGCCCTTGAGGTGTGTACGTAGAGAGGTGATGTGTTCTTTCAGTGCCTTTTGGCGCTCATCAGCATCGGTCGCATTGCAATAGCGCTCATAGGCTGTCAGCGTCACCTTTGAGTCGATGATGATCTCTTTGCCCTCCGGCAGGCGCACGATCGCATCGGGGCGATAGCGCTTCTTTTGATCACCCAGATCGATGGTGTAACTCTCCTGCGTGACGTATTCGCGTCCTTTGTGCAGGCCGGATTCTTCCAGTACACGCTCGAGAATAACCTCCCCCCAAGCGCCTTGCGCCGTATTCTGCCCCTTCAAGGCCTTGGTCAGATTCAGCGCGTCTTCACTGATCTGTTGGTTCAATTCCTTGAGGTGTTTGATCTCGTGAAATAGAGAAATTCTGTCCTTGGATTCTTTCTCGTAGGCATCCTCTATTTTTTTCCTGAAATCTCCAAGCTGTTCACGCAGAGGGGTTAGAATCTGGCTGAGATTGTCTTTGTTCTGATCGGTAAATTTCTTCGACTTTTCTTCGATGATCCGGTTGGCAAGGTTCTCGAATTCCTTACTCAGGCTGGCCCGCGCATCTTCCAGTAATTTAATCTTTTCTTCATTCTGCCGGGTTTCCTGTTGCAGGAGCGTCTCCAGGCGCACCCGCGCCCCACGTTCCTCCAGCAAAGCCTGCTGCCCGGCATCAACTTGGGTCCTCGTCTGTCCCAGCTCGGCTTCGAGCTTGCTTAACTGACCGACCTTGTCGGCAAGCAGGGTTTCGAGATTGTGTTTGAGATTGGCCTGCTGTTCCTCGGCCTGCTGTTTGAGCTCTGTCAGTCTTCCTTGTATGAGTCGATAGCCGACGAACACACCGGCCCCCAGGCCTACGCAGAAGATGATGATGGCAAACACGACGTCCATGAGCACGGTCCAAATGAAGGATGAATGAGATCTCTACTATATGCGCCTATAATACCTCAGTTGCAGGCAGCAGCAGTGGTATACTCGCCACTGGTTATTCTTGTAAAAGGCCTGGCCACATGAGCGTCAAAGTCCCCCACTTTCGCCGTTATCTGCTCACCGGCATCATCACCGTGATCCCGATCTGGATTACCTGGTTGATCTTTGATTTCGTCCTGACCCAACTATCAAAACTGGGCATGCCCTGGGTCAAGGCAGCATCCAAACAGGCGGAGACCCTGCTACCTGAATTGTCGAGCTGGTTGTTGCATCCTTGGTTCCAAGGTGGTTTGGCGATTTTATTGACCCTGCTCCTGCTCTACATCATCGGCTGGTTCACCAGCCGGGTAGTTGGCGCCCGGATGTTGCATTTATTCGAGATCGTGCTGGCCAAAATCCCGTTTGTACAAACCATTTATGGCGCGACCAAGAAGCTTCTCGGGGTATTGCAGCAAAAACCCGATAACGTCCAGCGCGTGGTATTGATAGCATTCCCATCACCCGAGATGCGCACCGTCGGCTTTGTGACTCGCGTATTCACTGATACCGATAGCGGCCGTGAACTCGCTGCCGTCTATGTGCCCACAACCCCCAATCCTACCAGCGGCTATCTGGAGATCGTGCCCATCGAAAATCTGATCTCTACAGACTGGACGATGGAACAAGCCATGACCTTTATCATTTCCGGTGGCGCAGTGGCACCGGATAGCGTTAGTTTCGATCGCAAACCAAAAGACTGATGGGTACCATCACACGGGGCTTACGCTTTCCCGCGCGTATTTAATACCGCTGAGCTACCTGATCGGAGAGCCTTCGATGCTCCACAGTCCATGACGCTTGCCTTGTACGGCCATCATTTATAACTCTCGCCAGTGCCTATACATAAAACGCCCGCCATGATGGCATAGCGGGCGTTTATAAAAGGGCGAAGTCTGCGATGATTAATTCATAGCGAGTTTGAGTGACTCACCGATAAAGGCCTTGTTGAATGGGTCGACGACAACGGCCAAGTGACGCTTTACCTTCACAACGTATTTAAATTTGTTGTAATCCGGCACGCTATTAGCGGCACGATATCCAACATTGTATGCAACCAGTGCATGTTCAATAGAGTCACTACGCTCTTCAAGCATCAGCAAGAACTTAGAAGCGATGCGAATATTGAATTCATCATTCGTCATCAGGTCAACGATCAATGCCTCATCTGATCGATAACGGCCAAACTCCTCAGGGTATTGCTTTAGTACATCACGTGCGGCAGTGACCTTGACCTGCATGACGCCATAAGAACGCTTGCCTACCGGCGCAGTCATATGCCCAATCCTGCCAAGCTGACCCGCAATTGTCTCTTGTAACAACACGCCCTGCAGGATTCTGGCGTGTTCTTCACCACCATTTTGAAGACCTATGTCGTAGGTCATGGTCAGTAACTGAATTTGTTCGTCAGTGAGCCAGGTTTTCGTCAGCGAATTCCAGAACAGACCTTCTTCAGCTTGTTTGCCTTGGCTAGCTGCAAATAAAAAACTACGACGACTGTATCGATCTATCTGCGCCCCGGACAACTCTTCAACAGTGGCCCGCGTATCGAAGCACAAGTCCTCGAGATTCGCATTGGCATTATTAGGAGCTGAAAATAGCCATGGCAAAACAGCTGCAACCGCCAGACTCATACTAATCAATACAGCCTTGCCATTACTAAGATTAGTCATTGATTTGCTTGTCAAAACAGGTACCTCCGGATTGATCGCGCTACCGGCCGGCCCTGGCGTAGTAGTCATTTAAATACACATCAAATCTGATCTACAAGACAGCCAAGCATAATTCATGCCAAATAAATAACTTTATTAGAAACAACCAAATAACAATGTTGAAGTTGATTCCCAACCAAAAGTGTAAAGAATTCCGACACCTCGAGAAGTGATTACTTCGGTGGAGAAGTGACTCTTTAGGCAAAAAAAAGCCTGCATAATCATACAGGCCTTTTAAGAATGATGGCTCCCCGAACTGGACTCGAACCAGTGACCCAATGATTAACAGTCATTTGCTCTACCGACTGAGCTATCGGGGAATGTCGTCGTTAACGATGGCGCGTATATTACGTTTTTAGCTAGGCGAGGTCAACACAGGAATCGCAATTTATTGATATATTGTTCTAAATCCAATTAGATAGCCCAATGAGCAATAAGAGAAAAGCCCCACCTGTCTCTATCCTCTTGTCCGCCGAAGATCGCGCACTATTCCACCAGGCGATGAGAGGAGTAAAGCGCTACACCGGTGATGACCGTGTAGATTTCACGCGCCCTCGTCAACAGGCACAAGGGAGTCAAACCAACATTTCGCCAGGCAGTGAACGATCTCAGCGCGATATTTTGTCCGAATCTACACGTCATGAGGCCGTTTCTGGGGACGAACGATTGCTCTATATTGGACAGGGCATCAACCCATCCCAGCTGAAACGCCTGAAACAAGGCGCCTTGCGGCCAGGAGTCACCCTGGATCTGCATGGATACAGCGCTGAAGAGGCACGCCTTGCTCTGGGCAGGCTTTTAGACCAGCCCTTATCGAATCGATGCCTGTGCGTTGTTCATGGCAAAGGGTATAGCTCCGATAGTGCCGCCCCAAGGTTAAAAAACCTGGTCAATAGCTGGTTGCGACAACATCCGTCTGTCATCGCCTTTTGTTCGGCACAAGCCAAGGATGGCGGTACCGGTGCAGTATATGTGTTATTGAAACGCTCGCTTTCAGACCATCAAAAATGATAGGACAGATCCAACAACAAGTAGTTATCCTTGCGCACAGGATAAAAAGGATCATTTACTGTAGAACCACTGCTTCCCCTGGCCTCAACTGCTATAGTCCAACCCGCTCCCAGGCGACGGCTTAATTCTAACGAATAGGTACTTTCGTCGGATTCAGCGTCAACAATGACGCCAAGCAACACCTCAGTACTGTTCACGTCATTGAAGACCCAGCGCAATCCAGCCATCCAGTCGTCCGCATAAGGGGTTGTTGCCGCGATACCACGTTCGTCATACAGATATTCAACCAGCATCCCCAAGTCCATGGCGCTGTCAAACAAGCCAACGTATGTATATTCAAATCCCGCGACAGCAGCATAAAATCGTTGTGTGGTCTGTTTGCGACTGATGGTTTCCAGTTTCCAGATCCAGTCCCCCATTAAGGCTTGTAGATCCAGACCAGTTTGATCGATTTGCTCATAGCGTGGAATGAAAACCATCTCACCAGAGGTATTCATCCCCAGCCGCAACGTAGGTTCACGGTTAGTCCCTGAGAAATGCGACAGACCTATATCAATATCACCAATGTAATGAGACCAACGTACCGCCCAGTCCACATGCTTTTCTTTGTCATCTGACTCGTATTCAACCATGTCATGATCAACCACCAGGGGCCCGCGCAGCCGCCCTTCTACACCGGGATACGTACGTTCTCGGAAATACGGCAACACAAAGCCACTAAACGTACCGATTTCGCTGATCCGCGTAAGCTGTACCATCGGCTGACCAAGTTTGTCTTCGCCATCAAGCGCCTCAACCAGATCCATTTGATTGATGACATCGACCAAATGCATAGACTCGGTCACACCCCAAAATACCTTGCCCACACCGGCTCTAAACTCCCAATCACCCGCGGCGTGTAACCACATCAACTCACGAATATCAGCGTGGTTCCGTTCATCATCATGATCTCCGACGCGTGCAAATGGCACAAACAACAAGCTGCTATCGCCATCGTTCCAGCTCAAATAAAGTTCAGGAGTTAAGGCAAGCGAGGTATAGTTTTTCTTTTGTTTCGGATACAACCCGTATTGATCGAAGGTTGTGGCGGTTAGATTGAATACACCTGACCAACGGTGATCGAGTGTGGACACGGGTTCTACTTCTACATCTGCCTCAGCAATAACAGGCGACACCATTGTTGAAGGCGTGGCTTTATCTGTAGGAAGGTCAGGAACGGCCAATACTGGAGGGGGCGCCAAATCATCTGGTCGCGATACTGTATCGGGGACGGGCGTGGGCATGACGGATATCGATGGCGGCACGGACAGCTCGCTAGCGGCCATTTGGCCTGCCGTTGGCGTGACTGTCGCATACCGGCGCATGATCCCCTGCCAGCCTTTCTGCCTCAACTTGTTCAGTGAGTAACGTGCCTGATCCACCCGTGCATACGGTCCGACCAAAATGACAATAGAGGTTTCACCGCTAGCCAGCGGAACCAATCGCTCGGCAACCGGAAAGCCTTCGCGCTCCAATTGACCACGCACGATACGAACATTGGCTGCATCACTAAAGGAACCGACCTGAACATACAAGTCGTCGGCGAGTGACAACCTAGGCTGCATTAGCAACAGGCCAAACAGTATTCCTAACAATACAACCCCATTACGGGGTTGTTTGAGTGTATCCAGCGTCATAAATATTCTTTTGTTGATGCTTATCGGGCACGTTCTAGGTTATTTACCCGAAAGTCGTTATCTGTCAGCCCCGTGCGAAACTTATAATTTTTCCAAAGGATCAGCGTTGTTTTCCCTGTCTGATGATTTTCCATGTACATCTCATCAGGCCGCCAATGATTTTCGAGATATTTGTTATAACCCCGATATATCAGCGTCTTGAGCAGCGAATTTTTCCGATCGTAAAAGTCTATTTTTTGTAAGCGGTACTCAGCCTGATCGAGCCAGACGATTTGGCGGGTATAACCTGAATACTCATTCACAGGATATCGTTCGACGACAAAATGCGGCTGACCGTTCAGCGCCTCATCACGCAGGTATTTATAGGTGTACTTTTCTACTTCTTGTGACCCTATATCTTCGTACGCAAATTCACTGCCCATATAGGGGCCGGACTTATTGCGCGAGGCGATGCGCTTAACGCGTTTCAAGGCTGGCAGATATAGCCACTGATCATCGTCGCTCAGGCGATAACTATACGTCAGCATCGCGGTGCCTTTCACATCAGCGGGATTATCGAAGATGGCCAGAGTTTTATCGCCATCACCATCCACCTCTAAGCCGAAAATACGAATCTCACGCCGACTTTCGTCACCTTGGCGATTTTTAAGAATCATCTCCATGTCGGACGCATAATCATCGAATCCGTTGCCACGCTTTTCAGATTCTTGGAAGATGGCCAAGCCTTTATCTTCAGCGCTTTCCGCCATGGAGGCTGCCGGTGCAACGAGCAAGGTCGAGGCTAGGGCTAGAATACGTAAATACATAACTGAATATCCTTATCGTTGCCGAACTTCATCAAGTTTCATCAATAATGGCGGCAGGAGTAAAAAATCCGCCAACAAGGCAATGGTGATGGTCATCGCTGTCATCAACCCCATACCTGAGTTTAATTCAAAAGCCGACTGGGATAAAAGCAGGAAACCCGCTACGAGCGCCAAAGATGTCACCCAAAGAGCAACACCCACCGTAGAAAACGCATATCTGACGGCATTCTGACTGTCCATCCCCTGCTCTCTCCGCGCACGCAGATATTTGCTTAAAAAGTGCACCGTGTCGTCAACCACAATACCCAAGGTCATGCCGATCACTACCGACAAGGCCAAACCCACCTGACCGACGAACAAACCCCACAAGCCAAACGCCAGGGCAGCCGGCACAAGATTGGGCAAGAGGCTAATCAAGCCTATCTTCACCGATCTCAAGGCAACAATCAAAATAATGGAGATCAACACCAGCGCAATAGTGGTCCCGGCAAGCATCGCCTTAATATTACGTTCAGCGATATAAGAGAACATCAAGGTCGGGCTGGCGACTACCATCTGATATTGAGCGGGGGCATTCGCCAGCCACCATTCTCGCGCCTTGCCTTCGATTTCCAGCATCTGCTGAGTTGAAAGATGCTCGAAGGTCACAATCAGACGACTGGCCGATTTTTCGACATCAACCTGATTGTTCAAATCCAGACCAAATGGCAGCGACATTTCGTACAGCAACAGATACTGCGCTGCCATCTCCCGATCATGCGGCAACTGATACCATGCCGGGTCATCATAATGCAGGTTTTTGTTCAGTCGGCGGTAGGTATCGGTCAGGGTATTGATATGTATCACGCCCGCCTGTGTTCGATACCAGTTCGCAAAAGCCTCAAGTGTTTGGAGATATTCGGGCTGATTTATGCCGTTACTCTGCCCGGATTGAATAGAGTACTCCAAGGTATATATCCCAGTCAGATTCTCAGTTGCATAATCCGAGTCAACCCGGAACTGAACGCTATCATCAAAATATTCGACGAAAGTATCGTTCAGTTCGTTGCTGGGAATGCTGGCGATCAAGACAACGATAATGACGCCACCGCCCCACAGCAGACGATTCCGTTGTTTAATAACGAAGTCAGCCAAACGCTCCATCATTTTGGTTGAATGAGTGATGGCCGAGACCTTCGGCACTGGCAGAATCATCAATAACGCCGGCAGAAAGGTCACCGATAATAGATACCCGCTCAACACCCCAATAGCAACGATATTGCCAAGATCCTGGAATGGCGGCGCATCACTAAAGTTCATGCTCAAAAAACCAATTGCCGTCGTCAAACTGGTAATGAATACCGGCTGCATATTGACGCGCATACTTTCCCGCACTGCCTGATAACGGTCATATCCCTTACGTAGCGATTGCAAATAATTGCTGATGATATGTACACAGTGCGCGACTGCAATCGTCATGATCATCGTCGGTGCAGAGGTCGTCGGCGGCGACAACACTGTCCCCAGCCAGCCAGATATCCCCATCGCGCTGACGATTGACATCACGATGACAACGAAGGTGGCGAATGTGCCGCCAATGACACGCAAGAAGAAGCCTATCAGTACGAGGATAATGACAAACATCAACGGGATCAGCGTCGCCATGTCGCTTTGTGCTGCCTCAGGGAAGGCTGCGTTCATCATCGTCATACCGGTGAGATGAAAGTCGATATCGGGATAGCGTTCACCGACCTCTGCAACCAACTGCCTGACGTAACCAACAACCATTGGTCCTTCCGCAGCGCTATCTAAACCAGGCAGCTGGATCGTGATATTAATGCCACTGACGCGGCCATCCGGCGAGATCAAGCGGTTAACCAACAAGGGTTCGTGGAGTGCGATCTGCCGAATCCGAGCTAAATCTGCATCAGCCAGGTTATGTGCATCTTCATAGAGATTCTGCACCACCAAATCATCACCTTCGGCATAGGTGTGTTGGTAATTGGCGATGGAATCAACTCTAATTGAAAACGGTGTTTTCCAGGCTGCGGCCGTTAATTCTTCAATCAGGGCCAGACTATCATTCACAAAAATATCACCGCCCTTGGGCGTGACGACAATCAGCACGTTATCGTTTTTGGTATAGGTGTTTTGCAATGCCTCGAAGGCAAGCAGCTGAGGGTTCTCACTGCTGAAAAAAACGCGGTAGTCGTTGGAGAAGGTCAGATAGCGCGCACCGGCCGCAGCTAATATCACCCACAGGAGAGAGAAGATGATGATCGGCCAGCGCAGCCTATACAATATGCGAACATACCCTTCCATCACTGAACCAGCCATAAAATCCTTCTAATTTTCATGCCAAGCGCAAGCTCATGCGTGGCACTGTGACACACTCCCACCGTGTTTGACCACTCACTATGATGCCAGTCACAATCTGTGCGAAAATGGCGTCGGTCGTTACGAATGACGGCAAATTAAGCACACTTCGTCCATATCCGCACAAGCGGGCAATAACACATAAAGCATAATGACTTCAGAGGCCACTCAGAGTTCCGAGATCTACCGGGACCCATTCCACCCCTACGTTCCAACGGGCGCCGGTCGCCGCACGACCTGGGCCCGCCTGTACGGCAGTAGCCTGGGCATGATCATCAGTCAGGCGGCGCAGCAGCACGACGGGCCGTTGCTAGTGATTGCCGCCGACACCCTGGCCGCGACACGCCTCGAATACGAACTGGCGTTTTATCTGGCGAACTGTGCACAGACGCCGGTGCTGCACCTCCCCGATTGGGAGACGCTGCCCTACGACATCTTTTCGCCCCATCAGGACATCACCTCGCAACGACTGGAGACCCTTTCCAAACTGCCGCAGCTACAGCGCGGGATTGTGATTATCCCGGCCGCGACGGCCATGCACCGCCTGCCACCACTGACCCACATCGATGCCTACAGCCTGATGCTGGATGTCGGCCAGAAGCTCAATATCGATGCCCTGCGCCTGCGCCTGGAACGCAACGGCTATCGCTGCGTATCGCAGGTGATGGAGCATGGCGAGTTCGCCGTGCGCGGCGCACTGGTCGATCTCTACCCGATGGGCAGCAAACAGCCCTACCGGATCGATCTGTTCGACGACGAGATTGAATCCATCCGCGTCTTCGACCCGGAGACCCAGCTCTCGCAGCAAAACATCCATCAAGTGCGACTCCTGCCGGCGCGAGAATTCCCGCTCGACAAGGAGGCCATCACCCTCTTCCGTCAGGCCTACCGGGCCGAGTTCGAAGGTGATCCATCGAAATCCGTGATCTATACCGATGTCAGCAACGGCATCGCGCCGCCGGGCATCGAATACTATCTGCCGCTGTTCTATCCGCAAACGGCCACGCTGTTTGACTACCTGCCGGCGAATACCGTGATCATCGCCGATGACGGTGTTGAAGAGGCCGCCAAGACCTTCTGGCGCGAGATCGAATCGCGTTACGAGCAGCGCCGCGTCGACCCACAGCGGCCGATCCTCGCCCCGACCCGCGGCTTTTTACGCCACGACGAGCTGGCCCAGTTCTTCAACACCTTTCCGCTCGTCAATTGCCGCCATTTTGAGGTCGACAACGGCCAGGGCATCCACAATTTCAACTCCAGAATCGTCCCGGCACTGACCGTCAACGCACGTGCGCCGGAACCCTTGGCCGCGCTGAAAAAATTCATCGCCGACTTCGAGGGCCGCATTCTGTTCGCCGCCGAGACCAGCGGCCGCCGCGAGGCACTGTTGGAATTGCTCAAACGCGACGGCCTGACACCCAAGGCCTGCGGTGACTGGTTGTCGTTCCTACAGGATGAAAGCTGCCGCCTCGGCATCACCATCGCACCGCTCGAAAAGGGCCTGTTGATCGACAATATCGCCGTCATCAGCGAACCACAATTGTTCGGCGAACAGGCCATGCAACGCCGTCGCCGCCGGGTGACCAAACGCGACGACAACGCCATCGTCCGCAGCCTGACCGAACTGATGCCCGGCAGCCCGGTGGTACATGAAGACCACGGCGTCGGCCGCTATCTCGGCCTGCAAAATCTCGATGTCAACGGCGTGACCACCGAGTTCCTAACGCTTGAATATCACGGCGGCGACAAGCTGTATGTGCCGGTCTCGTCACTGCACCTGATCAGTCGTTATACCGGCACCACCCCCGACAACGCGCCGCTGCACAAGCTCGGCTCCGAAGTGTGGGGCAAGGCCAAACGCAAGGCCGCCGAAAAGGCCCACGATGTCGCCGCCGAACTGCTCGACATCTACGCCCGCCGTGCCGCGCGCAAGGGCTTTGCCTACCCGGAGCCGGACGAGCAGTATCTCGCCTTCGCCGCCGCCTTCCCGTTTGAAGAGACGCCCGATCAGGAAGAGGCCATCCACAAGGTCGTCGGCGACATGGTCTCTGATCAACCGATGGATCGTCTGGTCTGCGGTGATGTTGGTTTTGGCAAGACCGAGGTCGCGATGCGCGCCGCCTTCCTCGCCGTACAGGGCGGACGACAGGTTGCCGTGCTGGTGCCGACCACCTTGCTGGCGCAGCAGCATTACCAAAACTTCCGCGACCGCTTTGCCGACTGGCCGGTACGCATTGAGGTGTTGTCACGTTTCCGCTCGAAAAAAGAACAGGATGATGTACTGAAGGCGCTGGCCGATGGTCAGGTCGATATCGTCATCGGTACCCACAAGCTGTTGCAAAGCTCGGTCAAATTCTCCGAGCTGGGACTGGTCATCCTCGATGAGGAACACCGCTTCGGCGTGCGGCAAAAAGAACGACTGAAATCACTACGTTCAGAAGTAGATGTGCTCACGCTCACCGCCACACCGATCCCGCGCACCTTGAACATGGCGCTGTCGGACCTGCGCGACCTGTCGATCATCGCCACGCCGCCGTCGAAACGACTGGCGATCAAGACCTTCGTCCGCCAGTGGGACAACGCGCTGATTGCCGAGGCCTGCCTGCGTGAGATCAAACGCGGCGGCCAGGTGTATTTCCTGCACAACGAGGTCGACACCATCGAGAAGAAGGCGCGAGAACTCGAAGAGCTGATCCCCGAGGCGCGCATCGTCACCGCCCACGGCCAGATGCCGGAGCGGCAGTTGGAAAAGGTCATGCTCGACTTCTACCACCAACGGTTCAACATCCTGGTCTGTACCACGATCATCGAGACCGGCATCGACGTCCCGAGCGCCAACACCATCATCATGAACCGTGCTGACAAGCTCGGTCTGGCGCAGCTGTATCAGCTGCGTGGCCGTGTCGGTCGTTCCTATCATCAGGCCTACGCCTATCTGATCGTGCCCAACAAACGCAGCATGACCGCCGATGCGGTCAAACGCATGGAGGCGATCGAGTCATTGGAAGGTCTCGGCGCCGGTTTCACCCTCGCCTCGCACGACCTAGAGATCCGCGGTGCCGGTGAACTGCTCGGCGATGAACAGAGCGGCCAGATCCAAGAGGTCGGCTTTGGCATGTACAGCGAACTACTGGAGCGTGCCGTCAAGGCGCTCAAGTCTGGTCAGGTGCCGAACCTCGATCAGCCGCTGCAAAGCCAGGCCGAGATCGATCTCAAGATTCCGGCATTGCTGCCTGAGAGTTACCTGCCCGATGTGCATTCACGCCTGGTCATGTATAAGCGAATCGCCAATGCCGCCGATAGCGACGAGCTGAGAGAGTTGCAGGTCGAGATGATCGATCGCTTTGGCCTGCTGCCCGATGCAGCCAAGAATCTGTTTGCCGTGACCGAACTGAAACTCAAGGCCGCACCGCTGGCAATCAAGAAGATCGAGGCCAGCACCACGGGTGGACGGCTGAACTTTGGCCCGGCTACCCGCCTCAACACCGAGGCCTTGATCAAGCTGATCCAGAAGGATTTCAAGACATACAAGCTTGAAGGACAGGAACGGCTGAAGTTCACACTGCCCTTGCCCGATGCAGACGACCGTTTGGCCTTTATCGATCAGCTATTGCAGCGTTTGGCACCCGAGCCCGATTAAAGTGCGCACATAAAAAAGCCCACCCGATCTCCGGGTGGGCCATGTACTTCAGATAACTGGCTATGGTTTTTCGCTATCAGACAAACTGACTTGATCGCGAATCTTCTCGACGGTTTTATCGCCGATGCCTTTGACATTGGCGAGTTCTTCAACCGTCTCAAATTCCCCATGCGCTTCGCGATACTTCACAATCGCCTCGGCCTTGGCCGGGCCGATGCCCTTCACCTCGGCGGCGATTGTTTGAGCATCTGCCTGATTGATATCCACCTGCCCGTCTTCGGCGTGGGCGGAAAATGCGGCGAAACAAAGGGCCAGTGCAGCCATTGCGTGTTTGATCATCGTGACACTCCTTGTGTTGATTTATCCCTAAGCCCGTAGGCCAGGACAGAGTGCGCGACGACTGCAAGGCCATCAACTAACTGAATGGTTAATGTCTTGCCAGATGGCCTCGAATGCTGCGGCCGGATCAGGGGCCTGAGTAATCGGGCGACCGATGACCAGATAATCAGCCCCGGCCTTCAAGGCCTCGACCGGGGTCATCACGCGGCGTTGATCGCCCTGCTCGGCGCCGAGCGGACGCACGCCGGGTGTCACCAGCTTAAACTCGGGACCAAAGCAGTGTTTGAGGCCTTGGGCCTCCTGCGCTGAACAGACAAGACCATCCAGACCGGACGCCTTCGCCAATGCTGCCAGACGCTGCACATGCGCGGCTGGATCGAGGTCAATCCCCACCTCGGCCAGATCGCTGGCCGACATGCTGGTCAGCACCGTCACGCCGATCAATAACGGGCGCTGACGACTGCCGTCGATTGCCTCCCGCGCCGCAGTCATCATGCGGCTGCCACCTGAACAATGCACATTGAGCATCCACACCCCCAGCTCGGCACCTACGCGGCAGGCAGAGGCCACTGTGTTCGGGATGTCGTGGAATTTAAGATCCAGAAACACCTCAAAACCCGCCGCCTGCAAGCGTTCAACCACTGTTGGTCCGGCACGCGTGAACAGTTCTTTGCCGACCTTTACGCGGCAACGCTGTGGGTCCAGCTGGCTGGCAAACCCTACGGCTTCATCGGCAGATGCATAATCCAGGGCGACGATAATCAGTTTGTTGCTTACATCGGTCATCTAAATACTGGCTCCCCATCGGAATTCACGGATTGGTTTTACATTGCCCCAACACTTGCAGCTCGGGCAGTTCCAATGCATCACACGACTGGCGAACCCGCAGTGCTCGCAGTGATACAGAGGTTTGTCTTTGATAATGTTGGCCACAGCAGCGGCAATCAGTTGGTTGTGTTCGGTCGGTGTATCATCCCCACCCAGTTCAGCCAGGGCCTTGATCCCTTTTAAGGATGGGATCGTCTTGAGTTGTGTACTTAAAAAATCACGTGCCGCAACGCGGCCCTGTTGATGCTGAATCAACGCGGTGCGTGCGAGCAGTAGATCGGTATTTTGGTTTTCGGGCACTATGCCCGCCAGAAAATCCAGCATTTTCGCCTGGGCGTTTAGTGAACGGTAACACTGCTCCATCTCTGTGACCACCTCGCCCAATAGATAAGGCGCCGCACTGGCCAAGGTCTGATAACTATCGATCGCCTGTTGCCATTGAGCTGATCTCTGGGCAATGGCCGCTTGCTGCAGATAGGCACGACCGCAGTGGTGATCTTCGTTCAGCGCCTTGTCGAGAAAACGGCTGGCATTGGCCAATTCGTTCTGCAGCAGCGCGGCGTCAGCAAGTTCACAATAGAAATGTGCAATATCAGTTTGATAATTCAGTTCTCGCTGCCCTGTAGCGAGCTTGCGCGCAATGTCTATAGCGCGAAACCAGTCTTTTTCCTGCTGGTAGACCTCATATAAAACAGTCAGGGCCTTGATGTGTCCTGGCTGGCTATCTACCAACTCCAGACACAGATTTTCTGCACGATCGAGCAGACCGGCGCTCATATAATCCTTCGCCAACTCGAGTAAGGTGTAGCGATACAGCGAATCCGGAATACCTTTTTCTTCCAGTAACCGTTGGTGAATGCGGATCGCACGATCCACCTCGCCGCGTTTACGAAACAGGCTGCCGAGCGCCAGATGCAATTCCAGTGTGTCGCGGTCCAATTCGACGACACGTAGAAACGTATCAACGGCCTTGTCCGGCTGTTCATTCAACAGGTAATTCAGGCCCTTGATGTATTCCTGAGGGATAGAGCCTGATTCATTGACGGGCTGGGTACGGCGACGATATTCGCAACGTGCCACATACCATCCAGATGCAGCGGCAACCGGTAACAGCAGCCACAGTAGTTCAGGCATTATTTATTTTCTGCAGTAAATCGCAGTTGATTGAGCTCACGCTCACTGGATTTGAGATCCCGTTTCATGCGCATACTTTTAGCCTTAACACGCATGGCTACCGTCAAACCACCCGCCAAGCCTACAACAACGCCAACGGCGAATGCACAGACCATAAACAGGCTGAGTGAACCAACACTGGTTCCGAGATAATAATCAAGTTCAACTGGAGCAGAATTACGGACAAAGAAAGCTGCGGCCAATACCGCCACGGCGAGTAAGAATACAACTGAAATGAATATAGATATGTTACGTACCATATCCCCCCCTGGGGTATGTATCAGCTATCGGTAATGGGTATGTCTACACTGCTATTGACCCGCTCACGTAACTCTTTGCCGGGTTTGAAGTGAGGGACATATTTGCCTTCCAGCGGTACCGACTCCCCTGTCTTAGGGTTACGTCCTGTACGCGGAGGACGGAAATGAAGAGAAAAACTGCCAAAACCCCGAATTTCGATTCGCTCACCAACGGCTAAGGTCTGGGCCATCTGTTCAATGATCGTTTTAACTGCAAACTCAACATCTTTGTAGGTCAGATGTTTTTGTCGTTGGGCGAGTATCTCGATAAGTTCCGACTTTGTCATTCTAAGCTTCCTCTAAATCTCCGGGACCCATTGCAGGCCCCGGAGAACTCACTGATGACTACACTACATTCCGACTCATCAGAAAGCAAACATAAGCTTGCTTATTAGTCGTTCTGAGTTTCCATCTTCTCTTTGAGAAGGTCGCCCAGAGTAGCTGAAGAGCCGCCTGAAGCACGGTATTCCTCAATAGCTTCGGCTTCTTCATCACTATCTTTAGCCTTAATAGACAACATGATAGTGCGATTCTTACGGTCTACACCAATAAACTTGGCTTCGACTGAGTCACCAACGTTGAGGACGCTTCGCGCATCTTCAACATGTTCACGAGACAGCTCAGAGGCACGCAAATGACCTTCGACGTTCTCAGCCAGCTTGATTACAGCGGCCTTGGAGTCAACTTCAATGACTTCACCAGTGACGATGCTGCCTTTGCCATGATCAGCGACCCATTGTGAAATCGGGTCTTGATCCAGTTGCTTCACACCCAAAGAGATGCGCTCACGCTCTGGGTCGATCGCCAGGATAACAGCTTCGATATCGTCGCCTTTCTTGTAATCACGAACGGCATCTTCGCCAGTTTCGTTCCAAGACAGGTCAGACAGATGCAGCAGACCGTCAATACCACCGTCCAGACCAACGAATACACCAAAGTCAGTGATGGACTTGATGGTGCCAGCGATCTTGTCACCCTTGTTGTGAGTGGCGGCAAACGCTTCCCATGGGTTAGCAGAACACTGCTTCATGCCCAGAGAGATACGGCGACGTTCTTCGTCGATGTCCAGGACCATAACTTCAACTTCCTGGCCAACATGAACAACCTTGGATGGGTGGATGTTCTTGTTGGTC
>DHYU01000012.1:0-11336 GCA_002415485.1 Proteobacteria bacterium UBA5122
CCTTCCTGCTCAACGAAAAACGCGGCGCCGTTGGTGCGATTGAAGCCCGTCACGGCATCCACGTGGTGCTGATCCCGACGCCAGCGCTCGAAACCCCAGCCTACGAAGTCAAACGCGTCCGCATCGACGAACTCGACGGCAGCGACAGCCCGTCCAGTTACGAAATGATCAAACCGCTGGAAACTCCCGCGACCGAAGCCCGCCAGGAGCGCAGCACACGCCGTGAAGAACCCGTCGTACGCAGCATTCAACCTGCCGCGCCCGCCCCTGCGCCTGCACCAAAACCTGCCGCCGCCCAACGCGAGGCCGAGGTTGGTTTCCTCAAGCGCCTGTGGAGCAGCCTGTTTGGCAATGGCAAACCAGCCGAAGAGACCACAGAAACACCCAAGACCGAGCGTAAATCAGAGCGACGTCCGGCCGGCGGTAACCGCCGCGATGGCAACAGCAACCGTCGCGATGGCAATCAACAAAATCGCAAATCGTCCAACCGTGACCGTGACCGTGACCGCGGCCGTGGCCGCCGTAACGAAGGTGACAAGTCAGAGGTTGCTGCTCAGAAGTCCAGCCAGGCTACCCCGTTAGACACAAGCGCCTCTGCATCTGAGCCAAGACAACAAACCGCTGCTGGCGAGCAAAACAACGAACGCAAGCAAGGTCGTCGTCGTGGCAGAGGCCCCAGCCCCGACTCGATCGACAACAACGACAAGACCGCCGCTGTAGAGACAGCTGTCGCACAACCACAGCAAGATGCCTCCAGCGACGAGACCGGTGACGAGCAACGTCGCAGTCGTCGTGGCGGACGTCGCCGTCGTGGCGGACGTGGTCGTGGCAACCGCGACAACACCAATCGCAACGAAAATCCACAAGCCTCCGGCAGCGAAGAAGGCGGCAACGAGCGTAGCGAGCCGTCTTCCAATGAAGGCAGAAATAGCGGCAACGAAGGTGGACGCCGTCGCGAGCGCCCCACTGCCGATGCAAATGGTGCTCCACAAACTGGCGCCCCTCAACGCGAGGCCACAACTCCAGCAGCCATTGTCACTGCAGGCGACGTCAAACCGGCAGCACCTGCTGCTGCCCCAGAGGCCAACAAACCTGTCACTGAGGCTGTACGTCCTGCTGAGTCAAAACCAGCACCCAGTGCCGCGCCAGCCCATGAGGCAAAACCTGCACCGCAACCCGTTGTTGAAAGTGCTCCTGCGCCGAAACCTGTGGTCAATGCTGAGCCCGCACCCGCACCGCAGGCACCCAAGGTCGCGGCAGCCCCTGTTGAGGCCAAGACAGCCGTCAGTGAGTCGCGTCCTGCGCCGGAACAGCGCAGCATCGACCTGCCACCGCCGGCAGCGCCTAAACAGCCAACACCTACCGCTGATCAATAGCACCAGGTGCTACTCAACAAAAAACGCCCCGCAAGGGGCGTTTTTTGTTTGACACCATTTCAGGTTCAGTGCGATTCAAAACCGACGTTTAATATCTGCCAATAGCCCCACCGACGCCGACTCCACCAAATCGAGAACAAAATCAAAGCCTGACTGGCCGCCGTAATACGGGTCTGGCACCTCACGCGTCGGCGCGTCATCCGCGAAATCGAGGAACAAACGCACCCTATCGCCATACTGTGGCGGGCATAAACGGCGTAGATTGGCGAGATTTTCCTCATCCATCGCCAAGACATAATCGAACAGCGCAAAATCATCGATGTGTACCTTACGCGCGCGTAGATGGTCCAAGCGCACGCCACGTCGCAAGGCCGTCTCGGTCGCACGACGATCAGGCGCTTCACCTACGTGATAGGCATGCGTGCCCGCAGAATCAACTTCAACTACATGGCTTAACCCTTCGTCTTCAAGCAATTTTTCGAACACTCCATGTGCGGTGGGTGATCGACAGATGTTGCCCATACATATAAATAAGACTTTAATCACAAAATTTCCTCGACTGACCCCGTGCAAAGAAGATAAAGCTTTTCTATCCTAAATTAACGGGTAGAATTGAAGCTACGTATGTCCACAAGGGAGATGAGTCATGACGGTAGACAACATCAATCTCAATCAGCTGCAGTCTTTGATCGGTCATCATGTTGATTTTGAAGGCCAAACCTGCCGCGTCATTGAAATCCTTGAAGACGGTCCATCATTGATTCTGCAAGCGGCCGACGAAGTCACTACCATCCAGCCGGATCAGCACGGCGAGGCTCACCGCCGAGTACCCTCCACTGTCACCGTACCGATCATCGACCGCTGCCGCACCAACTTCCATCCAGACTTTATCTCGCTGAACCTATACCACCTACTCTAGAGCCTATTAAGCACCAAAGCTGGCACGTACCCGGGCCAAGTCCTCGGCCGTATCCACACCAGCGCCGGTTGCCTCCATTGCTTCGCTGACGAAAATCTTTTCACCGTGCCATAACACGCGCAATTGCTCCAGCGATTCGATCTGTTCCAACGGACAGGCCGGCCATTGCAGATAACGCTTAATAAACCCTGCACGATAGGCATACAAACCGATGTGACGGAAAAACTCACTGTTGGCGGGCATCTGCTGTGTTGAGCGGGCAAACTCATCACGATTCCAGGGGATCGTCGCGCGACTGAAATACAAGGCAAATCCCTGTTGGTCGCGCACCACCTTCACCACATTCGGATCGAACAAGCGCGCCACATCAGTAATCGGTTCACACACTGTCGACATCCCAGCCACCGTGTGCTGCGCCAGATCTGCAGCCACCTGGCGGATCACCGCCGCCGGCATCATCGGTTCGTCACCTTGCAGATTGACGATGATCTCATCCTCGGCAATCGCCAGTTTATCGATCACTTCAGACAAGCGCTCAGTGCCCGACCTGTGTTGATCTGAGGTCATGCAGACCTCACCTCCGAATCCTGTCACCACATCGGCGATACGCGTATCGTCTGTCGCCACCACCACATGCTCAGCGCCACTCGCCAAACCGCGCTCATAGACGTGCTGCACCATCGGTTTGCCCGCGATATCGAGCAGCGGCTTACCCGCCAACCGGGTAGAACCATAACGCGCCGGAATAACGACCTTAAAGTGCATCGATTTCCTCACTGCTTAATTGGCGCGCCTCATCTTCCAGCATGACTGGAATGCCATCGCGAATCGGATACGCCAGACGATCAGGGCGACAAATCAATTCATTCGCGTCTTTCATATGCACCAGGGGCCCTTTGCAAATCGGGCATACCAAAATATCCAATAACTTTTTATCCATGTTTACCCCTTATTGGCAGCACGCTTAACCGCACTGACATGCTCTACACGCTGTAAAAATTGCTGTGCAAATGATGCACCAAAACTTGCCTCCACCGGCACCCACCACCAATCGTCCTGTGCAAAGCGGGCACACTTAACTGCATCCTTCTCCGTCATCAGCACAGGCTGGCCTGTGGCAAAACCAAAATCCGTCGCCACGTAGGCATGATGATCGTCAAACGCATGCGTCACCACATCGAGCCCTTGCGCGCTCAATGAATCAAAAAACCGCCGCGGATGACCAATCCCGGCCACTGCATGCACTGGCTGACCCACAAACTCCATGAGTGGTTTATGCCGATCCGTATGCACTAAATTCCTCGCCGCTCCCTGCTGCAGATACATCAACACCTCGGGGGTCGCCCCCTGTGGCGCGATTCCCAGTGGACCACCGTTGTTGATGACAAAATCCACCTGCTGCAATCGAGTCGGCCGTTCACGCAGTGGCCCAGCGGGTAATAAACGGCCATTTCCGAAGCCACGTGCACCATCGATCACGACCAGCTCCAGATCACGCCTCAAGCGATAATGCTGTAACCCATCGTCGCTGATTATGATATCGCAATCGGAATACTCAAGCAGCGCACGCCCCGCCTGCACACGATCAGGCCCGGCCACCACCGGGCAAGCACATTGACGCGCCAGCAATACCGGCTCATCGCCCACCATGCGTGGGTCACTATCAGCCCTCACCTGTTGCGGCCAGCGCTGCGCCTCACCGCCATAACCCCGCGTAATAATGCCCGGCTTGTAACCGGCCTGACGCAACAGCTTCACCAGCCATACGGTCAATGGTGTCTTGCCAGTTCCACCGACATTGATATTGCCGACCACAATCACCGGCACCGGCAAGGCATAACTGCGCTTGATGCCGAGCGCAAACAACAGTCGCCGCAACGATGATAGACACAAAAACAGCGCCGAGAGTGGTAACAGGTAAACGGGTGCCTGATCGCTGTACCAATAGGCAGGGGCTTTACGCACGCGGAAAAATACTTAATCGTTGCCCTGGCGGGTAGCGATCGACAGTCGCACCAAGCCGAGCTGACGGGCGGCGTCCATCGCCGTAACCACCGATTGATGCGGCGACTGCGCATCGGCACTGATGATCACCGGAGGGGTTTGCCCTTCTGTCACCACCTGACGCAGCGCCTGCTTAAGAGTATTGAGCTGGGCATTCACCAACGGCTTTTCGTTCACGTAATACTGGCCCTTGTTGTCGATCATGATCTCAACCACATCCTTGCTGACCTCAACCGGCTCATCGGTTGCCTGCGGCAGATCAATCTCGATCTCGGACTCTTCGCGAAACGTGGTCGTCACCATGAAAAAGATCAATAACAGAAACACCACATCAATCAGCGGCGTCAGATTAATGCTCAGCTCTTCACGACGAAACTTGCGTAGATTCACTATTCTTTCTCACGCATGCCTGTCAGTACTTCCACCAGCTTGAGCGACTCCTGCTCCATGCTGATCACCAGCTCATCGACCTTGCGCTGAAAATAACGATAAAACATCAACGCCGGGATACCGACCGCCAAACCAGCCGCCGTTGTGATCAGTGCCTCAGAGATACCACCCGCCAGCTCGTTGGCATTGCCCAGGCCCTGCGCCGTGATCGCGGTAAAGACCTTGATCATACCGATGACCGTACCAAGCAACCCCAACAGCGGTGTAATCAGCGAGATCGTGCCCAGGGTATTGAGAAAACGCTCCAGCTCGATCACCACATGGCGGCCGGTCTCTTCGATCGCCTNNCCGCACGGTCGTGGTGACGATTGATCAAGCCTGATGCCAGTACCCGCCCCAACGGTGATGAGGCCTGCAGTTCCTTGATGTGCTCCTTGCTCAGATCGTCTTTTTTGATCCAATTCCAGATCTGGGCTAGCAGGTGTTTGGGACAGATGCGCTTATGCTGCAGCGACCAAAAACGTTCGCAGACGATCGCCATCGCCAAGATCGAACAGAGGATGATCGGCACCATCAACCAGCCACCGGATTGAACTATCTCCAGCACGTTGCAACTCCCTTCCGCATCATGAATAAACAGCGCCCATCATACTTAATTTTCAGGGCCAACCCAATGTTCTTCAAACGAAGGCTGCTGATGCCAATAACGACGCGCATACGCGCGGTACAGTCGCGGCGCAGACACTGCCTCTGGTGTCACAATCATCTCAATCGCCCCATGCCAGCCCGTTGCCAACACCGTCGCCCCCTGTTGCTGATAACGCGCCACCACCTGCGGCTGCGGCAGGCGGTAACGATTACGGTAAGCACTGGGAAATAAGGCATAACTGGGCTCAACCGCGGCCACGAATGCGGGGGTCGACGAGGTCAGGCTGCCATGATGCGGCACCACCAGCACATCGGCGGCCAAGGTTTCACGAGCCGATGCCAACAAGCGCGCTTCGGCGCGGCGTTCGATATCGCCGGTCAGCAGCACACTATGCTGCCCCGTCGACACCTTCAACACACAGGAACCATCGTTGCCGCTCAAACTGGCATCGGCGGGATACAACATCTCAAACACCACCCCATCCCATGACCAACGCTGGCCAGTGCGACAGGGCTCTGCATCCTCAACCTTATGCGGCACACTGCTCAACACACGCGCCACAGGCATTTGCTGACGCAGCGACGCGACACCCCCGATGTGATCGTTATCACCATGACTGACCACCAACACATCAACCTCAGTCAGCCCCGCCCGTCGCAACACCGGCACCACCACCGCCTCGCCGGTATCTAAACCACTGCCAAAACGCGGCCCGGCATCGAATACTAATACATGATTTTGCGTGCGTATTACCGCCGCCAAGCCCTGCCCGACATCCAGCAGACTGAACCAGATACTGCCCGGCTCGGGCCTGGCCACCGGCCACAGCAACAACGCAGCCAACCACACCGCGCCCAGCCAACGGCCGGGAAAACCGGCGGGCGCCAATAACACCACCACACCAATCACACTGCACACCATCAACCACGGCGACGCAACAGCCCATTGCAACTGGGCAGCGGGTAGCTCGGCCAGAAACACCAAGAGCAACCACAATAGCTGCATCGACATGTCGGCCAGCGTTAACAACAACGCCGCCAGCGTCGACGACACCAGCATCAAGGGCAACGCAAACAACACCAGCGGCACCACCGTCAAACTGACCCACGGCACCGCAATCAGATTGGCCAGCGGCGAGATCAGCGAGGCCTGATCAAACCAAAACACCGTCAACGGCGCCAAGGCCAGCGCCAGCAGCACATGCACGCGCCCCCAACGCCAATACACACCGCGCGCTTGTATGCGTTGGCCCATGATATAAAAGATCGCCGCCACCGCCGCGAACGACAACCAGAAGCCGGCATCCATCACCGCAAACGGATCGAGCGCCAGCACCATCAACAAGGCCAAGGCCAGCCCCTGACTGACCGCCATATTGCGCCGCAGCAACAGCCCCAGCATCAACACGCAGATCATGATCAGCGCACGCTGTGTCGGCACCGAAAACCCGGCCAGGGCGGCATAGACACCTGCCGCCACCATCGCTGCCACCGCCGCTGCCTGTTGCGCAGGCAGACGCGACACAGCCCTTGCACTCATTTGCCACAGACGCCGTGCGATAAAGAATGCCGCGCCCGCCACCAGCCCGATGTGCAAACCGGAGATCGCCACCAGATGACTGGTGCCAGTCTGGGTCAACACCTGCCACTGCATGTCTTCCATATTTGCGCGCACACCGATCGCCAGCGCCTCCAGAATCGCGGTCTGCTCGCCCTCGCCTGCCAGCGCATTGATCTGACCAGAGATCCACTGCCGACTGCGATCCACCCACGCGCCGTCGGCCACGGCGAGCCGGCGGTTATCTCCCTTACGCACATAACCCGTCGCGCCGATGCCCTGGCGCAACAACCACGCCTCATAATCAAAACCACCGGGATTCATAAAGCCATGAGGGCGCTTCAAGCGCACACGCAACTGCCAACGCTCGCCCACAAGCAATTGCGGTGCATCGTTGTACCAATCCAATCTCAAGATTAACGGAACTTGTTGCGGCTCAATGCCGTCATTAAGCACATCGATCACGCGCAACTGAAAGCGGATGGAACGATGTTGTTGCTCAGGCAGCGAGATGATCTCACCGACCAGATCCAGATCCTGCCCCTGTAATGACACGTCCAGCGGCTGAGAAACCATTGAAGCTGCATGGATATGGGTAAGCAAAAAGCCGTTCACCAACCATAATGGAAAACGGAATGGCACCAACCACAAAGATAATGGTAGGCTTACCAGAATAAAGAGCCCAGCCCAGCGGGCAAACGGGAGGTCAGGCAACTGCTGATACAGCAGAATGCCGCATAAGAACGCAATCGTCGCCCAGCGCACGTGTCGTCATCCTCCTCCATGAGTTAACGAACTAGATTGACCTACGACCCTAGATGCCAAAGAAGTTAATCCGGCGTTATTTGCCAGATCATCACAAACTGCGCGAACACAAACATCTAAAACTGTTTGGCCAGTTGTTGCACGACCCCAATCTTTGGCATCTCAACCGCCGTTCCGTCAGCGGTGCCTTTTTCATCGGCATGTTCTGCGCATGGATACCCGTACCGTTTCAAATGGTGCTGGCCGCAGGTGCTGCGATCTTCACCCGCGTCAACCTGCCGATCTCCGTGGCGCTGGTTTGGATCACCAACCCAATTACGATGCCACCAATGTTATATTTTGCCTACAAGCTCGGAACCTGGGTCTTGGGTGAACCGATCCAAGATATCAATTTCGAACTATCTTTTGAATGGCTGATGAATGAGCTGGGCTTGATCTGGCAACCCTTCCTGCTCGGCTGCAGCATCATCGCCGTGGTCTGCAGCGTCGGCAGTTATTTCGCCATTCGCATCCTGTGGCGCGTACACGTATTTCAGTACATCAAAAAACGCCGCCTGCGCCGCCAGGCCCGTGACAATCAACCCAACTAATTCTCGACCAACGCACCATCAACAATACGCAAGGTGCGATCCATACGGGCCGCCAGAGACGTATCGTGAGTCACCACCACAAAGCTGGTGCCCTCATCCCGGTTCAACTCCAGAATCAATTCATAGACCTGCGCAGCCGTCTGCTGATCAAGATTACCGGTCGGTTCATCCGCGAGCACACAGGTCGGCCGCGTCACCAAGGCTCGTGCAATCGCTGCACGTTGACGTTCGCCGCCGGACAGCTCCGCCGGTTTATGTGTCAACCGATGCCCCAGCCCTACCCGCGCCAACACCGTAGCCGCAGCATCACGTGCAGCCGCCACCGAGTCACCACGGATCAACAGCGGCATCGCCACATTCTCCAACGCGCTGAATTCAGGCAACAGATGGTGAAACTGATAAACAAACCCCAACTGACGATTGCGCAATGCACAGCGTTTCACTTCGTTGAGGCCAAAGATATTGACGCCATCGACCAGGACCTCGCCGCTACTCGGACGATCCAGGCCGCCGAGCAGATGCAACAAGGTACTCTTGCCTGATCCCGACGCACCGACGATCGCCACCCGTTCACCACTGGCAATCGCCAACGTGACCGACTTCAACACCTCCACCACATTGGCGCCGTCTTCAAAGCGCTTGCACAGCGCCTGACAACTCAACACCGGCACATTATTCATAACGCAGCGCCTCCGCCGGTTGCGTGCGCGACGCGCGCCAGGCCGGGTACAGGGTGGCCACGACGCTGGCGCAGAACGACAACACCGCGGCGCTGATCACATCCTTGGCCTGAACTTCGGACGGCAGTTCACTGATGTAATACACATCCGGCGGCATGAACTTGGTATTCAACATGCTCTCGATCGCCGGCACGATGGTCTCGACATTACTGGCCAACAGGATGCCGCAGACCACACCGATCAACGTGCCAATACTGCCGATCATCGTACCCTGCACAACAAAGATCTTCATGATCGTGCCCGGACTCGCACCCAGCGTCCGCAGGATCGCGATGTCGGCGCGTTTGTCCTCCACCGCCATCACCAGCGTCGACACGATATTAAACACCGCCACCACGACCACCAGCGCAACGATGATGAACATCACCGCCTTCTCGGTACGCAGCGCCTGAAAGAAATTGGAATACTGTCGCGTCCAGTCATTGACCAGATAACCGAGCGGCAAGTCGTTGACCAGTTTGTGCGTCATGTACGGCGCATCAAAGATATCGTGTAATTGCAGGCGAATGCCGCTGATCTGCCCCGGCGCCAAAAACAGCTTGGCTGCATCATCGAGATGCACCATCGCCAAGGCGCCATCAAACTCACGCACGCCGATCTCAAACACACCCGACACAGTAAAACGCTTGAGACGCGGCATGATGCCGACCGGCGTCACCGCTGCCTGCGGCGTCACCAGGGTCACCTTATCGCCGACGCGCAGCCCCAGCGTGTTGGCCAGCTCGGCACCGAGCACAATGTTAAAATCACCCGCGCGCAGGCTGTGCATGTCGCCGACCAACATCTTGCTACCGACATCAGAGACCTGCACCTCCAAGGCCGGATCGATGCCGCGAATCAAGGTGCCACTCACCGCGCCATTGGCACTCAACATGCCCTCGGCACTGACAAACGGCGCCACCCCCACCACCTCGGGATAGGCACTCAGTCGCTGCGGCAAGGCATGCCAGTTGTCGAGCCCATGGGCGGCGCTACTCACCACCACATGCGAGGCCACACCGAGGATGCGTTCACGCACCTCTTTGGTAAAACCGTTCATCACCGACACCACCGTGATCAAAGCCGTGATGCCCAAGACGATACCGATAATCGAAACAAATGAAATAAACGAGATAAAACGGTTGCGCCGCTTGGTGCGGGTATAACGCAGACCGACAAATATAGGTAGGGGTTTAAACATGGCGCACATTAAAGCATAGCTAAGGGCCGGAAGACACTGGCCGCAAGACAATGATCAGAGATTTAATCGACTCGGCCCGGGCACTGCTTGCGCAGACAACACTGGCTGCATGCCGGTTTGGTGCGGCAGGCCTCCTTGGCATGACGCACAATCAGCGCGTGGTATTCGTTGAACATTTGTATGCGCGCAGGAAGATCCTCTTTGAATTCGCGCGCGAGGCGCGTTTCAAACTCAGACCGCAAGGTCTCGTAGCCCTCACCCCCCGTAAACACACCCAGGCGTTGAAATATACGCCGGGTATAGGCATCGATCACAAACACCGGTCGCTCGAAGGCATAGAGCATGATGTCGTCGGCCGTCTCCGGGCCGACACCATTGACCGCCAACAACGCCACTCGCAGATCGTGATCACTCCAGTGCTGCAACACCTCAAAGCCACCGGCCGCCTGATACCAGGCACAATAATTCTGCAGCCGTTTGGCCTTGACGTTGAAGTAACCCGCCGGGCGAATCAACTCCGCCAATTCGCTGGGCGATAGCTGATTGATGGCGCTAACACTGAGGGCATCAGCCGCAACGAGGTTGGCGATCGCCTTTTCGACATTGCTCCAGGCGGTGTTTTGCGTCAGCACCGCACCGACCATGATCTCGAACGGCGTCTCGCCCGGCCACCAGTGTTGTGGCCCGTACGCACGATAGAAGTGTTGGTAAACCGTCAGCAGACGCATGGCGCCTCACACAGCATAGACTTACCGTTTACGGCCCTTGGGCGCAGGCTTGCGTTTGGCAGCGGGTTTGCTGTCACCCTCTTTGCGCGTTGACGGACGCGTCTTGCCTTTGGCGGCAGGACGGCTGTCATTGTCCTTGCGCGACGATGCACGATCCCTGCCCTTGCCGGCAGGTCTGCTGTCGTCATCACGACGGGCGGCAGGACGGCCCTTACCCTTCGCTGCAGGCCTGCTGTCATTATCTTTACGCAACGACAAACGCTCTTTACCCTTGCCAGCAGGTCTGCTGTCATCATCACGGCGGGCGGCTGGACGCCCCTTACCCTTCGCTGCGGGACGACTGTCATTATCTTTACGTAATGACAAACGCTCCTTGCGCTGGTCAGTAGATCTGCTGTCATCATCACGACGGGCGGCTGGACGACCCTTGCCCTTCGC
>DHYU01000012.1:11465-26553 GCA_002415485.1 Proteobacteria bacterium UBA5122
CCTTGCGCTGGTCAGTAGATCTGCTGTCATCATCACGGCGGGCGGCCGGACGGCCTTTACCCTTCGGCGCAGGACGACTGTCATCATCCTTACGAAACGACGCACGCTCCCAGCCCTTTCCTGCCGATCTACTGTCGTCATCACGACGAGCCGCTGGACAACCCTTACCCTTCGCCACTGGACGGCTATCGTCATCCTGGCGCAACGACACACGTTCCTTGCGCTGGTCAGTAGATCTGCTGTCATCATCACGACGGGGTTTGGAACGCCCCTTACCCTTCGCCTCCGCCGCCGCGCGCTTCTGCGCAATACGTTCCTTTAGCTTGGGCAACAAAGGTTCCAGCAAGGGTTCCATGCCGGCCAGGATGCGCAGATTATCCACCGACCGCGCATCAAGCTCGGCCCACTTGCCGGGGCGCAGACCGCGCGGCAGTTCGATGCTGCCGTAACGCACGCGGGTCAGACGACTGACGGTGATCCCCTGCGACTCCCACAGGCGACGCACCTCGCGGTTTTTACCGCGCTTCAAGGTCACGTGATACCACACGTTCTGCCCTTCACCGCCACGCAGTTTGACGCTGTCAAACTTGGCCAGGCCATCCTCCAGCTGCACACCTTCCTGCAACTGTTTGATGACCTCGGGCGTGACTTCACCGCGCACACGCACCGCGTATTCACGCTCGATCTCCATCGATGGATGCATCAAACGATTGGCCAGCTCGCCATCGGTGGTGAGGATGATCAAACCATTGGTGTTGATGTCGAGACGGCCGACCGAGATCCAACGACCGCTGCGCAGCTTCGGCATCGAATCAAAGATCGTGCGCCGTCCTTCGGGATCAGAGCGCGTACAGATCTCACCTTCAGGCTTGTTGTAGATAAACACGCGCTGTTTGTTATCCGGGCGTTCGTGCAGGCGAATGATATGCCCGTCGACACGGATGCAATCCGTCAACTCGGCCTTGTCGCCGATCTGGGCCACCTTGCCATTCACACTCACGCGCAGATCGCGAATCATCTCCTCGATCTGACGACGGGAACCGACGCCGGCATCCGCCAGCAATTTTTGAATACGTTCAGCCATAATGTTTAATGCAAGGTCGCGGGGGCCTTCGCCTCATCCGCATCAAATGCCAAGTCCTCGTCGCCTGGTGGCGATGATGTGTCTGTTGCAGTATCAACAGAATCGTCCAAATCCAATTGTGCGTTCACAGCCTCTGCCGCCGGTTCCGCATCACCCAGGTCCAGCGCGGCGGTCCCGATAACCTCGCCATCTGCAGACGTGCTTTCTCCGGTGTCATCCCCAGTATCGTTCGGGACCAGATCACCAAAATTCAACTCACGTTCGATGCTGTCGATGCTGCGAATCTCGGCCAGCGGTGGCAGATCACTCAGCCCTTTGAGATTGAAGTAATCCAAAAACTGACGTGTCGTCGCGAGCAGGGCCGGTTTACCCGGTACATCACGGTGACCGACAATCTTGATCCATTCACGTTCCTGCAGACCCTTGATGATATTGCTGCTGACGGTGACGCCACGGATCTCTTCGATCTCACTGCGGGTAATCGGCTGCCGATAGGCGATCAAGGCCAGTGTTTCGAGCGTGGCGCGCGAATACCGCGCCGGTTTTTCTTCCCACAGCCGTGATACCCACTGCGCATAATCGGCCTTCACCTGATAACGAAAACCGCTGGCGACCTCTTTCAATTCCACGCCGCGCTGTTCACATTCCGCCGCCAGTGCATTGATGGCATCACGCACCTGGTCACGCGAGGGTTGTTCTTCATCCAGGAACAGGGTCAGGATGTGATCGATGCTCAGCGGCCGACCGGCTGCCAACAACGCGCCTTCGATGATGTTTTTCAGTCGCTCAGGATTCGTGGACATTTTGATGTGCCTTTATGTAGATAGGGCCAAAGTTCTCGGTTTGAATCAGCTCGATCAATCCCTCTTTGATCAGCTCGAGCACGGCGAGAAAGGTGACCACGACGCCAAGTCGTCCTTCACTGGCGTCAAACAAGGTGGTGAATTCAGTAAATTTATCGGGGCCGATGGTGCCCAGCACGTTGGACATCCGCTCACGTACCGACAAGGTCTCGCGCTGGATCTGGTGATTGGCAAACATGTCGGCGCGGCGCAGCACATCGTGGAAGGCGAGCAGTACCTCTTTCAGATCGACGTCCGGATGCGCCTTGATCAGCTTCAGGTCCGGTGCCTGGGCGCTGGTCTCAAACACATCACGGCCGACGCGAGGCAGCTCATCAACATCCTCGGCGGCCTTTTTATAGCGTTCGTATTCCTGCAAGCGACGAATCAGTTCAGCGCGCGGATCACCCTCTTCGGTCTCTTCGCTCGGTGGCCGCGGCAACAACATGCGCGACTTGATCTCGGCCAGCATCGCCGCCATCACCAGATATTCGGCCGCCAGCTCAAAGCGCATGTCCTTCATCAGGTCGATGTATTCCATGTACTGCGACGTGATCTGAGCAATCGGCACATCGAGGATGTCGAGGTTCTGGCGACGGATCAGATACAACAACAGGTCGAGCGGGCCCTCGAAGGCCTCCAAAAAGACCTCCAGCGCATCGGGCGGGATATACAGATCCTGCGGCAACTGGGTGATCGCCTCACCCCTGACCATGGCAAACGGCATTTCCTGCTGTTTGACGGGCCCTTCTGTATGCGTGGTTTCGCTCATTCGCTACTCAAGTCTATTTAGCGGTATTCCAGGCCCATGACCTGGCGTACTTCTTCCAGCGTCTTGCGTGCCACATCGCGCGCGGCCTCGCAGCCTTCGTTGACGATGCTGCGCACTAGTTGCGGCTTGGCGATAAACTCCTCGGCGCGTTCACGCATCGGCGCCTGCTCTTTGAGCACGGCCTCGATCACCGGTTGTTTGCAATCGATACAGCCGATGCCTGCGCTCTTACAGCCCTCCTGCACCCATGCCTTGGTCTCGTCGTTGCTATAGACCTCGTGCAACTGCCACACCGGACACTTGGCCGGATCACCGGGATCGGTCTTACGCACGCGCGCCGGGTCGGTCGGCATCGTGCGCATCTTCTTCTCGACCATCTCCGGCTCTTCACGCAGGCTGATGGTATTGCCGTAAGACTTCGACATCTTCTGGCCGTCCAGGCCGGGCATCTTCGACGCTGGCGTCAGCAGCGGTTGCGGCTCTGGCAGGATGATGCGACCACCGCCTTCGAGATAACCGAACAGGCGCTCGCGATCACCGAGGGTGATGTTCTGTTGTGCCTCCAACAAGGCGCGTGCCGTGTGCAGGGCCTCGTCGTCGCCCTGCTCCTGATATTTGCGGCGCAGATCGGCATAAAGTTTGGCGTTCTTCTTGCCCATCTTCTTCGCCGCGACCTCGGCCTTCTCTTCGAAGTCCGATTCACGGCCATAGATATGGTTAAAGCGACGGGCGACTTCGCGTGTCAGCTCGATGTGCGCGACCTGATCCTCACCTACCGGCACCTGTCCGGCCTTGTAGACCAGGATATCCGCACTTTGCAGCAGCGGGTATCCCAAAAAGCCATAGGTCGACAGGTCCTTCTCTTTGAGTTTTTCCTGCTGATCCTTGTAGGTGGGCACGCGCTCCAGCCAACCCAGCGGCGTGATCATGCTCAACAACAGGTGCAGCTCGGCATGCTCCGGCACGCGCGACTGGATAAAGATCTTGGCCGAGCCGGGATTAACGCCCGAGGCCAGCCAGTCGATGACCATGTCCCACACACTCGCACCGATCTTGGCGGTGTTGTCGTATTCGGTGGTCAGCGCATGCCAATCGGCGACAAAGAAGAAACATTCATAGTGATGCTGCAGTTGCACCCAGTTTTTTAATACACCGTGGTAATGCCCCAAATGCAGTTTGCCCGTCGGGCGCATGCCCGATAAAACGCGTTGATGCTGAGTTGGTACTTTGGTGTTCACTAACTTTTAGACCTTTCGTGTTTAAATTCTTGTTATATGCCGATCACAGAGAACATGATGCGCTGGAAGCCATTGACCAGCGGCCCCAGCAACTCCCCCAAGATGCCGGTGGCCAAGAGCACCAGCAGGATAATAAAACCGTATGGTTCGATGCGGCTGAACTTGTACGACAGCGGCCCTGGCAACACACTGGTCGCGATACGACCACCATCGAGCGGCGGCAGCGGCAACAGGTTCAGGATCATCAACACCCCGTTGATGAAGATCCCGGCGACCCCCATGTAGATCATGGGTTGTCCGGCAAACGGCACTACCGTCATCAGCAGGTAACCGATCTTGGCGATGATCGCCCACAGGATGGCCATCAACAGATTCGAGGCCGGGCCGGCCAGCGCCACCCAGGCCATATCCTGTTTTGGTCGCCGCAGATTCTGCACCGTCACCGGCACCGGTTTGGCCCAGCCAAAGATAAAGCCACCGAGCACCAACAACAGCAACGGCACCACCACGGTGCCAACGGGATCGATATGCTTAAACGGGTTCAGGGTCAGTCGGCCCATCATCTGCGCCGTCGGATCGCCTAGCTTTTTGGCCACCCAGCCATGCGCCACTTCATGCACGGTGATCGCAAACAGGACCGGCAGGGTCCACACCGCAATCTTTTGCATCAGGCTCAATTCAAACATCGGCCGAGTATACCTACTTTAATTGCATCGGGCATGAGCTGTTTTTGAGAATGGCGAGTTAGCAGTCGTTGTTAACAAACCACTTTAAGAGCTGAGATTGTCGGCAGCTCCCTTGCCCTGACGCACGACCTTCACCTCGTTATCGAGCAGCTCGATGACCGTGGTCGGCTCCCAGCCGCAATACCCACCGTCGATCACCAGGCCGACCTGATTGCCGATCGCGTCGCGGATCTCATATGGGTCGCCCAGCGGCATGTCGTCGCCGGGCAATTGCAGCGTCGAGGTCAGCATCGGCTGTCCCAGCTCGGCCAGCAGCGCCTGCACGATGGCGTTGTCGGGGATGCGGATGCCGATCGTCTTGCGTTTGGCATGGGCCAGTCGTTTGGGCACGATGCGGGTCGCCGGCAGGATAAAGGTATAGGGTCCGGGGGTCAGGTTCTTCATCAAACGATAACTGATGTTATCGATCGAGGCATAGGCCGCCGCCTCGGCGATGTCACGACAGACCAGCGTGAAGTTGTGCTTTTGATCGACCTGACGGATGCGGCAGATCTGCTCCAGCGCATCCTTGTTGCCGATCTGGCAGCCAAGGGCATAACTCGAGTCGGTGGGATAGGCCACCACCTCGCCTTGCGACAGGAGTTCTACCGCCTGACGGATCAGGCGCGACTGTGGGTTATCGGGGTGGATTTGAAAAAACTGGCTCATGTATTTGGCTCAACTCCAACACTGCCACACCGGCCGACAGGCCTTGGGCAAGGGCGGCAGTCTACCCATTTGCAGCCAGGCTTGGCTAGGGCCGTGAAAGTCCGAACCCATCGAGGCCGCCAGCTCAAAGCGCTGTGCGTATTCGCCCATGTTACGCACCTCCAGCGGATCGGACTTGCCGGACACCACCTCGATCCCTACTCCGCCCAGTTCCTTGAACTCCCCGCACAACTCGCGCAGCTTGGTGGCACTCAGCTGATAGCGGGCCGGGTGGGCAATCACCGCGACGCCACCGGCGCCATTGATCCAGCTCACCGCATCGGCCAGGCTGGTCCACTCGCCGGCCGCATAGCCCTTTTTACCTTCGCCGATATATTTATCAAAGGCGCCCTGCATGGTCTTCACATACCCCTGCGCCAGCAAAAACTGCGCAAAGTGGGTGCGACTCAGAATCTTGCCATTGGCATAGGCCTGCGCCCCTGCCAAGGCGCCCTCCACCCCCATCTTGGCCAGCCGCTCCGCAATCTTCAGGCTGCGTCCATCACGGGTATGGCGCAGCTCAACCAGCCCCGCCTGTAGCGCGGCATTTTGCGGATCGACCTTCAGGCCGACGATGTGCACCAGCTTTTTATTCCAGGTGACCGATATCTCCACACCATTGATCAATTCAATACCACACGCATCGGCAGCGGCACGCGCCTCACTCAAACCATCCGTCACATCGTGATCGGTCAGGGCCAGCACCTGCACGCCCTTCTCCGCTGCGTGTTTCACCAGCTCGGCAGGCGTCAGCTCACCATCCGATGCCGTGGAATGGCTGTGGAGATCGTAGTTTTTGTCTTCTGCATTCATCCTAAAGGCGTCCGGCCAACAACAAGCGCGCTATGATAGAATTTTCGCCACGTTTTAGCGAATCGAACTCTAATCCCTTAAATATCATCCGGCGATTGCCGGGGAATACAGAAAAAACAGCATGAAGTTCCTATTCGACTTTTTCCCGATCCTCCTATTTTTTATCGCCTTCAAGATGTACGACATCTACGTCGCGACCGCCGTTGCGATCGCCGCCACCTTCGTACAAGTGGGCTGGATGTGGTTACAACACCGCCGCGTCGAAAATATGCATCTGATTACGCTCGGCATCATGGTCGTGTTTGGTGGCGCGACCTTATTGCTGCACGACGAGACCTTCATCATGTGGAAGCCCACCGTCGTCAACTGGCTGTTTGCTGCCGCCTTTTGGGGCAGCCACTTCATTGGTAAAAAGCCTTTCGTGCAACGCATGATGGAAAACGCGGTCGAATTGCCCGATACCGTCTGGCGTAAACTCAGCCATGCTTGGAGCCTGTTCTTCGTCTTCCTCGGTGTCGCCAATCTGTGGGTGGCCTACACCTTCGATACCGACACCTGGGTCAACTTCAAACTGTTCGGCCTCACCGGACTCACACTGGTCTTCATCATCGGCCAGGCCTTTTATCTGGCCAAGTTCATGCCCAAGGACGAAGACGGGCAAGACGACGACACCAATAACGAAAGCAAACCAGGGAACTAATCAATGCTGTATATGATCATTGGCGAAGATGTCGCCAACAGTCTGGAAAAACGCATGGCGGTGCGCCCGGCACATGTCGAACGCCTCAAGGCATTGCAGGCCGCAGGGCGATTGATCCTAGCCGGACCCAATCCTGCGATCGATGCCGCCGACCCCGGCCCCGCCGGTTTTAGCGGCAGCCTGATCGTCGCTGAATTTGATTCACTGAGCGATGCCCAGGACTGGGCCAACGCCGATCCCTACATTGAGGCCGGCGTCTACGCCCGTGTCACCATCAAACCATTTAAGAAGGTATTGCCCGCATGACTGCCGCCCGTGTCGAAATGATCCGCCAACGCCTGCAAGCGCAACTCCAACCCACGGCATTGAATGTCATCGACGACAGTCATCTGCATGCCGGTCACGCCAGCGCCGGCGGCGCCGGTCACTTCACCGTGCAAATCGTCGCCGACTGCTTTGCCGGCAAGACCCTGATCCAACGCCACCGCCTGGTGTACAGTGCGGTCGATGACCTGATGCCCAGCGAAATCCATGCCCTTAGCATCCAGGCCAAAACACCTACCGAACTCAAATAATCATCAAAAGGACTTCAGATGAAACTACGCATAACCGGACTCAGTCTCGCCCTCGCCTTCACCGCTCAGCACACGCATGCCGAAGATCGTGTGCTGGTCAAAATCAACGATAGCGAGATCACCCAACAACAACTGATGATGTTTGCAGGTGAACACGCCGCACACATGAACCAGGAAGAAGCCGCCCGCCTGCTGCACAACATGATCAGTCACGAGCTGCTCTATCAGGCCGCGATCAAAAACAAAATCGACGAGCTGCCCAACGTCAAAGCCGCGCTTGATGCCCAACGTCGTAACCTGCTGGCGCAGGCCGTGGTCCAGGACATGCTGGTCAAAACCCCGATCACTGAAGAACAACTGCGCGCCATCTACACCGCCGAAGTTGGCAGTGAACAACACACCGAATACGAAACACGCCACATCCTGCTCGACACTGAACAGGACGCCAAGGCAGCCATCGCCCGCCTCAACAAAGGCGATGACTTCGCCAGCGTCGCCAAAGAGATGTCGAGTGACTTCTCCGCCAGCGAAGGCGGCCTCATGGGTTGGCTCAGTCTCGGCAACATGCCCCCCGCCTACGGCGAGACCGTTCGTCATTTGAAAGACGGTGAATACAACAAACAGCCCGTCCAAAGTGAATACGGCTGGCACGTCATCAAACGCGAACACAGCAAACAAGTCGAGCCACCGTCATACGACATGCTGCGCGACAGCCTCATGGCCTCCGCACAACAACAACTGGTGACGGAGTATCTGCAAGAACTGCAACAAGGCGCCAAGATCGAATACGCCAAATAGAGCCGTTGATTTAAGGCATTCGCCCTGCATCACACACGGCGCCTTATCTTCACGATGAGGCGTCGTTACTCAATCATCAACACCTTCGAAAAATCACCGGCACCCACTGCCTTTAAGCGCACAAACAACTGTGGATTATTAGCATACCCCCGCACAGCCCTCAAATCCGCTCTGCCTACACCCGACAAATAGTTTGCGACCATTTCCAGGGTACTGCGTCTTTAACTATGAAAACACACCTTTCAACGAGACGATTGAACAAGGAGCAGACAATGAAACGCTTTCATGTACATATGGTGGTACCGGACCTGGAACAAGCGATTGCCTTTTATGGAAAACTCTTCAACCAAGCCCCAAACAAACAACGCCCAGACTACGCCAAATGGATCTTGGAAGCGCCCAGCGTCAACTTTGCCATCTCATCCAACGGCAAACAGCCCGGCCTGCATCATCTTGGCTTTCAGGTCGACAACCAAGATGCACTCACCCAGCTGCGCACGGCCGCCGAAGAGGCATCCCCCAACGCAGTGTTGGAACAACCTAATGTCAGCTGCTGTTATGCAAAGAGCGACAAACATTGGACCATAGACCCGACCGGCACCCCCTGGGAGCACTTTGTGACGCTAGCAGAAGATGAGGAATCGGGTAGTGATGCCTGCTGCGGCCCAACAGACATCGCACACAAACGGAAAGATACGTCCTGCTGCATGCCGCAAGGAATGCCCGATCACATGCGCAAAATGATGGAAAACTGCTGTGGCAAATAAACCCATCTCAAACAACGATACGCACCGGACATTGTTGGTGGATACGTATCTCGCCATTGAGGCCCGCCTGCGTGTGTATTTGCGCAGGCGGGTCGAAGCACAGGCCGTAGATGACCTGCTGCAAGAGATTTTGCTCAAGGCACTGCGGGCAATCGAAGACAACAACGCGCCGAAAAAACTAGAGGCTTGGCTATACACCACCGCACGCACGACGGTGATTGATCATTATCGCAGGACAAAATCAAACACCGATCCGCTGACAGATGATTTGATCTTACCGGAAGAAAGCGATGACCTACGTTTGACCCAGGAACTGGCAACCTGCCTCAAGCCGTTGGCGATGCAGCTGGAACCGATCTATCGCGAGACCCTGCTCGCCACCGACTTTGAAGGCAAGACCATCAACGCCGTTGCCAGCGAGGCAGGTGTATCACCGTCAGCGATTAAAAGCCGCGCCAGCCGTGCGCGCACCAAGCTGAAGGCCTTGTTCGTGGAATGCTGCCAGGTGGAAATCGCCGACGGCCAGTTCTGTGATGTTCTCTATAAAAACTGCTCTGACGGCGCGTGCAGTGAATGAAGCTTGATGAGTTGAATTACGCCAGTTTGAACACACGATCCAAATTGGCGGTGGCTTATGGCGTCGGTGACGCAAAACACTTACACGAAGGCAAAAGGCAAGACCTGAACCCATCGACCGCTCTGACACGAAGGCAAAAGGCAAGACCCGACCCCGTTCTTGCGTTCGGCGCAATGCGCTATCGCTTATTGCGCCCTACGGACCTAAGCGAGTGCACAGCTTGAGCACCGCGGAGGTTTGTCCACCTTGACCGCGCTTGTTATGGCTCATCTTCACTTCCACTGAACTCCTCTTTAAGTTCCTTTGCGAGTTCAAGATGTCCACAAGCAAGGGCTGCATGGGTTGCCGCCAACAACGCCATCCCTTTTGAGGCCTTCAATATATTCAGTCTATCTGTTTCCGAATAATTACCAATTAGCTCAGAATCGGAATATCGCCTCTGGACTTGCGCTGCCCCGCCATGCGTGTACGAGTTCATTGCATCCCACTCACGTTGATGCACACGTGAAAACACCCCTGAAGTGAAGCCGGGCTTAGCCTCAAGCTGCTTGATCATTTCTTTTATTCTAGGCGGCTCTTTTCCAGAAGCGAATTTTTCCGCCTCATCCTTTGACGCACATTGATAAAAGTACATACCTCTAATCAGAGCCTCATATTGCAACCTCACGAGTGCAGCCGAAGACCCATTTAGATTATTTGTTATAAGCACCACGATTGCGCCGAAATGCTCAAGCGATAGATGAAGCAGTGCGCATGAAACTCTGGACTCAATATCTTCTCGGATCTTGAGTCCATCCATCTTTTTGTCGAGGCTTCTCATAAATTGAGACGCTTTATTTAGTGTTTCATCAAAGTTCATAATGAGCCATAACAGTCAGTAGACGGACGATGTCCGCATTTAATCACGGACATCGTCCGTCTGACGTTCCCCCAATAAAACGGACGGTTTAATTAAGAGGCATATCTAGCCTCATATTCCGCTGGACTGATATAGCCCAGGTCCGTAGGGCGTAATAAGCGACAGCGCATTACGCCGCATGGATCGATAATCAATCCAAATACCCCAATATTCCCTCACAACCACCCGCCCAATCGGCTGGGTACACTCCGCGTTCAACCCAGCCATGAAACGTTGAATATGGCCAATCGGAGACCCGTGTTACCAAACCATGCTTCAGCGGGTTGAGGTGGACATAATCCATATGCGCCCGGTAATCAGCCTCGTCATTGATGAGATGTTCCCAATAACGGCGTTGCCAGATCCCTCGCTCACCGCGCCTCTTCCTAACCGATGAGAGCCGTTCATTTCGAGGAAGTGATTTGGAGAACTCCATTTTAATCAGACGCCAACGCTTCGAAAAATCCATATCGCCTCCGGGGAGCTCAATAATACAATGTAGGTGATCCGGCAAAACCACCCATGCGTGAATCTTAAACGGATGACGCTGTTTGACAGAGCGGACAATCCTCCGCAACACATCGATATTGCGGACAAGCATATCATTCCCCTTACGTTCCAGGAGATTGACGGTAAAAAAGTAGGTACCGCCGGGATACCAAGCGCGTCGATAATTGGGCATCGCCAGAGTATGGCCAGACGTTGCATTCGGCGCAATGCGCTATCGCTTATTGCGCCCTACGGACCTGATATGTTTCAAGGATAGCTTGACTAGCTACCCCAGCCGAAGAACAAGGTCAGGTGTTGCGTTCACACAAAAGCATTGGGGGGCGTCTTGCACTCAGATGAGTGCAGACCTATTGTGAATGAAGTGACTAAAGCAACCTACGCCAGTTTAAACAATCGCTCAAAATTGGCGGTGGTCACCTCCGCCACTTCTTCCACCGAGATCCCGCGCAGCTTGGCGATGTATTCGGCAACATGACGGGTATAACCGGGCTGATTGGTCTTGCCACGATGTGGCAGCGGCGTCAGATACGGCGCATCGGTTTCGACCAGCATCGCCTCGAGTGGGATCGTGCGTGCGACTTCCTTTAAGGCTTCGGCATTACGAAAGGTGACGATGCCGGAAAATGAGATATAAAAACCCAGTTCAATGGATTTGAGTGCAGTGTCGAGATCATCGACAAAACAATGCATCACGCCGCCGATTTGATCGGCACCCTCCGCCGCCATGATATTCAAGGTATCGGGTTGCGCCTCACGGCTATGAATGATCAGCGGTTTGCCGCTGAGCTTGGCGGCGGCGATATGGCGACGGAAGCGATCGCGCTGCCAGTCCAGATCACCTTCACTGCGAAAGTAATCCAGGCCGGTTTCACCGATGGCGATGATCTTGGGATGTTTGGCATATTCCACCAGCTCATCAACCGTCGGATCATGGCCTTCGTCTTCGTTGGGGTGGACACCGACGGAGGCATAGACATGGTCGTGCTTCTCCACCTCGGCCATCATGCCGGGCCACAACTCCATGTTGATCGACACACACAACATGCGCTGCACGCCGAGCTCGGCTGCCTGCGACATGACCGCATCCATACCACCGAGTTTTTCCAGATCAAGACGATCCAGGTGACAGTGAGAATCCACCAGATTTAACGACATGATGATGACTACCGTATTTTAAAATTCAGAATGTTTACATGGTATGGGTGGGACGATCAGACTTCAGTGCACCACCGAGATAGGTTTCGATCTTTTTGCGGGCCTCACCGCCATCCTTGTCGGCCGCGAACTGCACACCGATGCCGGCCACGCGGTTGCCCTGCGCACCCTTGGGCGTGACCCAGATGACCTTGCCGACCACCGGCAGTTTTTCAGTCTCGTCCATCAGCTTCAACAGCATGAACACTTCTTGTCCGAGGCGATAATCCTTATTGGTGGGAATGAACAGACCGCCGTTATTGATAAACGGCATATAGGCGGCATATAGCGCGCCTTTATCCTTGATCGTCAGCGACAATATCCCTTGTCGCGCCGCCGCTGCATTGCTTGCTGCTTCTTCCGACATAACCCCTCTTAATGCTTACTCTACGCCGTCAGGCACTTTGCCGCGGCCGAGGCACAACGAAACTGTTTTGCCATTGTATCAGCACATCTTCCAGAATCAGCTGCGGATTGAGATTCCGCTCCACCGAACCTGCGGCCTTTCGCACTGCATCCTGCAAGCTCAGCAAGCGCTGCACAGGGATGCCCAAGGCCAGTTTGTGGAGTCGTTCCAATAAATCCTCATTGGCAATAAACGGCATCTGCGGGGCAGCCTTTAACTTTAAGATGTCCAATAAACCGCTGGAAAACCAATCTAATAGCGGCAAAATACCGCCCGTTTTGTCCAGCCCGGCCAACTGATGAGCGGCGGCAACCGCATCCCCCCGCCCCTCGGCCAGGGTCTCTAACGTCTGCCACAAGGTATCACGCAACTGCAGGCTGTTGTCCGATTTTATCGCCAGCGCCTTGAGCGGCGCACCGGCGCTCAGGCTCATCAATAACGCGGCCTCAGCCGCATCCTTGACGCCCTCGGCCAGCAGCCACGGGCCTGCCTGCTCCGCCGTCGCCGCGTTAAAGCGGATCAACTGACAACGACTGCGGATGGTGGCAGGCAGCTGCGCCGGACGATGGCTGAGCAGCACGATGGTCACCCCGGCCACCGGCTCTTCCAAGGTCTTGAGCAGGCTGTTGGCGGCATTGACGTTCATCGCATCGGCCGGGTCGATGATGACGACCTTACCCAGACCGTACTGCGGCGTCAGCGTCAGGTATCGACCAAGTTCACGCACCTGGTCGACGGCGATCGACTTTTTATCCTCGGCGATGCCGACAAAACGATAATCCGGATGGGCCCCGGCCTGGAACAACAGGCAGGTGCGGCACTGGCCACAGGCCTCGCCGCCGGTGGCCACATCGGCCGCCGCCTGCTGACACAACAAGCGCTGCGCCAATTGTTGGGCGAAGACCTGTTTGCCGATGCCGACCGGCCCGGCCAGCAACAGCGCGTGCGCGGCACGCCCCTGACGCAGCGCATCATCGACGATGCGCCATTGCGCCTGATGCCAGGGCAGACGGCCGCTCACGATCGATCTCCTAAAAAGGCGTCCATCGTCGCGGTCAGCTGCGCCTGCACCGTATCCAGCGGCTGACTGGCATCGATCACACGATAGCGCTGGGCTTCGGCCGCGGCCATCTGCAGATAGCTGGTGCGGACCTTGTCGAAGAAGGCGGCCTTTTCGCGCTCGAAGCGGTCGGCGCCCTGATTGCGACCGGCTGCGCGGCTGAGTCCGATCTCGACCGGCGCATCCAGCAACAGCGTCAGATCCGGCCGCAGGTCGGCCTGCACCCATTGTTCCAGCGAGGCGATACGCGACCGCGCGATGCCCCGACCGCCGCCCTGATAGGCATAGGTCGCGTCGGTGAAGCGATCGCAGACGACCCACGTGCCGGCCTCAAGCGCAGGCTTGATCACCTGCGCCAGGTGTTGGGCACGGGCGGCAAACATCAACAGCAGCTCGGTGTCACTCGCCATCTCGGTATTGCGATGATCGAGCAACACGCCGCGCAAGATCTCGCCTAGGGCGGTGCCGCCCGGCTCACGGGTCATGATGTAAGGGATGCCACGACGATCGAGGATCTGCTGCAGCCATGTGAGATTGGTACTTTTGCCGACACCTTCGATGCCTTCTACGGTGATGAATTTTGCGGCCACAGGTCTACTCTAGTTGCTGACGTTGTTCGCGTAACGGTTTGATTTGGTAACGATACACGGCTTGGTTGTGTTCTTCGAGGGTCTTGGAGAAATAATGCCGCCCTTCGCTGCCGGTGGCAACAAAGAACAAGGTCTCGCCTGCCGCCGGGTTGACCGCTGCATGGATGGCCGCGGCACTCGCCAGCGCGATCGGTGTCGGTGTCAGACCGTGGCGGGTGTAGGTGTTATACGGCGTATCGGTGCGCAGGTCACGGCGGCGGATGTTGCCTTTGTAATTTTCACCCATGCCGTAGATCACGGTGGGATCGGTCTGCAACCGCATCCCCTTGTTCAGGCGTCGGATAAACACCCCGGCGATGTCGGGCCGCTCTTCGGCGATGCCTGTCTCTTTTTCGATGATCGAGGCCAGGATCAGGGCCTCATACGGCGTCTTTAGCGGCAGGCCCTCGGCACGTTCGGCCCAGGCCTGATCCAGCGTCTGCATCAAGGCGCGGTGGGCGCGGTGCAGAAACTCCAGGTCCGTGGTGCCGCGGGTAAAGCGATAGGTATCGGGCATGAACAGGCCTTCGGGGTGCGGGTACGGCAGCTCAAGTTTGGCGATGATCTCCTCGTCGCTCAGGCCGCGCAGTGTGTGCTCCAAATGCTCATGGGCATGCATGGCCGCCAGCATCTGGCGGAAGTTCCAGCCTTCGATGATAGTCAGGCTGTGTTGCACCACCTCACCCTTGATCATCTTCAGCAACAGACCCTGCGGACTCAGGCCGGAATCGAGCTCATACTCCCCGGCCTGCAGGCGCTGATCGAAGCCCTGCCAGCGCGCCAGCCAGACGA
>DHYU01000012.1:26744-26994 GCA_002415485.1 Proteobacteria bacterium UBA5122
CCACACGCCGTTGCAACAAGGCCGATTGCAGCTGACGGCCACGATTGATGACATAGACCCGATCGGCACACTCACGCACCGGCCACAGGCCGATGATGGCATTGGTCAGCCAGATCTCATCGGCCGCCAACATGGCCTGCACCTTAAAACGCCCCTCTTCAACCTGCAGCCCCTGCCCCGCGGCCAGCTGCAACAACAACGCGCGCATGGTGCCCGCCACCCCGGCGCGGTCCAGTGCCGGCGTGTAGAG
>DHYU01000077.1 GCA_002415485.1 Proteobacteria bacterium UBA5122
CACGATCACGGCCACGATCACGGCCACGATCACGGCCACGATCACGGCCACGATCACGGCCACGATCACGGCCACGATCACGGCCACGATCAGGTTGCGAACTCACCAGATCAACAAAAGGGATGATATTTCGCGTCGGCTTTGACATCATAGACAACTGTCCAAAGACTAACTCAAACAGTCTACGGCACTTAATCACGTTAAAACTAAAGGGTATCTATGCGTAATTTAATGATAGGCGCCTGTGCCTTGGTCATGGGTGCGACCACAGCCCAGGCAGCAGACCTGAACACTGACAAACAGAAAATGAGCTATTTCCTTGGCTTTCAGGTTGGGCAACAATTTAAACAAGATGGCATTGAGTTGGATGCGGCCGCGTTTCTGCAGGCAGTAAAAGATGTTCAAGCCGATGCACAACCTAAGCTCGCACCAGAAGAAATGCAGGCCGTTGTGCAGCGCTTTCAACAAGCGCGTCTGGCCGAGGTTCAAAAAGCCAGCGAAGACAATCGTAAGGCAGGCAAAGAATTTTTGGCGGCCAATAAAGGCAAGCCAGGCGTAAAAGTGACCGAAAGCGGTTTGCAATACAAAGTGATTAAAGAGGGTAGTGGCAAACAGCCCACTGCTGACAGCACTGTATCGGTTCACTATCGCGGCACACTGATCAATGGCACGGAATTTGATAGCTCCTATAAGCGTGGCCAACCCGCCAGCTTTCCAGTGGGGGGCGTGATTCGTGGTTGGACTGAGGCTTTGCAGATGATGAAAGAAGGTGCCAAGTGGGAGCTGTATATCCCATCTGATCTGGCCTACGGTGAGCGTGGCGCGGGTGCCTCTATCGGTCCTAACTCGACCCTGAAGTTTGAAGTCGAACTGCTCGAAGTCAAATAATCAGTTTCAGAGGTTTATAATCAAAGGGTGTCGCTGATTACAGCACACCCTTTTTTAATCCAGTTTTTATCCATGTTTCAATCCAGGCGAATTAAATACAGCGGAGACCATCATGAGCCAACTAAAGATCTTCGATGCGCACAATCCTCAACACGCAACTCAGGTGGGTGAAGGCGATATATCCCAGTGTCTGGCCGATATCGGCGTTCGATTTGAGCGTTGGCAGGCGACGGCGCCGCTGACGGCGACATCCACGCAGGATGAGGTATTGAATGCCTATCAGGCGTCGGTCAGCGCACTCAAAGCAGAGTATGGTTTTCAATCCGCCGATGTGATTGCGTTGACGCCGGATCACCCTGACAAGGCAGCGTTGCGTGCCAAGTTTCTGGATGAACACATTCATACCGACTTCGAGGTGCGTTTCTTTGTTGAAGGCAAGGGTCTGTTTTACATCCATGCCGATGACAAGGTCTACGGCATCATGTGTGAGGCGGGGGACCTGATCAGCGTGCCGGCCAATGCCAAACATTGGTTTGATATGGGGCCCGCGCCGGCCTTCAAGTGTATCCGTCTGTTCACAACCCCCGAGGGTTGGGTTGCGCAGTACACTGGTGACAAACTTGCCGCCAGCTTTCCGCGTTTTGATGAATTCTGAGGTAAAGATGATTAAGGCGATTGTTACCGATATCGAGGGCACGACCTCCGATATCGCATTCGTGCACAAGGTCTTGTTTCCGTATGCGCGCGAGCGCATGGCGGCATTTGTTCAGGCCGAACAAAATAATCAGGCCGTTATCGAACAACTGCAGGCCGTGCGTGATCTTGCCGGGGCGGAGCTGGACGTGGCAGGTGTGATAAAGACCTTGATCCAATGGATCGATGACGATCAAAAGATCACGCCGCTCAAGGCGCTACAAGGCATGATCTGGCAGAGCGGGTATGAGAATGGTGATTTTACCGGGCATGTGTATAACGATGCCGTGGCCAATCTTAAGCGCTGGCAGCAGCAGGGGATCGCGCTGTACGTCTTTTCATCCGGTTCGGTCAAGGCGCAAAAACTGCTGTTTGGTTATTCCGATGCCGGTGATATGACGCCTCTGTTTAGTGGTTACTTCGATACCAAGATCGGCGCCAAGCGTGAACGGGCTGCCTATGATGCCATCCTGGCAGCCATCGGTTTGCAAGGTGGAGAGGTGTTGTTTTTATCCGATGTGGTGGCCGAGCTTGATGCTGCTGCAGAGGCGGGCATACACACCGTGTTGCTGGATCGCGATCACACGCGTGATGCAGGTGTTCACACCAAGGTTGATGGTTTTGATGCTATCAATCCAGCAGCGTTGTGATATCAGCCCGCTGCCGCCAGCGGGCTGAATGTTCAGACGATCAGCCGTAATAATCCGGCTCGTTGCCCGGTTTCCATTTGATATTGCAACCCAGGCTGGGGATTTGATCGGCATTAATGGTCTGCCCCGCCAGCAATGCATCTACTGCCGCGCGCATGTCGGCGCCTGTGATCGGATCGTCATTACGTGGACGGCTACTATCAAACTGGCCGCGATACACCAGCTTTAAATCCTGATCGAATAAAAAGAAATCCGGTGTGCAGGCAGCACGATAGGCCTTGGCCACGGCTTGGCTTTCGTCATACAGATACGGGAAGGCATAACCGGCTTTCTCGGCGATGATCGCCATTTGCTCTGGCGCATCGGCAGGATAATTGTCGACATCATTACTGCTGATGGCGACGATGGCCAGCCCTTTGTCCAGATAGTTGTTGGCGAACTCAACAAAGGCCTGTTGGATGTGCACAACATACGGGCAGTGGTTGCAGATAAACGCAACGAGCACACCTTTCTTGCCAGTGGCGATCTGTGTCAGGCTGGTATCTGATCCTGTGCGTGGATTGGGCAGTGTGAAGTCGGGCGCGAGCGTGCCTAACTCAAGCATGGTGGAAGGGGTTCTGGCCATGGTGTGTCCTTTGATATGCGATGGTAAATGTTACTCGAGATTATATCCGCTTGCGGAGATGGCTCAAATGGGGCGCGTTAAATGCTAGACTCAATGCGCGCTGCGTCGCATAGGTGTTGATATGGCAAGCAACAACAGGATGGTGACTGTGAAACGGGTAAAAGGGATAGGTTTGGTTGGTGTGGCGATGATGGTCTGGGCGATGTCTGTCTCAGCATTGGCTGCAGAGCAAAGTTTCGAACAGTGGTTGCAGGCCTTTAAGGAAGAGGCGGCGACGCAAGGGATTTCGCAACGCACCCTGGATACCGCCTTTGTCGGCGTCGAGCCTATCCCGCGGATCATTGAGCTTGATCGCAAACAGCCAGAATTTACGCTGACACTGCAACAATATCTCGAACGTGTCGTACCTCAGCGCCGGATTGATATCGGGCGGCAACGCCTGGCCGAGAATCATGCTTTGCTAAAAGAAGTGAGCGCCAAGTACGGTGTGCCGGAACGCTTCATCGTTGCCTTCTGGGGGGTCGAGACCGACTTTGGGCGGATCTCCGGTGGTTATAACGTGGTCGCTGCATTGTCGACCCTCGCCTATGACGGCCGTCGCGGTCCATTCTTTCGCAAACAATTAATCTATGCGTTGGAGATCCTCGATCAGGAACATGTGGCGCTGAAAGATATGATGGGTTCCTGGGCAGGGGCGATGGGGCATACACAATTTATGCCGTCAACGTTTCGCGCCTATGCCATCGACTTTGATGGAGATGGTCACAAAAATATCTGGCAATCCAAGGCGGATGCCTTTGGCTCGGCAGCCAATTATCTGAAGAGCGTGGGCTGGAACTCAGACCTGACCTGGGGACGGCCGGTGAAACTGCCGAAGGGCTTTGATGCCAGTCAGGTCGATCGTGAAAATTTCAAGTCACTGGCGGATTGGCAGACCCTGGGCGTGCGGCGGATGAATGGTGAGGCTCTGCCGGCTCTGGATATCCGTGCTGCGATGATCCAGCCCGATGGTGAAGGCACGCAGGCCTATCTGATCTACGATAATTTTAAGGTGATTCGTCACTGGAATAAATCCGACAAATTCGCCATTGCCGTAGGCACCTTGGCGGACAGCCTTAGGTAACAATCATGAGTGATACACCCAAAACCATCTATCTGAAGGATTACACTGCGCCTGCATATCTGGTCGAGAGTATCGATCTGGAATTCAATCTCGGCGAGCAGCAAACGGAAGTCACTTCCCGTATCCGTTTTCACAAAAACCACGACGGCGCGCAGCCGTTGGTCTTGGATGGCCAAGAGCTGACACTGCAATGGCTCAAGCTCGACGGTATTGCACTCACGGCAGATGATTATCGAATCGATGGCGAAGCGCTGACCATCTTTCACGTGCCCGAGCAGTTTGTGCTCGAGGTCTGCACGGTCATCTATCCGCAAAACAATACCTCGCTGGAAGGGCTGTATCGTTCCAGCGGCAATTTCTGCACCCAGTGCGAGGCCGA
>DHYU01000049.1:0-1889 GCA_002415485.1 Proteobacteria bacterium UBA5122
CTACATCGGCCCGATCGACGGCCATGACATGGACGCGCTGGTCGGCACGCTGAAGAACATGCGCGACCTGCCGGGGCCGCAGTTCCTGCACGTCGTCACCGTCAAGGGCAAGGGCTTTAGCCCGGCCGAACAGAACCCGCTGGCCTATCACGGCGTCGGCAAGTTCGACCCCGACAACGGCGAACTGATCGCCAGTGGCGGCGCGACGACCTATACCCAGGTCTTTGGCGACTGGCTGTGCGACATGGCCGCCGCCGATCCGCGCCTGGTCGGCATCACGCCGGCGATGCGCGAGGGCTCGGGCATGGTCGAGTTCTGCCAGCGTTTTCCGTCACGTTATTTTGATGTCGGCATTGCAGAACAACACGCCGTCACCGTCGCCGCGGGCATGGCCTGCGAGGGCCTCAAGCCGGTGGTCGCGATCTACTCCACCTTCCTGCAACGCGCCTACGATCAACTGATCCACGATGTCGCACTGCAAAACCTGCCGGTGTTGTTTGCCATCGACCGCGCCGGCATCGTCGGCCCCGACGGCCCGACCCACGCCGGCAGCTTTGATATCAGCTTCATGAACTGCATCCCGAACATGGTGATCATGGCCCCGGCCGATGAGCTGGAGTGCCGCCACATGCTCTACACCGGTTTTGTGCATGACGGCCCGGCGGCGGTGCGTTATCCGCGTGGCGTTGGCCCTGGGGTTCAGGTCGACAATAGTATGCAGGCACTGCCGCTGGGCAAGGCCGAGCTGCGCACTCAGGGCGAAGGCATCGCCATCCTTGCCTTTGGCAGCATGGTCAGCCCGGCCGAGGCCGTGGCCGAGCAACTGGGCGCGACCGTGGTCAACATGCGTTTTATCAAACCGCTGGACGAGGCGATGATCCTCGACCTGGCGACCAGCCATCACACACTGGTCACGGTGGAAGAAAACGCCGTCATCGGCGGCGCGGGCAGCGCCATCAGCCAATTGCTGCACAATACCGGCATCGAGACACCGGTGCTCAATCTGGGCCTGCCCGATTATTTCGTTGACCACGGTGCGCGCGAGCTGCTGTTGCACGAGTGTGGTCTCGATGTCGCTGGCATCACCGCCAGCATTGAAGAATTTTGTGCCGACCGCCAGACGCCTGTGCGCCAGGTACAATCTGTTTAGGTTTTGCTGATTAGGTTTTGCTGAGGTTTTCCACCATGCCCGCTCGTTACACTCTGAAAATCGTCACCGATTTTGCCGCCGCCCATACCCTGCGCGATTACCCCGGTGATTGTTCGCGTATGCATGGCCATAACTGGAAGGTCGAGGCCGAGGTGATCGCCACACAGCTCAACGAGGTTGGCATCGGCATGGACTTCAAACAGATCCGCCGCACCACCAAGGAGATCTGTGATGCCCTCGATCATGAATACCTGAACGAACTGGAGCCGTTCCTGACGGTCAATCCTACGGCGGAGAACATCGCCGCCTATATCTACCAGGAATTATCCAAACAGCTCAACGGTGAGTTTGTCCGCGTCAGCGCCGTCACCATTTGGGAAACCGAGCGCGCCTGCGTTACCTACACTGAAAGTTAAACAATGACCGAGAACACACCCATGGAAGATGTCCAAAGCAGCGCCGACACCCGTCGCATCCCGATCAACAAAGTAGGCATCAAGGACATCCGTCACCCGATCCGCGTCAAAGACCGCAGCCAGGGTGAACAGCACACCATCGCCAACTTCAATATGTATGTATACCTGCCCCATAACTTCAAGGGCACGCACATGTCGCGTTTCGTTGAGATCCTGAATCACTACGAGCGTGAGATCTCGGTCGAGTCCTTCGATGCGATGCTGACCGAGATGGCCGAGCGCCTGGAGTCGAATCGCGGCCACATCGAGATGAGCTTCCCCTA
>DHYU01000049.1:1984-50467 GCA_002415485.1 Proteobacteria bacterium UBA5122
TTCGAGTCGATCCACAACCACTCGGCCTACGCGCTGGTTGAGCGCGACAAACGCGGGTAATCCCACACTCTTTACCCAGTAGAATTACAAAGAAATTCACATCCAAAGCCAGCGCCAGCGCTGGCTTTTTTGTTGCAGTTGCGGGACCATTAGGCGCTGCTGCGGCTGGCCGCAGCTCACATCCAAACACATAACAACCAGGATGTACGCAAGCCCATGAAATCATTCTGCCGAGGGATTACCCAATGTATCGTGCTAGTCGAGGTGCTGATTCACCTGCTGCTGGCCACCCTCATGTTTGTGATTGTGTTTCCGATCGTCTCGGAAGGTTATCAACAGCAGTTCATCCGTCATATACATGGTGATAGCCTGCGCTTGACCGAACTCATTCGTCACCAACCCGCACTACGCAATCAACTGGATTCATTGATCACGGACGAGACGATCGTCGACGCCCGTATTATTCAACGCCCAACCACCTCACAACGAGACACCTTTGGCTCCGATCGCAATCATATTTTTTATACCGAAACCGCACTGGATGATCACTCCTTCCTCGTGCTGGGTTTCAGTGAAGCCACCACCAACAAACTGATCAACAACGCTCACTCGAGCGGCCTGCTGGTCCTGCTCGCCTATGTTTTTATTGCTGGCCTATTGGCCAAACTGATGGGCCCCATTATCAGCCAACCCATCATCCAGCTTGGTCAGGCCGCACGCCGCATCGCCAATGGCGAGGGTGATGGCAGCGAACGACTCGACATCAAGACCAATCGTGGCGAGATCAAACAGCTCGCCCAAGACCTGGAATCCATGCGCCAATCTCTGGTCACTCAAGGACAGATCATCGCCGCCCGCGAGGCCCGCATCAGCGCGATCATGGACAACGTGATCGATGCGGTCATCACTATTGATCACACAGGTTTGATCCGCACCTACAACCTGGCTGCTGAGCGCATGTTTGGTTACAGTGCCAAAGACGCTATTGGCACCCCCGTATATAACCTCGCGCTCGACCCTCATCGTTTGAAGCACTACCTGGCACAGCTACCCCTCATTCCCGTAAGCCAGGAGATGATGGCCAAATCCAAAAATGGCAGTAGTTTCCATATGGCTGTCACCATCAACCAACTACGCAATATCGAAGGCTGCGACTTCATCGTCACCTGCCGCGACATCAGTGAGCGCAAGGCCGCTGAGTTACAAATCAAATCGCTGCAAGAGGATCTGGAGCGTCGCGTCATCAAACGCACGCGTGAACTGGCCGAGGTCAATCGTGAACTGCAACATCAGGCCCTGCACGACGCACTGACCGACCTGCCCAATCGCAGCCTGCTGCAGGATCGCCTCGAACAGGCCACCCGTTCTGCCAAACGCGAAAACACATCGCTGGCACTGTTCATCATGGACCTGGACCGCTTCAAAGAGATCAACGACACCCTCGGTCATCACTATGGCGATCTGCTACTGCAACAGGTGGCGGTACGCCTGCGCAGTTCGCTGCGTGACTCGGACACTGTTGCCCGTCTTGGCGGCGATGAGTTTGCCGTGGTCCTGCCCGATGCGCATGAATACGACAACGCCGCGCAAACCGCACGCAAGATTGCCGAATCGATGGAAGCGCCATTCATCCTCGACAATCAGCGCTTCCACGTCGGCATCAGCATCGGCATCGCCCTCTACCCGCAGGATGGCCAGGACTTCGTCACACTGATGCGCCGCGCCGATGTCGCCATGTATACCGCCAAACGCTCCCACTCCGAATTCATGTTTTACGACTCTGCACAAGACGAGCACAGCGCCGGGCAACTGGCCAGAGTCAGCGAACTGCGACATGCATTGGAACACGGCCAACTCCATGTCAGTTATCAGCCAACCATCTCGTTATTGACACAAAAAATCATCGGCGTCGAGGCGCTACTGCGCTGGCAGCATCCTGAGGATGGCTTGATCTCTCCTGATGAGTTCATCCCCCTCGCCGAACGTACCGGCCTGATCAGGCCACTCACCACCTTTGTCTTCAATCAGGCCCTGCAACAGTTAAGCGCGTGGCAGAAAACCGGCATTCACATCCGCATGGCCATCAATCTATCCACCCGCAACCTGCACGACCCTGATCTGGTCAGCAACATCCAAAATGCGCTGCTCAAATGGCAGATCAATCCCGATGCGCTGCAACTGGAGATCACAGAAAGCGCCATCATGGAAGACCCAGCGCGTGCGATGTCGACACTGCAGGCCCTGCACTCGATGGGCATTCATTTGTCCATCGATGACTTCGGCACAGGCTATTCATCACTGGCGTACTTAAAACAACTGCCCGTCGATGAAATCAAGATCGACAAATCGTTTGTCCAAGACATGCTGGTCAACCATGAAGATCTCGCCATCGTCCAGGCAACGATCGATCTGGCGCATAACATGGGGCACCTTGTCATTGCAGAAGGCGTCGACAGTGAACATATCCTCATTGCGCTGACCAACATGGGGTGTAATCTGGCGCAAGGTTATTACATTGCCAAACCGCAAAGCGCGGCTGAGTTCGCACAGTGGTATGCGCAGCACATCCGTGATACCCAACACACCGATCAACAGGAAGCCATCGCCTAGGCATGATCTCGTTCGACACCCTCTATCAACACGCCGCCCGTCGCAAAGGCAGCGAACAGGCACTGGAAGGATTACTCGAGCATCCGCTGTCAGCACAGAACCTGGCAAAGATCCCTGATGACCGCTGGTTATCGATGATGAGCCGCTGCATCTTCCAGGCCGGTTTTAGCTGGAAGGTCATCGACAAGAAATGGCCCGGTTTCGAAGAGGCATTTTTTGGCTTCGACCCGCAGCGCTGGATGTATATGTCAGATGACGACTTTGAAACCCTGCTCAAAGACACTCGCATCGTACGTAACGCCATCAAGATTCGCTCGGTGCGCGAAAACGCACAGTTCCTCTGTGACCTCGCCGCAGAGCATGGCAGTGCTGCCAAGGCCTTTGCAGACTGGCCCGATGACGAATACGTCGAGCTGTTGTTGATGCTCAAAAAACGCGGCAGTCGCCTCGGTGGCAACTCCGCGCAATATTTTTTGCGTTTGATGGGCAAGGACTCGTTCATCCTCAGCCGCGACGTGGTCAGCGCCCTGATCCGTGAAGGCATCATCAGCAACGCCCCCAAATCACAACGCGATCTGCGCGCCACACAACAAGCCTTCAATCACTGGCGTAAAGAGAGTGGCCGCTCACTGACTGAAATCAGCAAGGTATTGGCCTATACCGTAGGTGCCTAGCCCTGATGCAGAACACCCCATCACTCAGGCCAGGCATTGCACAACGCCTGACTCCCAGCGCTGTGCAAATATGATCAATAGCGATTTAGTCTAACTGATAAGCCAAGGCGACTTCGTCACCGCCACTGCCACGATATAGGCAAAACATAGCAACGCCGCCAGCCAGGCGCCGATTCTCACACTACGCGCCCGACCTGGCTTCAGGGCCACCATCCCGAGCGCGATATACGCCAACAAGGCCACGATCTTGGCCATTAACCAGCCCTGCGTCATGGGCGACAAACTCATCATCACCGCCAGCGTAATCGCCGATGCCAGCAACAGCGTATCGTTCACATGAGGAACGATCTTCACCCAGCGCTGCTGCAACATCGGCGAGTCGCGCAGCATCCAGATACCACGCAAGACAAAACCTCCAATGGATATCAACGCGGTGATGACATGTATTGTTTTGATAAGGCCGTACATAAGTTTTTAAATCCCTTCCTTAAAATAATCACGTTATAAGGGTTCTATCCCACTAACGCATCAAATTTCCAAAAATCATTATCTCAGAACCAACGACTCAGCCCTCAAACGCCCACTCACGCCACGCCTGCATCAGCGGCAAATACAGCGCCAAGCGTATCGGGCCTGCTTCAGTCAAACGCAACAAGCGTGCATAGGTATGCAGCTGTGCCTGATAGCGTTGCTGCTCGGCATCGAGAAATGCGTCCACATCACCGCCTTCGTGACTGCCCGTTTTATAGTCAATGATCCAACGCACACCGTCATCATCGACAAAACTACGATCCATCACTGCACGCACGACACGACCATCCAACACGCCGCTGACGGCGTATTCGCATCGCGATTGTGTATGCGCCTGCAACAACCACTGACCACGCGGATCGGCCAGAGTATTGTTCAAGGCCTGTACCGTACGCGCCAAGGCTACATCGACTTCAGCGGTGCTCACGCCCTCGCGCAACAAGGCGTGACGCAGATAGGGTTGCACGTCGTGAATACGTTGTGTTGACCACGCGGCGACGCCATCGTCGGCGATGCGTTGCAACAGCGCATGCACCACACTGCCGACATGGCGCGCGGCATCACTGGCCCAGATAAACGCGATACTGCCTTCGTCCTCCGCCCTCGCCTGCAGACGCGCAAACGGCACTGCACTCACCGCCGCGGGCGGCTGCCAATCGATGCTCAGACGTCGCAGATTCGCCGCGGGCAACAGATTGCCGAAGTTCAATTGATCCTGCGCCGGTTTTGATTGTGTGTAGCGTGCAAACGCGTCTTGATAGACCTCTTCCAAACCCGGCCACAACATATTCAACAACGAACGCGACTGCGGCGGCTTCATCGCCAACTCACCGTCTTGATCGGCGCAGCGTACATGCCCCAGCAGATGCAATTGTTTGCGCGCCCGCGTTGCGGCGACATAGAGCAAACGCCCGCTCTCATAATCGGATTTGCGTTTATCGATACTGCACAGATAACGATAGATCGCATCGTGTGTATCGCCCGTCGCACGCAGCGGCGCCAACAGCAGTTCCGATTGATCGTGTTGCGACCAACGCTCCAGCCACATCAACAATGGATTGTCACTCTGCGCCGCCGGACGCCCCAAGGCTGGCAGAATCACCGTGTCGAACTCCAGCCCCTTGGACTTGTGGATCGTCATCACCTGGATGCGTGGATCGGCGCCGATGTCCGGCAACGCAAACAGCCGTTGCAGACGCTCATCGAGCAGCGCCAGATCATCGATGCCACCGGCCTGATCCAGATCATCGATCAGGGCCAGGAACACCTCGGCATCCTCAAGATCGGTCTCGTTATCCACACATGCCGGTCCGGCCAGTTGCAGCCACACCGATTCCAGCAGCCGCCGCAACGCGATACGCCCACGCTGCTGCATGGCAGGTGCAAACACCGCGCGCAGACGTGCGATACGCGCCTGCCCGGCCGCTGACATTTGCGTCACCAGCTGCGACTGCAACTGCGACCACAGCACCGCCTTGATGTCGGCCTCGGCCAGCACCAACAGATCGGCCAGACTCAAACCACACCACGGCGCACGTAACACCGCCAGCCACGCCAGACGATCGGCCGGATGCAACAAGGCGCGCGTCAACGCATACAGGTCCTGCACCACCGGTTGTTGCGCCAGTTGTTCGATCTCCAACGCACGATAACGCAGACCCGCCTGCTTCAAGGCCGCCGTGATCTCCACCAGATGACTGCGCGCCCGCACCAGGATCGCCACCGAACCGTCGGCCTGTTGCCGCAGCGCCGCCTGCACCAGCGCCAACACCTGTTCGGCCTCGGCCTGTTTGTCGTGGGCAAAGAATGGATGCACGTGCACGGCCTGACCGGCCGCGGCGTGGAATGCAGTCGACGGCGCATACGTCACCGCACCGATGGTCACATCCTCCTGCGCCGGCAAGACCTCGGCAAAGGTCTGATTGACCCACTCGACCACCCCCGCCTGCGAACGGAAGTTCACGCACAGGTTGAGCGGCTGCAAGACCACGCCGCCGATGCCCCGCTGCCGCGCCCGCAGGTACAAACCGACATCGGCCTCGCGAAAACGATAGATCGACTGCATCGGATCGCCGACCACAAACAACGTACGCCCATCCCCGGCCTGCCAGCCCGCCGTCAGTTTTTGCAGCAGATGGAACTGGCCGTAAGACGTATCCTGAAACTCATCGACCAACAGGTGTTGAATGCGGTAATCGAGCTGCAACGCCAGATCACTGGGCGCATCGTCATCGCCCAAGGCCAACAAGGCCGACTGCGCGACCTCGCTGAAATCCACCTCGCCGCGCTGACCAAACACCACGCGCAGATGGCCGACCGCAACGATCAGCAGCTCACACATGGCCTCGACGATCTGCCACTGCTCGTCGCTGTAGCACGGCGCGGGCAGACTGCGCAGCTGGGCCAGCGCCTCGCTGAGCACCGGCTCTTGGCGCAGCAATGCCACCAGTTCAGTGATCGCCTCCTTGCGCTCGGTATAGAGCGCCTTCTCGGCCTTGTCCTTGGTGCTGCTCGGCGCGGGGAAACCCACGCTCTTGTCGATGCGCTGCCGCCACGTATTCTCGCGCGTCAGCAGCAGCTCACAGATGCCCAGCCACTGCGGCATGGCCTCGGCCTTGGCCTCAGGCAGCGCCGTCAAGCCGCGACAGGCAAACACGGGACTGCCCTCCTCCACACGCTGGCTGGCGAAGTCGAGCAACAGCATCAGGTCCGAGGCCGCGGCTGGCGGGAAGGCGGCGCGCAGTTGTTGCAGGCTGGCGCTGACCGTGTCGGCCAGCGCCGATTCGAGCAGGGCCCGCCACTGCGGTTCGCGCACGTTGACCAGATGCCGCAACCACTGCTCGCGCTTGGCCAGCATCGCGATCAACATGCGTTCGGCCGTCGCCAGGTTGTTGTCCAGGTGATTGAGCAAGGCCGCGATCGATGGCGACCAGTCGTGCCCGGCCTCCAGATCGGCCAGGGTCGCCCGCGCCGCCTCGCGATAGAGACCGACGGCATCATCCGTCGTCGCCGGTTGCGCGCCGAAGCGCGACAGGATCGGCAACTGGCGCGTCAACGACGCACACAGCGAGTCGATGGTTTGAATCCGCAACCGCGCCGGATTCTGCAACAGGTGCCAGCCCTGGGCCTGGTCGTTGTCGAGCGCGGCGCGCGCCAGCTGCCAGGTTTGGCGTGTGTAGTCATCGGCATCGGCCGCCAGCGGCCGCTCGGCGCTGCCGAGGGCCTCCAACAACCGCTGGCGCATCTCGGCCGCGGCCTTGCGGGTAAAGGTGATGGCGACGATCTCCTCCGGCGCCTGCACCCGCGCCAGCAGCAACAGGATCCGCTGCGTGATGAGACCCGTCTTGCCCGAGCCGGCCGGGGCCTGCACGATAAAGGACTGGCCGGGGTCTAGCGCGAGGCGGCGTTGGTCAAGGTCGGCGATCGGCTTAGTCATGCTCACCCTCCTCATCCACCAGGCTGCCCGCCAGCTCGTTGATGCGGCACAGGGGGCCGAGCTGGCAAAACGTGCAGACCTTGCGTGCGTTCTTGAACGCATCCTTGGGGTCGACCTCGGCCCGACCGTCGCGAAAACCCAGCGCCAGCGCCTGCAGCTCGTCGCGCCAGAGCCCGGTCTGCACCGACCACGGCACCTTGCTCGCCTTCAGCTCCTTGACCTCGGCCTCTTCCCGCGCACTGCCTTCAAACTTGATCTCACCCGGCCGCAGCTTGGCAAAGGCCAGCGCACTGACCTCGCGCTCGCTGGTGATCGCATACAAGGGCAGCTGCGGCTCGTTGGGCCGCTCACCAAACCAGTCGTTGGCGCTGACGTTGCCGGTCTTGTAATCGATGACCATGTAACTGCCGTCGGCCAGGCGATCGATGCGGTCGGCCTTGATGTTGACCTGCAGGCCGGCAAAGTTGACCTCGTGCGACTCCTCCAGCTCGGCAATCACGAACGGCGAACGGCTGCGCTCCAGCGTCAGCCAGTCAAACACCAGTCGCTGTAGCCTTGCCTGTTCCAGCTCGGCAAAGCGTGTCGTAAACACCTGCGGATAACGCTGCGCCTCGTCGGCGATCAACTGCTGTGCCGCCTCGGCGATGTGCTGCTGCAAGGCCTCGTCGTCCAGCGCGTTGAGCGTCGCCTGATCACCGAGCGTGCGCCACAACTGTTCGAGCAGGGCATGGACCAGATTGCCGCGCTCGGCGGCATTGAGGCCGGGTTCGGCCTGCTCCAAACCCTCCGCCCCCAGGCGGTGACGGGCAAAGGCGCGAAACGGGCACGCGGCCTGATCCTTGAACACCGAGGTACCGCCGCGCACCGGCGTGCCCCCCGACACCGCCGGCGCCTGCCAATCGGCATAACGCTCGTGACGACGCGCGGCGAACAGCTGCTGCCGGTATCGCTCCGGCGGCGTCCACGACGGCTGCGTCAACAACGGCAAGGCGCTGATCAGCGGGCTGGGGCGCAGGTCGCTGTCACCCTCATGCTGCGGATGGCTGACGATGACCTCCGGCGCCGCGGCAAACAGGCGACGACTGATCGTGCGGGCGTAGTCCAGCTCGCGTTCGGCCGAGGCATGCGGCATCTGCAGGCGCCGCTGTAGTTGAATCGGCAAAAACGGATTGGGCGCCGGGGCCGGTGGCCACACGCCATCGTGCAGGCCCATCAACCAGCAATGCGAAAAGCGCAGCCCGGCCGCCTCCAGCACACCCAGCACCTGCACCGGCTCCTGTCGGCTCTGCGCCTGGAACAGGGTCGACTGCGCCAACTGCCGCAGCCGCGACAGCGCGTCGTTGAAGTTCTGTTGCGGCAGGACCTGATCGAGGCTGACGAGGCGCGTCAGCAGCTTTTGCCAGGCCTGAATGGTCTGATAGGTCTCGCTGTCCTGCGCACAGTCACCGGGCCAGCCCGCCGTCTGCAGCAGGCGCTGAAAACTGTCGCGCCAGCCGCTGAGCGATTGCAGCCGTGGCTGCTCGGCGCGCAGCTGATCAAACTGCTGCAACAGGGCCAGCAGGCCGTGCGCACCGCTGCGCTCGGCGTGGTACATCACCTGCCGCGCCGTCAGCTCATCCTCGCCGTGTTTGCGCAGGCGGGCATCGAGTCGCACCCGCGCCGCCAGCTCGCGTTCACTGCCGTTGAGATACGGCGATAACAACAGCCGACTCCAACGCGCCAGCGGTCGCGGCCTGGATGCGCCGCCGATCTCCAGCATCAACAGCGCGGAATGGATCACGGGCAACTCGGCCAGTGGACGGCCGAGCGAGATGTTGTAGGGGCGCTGGGGTAGACGTTGCAGATCGAGCGCCGCCTCGGGCAGCAGGACTTCGTCGAAGATGCGTTCGATGTCGGCACGCAGCGCGGCCAGGTCCGGCACCACGATGCCGATCGGCCCGCTGGCACCGTCCAACAACACCTGTCGCAGCCAAGCGGCGGCCTGACGGATCTCGTGCTGGCTGTCGGCACACGGCAGGCGCATGAGTTGTCCGGCGGGCTGTTCGTCGTCGAGCCGGCGGACCACGACGCCGCGCGCCGACAGCACCTGCTGCAAATGCGCCAACTGTGGCGTCAGTTCATCAAAGCCGAGCCACAGCATCTCTTCCGGCAGGCGGCCGCGGCCTGCGGCCAATGGCTGTGTCAGCCACGTGATCAGGCTGGCCTCATCCAGCCAGTGATGGCGACGACAGCGGGTTTGAAAGTCCTGCGCCCAGGCATGAAAGGCGCGGCTGTCTTCGTGATCAAAGTCGAGCAAGGATGCGGGCGTCAGCCGCCATTGCTGCAACAAGCGCCAGGCCTGCATCGCAGAGCGCGCCGTGCCCGCCGGGCTGAGCAGGACCGCATCGGAATCGCGGATCACCGACTCCCACACCGTCAGGCTCTGCTCCTCACTCAACAGGGTTGGCGGCGTGGCATCCAACTGCCAGGCACAGGCCTGCCACAACTGACGCAGCCACGCCGTCAACGGCACGATCTGTGGCGTCGGCCAGCTCAGCGCCCCCTGGGCCTGCTGCCAGTGTTCGTATGCTTGTTGAAGGTGTAACGACAAACGGCTGTTGACCGTGACGACGGTGCTGCCCGCCGCCAGTCGCTCGAAGAGTTGCGACACAAAGAGCCCTCGATTTGGATCAGGGGGCTACTATAACGCAGTGACGGGGTGATTTAGCCGCCGAGTGAAAATAACCAGAGTTCGTATTTGATCAGGATCGCGTACATCCCCAAAAAGCCGTACAACACGTGCAATACCTTGATCCGCAGCACCTGAAAATTCACATGCAATACCAGCAGCATCAAACAAAGCCCGGTCATCGCAAACTTGGTGATCAGAAACATCTCGGTGCTGTGCATCATCACCGCCGCCATGACGGGATTGGCCTCGACGGCGATACCGCTCGAGATCAACTGCAAGGTAAATGCAGCGTCCAACACACAGAGGATAATGATCGCCACGGTCACTGCTGACAGCTTGGCATCGTAACGATCGACATAGGTATTGATGTGGTCCTGCGCACGTCGTGATGTCACGCGCTGACCATTGAAGGTGAACATCGCCCAACTGAGGCGAGCCCGATTGCGGCGATCCGTACCGCGACGTCTATCTACACCATCCCACGGTAGAGTTTGAGCGTATTGCATACACGGCTCCCACTACACTCTAGTGAAATCGAATCCCGGCATAGATAAAACAGTGTGCCGGACGGAGCCATAGTGCCATATTTTTGTATGCCCCTGACAAATCCGGGCTTAAGTCACTGATTTGGCCAAATGATATGCCCGCACACGGCACATAAACTCCCATTGCGCCTCGTCAGAGTTCAACTCAGATTCCTCAACCACCGGCAACCCAGGCATCGCCTGCAACAGCCGTGCAGCAAATAATCCCGGCGATAGCTGATCGGAACCCTGCACGGGAATCCCGCGCACACTGCAACTGGGCGAGCGGGCCTTAAAAATATAACCACTGATGCCTAACAATTGAGGGATCATCCGTTCGGCATAGGTCTCAATCATCGGCCCCACATCCCAGGCCGGGTGTTCGACGCCACGCGCAGTCAGCCCCTGCGCCGTCCACACCAACTGCACTGGTGGCCGTGGCACACCCAAACCCGCCGCCAGCTCCGGGCAGATCGTGATCACCTCGCATTCGACAGGTAAAAGATTGCGTACAAATTGATGCGCCTTATCGGTGCCGTCATAGCGTACCGCCTCGCCCGCCAAGCAGGCGCTCACCACCACCTTGCAACGCTGTGATTTTTGTTCCATAGTGCTCCGCATTCTGTTGAAACTCTTCAGATAAACTTAATTCAAGTTATTCGCAGGGAAGGCCGAAGTTTTGTCTATGAAACAGACGCTAGTTACACTACAAAAATCCTCACGCAAAGTCATCGCACTTGCCGTTCTCGGCTTCAGCACCCTCGCATTATCGGCTGCATATTCACCATCTCTACTTGCAGCAGATAACAGCAAACTGGAGCAGCAGCGTGCCGACTTCGTGAAGGCCCGTACCGCGCTACGCAACGGCCAACACGGCCAGGTCGACAAGTTGCTGCCACAATTGCAGGATTATCCGCTGACGCCGTACCTTGAGTATTGGCGCGTGAGCAACAACCTTAGTCGTGCCACACCCACATCAATCCAACAATTTCTAACACAACACGACGGCTCTCTGCTCGCCGAACGCCTGCGCACCAGCTGGCTGCTGCATCTGGCGCGCGCTGGAAAGTGGCAACAATATCTCGATTTTTATCGCGCCAGCGACAGCGTCACCCTGACCTGCTTCCAACGCCGGGCACTGTACAAAACCGGCAATAAAAAAGCCGCCTTCGACGGCATCGAGGCATTATGGCTGGTCGGCAAATCGCAGCCTCGTGAATGCGACCCACTGTTTGCTGCCTGGCGCGAAAACGGTGGCATGAGCAGCGCGCTCGTTTGGCAGCGCATCGAACTCGCCATGGCGGAGCGTCAGGTCTATCTCGCCAGCTATCTGGAGCGCTTTCTGCCGCAAGACAAAAAACGTCAGTCCGAATTGTGGCGCGCCATCCATCGCCAACCTGAAACCGTTCTCAAAACCGCCAGTCTGAAGGAAGACTCGGAAAACAGCCGGCAGATGGTCGCCTATGGCTTACAGCGTCTAGCCTTACGCCAACCATACAAGGCCGCCGAGGCCTGGGACCGGATGGTGATGGACTATCAGTTCGATGAACAGCAACACATCGATACCGAATCCGCGATCGCCCTTGCCCTCGCTCGTGCACAGGCCCCTGAGGCCATGCACTGGCTGAGCAACATCGCCGATAATTCCAACGAGGCCGTGCGCCAACAACGAGTCCTCACAGCCGTCAATCAACAGGCCTGGCCGGATGCACTATTTTGGTTCGAACAACTATCCGCCGAAGAACAGGCAGATCCACGCTGGCAATACTGGCGCGCCCGCGCATTTGAAGAACAGGGCATGACAGACCGCGCCAATATCATCTATCAACAATTGTCATCAGAGCGCGATTATTACGGCTTCCTCGCCGCCGACAAGATCAATGCGAGTTACGCCTTTGAAGATCGGCCGCTCAATTTCGACGACAAGGCCCTGGCCGAGATCGCCAATCGTGGCGCTGCTAAACGCGCTCATGAGTTATACCGTATCGGCGAGACACTCGACGCCCGCCGCGAATGGTATCACCTCACCAAACAACTCGACGTCACCCAAATGCTTAAGGCCTCTCAACTCGCACATAAATGGGGTTGGCATGACCGCGCCATTGTGACCATGGGACAGACCGAGTATCGCGATGCGCTCGAACTACGTTTTCCACTGCTGCATCGTGACCATGTTACGCACCACGCAGGACAACAACAGATCGATCCGTCCTGGGCCTATGCCGTGATTCGCCAGGAAAGTGCGTTCATCCCCGACGCCCGATCTCCCAAGGGCGCCATGGGGTTGATGCAGATCATGCCCAATACCGGCAAAACCATCGCCCGCACACTCAAAACCCCCCTGAACGACCCCAATCAATTGCTGGACGTAGCAACCAATATCCGCTTTGGTGTCAGTTATTTGCGCAAGGTCATGGATCGTTTTGACGACAATACTGTACTTGCCACGGCGGCCTACAACGCAGGTTCACAGCGTGTCCGCGGCTGGCTGCCGGAAGACAGCACGCAACAAGCCGACCAATGGATAGAAAATGTCCCATTTAAAGAAACACGTAACTACTTGAAAAATGTACTTACTTATTCGGTCATCTACGATCAGCGCATGCAACGCAATATCGTTCCACTCAAGCAGCGCATGCCGATGATAGTCTCAACAGCCAAGCCGGGTTAGCCTAGTATTTAGAAGCCATTTGCCCTGCCAACATTTTCTATTCAATAATGTATCCCTATTGCCAGACTGATGCCCGCTATCAGTTCTCCACTATCGTTGAGAAGCCCGCTATGCAATGCAAACAGAATTCTGCCTATTTTAAAACTGCCTCCCTACTATCCTGCTTGGCCCTGATAAGCGCCTGTAGCAGCGGCGGTGGCGGTAACAATGATGGGAATGGTGGCGGTGGCGGTGGCGGTGGCGGTGGCGGTGGCGGTGGCGGTGGCGGTGGTAACACTTATACCGAAATCACTCCCGACAAGCGCTACTATTTTTATCAAGCAGGGACCGGGGGCCATTTAATGGCCGTTGATCCCAGTTCACCCAGTAGCCCAACTCAAATCGCGGCCAACGTCACTGGCGTTCAGGCCATCGGGCACGGCCAATACACCGCCAATACATCCACTTCATCCAACCTGCATACCCGCACCGTAGTCTATGCGCAAGGCGGAAAACTGTGGAAGGTCAGTGGCCTGAAAACGAGCGGCCTGTCTCCGACACAGATTTCCAGTGAACAATCAGCAACTACGATCTGCAATACTTCCGCAGCCACTGACTTCAACAATCACGACAATGCCGCCTATATCTATGAGCTGCCCGGCAATGATGGTTTGTGTGCCTCACCCAACGAAACTGACAATGTCTGGCGCATGGTGCGTTTAAACATGGACTCGGGCACCGCACCGATCAGCGCCCAAAAACCACTCACCTCGATTGACTCCACGCTCAACGGTTCACATACCGGCTGGCTGGCAATCGTGAGTGGAAATATTAGACACTACACCGCTGACTTTTCATCCTGGAAAACCACCGGCGTCACAGCAACCAATATTGAATACTATGGCCCCGGCAGTACTGCAACCGAAGTATTCCGCGCTGATGGCAGAATTTATGTCTACGAAACGCAGACCGGTTCGCAGCTAACCTCCTTTGCAGTCCCCACCAATACCAGCCCCGACACACGCCATGTATTCCGAAGCGGCACACTATATTATGCGCACTACGATAATCTAACCACGACCTCCACCGTTCGCATACGCAAGGCCTCTCTACTCAATGGAACCATCACTGCATTAAAGGAAGATTTCCCGACCTTTGACGCCACCGCAGGCAAGGATAATCTTAATATTCGACTATCCAATAATCGCGTGTTCTATGGCCGGCATGACGATGATGCCAATGATGAGGTAGGTACTTTCCTCTTGGATGGGACCAGCCTCAGTAGTAACTCAAGCCTCACAGCCAACTTAGATAGACTGTTTGCAGCTGGCAACTTTGTTTATTACGCAACAGATACCAATGTACGCACGATTGCCAATGACAATGACCTGTCAACGGCGCAGGACCGTAGCGATAGTCGCTGGATTGGGTCTTTGCTACCCAGCAGTGTCGTCATAGGCTCCACACCCCAACCTGAGAAGCTCGTCGAACTCAATGGCGCCGTCACCCCCGCAATTAATGTCTATACCGCCAGCAGCGGCAGTGTGAGCCTGCAGTTGGGCACCCTGCCCGCAGATTGCAGCTCTATCACCGTCAGCGGCAACAGCAACATCGGTCTTGCCACCGCCTCCAGCTGTGATAGCGGTAATGACGACATATTTTTCTACAATACTGGCAGCGCAGGCTCGCTCCAACGCGTCACCCGAGATAACAGCAAGAATGAGATCGTCATCGATGCCTACTTATAATCGCTAAGCCCGATACGCTCTACAGGCAATAAAAAAAGCCCCATCTTTTTGAGATGGGGCTTTTTTTTTAGCCTAAGCTGGTGACTGGTCTTAGACCATATCCTTCAACTTTTTCAGAGGCTGGATTTTAACCACAGTACGGGCAGGCTTGGCCTTAAAGGTTGTCTCTTCACCAGTAAATGGGTTAATGCCTTTACGTGCCTTGGTGGCTGGCTTGCGGATGGTTTTGACCTTCATCAAACCAGGCAGGCTGAAATGACCAACTGCGCCTTTCTTTACATGCGCCTCGATCACATCATTCAGCGCATCCAGAACCGCCGCTACGTCCTTACGCGCAACATTGGTGCGCTCAGCGATGGTATTCAGAGTTTCAGTTTTGGTGAACGCAGTCTTGGCGATCTTCAATGCAGCAGCAGGAGCTGCTTTCTTAGTAGCCACTGGCTTAGCAGCCGCTTTCTTGGTAACTGCTTTTTTCACTGCTGTTTTCTTTGCTGTTGCTTTCTTTTTCACTGTCTTTTTCATTTCGATTCAGCCCCTGTCGATTGTCCCTGTTGAGTTCAAGGTGGTTAATTTTTACATCAAGTTTTTCTTCAAAGCAAAAGGTTTTATCGATTTAACCCCAGCGTATCCGCGCCCTTATACCTTCCGCTACTTTTTTACCATCCATTTGTATAAAAATCACTATTTTTATAGCATCCCAAGCGCTCTTCCATTAGATTATTGCCTTTTGCATACCCGCTGATTCTGACAACGCCCTCCATCTCATAAGAACACCGGTCAATGCGGGATGGAATGAGCGGCCAAGATTGCTACAATCAACTCCCTTAAATCCTCGAAACGAATGGAAAAATCCTAATATGAAACGCCTTTTCATTATGTCCGGAGTTGGGCTATCGCTTATTTTAATCGCTGCGGCAATACTATGGCCCCAGGAGCCTGCACCACTCGAATTCAACGACATTAGAGGCATCTCGGTTCTATCTCCCGCACACCCGATGAATTCATTTGGCCTCATCACCCATGACAACCAACCCTTCTCGACATCAGATTTAAAGAACCAGTGGAGCATCATGTTTTTCGGCTTCACGCACTGCCCGGATGTCTGCCCAACAACGCTCAATGCTCTCAGCCAATCATTACCCCAACTTCACGGTCACACCGAAGCCAATAATCGCTACTACATGGTCACGCTCGATCCAGCACGTGACACCGCTGCGCGCTTGAAAGAGTATGTCGGCTACTTTTCACCTGACTTTATTGGAATTACCGGCGAGAAAAATCAGATTGATGCCGTCGCTACACACAATGGCATCATCTACGACTACGAGGGAGATTTAAGCAGCGGCGATTACATCGTCAACCACTATTCGGCATTATTGGTGGTCGATCCCCAGGCGCGCGTACGCGCACATATCCTGCCGCCACACACACAGCAGCGCATTGCGACCGCTTTCAATCGGATCGTGGAGTATTACGGTAACTAGTTACATTTTCACAAGGCATAAAAAAAAGCCGGATAGGGAAACCTATCCGGCTTTCTTATATATGGTGGGCCGTCTGCGACTCGAACGCAGGACCAACGGATTAAAAGTCCGGTGCTCTNNTGCTCTACCGACTGAGCTAACGGCCCGTAAAGAAGGGCGCTATTCTAGTCGAAACCTTTCGACATTACCAGCCCCATGCGCTTTATTTTTGAACTATTTGGCGGTAGATCGTCGGATCACCAATACCCGCCTCTATAAAGCCTGTTCTGCGCAAGCGACAGGAATCACATTGCCCGCACGCACGCCCAGCCTCGTCCGCACTATAACAAGACACAGTCTGACTATAGTCGACACCTAGGTTTATACCAGCCTGAATAATTTGCGCCTTGGTCAAATCGATCAACGGCGTATGGATATGAAACGGTCGCCCCTCTACCCCAGCCTTGGTGGCCAGATTAGCGACCTGTTCGAAGGCCTGGATAAACTCAGGACGACAATCAGGGTAGCCCGAATAATCGACAGCATTCACGCCGATAAAAATATCCGATGCCCCCAGCACTTCGGCCCAGCCCAGGGCTAGCGACAAAAAGACTGTGTTACGGGCGGGCACATAGGTCACAGGAATACCCTCGCCTGGCGTGGTTGGTACCTCGATTGCATCGTCCGTCAGGGCAGAGCCACCGATATCACGCAAATCAAGTCTCACACACTTATGACCGGCGGCAGCAAAAGCGGCCGACACACGTTGTGCGGCGACCAGTTCCGCCCGGTGGCGCTGACCATAATCAAAACTCAATGCGTAACATTCAAAGCCTTGGGCTCGCGCCATCGCCAAACAGGTGGCCGAATCAAGCCCACCCGACACCAGCACGACAGCCTTAGGTTGTGCGTTAACGACCGGGTTCATTGCCCCACAACAACTTGTGCAGTTGTAATTGAAAACGTACCGGCAAACGATCGGCCAAGATCCAATCCGCCAACTCGCGCGGTGCTACCTGTCCGGCACTGCCCGACATCAAGACATGACAACGCTCGGCCAATTCATAACGAATTACGACCTCTTTGGCCCATTGGTAATCATTGCGATCGCAAATCACAAATTTCACCTGATCATGCGCAGTCAACTGATCAATATTTTCAAACACATTACGCGCCTGCTCCCCCGAACCAGGCGTTTTGATATCCAGCACCCGCGATACTCGCTGATCGACAGGCGTAATATCAATCGCGCCACTGGTCTCCAGCGATACGTCATAACCCGCATCACACAACTGCTTCAAAAACGGCAGACAGGTCACCTGTGCCAATGGCTCACCACCTGTCACACATACATAGCGCGTATCGTATTTGGCGATCTCCGCCATCACCTGCTCAGGCTCGTACCATTCCCCACCCTGATAGGCATATTGGGTATCACAGTAGCTACAACGCAACGGACACCCCGTCAGTCGCACAAACACTGTCGGCCAACCACTCGTATTGGCCTCGCCCTGTAATGAATAAAAAATCTCGGTAATACGCAGCCGCGTTGCCGATGTAGTCAAACTATTCTCGGACACAAAACCCAACTTGTCGTTTAATTAAAAAAGAAGAACGCAAAGCGAAGGACTAGCGCCCCTCGAGTCGCATTTTTTGTAAACGGTTTTCCGCCAGACGAGCCACTGTCGTGCCTGGGAAACGCGTCGCGACATCCTGTAGCGTTGAGCGCGCGGAATTCCAATTGCCCAACTCATAAAAGGTGTAACCCAGCTTGAGCATCGCATCCGCAACCTTGTTGCTATCCGGGTGCAATGACAAAACCTTTTGGAATTCAGTCTCAGCCACATCAAAGCGGCGTGTGACATAATTGGCCTCACCCAGCCAGTATTGGGCATTGCCGGTATATTCACCATCAGGGTAACGCGAAAGAAAATCACCGAAGAGTGAAATCGCCTGATCATACTGACCACCCTTCAATACTTCAAAGGCCTTTTGATATTCGCGCATCTCTTGCGCCGGATCACCTGGTTGAGCGCTGGTTGAAGCAACTGCAGACGCCACTGTCGCGCCAGCCACCGCGGGCCGCGCTGCAACCGCTGGCGAACGATCTGAAACCGAGCCCACACCAGCTGAAGATTGAGCATTCATCGCAGGCGCTGCTGATTTAACACCTTGCGCAATAGACGCTTCCATTTGACGCAGACGACTATCAATATCCATATACAAATCACGCTGGCGGGTTTTAAGCCCTTCCATTGAATGCATCATCTGTTCTAAATCACCCCGCAGGGTCTGTGTTTCGCCTTGAAGATTCTCCAAGGTTGTCAGCATATCCAACAAGGCCTGATTGTTGATTGCACGCTCTAAACGCTGCAATCGCTCCTCGATAGAGCCGTGTGGAGCTGATGCTGTTTGAGACTGAACCACATGAGGCTGCGGACCTCGTGTCGGTTGCGCCTGTGGTGTGGTCGTCGGTTGAGCATAGATATCACTGCGATCGATCACCGGCGCCAAACGATCCTGTGCAGCCCCCATCAACGGAAAGGCCGCCAGAACGGCGGCCCCCACAAGCAATTTGCGCTTCATGCCCATCGCTTAGTTAGGATAGACGAGCTCTGCACGGCGATTCAGTGCCCATGCATCTTCGTCATGCCCCAAGGCTACAGGACGTTCTTCGCCGTAGCTCACCAATTCCACTTGGCTGGCTGGAACACCCAACAACACCATCATCTGCTGAACGGCCTTGGCACGACGCTCGCCCAGACCCAAGTTGTACTCACGGGTGCCGCGCTCGTCACAATGCCCCTCGATAGCGATACGAACCCCAGGATTCTGACTCAGATATTGAGCATGGGCCTCGATCACCTGACGAGCCTCAGGTTTGATTTCACTACGATCGAAATCAAAATAGATTACCCGTTTAGACAAAAGACTATTCGGATCATCCAGCGGACTACCGGCAAAAGAGGCGCCATCACCAACTGGACGCACTTCTGTCATCGCCTGTACTTCACCTCCTGTGGCGGCACCTGTATCTGCGCCATCTCCAACCTCAGTCCCTGTTGTCGAGCAACCCCACAACACGGCAGCAGAGCAGACGACTGCAAATGCCTTCACCAAAGTGTTCATTTTTTTTACTCCTTAAAAAGTTAAATACACAGTTAAATAAAAGTTAAATACTAGATCAATCTGTCAAGAAAGGACCCCACGCCGGCTCACGTGCTTCGCCCTGTTCCTGTAACGCTATTCTTTGTTTTACTCTACCGTCGATCGAGACAGCTGACAGTACGCCTCGACCGAGATGCTCAGTGGCATAGAGCACCATACTACCATTTGGCGCGAAACTAGGCGACTCATCCAGAGCACCATTTGTTAAAATTTGCATCATTCCGCTAGCCAAGTCCAGCACTGCGACCCGAAAACGGTTGCCTTCACCGTTAATAAAGACCATTTTCTTACCATCAGGCGAATAACGCGGCCGCGCGTTGTAGCGCCCATCGAATGTCACACGCTCTGCATTCCCCCCCTGTGATGACACACGATAGACCTGCGGCCGCCCCCCCCGATCCGACGTAAAGGCGATAAAACGTCCGTCCGGTGACCAGCTGGGCTCGGTATCGATGGCATTATGATTGGTCAGCCGTTGCAGGCGCTTGCTGCCAATATGCATGACATAGATCTCGGAATTGCCGTCCTTCGACAAGCTCATGGCCAGACGAGTTCCATCAGGCGACCACGCCGGTGCACCATTAATACCAGTAAATGCGGATACTTTTTCGCGCTTGGCGGTAAACAGGTCCTGGATGAAGATAATTGGCCGGCGATTCTCAAACGACACATACGCCAACCGACGACCATCCGGCGACCAGGCCGGCGACATAATCGGCTCACGAGAGCGCACCACCAGGCTCGCATTGTGACCATCCACATCGGCGACGTTCAGCGCGTAAAAGGGCTGTCGACTTTGCCACTGGGTCGCGGTGACATAGGCGATGCGCGTGCTGAAGGCACCTTTTTCGCCGGTCAGCGTCTCGTAGATGATATCGCTGATGCGGTGCGCGATCTTACGCAAATCCTTCCGCGTCACATTGAAGCTGAACCCAACCTGCTGTACTTCGCGATACACATCAAACAGTTGGAACTGCACCTTATAGGTATCACCAACGGCCTGCACGCGACCGACAACCAGATTCGGCGCGCCGAGCAGACGCCAGTCACGAAAATTGACCATTGAGCCATCAGTCGGCCGCGCCAGCAGATCCTTCTCCGGTAGTGGCGCGAAACGACCACTGCGCGTCAAATCAGCTGCGATGATGGCGGCCACATCTTCCGGCGGCGCCATCGCCGGCCCCTGCCAGCCAAACGGCACCACTGCAATCGGCAACGCACCCTCGACACCCTGGGTGATCTCTATCGTCAGCGCGGCACGGGCATTGCCCATCAACAACAGGACAAGCATCAGCAGGCTGCTCAACAAAATTCCGCGTTTCAAAATTAATCCTCAGGTCTAAAGATAAATTCCAGCTCTCTAAAGCGCGAGGCCAGCGCCTGATCCTTTGGCAACGGCAACGGCGACGCGTTAAAGACAGCCGTTTCTACCGAACGATCAAACAACGGTTGGCCGCAACTCTTGGTCAGGCGCACATCGATCACCTGACCGCCGGCCGCGCCCGGCACCAGGCGCACGAGAATCTTACATTCCAAACCAGCACGCCACCCAGAAGGTCGCACCCATTTGCTGGCGACACGCTGCTGGATCAGGCCAAGATAACGATCCATCTCGCGATTCGCCTCACGCTCACGCGCTGCCTGTAATTGAGCCTGCTCGGCCGCCATTTGTTCCTGACGGATGCGATCTTCTTCTGCGCGCAGTTTGGCCAACTCTTCCTGGCGTTTGCGCTCTGCTTCTTCTTTGCGCTTACGCTCGGCATCCTCTTTACGCTTACGATCGGCCTCTTCTTTGCGTTTTTTCTCGGCTTCAAGCTTGCGTTGCTGTTCAGCCTCTTGTTTCTTCTTCAGGTCGGCTTCCTGCTTTTTCTTCAGCTCCGCCTGACGCTTGGCCTCTGCCTCTTTGTGCTTTTGTTCTTCAAGGCGGCGCTGTTCGTCTTCCTTGCGACGCTGTTCATCGGCCTTACGCTTCTGGTCGTCTTCTATTTTTTTGCGCTGTGCGGCTTCTTCACGCTGTTTTTGCTCTTCGGCCTCACGAATCTTGGAGACATCGACCATCGTCGCCTGCACGATTTTGACCGGCGCAGCCGCAGGCTGGGTCTCCCAGTCGACCCCAATAGCCATGAGCGCGATCATGATCAAGTGTATGACCAGCGCAGCGATAAAGGCCCTGGGGTGTTGGCGAATCAACGCAAGCATAGTGGCAACTGCCTATCCCTACTTCTTCTTCAACTCGCTGGGATCGGTCATCAGCCCCACGCTATCGGCACCGGCCGCCTGCAACAAAACCATTGCCTGTACGACGGCGCCGTAGTTGACGTTGGTATCACCACGCACCATCACCGGTGTTGCCGGTTCACGACCGAGGATAATCTGCACCCGGCGCACTACCTCATCACTGGCCACAGCCTCTTTTTCATCGCCGCCGACATTGAGATAAAACTTACCCTCGACATCGACCGTCAAGATCAGGGGTTCTTTGGTATCTTTTTCCAGCGGTTCCGCGCTGGCCTGGGGCAGTTCAACCTTCACGCCTTGTGACAACAGTGGCGCGGTGATCATGAAGATCACCAGCAACACCAACATGACATCGATGTAGGGCACCACGTTGATCTCGGCCATGGGCGCGCGCCGTGGACGATGTTGCGCCATCTTATTTGTGCTCCGCGCTATGGGCCTGGCGTTGCAGGATCGAGGTAAATTCGTCGATGAAGGTATCGTAACGATTCACCAGCCGCTCGGTATCAGTGCGATAACGGTTATAGGCAATGACCGCAGGGATCGCCGCAAACAGGCCCATCGCCGTTGCGATCAAGGCCTCGGCGATCCCTGGCGCAACCATTGCCAGCGTTGCCTGCTGCACAGTTCCCAATGCACGGAAGGAGTTCATGATCCCCCACACCGTACCAAACAGACCGATATACGGACTGGTGGAGCCGACGGTGGCCAGAAACTGCAGGTGATTTTCAAGGCCATCGGCCTCTTTGTTCATATTGACACGCATCACACGCTGCGCTGCTTCGATAGCAATTTCAGACGAGCCGTCCTGCTTGCGCATGCGCACGAACTCTTTGAAGCCCGCCTTGAAGATACGCTCCATGCCCGACAGGTTGGGATTGCTGTTGAGCTGTTCGTAGAGCCGGGTCAGATCGCCGCCGGACCAGAACCTATCCTCGAATTGATCGCTCGCCGCCCTGGCCTCTTTCAATACCTTCCACTTGATAAAGATCGCCGTCCACGCTAATACCGAAATCACTACCAACAACAACATGACCAGTTGTACCAGCACGCTGGCTTCACTGATCAGGCTTATAATCGACATATCAGTAGACACGCTCAATCTCCGTTTTTATTTGTTTAGGCATCGGTGTGGGACGCAGGGTCTCCGCCACCAGACACGCCACTTTAACCTTGGCACGACACAGCTCTACACCATCGTCATGCCGCACAATTCGTTGTTGGATACACATGCTGGCAGCGCGCACGCTCTCAACCTCACATGTCACATCCAGTAGATCATCAAAACACGCCGGTTTTACAAAACTGACGTCGACATGGGTCACCGCAAAAATCACCCCTGTTTGTTCACGCAAGGCCTGCTGGCCAAAACCCAGGCTGCGCAGCCACTCGGTCCGCGCCCGTTCCATGAAGTTGAGGTAATTGGAGTGATAAACCACGCCACCGCTATCGGTGTCTTCGTAATAGACCCGCACGGGCCAGTTAAATGCTTGCATCGAAATGTACTAACCCGTCGATCCGTCTCACGCTGGGACTATGGTAGCAAATAAAAGTTGCGCTAACCCCTATCTTCCATCAGATCCAACAAACTTTGATGCTGTTCGTCCAGCTGCGTCGGTGCAGGCAGACCAAAATGGGCATACGCGGTGCGCGTCGCCACCCGCCCACGCAGGGTGCGCATCATAAACCCCTGCTGGATCAGATAGGGCTCCAGCACATCTTCGATCGTACCGCGTTCTTCGCCGATCGCCGCCGCCAGGCTGTCGACCCCCACCGGGCCGCCGTCGAATTTTTCGATGATCGCCTGCAATAGTTTCCGGTCCATCACATCGAAGCCGTGGCTGTCGACATTGAGCATGTCCAAGGCCCCGGCCGCAACCGCCACCGTGATCCGGCCATCGGCCTTCACCTCGGCAAAGTCGCGCACCCGGCGCAACAGGCGATTGGCGATACGCGGCGTGCCACGCGAACGGCGCGCGATCTCGCTTGCCCCTTCGCGTTCGATCTCAACGCCGAGGATGTGACACGAGCGTTCAACGATGGCCGTCAGATCGGCGGTATTGTAAAACTCCAGGCGCTGAACGATGCCAAAACGATCGCGCAGTGGCGAGGTCAACAGCCCTGCGCGTGTCGTCGCCCCGACCAGCGTGAACGGCGGCAGATCGAGCTTGATCGAACGCGCGGCCGGACCTTCGCCGATCATGATGTCGAGCTGGTAATCCTCCATCGCCGGGTAGAGCACCTCTTCGACCACCGGGCTCAGGCGATGGATCTCGTCGACGAACAACACGTCATGCGGTTCGAGGTTGGTCAGCAGCGAGGCCAGATCACCGGGGCGCTCCAGCACCGGACCGGAGGTGTGCTTCATGCCGACCCCCATCTCGTTGGCGATGATATTGGCCAACGTGGTCTTGCCGAGGCCAGGCGGACCAAAGATCAGCGTGTGATCCAGCGCCTCACCGCGTTTCTTGGCCGCGGCGATAAAGACCTCCATCTGCTCGCGCACCACCGGCTGACCGGTATAATCGCGCAGACTCTTCGGCCGGATGGCGCGGTCGATGGCCTCTTCTTCCTTGCCGGTGACGGTTGCGCTGATGAGACGATCGGTTTCGATCATGATGGACTACCTTTTTTGTGCCGCCTATTTGAAAGACGCCTTCAGCGCCTGACGGATAATCTCTTCGCTGGCGAGGCCATCGATATCCACCTTCTTGATCATACGCTCGGCCTCTTGCGCCTTGTAACCCAGCGCCACCAGGGCGCTGATGGCATCGTCGACCGGTGACGGTGCATCAGGCACCACCACACCACCGGCCCCTGTCGCCGCGGCATTAAAATCACCCATGACACCGATGCGATCACGCATCTCGATGATCAGCCGCTCGGCGGTCTTCTTGCCGATGCCGGGCACGCGCACCAGGCCGGCAACATCGTTGTCGCGCACACACTGCGCAAAACGATCGGCCGACATGCTCGACAGGATCGCCAGCGCCATCTTGGCGCCCACACCATTCACCTTGATCAGGTCACGGAACATGCGCCGCTCGGCCTCGGTGGCAAAACCGAAGAGCAGATGCGCGTCTTCACGCACGATGAGATGGGTGTGAAGGATGATCTTCTGGCCGCAGTCGGGCAAGGCGTAAAAGGTCGTCATCGGCGCCTCGACCTCATAACCAACACCGGCCACATCCACCAGCAGCTGCGGCGCCATTTTCTGTAACAAGATGCCTTGCAAACGACCTATCATGCCCGGCCTCCCGCCAGTTTTTGAACCAAACCCCGATGCTGAAAATGACACAGCGCACAGGCCAGCGCATCGGCGGCATCGGCCTGCGGCATACCGGGCAGGCTCAGCAGCGCACGCACCATGAACTGCACCTGCTCCTTGCCCGCATGCCCCTTACCGACCACGGCCTGTTTAATCTGGGTAGGCGTGTATTCGAACACACTCAAGTCCTGCGTCATCGCGGCACAGATGGCCGCCCCCCGCGCCTGGCCCAGCTTCAGGGCCGAGTCGACGTTCTTTTGTACAAACACCTGTTCAATCGCCAGCTGCCCGGGCTTGAACTCAGCACTGATTTCACTGATGCCGTCAAAGATCGACTTCAAGCGCTGCGGCAAGGCCTGTCCCTCGACCCGCAGACAACCACTGGTCACATAAAGCGGTTTGCCGTCCACGACATCGATCACACCAAAGCCGGTAATGCGCGAGCCGGGATCGATGCCGAGGATCCGATCCGGCACTAGCCCAACTGCTCCATGATCTCGTCACTGAACGCGGCATTGGTGTACACGTTCTGCACGTCGTCCAGGTCTTCCAGCATATCGATCATCGCCATCACCTTTTCCGCATCCTCCAGCATCAACTCGACCGTGGTGCCCGGCGTCATCGTGATGTCGGCGTTCTCAGGCGCCAGCCCGGCGGCGATCATCGCCTCTTTGACGTTGACGAACTCCTCCGGCGTGGTGATCACGTCCATCGAACCATCATCATGGACCACCACATCCTCGGCTCCGGCCTCCAGCGCCAGCTCCATGAGCAGATCCTCGTCGCTTCCGGCCGGATAACTGAGTATGCCTTGTTTGGTGAACAGGTAGGCCACCGAACCTTCCGTCCCCAGATTACCGCCCTTCTTGCTGAAGGCATGGCGCACATCACCTGCTGTGCGATTGCGGTTGTCGGTCATGCAGTCGACCATGACCGCGACACCACCCGCACCATAACCTTCGTAACGCAATTCTTCGAAATTATCGGTATCCACATCCCCCGCACCGCGCTTGATGGCGCGATCGATGGTGTCGCGGGTCATATTGTTGCTGAGTGCCTTGTCGACCGCCGTGCGCAACCGGGGGTTGGCAGTGATATCTGCCCCGCCCTGTGCAGCAACGGTTATCTCTCTGATCAGCTTGGTAAAAATCTTGCCGCGCCTGGCATCCTGCGCGCCCTTACGATGGCGAATATTGGCCCATTTACTATGTCCAGCCATGATTCCTCTCGAAAAATCCTGAAGCTTCAAAGCGCGCAAGTTTAGCATTTTGCGCCTCTGGCGCGACAGCGTGTGCCGCTATAAATCAGGCATCACAGCCCCCTCAAAACCTGACCATTCACCCATTCAAGCTTGCACAAATCAGAAAATCGGGCGATAGTGCAAAAACCTACAACAAGAAAGGGGTTTTAAACCCCTAGCAAGCTGTTACGCAGGAGACATCATTATGTCAATCGATCAACGCAAATACCCCCGCATTGCCGCCGCAGAAGACACCATTTATTTCACCCTCGCCCAAGTCCGTTATGGTGAAAAGTCTGATGAAGACCGCATCCATCACCCTGGGATGATCACCAATGTCAGCGAAGGCGGCATCGGCATGCGAGTCTCTGTCCCCCACTGCATCGCCGACCAACTCTGGGTCGAGGGCATGGACGAGCACCCCGCGGCACGTGCCGGCACAGTGCGTTGGATTCGGGATATCAATCACGGCGAACACTTCGAGCTAGGACTACAGTTCTAATCTCACGCACCTCGGTTGGCCTTGCCAACCGAGCCCCTCGCAATTCAATGACACACCCCTCATATGGTTTAGTTTTGGTCACAGAGGACGACAAAAAGAACACAATTTTTTGTCACAGCAAGCCCCTGGAGTCCAACATTATGCAATTCGACGAAATTACCGCTGGCGATTTCACCACCTTCAAACCAGGGGCAGTGATGCCTCACGTTCAGATCGAACAGGCGCTGGCCAAGATTGGCGGCGGCGGCAAGGCGGGAACCGATTTCAAAAACAAGGTCATCAAACTGGCCGGATGGAAATACGACCCCATCATCGGTTACGCCAAGAACCCGACCCTGGCCAGCGAGGCCTTCAACAAGGTGCGCGAGCTGCTGGGCCAAACCCAGGACAAGGACGAACTGCTGGCCAAACTGGGCTGATCCCACCCCAATAAAAAAGCCGCTGACGGACACCCCGCAGCGGCTTTTTTATTGGCATCACCATTCAATCAGATATTCAGATCCAGCATCCGTTGCAGCGCCAGGCGCGCCTGTTCGGCCACCTTGGCCGGCACCTTGATCTGATTAACGACCTTACCTTCCACCAGATTCTCCAACGTCCACAGCAGATGCTGAGGATCGATGCGAAACATGGTCGAACACATGCAGATCGTCGGCGACATAAAGTGCACATGCGTGCCGCGGGCGCGATTCTGATCCGCCAGGCGCTGCACCAGATTCAACTCGGTACCCACCAACCAACGCGTGCCGTCTGGCGACTGATTGATCGTGTTGATGATGTATTCGGTCGAACCGATGTAATCAGACTTCTGGCACACCTCGAATGACGACTCGGGATGCGAGATCACCTTGCCCTCAGGAAACTTGGCGCGGAAGGCATCAATATGATCAGGTTTGAACATCTGATGCACCGAGCAAAAGCCCTTCCACAGGATCATGCGTGCATTTTTGATCTGCTCGACTGTCAAACCACCCATCGGCTGATCAAAATCCCACACCACCATCTGCTCCAGCGGGATGCCCATCTTGTACGCAGTATTGCGACCCAGGTGTTGATCTGGGAAGAACAGGATCTTGTCACGCCGCCCGAAGGCCCACTCCAAAACATGGCGCGCATTGGTCGAGGTGCAGACGATACCGCCATGCTCACCACAAAATGACTTCAGATCGGCCGCCGAGTTGATATAGGTCACCGGCGTCACATGCTCGTCAGGATTGAGCACCTCGCTCAACTCCTGCCACGCGCGCTCCACCTTGGTCAGATCGGCCATGTCGGCCATCGAACAGCCAGCCGCCAGATCCGGCAGGATCGACACCTGCTCCGGCCGCGACAGGATATCCGCCACCTCGGCCATGAAGTGCACACCGCAAAAGACGATGTATTCGGCCTTCGATGCCGCCGCGACGCGTGACAGCTTGAGCGAATCACCTGCGGCATCGGCAAAACGGAACACCTCTTCACGCTGATAGTGATGCCCCAGGATCAACAAACGCTCGCCGAGCGCGTCCTTGGCGGCCTGAATACGCGCTGCGCACTCGTCATCACTGAGCTGGGAAAACTGCTGAATGGCTAAATTGCTTTGACTCATCTTAAAACTCACCTACGGTCATAGGAGGGCTACATCAAACGGATGGGACGAAGTTATGTCGCGTTACTGTAGCGCAAACCCAGTCCGGGGCAAAACACCCGGACCGGGCCCATGACGCTTATTCAGTCGCCGCGGGCTGACGTTGGCGCAGCCCCAACTCACGCAAATGCGCAACACCGATCTCGCTCGGCGCGGCAGTCAGCGGACAGCTGGCAGTTTGCGTCTTGGGGAAGGCCATCACATCGCGGATCGATTGCGCGCCGGTCATCAACATCACCAAACGGTCGAGACCGAAGGCGATACCGCCGTGCGGCGGGCAACCAAACTGCAGCGCATCGAGCAGGAAGCCGAACTTGTCGCGAGCCTCTTCGGCACCGATACCAAGCAGACTCAATACTTCGGACTGCATCTCCGAATTGTGGATACGGATCGAACCACCGCCGACCTCAGTACCGTTCAGCACCATGTCATAGGCACGGGACAAGGCACCGGCGGGGTCAGCCGCCACGTCCTGCACGCTGCCGATCGGCGCAGTGAAGGGGTGGTGCAGCGCGACCCAGCGTTGGTCCTTCTCATCGAATTCGAACATCGGAAAGTCCACCACCCACAGCGGACGCCAGCCGTGCTCGACCAAACCCAGGTCGTGACCCAGCTTGATGCGCAGTGCGCCCAGCGACTCATTGACAATCTTGGCCTTGTCGGCACCGAAGAACACCAGGTCACCTTCTTTGGCATTGGTGCGGCTCATGATGCCGTCGACGACCTCGTCCGGCAGGAATTTCAGGATCGGTGATTGCAGACCTTCGCGGCCCTGGCTCAGATCGTTGACCTTGATATAGGCCAGACCCTTGGCGCCGTAGATGCCGACAAACTTGGTGTAATCGTCGATCTCTTTACGGCTCAGCTTGCCGCCATCGGGCACGTGGATCGCCGCGATGCGCCCTTGTGGATCGTTGGCCGGACCAGAGAAGACCTTGAAGTCGACTGCCGTCATCAGATCGGTCAGTTCCACCAGCTCCAGCGGAATCCGCAGGTCAGGCTTGTCAGAACCATAACGATGCATCGCCTCGGCATAGGTCATGCGCGGGAACTGCTGCGGAAGCGGCGCCTCCAGCACGTGGGCGAAGATATCGCGCATCATGTCTTCCATCAGATTGGTGATCTGATCTTCATTGATGAACGAAGCCTCGATGTCCAGCTGGGTGAATTCAGGCTGACGATCGGCGCGCAGGTCTTCGTCGCGGAAACAACGCGCCACCTGGTAATAACGATCCATGCCACTCATCATCAACAGCTGTTTGAACAACTGCGGAGATTGCGGCAGTGCAAAAAACTTGCCTTGGTGCGTCCGGCTCGGCACCACGTAATCGCGCGCGCCTTCAGGCGTCGCCTTGGTCAGGAACGGTGTTTCAATCTCGAGGAAACCACGGTCATTGAGGAAGTTGCGCAGATGACGGATCACACGGGCGCGGATCTGCATCCGCTGTTGCATCTCGGGACGACGCAGGTCCAGATAACGGTAACGCAGGCGCACCTCTTCCGAGACATCGGTATCGTCTTCAATCTGGAACGGCAGCGGCTCAGAACGATTCAGGATCTCCAGCTCTTTACCAAGGATCTCGATCTTGCCGGTACGCATGTTTGAGTTTTGCGTGCCTTCAGGGCGTAGGCGAACCTTACCCTTGCAACGCAGCACGAATTCATTACGCACGCGCTCGGCCGTCGCAAACACGTCCAGCAAGTCAGGGTCATACACCACCTGCACCATGCCTTCGCGATCACGCAGATCGACAAAGATTACCCCGCCGTGGTCGCGACGACGATGCACCCAACCACATACCTCGACCTCTTGGCCGTCCAAAGACTCATCTACATGTCCACAATAGTGGCTGCGCATCGTCTGACCCGCTCCTTAACACTCATTAATTAAACACAAAAACCGCGGCCAGCCATGATTCACAGGCGGCCAGCAATTCACACAAATTTTGATAGCTGCTACTGGTTGCTCGGACAACCCGGACACATGCCCATACCGCATTGAGGTGCCGCCGCCGGGGCCTTTTCCTTCATTTGAAAACTACCCGCAGAAATCAGCTTTTTCAACTGCGGCTTGCCACACTCGGGGCAATCGGTCAGCAGTGGGTCGCTCATCTTCTGCCGGTTTTCAAACCGATGATCACACGCTTCACAGCGATACTCGTAAATAGGCACGCCTATACCTCTTCAAACGCGTTACACACTCAGCACCGAGCCATAGTTGAACCTTCAAACTCAGGGGCGCCGATAAAACAAGGCGCGCATTGTACCACGATCCCCAGACAGCGACGAGGCGCGACGCAATCGACTAAGCATTTGATTAGGCAACTTGTTTTGAAGGCCAAATTGAATCGATAATCCGACTCACACAATACCCCACCCCCACAAAAGACCACACAAACCTTGTGGCCTAAATAACAAGTATGTTAAATATAGCTTTGTCTGCACACGGTCGGGGTTACCGGGCGCACGTTAAGGAGTCTCCATGATCGAAAAAGAAATGGTGTCATTGGACGAGGCCTGCCGCATCGTGCTCGACCACACACCGTTACTCGCCAGCGAACCACTGCCCGCCACTGCGGCCCTCGGCCGCGTACTGGCCACAGACGTCACGGCGCTGCGCGACCATCCGCCATGGGACAACTCCGCGATGGACGGCTACGCTGTGCGCTGGCAGGACGTACTCGATCACCGGCATCAACTGCCAGTCAGCGGCGAAAGCCGCGCCGGTGGCTCCCCCGAACAATCACTGACCGCAGGCACGGCGATGGCGATCATGACCGGCGCACCGCTGCCGAATGGCGCCGACACCGTGGTCCGCGTCGAACACTGCCGCGAAGACCATGGCAGCATCTCCATCCAGGCCGCGGCCACCCAGGGCGCCAACATCCGTCGCCGCGGCGAGGATATCCGCCTCGGCGCGACCATCCTCCCGGCCCGGCAGCGCCTGCGCCCGGCCGAACTGGGGCTGCTGGCGACGGCCAATCAAACCCAGGTCGAGGTCTACCGGCGGCCCACGGTGTCGATCCTTGCCACCGGCAACGAACTCGCGCCCCCCGGCAGCGTGCTGGCGCCGCATCAGATCATCGATGCCAATTCCAGCTCGATCACCGCCCTCGTCGCCGAGACCGGGGCCGAGGCCCAGTGCCTGCCGCCGGCCATCGACGAGGCCCAGGCCTTGTTTCACAGCATCAAACAGGCGCTTGAGGCCGATGTCGCGCTGGTCGTCGGCGGCGTCTCGCTCGGCAAATACGATCTGGCCAAGGACGTGCTGCCGGAGCTGGGCTGTCAGATCAAATTCTGGCGTGTAGCCATGCGCCCCGGCCATCCGGCCCTGTTCGCTCTGCGCCCAGCGCGCCACGACGGCGAACGGACCAAACTACTCTTCGGCCTGCCCGGCAACCCGGTGTCGTGCATGGTCGCGTTCTACCAGTTTGTACGCCCGGCCCTGTTGCAGATGATGGGCCACCGCAACGGCCAGTTACCGCGCATCCAGGCCATCTGCGCCGAAGACTTCAGCAACCACCCCGGCCGCCTGCACCTGGCACGGGCCATCGTGAATTACCAGGACGGGCAGTATCGCCTGCGACTGGCCGACAACCAGGGCAGCGGCGTGTTGACCTCGATGCATCAGGCCAACGCGCTGGCCATGCTGGATGCCGAGCGTGATAGTTACCACGTCGGCGACCGAGTGACCGCCCAACTCCTCCCCAGCGGATTTTTTACGCCATGACAAAAAGGACGTCCCCATGCACTTAACCACCTATACCGAACATGCGTTTCGAGTGCTGATGTATCTGGCGACACACAAAGGCCTCGTCACCATCAGCGAGATTGCTGAAACCTATCATGTCTCACGCCACCACATCGCCAAGGTGGTACACCATCTGGGCCTGAGCGGCTACGTCGAGACCCATCGCGGCCATAAAGGCGGCATCATGCTGGCCCGAGAGGCCAATGAGATCAATGCCGGCGACGTGGTGCAGGAGATGGAGCGCGACGTCGACATGATCAAATGCATGACCGACCCCAGCCCAGACTGCCCTTATCTTTCGACCTGCGGCCTCAAACGGGCCTTGATCCAGGCGCGCCAGGACTTCCTCACCTCGCTCAACCGTTTCACGCTGGCCGATCTGGTGTTGACCTCGCAAGACAGCGGCCAGCTACGCCTCACACCCGGCAGCTAAGCGACACAAGCACCTTTAGTCAGCGCGCCAAATCTGCTAGCGTGGTCGGCCCAAATTCTCATAGGCACCCTTATGCGCAGCATGGCAGAACCCGCCGCCGACACACCCCGTAACGACTGGAAGACAATCCGCGGCCTGATCCCCTATGTCTGGGAACACAAGCCACGAGTCATCGCCGCACTGATCTGTCTGGTGCTGGCCAAGGTCGCCATCATCACCATGCCGTGGTTCCTCAAGGACATCGTCGATCACCTGTCGACGGCGGAGGTGATCTTGACGCTGCCACTGGCGTTGCTGCTCGGTTATGGTGCCATGCGCCTCGCCAGCACCCTATTTGGCGAACTGCGCGACGCCATCTTCGCCAAGGTCACGCAAAGCTCCATCCGCCGCGTTGCACTGCAGGTATTCAAACACCTGCACGGCCTGTCGTTGCGTTTTCATCTGGAACGGCAGACCGGCGGCGTCTCGCGCGACATCGAACGCGGCAGCCGCGGCATCAGTTTTCTGCTGAACTTCATGATCTTCAACATCCTGCCCACACTGCTGGAGATCACACTCGTCACCATCATCCTGTTTTTAAACTACGACGTGTGGTTCGCGATCATCACCTTCATCACCGTGGCCAGTTATGTCGCCTTCTCGCTGATCGTCACCGAATGGCGCATGCGTTTTCGCCGCACCATGAACGACCTCGACTCCAAGGCCAACACCCGCGCCATCGATTCATTGCTCAACTACGAGACGGTCAAATACTTCAACAACGAAGACTACGAGGCCAGACGCTACGACGCCAATCTCGAAAAATGGCAGGAAGCCGCCGTCAAAAACCAGACCTCACTCGGTCTGCTCAACTTCGGCCAGGGCGCGATCATCGCGATGGGCATGACCGCGCTGTTGATCCTCGCCAGCCAGGGCGTCGTCAACGGCGAGATGACAATCGGCGACCTGGTGCTGATCAACGCCTACCTGTTGCAGCTGTTTATGCCGCTCAACTTTTTGGGCTTTGTCTATCGTGAGGTCAAACACTCGCTCGCCGACATGGAGAAGATGTTCAGCCTGCTCTACAACAACCCCGACGTGCAGGACAAACCGGGCGCACAAGATCTGCAGGTGCATCACGGCGCAGTCAGGTTCGAAAACGTCGCCTTCGGCTACGGCGAAAAACGCCAGATCCTGCACGACGTCAGCTTTGAAATCCCCGCCGGCAAAAAGGTCGCCGTCGTCGGCCACAGCGGTGCGGGCAAATCGACACTGTCGCGCCTGTTGTTTCGTTTTTATGAGATCAACGGCGGCCGCATCCTGATCGACGAGCAGGACATCAGCGCCATCACCCAAGGCAGCCTGCGTCGCGCCATCGGCATCGTGCCGCAAGACACCGTGCTGTTTAACGACAGCATCGAATACAACATCGCCTACGGCCGCCCCGACGCCAGCAAAGAAGACATCATCGCCGCCGCCAGGACCGCGCACATCCACGACTTCATCGAATCATTGCCCGACGGCTACAACAGCACCGTAGGCGAGCGCGGCCTCAAACTCTCCGGCGGCGAAAAACAACGCATCGCCATCGCCCGCACCGTGCTCAAAAACCCACGCATCCTGATCTTCGACGAAGCGACATCCGCGCTCGATTCAAAATCGGAACAGGCCATCCTCAAGGCACTGCGCGCCGTCGCCGCCGACCACACCACGCTGGTCATCGCCCATCGACTCTCGACCATTGTCGATGCCGATGAAATCCTGGTCATGGATGGCGGCAGGATCATCGAACGTGGCGCACACCAAGCACTGCTCGCGCAGCACGGTGCCTATAAAAACATGTGGGAACTGCAAAAACAGGAACAATCCGACCATATCCCCACTGATTAAGCGCCCGCACATCGAATGCCGGGGCTATCCCCCGGCATTTTTGCACCCGGTTTCTATAACTTGTGCATGGATATCCGATACTCTTTCATGACAGGAAAATTGCGGAACGCCCATGACTCGCCATCGTTCAACCAAGCCGAATGAGAGCTGCCTCAGCCTTCGCCGTGTCGCGATCGATACCTACCGCGAAAACGTCGCCTATCTGCACCGCGACTGCGAGCGTTATCGGGCCGAGGGCTTTCAGGCGCTATCGAAGGTCAAGATCAGCACTGATGGCCACAGCATCCTCGCGGTGCTCAATGTGGTCGATGACAATAGGCTGGTGACGCCCCAGGAACTGGGCCTGTCCGAACAGGCCTATGCACAGCTGGGTTTGGAGACGGGCACGCTGGTATTGGTCGACCACGCCGAACCACCGGCATCGATGGATGCCATCCGCCGCAAGATTGGCGGCGAGCGTCTGAGCTATGAAGACTTCAGCGCCATTGCCCAGGACATCGCCCACAATCGTTATTCGAAGATGGAGATGGCGGCGTTTCTCGTCGCCTCCGGTCAGACAGGGCTTGATCGCGACGAGGTGCTGCACCTGACGCGGGCGATGACCAACACCGGTTCGCGCCTCGATTGGCATGAGCCACTGGTCGTCGACAAACACTGCATCGGCGGCATCCCCGGCAACCGCACATCGATGCTGGTCGTACCGATCGTTGCCGCCCACGGCATGTTGATCCCCAAGACATCGAGCCGCGCCATCACCTCACCCGCCGGCACCGCCGATACGATGGAGGTATTGGCCGAGGTCGAGCTGACCACTGAAAAGATGCATCACATCATCCGCCACGAACGCGCCTGCATCAGCTGGGGCGGCACCGCGCACCTGGCGCCGGTCGACGATGTGCTGATCTCGGTTGAACGACCGCTGGGCATCGATTCCGCCGGGCAGATGATCGCCTCGATCCTGTCTAAAAAACTCGCCGCAGGTTCCACCCATCTATTGATCGATATCCCGGTCGGCCCGCACGCCAAGGTACGCCACATGCGTGAGGCGATGGCCTTGCGCAAACTGTTCGAATTCGTCGGCGATCGTTTGAATCTGCACCTGGAAGTGATCATCACCGATGGCCGTCAACCGATCGGCCGCGGCATCGGCCCGGTACTCGAGGCGCGGGATGTCATGCAGGTGCTGAACAATGATCCCAACGCGCCGGACGATCTGCGACAAAAGGCACTGCGACTGGCCGGTCGCGTGCTCGAATTCGACCCTGATATACGCGGCGGCCAGGGTTACACCATCGCCCGCGACATCCTCGAATCCGGCCGCGCGCTGGCCAAGATGAATGCCATCATCGAGGCCCAGGGACGCCGCGAAACCCCGGTCGCCCTCGGCAGTCTGCATCATGATGTGCTGGCCGACGCCGACGGTTTTGTAATTGAGATCGACAACCTGCACATCGCCAAGATCGCCCGCCTCGCCGGCGCACCGATGGACAAAGGCGCTGGCGTCGATCTGCTGGTCAAGCTCGGTGATCAGGTCAGCCTCGGCAGCCCGCTCTACCGGATTCATGCCGAATTTCGCGCCGATTTCGAATTCGCCATCGCCGCCATCAAGGAACACGGCAGCGGCTATCGCATCGGCGACAGCGCGCACCTGCCCACCGCCTTTGTCGATAACTAACCCGTAACAGGACGTACCAATGTTGATACTTGGTTTTCCCGATTCCGATGCTCAAGCGCAGGCACTGACACTATCAACACTGTCGCTGCGGACCAGCCTCTTTCGCAGCCTGCATCAAACCAACGACAAACTAATTGAACTACTGCTTGCCTGTAGAACAGCGCAAACAGGGCGTCACCCACATCATGCTGGTCGCTCCCTATCTGTGCTACATACACCACGGCAGTGCAGCACAACTCTCCAGCTAATCAACAACTGCATTAGTGGCCAGACACCTCTACGCGCCTTGATGCCTCTCGACATAGAGACAGTAGCCACCACCCACTCTCAAAATAAAAATTCGCGAGTCATGTAACGTGAACAACATGCACTACTCTCTGATCATCGAAGATGTACCCGACGCCCAGCAGTGGCTGGCAGCCGCCTTGTGCAGTGCCTATCCACAAACACAGATAAGCTACGCGGCCAACCTCAAAGAGGCGTTTGCCATTACTGCCAAACACAATTTTGATATCGCCCTGGTCGATCTCAACCTGCCCGATGGCTCCGGTGTCAATGCCATCCGTAAGATTCGGTGCAAGGCGCCTGAAACTCTCTGTATCGTCGTGACCATCTACGACGACGATCAGCATCTCTTTCCTGCACTCCAGGCGGGAGCTCAGGGCTATCTGCTCAAGGAGCAGAGTCAGCAACAGATCTGCCAGCGGCTGCAAGGGATTGCCAACGGAGAACCGCCCCTCTCCCCTGCCATTGCCCGGCGACTGCTGGGGCACTTCAACACGCAAACACCCACACCAGAGAGCATTCTGACTCCACGTGAACAGGATGTGCTGACTCTGATCGCCAAGGGGATCAAACTAGCAGAGGTGGCCGCTATGCTGGAAATCAGCCGCAACACCGCAGCCGGTTACGTAAAGGAGATCTACCGCAAACTCGATGTCACATCACGCGCAGAGGCAACGATGGAGGCCGCACGACTCGGGCTGATATTCCCTAAATGACAACTGACACATTCAAGGATGAATTATCATGAAAAATCACGAAGAGATCATCGAAGTTTTGCAACAAACGAAATAGCCTCCTCAGATTTCACATCAGAAATTCTGAGTGCGGCGACACTCAGCACACGTCTTCAAGACGATCTGACAGCTGCACCTAAAAGATCGTTGTCAATGTCAGATAGAAATCGCGAACATCTACCATATTGTGCCCCTCATAAGTCTCCTGCATCTCCACTCTGGCAATCAACGGCATGGGAATAACCCCGCTACGCCAGGCTGCAATGCCACTCCACGAAACCGCAACACGCCACTGATTGGTATCAATCTTGGTATTGGCTTCAAGTGCCGCCGTATTCTGGCCAGTGGGCGATGTATAGTGATCTGGAGATTTCTGCCAGCGATGCCATGTCAGCAAAGGGCGCCAATTCCCCCAGCTATGGCCCAGTTCAACGTCATACTCCCAGAAGTTGCCCAGGTCCCGGTCGAGCCGCTCTTTCGATGAGGCTTGCGCCAACACCTGCCCCGATGATGGCACACGCATCTCCAACTGATCCTTAATCTGAATGGTGCGTTTGGCCATCAAACGCAGATCGCTTGCCCCCCAGTGTCGGAAATACTCCACCTGCCCCACCCAATCATCACTGCCATCATCGAGTGGCACATCAAAGAGATCGTCGGGATTATCCGCCTCGGCCAGACCAAAACGGTAACCGCCCCCCCATACCACAGACGTATGCGCATCCTCGTACGAGCGCCACAATGCGCCCACCAAGAGACTTCCCATACCAGAAGTAGACGTAGTGCCCAGCGCTTCATAACCATAGCCAAAGGCAGGCGAGACCAGAATCTGATTCAAACCTGCCGCATCCATGGGCGCCAATGCTCCGCCACCCACCGGGGCAAAAGGAAAATTGGTGGGGCCGATAGCCTGGTGGACATCAAAGGCAGGATTCCAGCCAACATTGCCCCCACTCAGATCAAAGGCAACACGGTTCCTGGTACTGCCAAAAGTGAAGATGGTCCCAACCGTCAGATTAGGGGCAAACCCATAACCCAATGTCACCTCGGAACGTTCGATGGCAACTTTCGAGGTCAATGAAGTCGTTCCCAGCGATGCGCCTCCACCTAATAGTGCAAGCGCCGGAAAGATCGAACGATCAAGCGCAACCTGATCGAACGGAGCGGCCAGTGACTCACGTTCACCGGCATTGTTGTAACGGTGATCATAACCATTGCGGCGCAGCTCCACCCTCGCCACCCAGCGCCCCTCAGGGGCCAATGGCGTCAAGGCATGGGCCGCAGCCGTCGGCAACTCATCGGCGGCCCGTACGGGCAAGGTCGGCCACAACAGCATCAACAAAAGCATGCCAGTCAGGTAATGAACCAATGTCCGTGTATTGCGCCACTTCATAATCTCTGCCTCAAATCGCGACATGCCCCTGAAAATATGCATAAATGATGAACTATATCCTAAGCCAGTTGGCCACATCCCACCTGAACAGGGGGGTGACAAAATCGGTCCGGTAGAAATAGATCTATATCATGAAGACGCCAAAGACAAACCGAACGCCCCATCCCATACCTACTCTGCACACGGGGTCAGGTTGCAATAGCGATGGAGTGAACCACATCTCGACCATTTTCCATCCCCACCGGGAATCGTAGAAAGAGAAATGATTAGAAACGCACTAGTATTGATTCTGCTGCTGATGCCATACCATGCCTGGTCCCAGATCGTCACCCTAAAGCATGGAGAACTGCTGCTCAGTGCCAGCACTACACCACCTGATCAGCATATTGACGGGTGGCAGAGCATTTCACTTCCCGACCCCTGGAGTGGCACGCGCTATCAGAGTGACAGTGCCCAAGGCTGGTACCGTTTCAATCTTGACACCCCACCACCCGGTGAGCTCTGGGGCATCTACCTGCCACGACTCAACATGAATGCCGCTGTCTACTTCAACGGTCACTATCTGGGGGACGGTGGCAGCTTCGATGAGCCCCTGGGGCGTAACTGGTCGCGACCACTCTACTTCACCATTCCAGCCGGCCTGTGGCACAGCAGCGAGAATCAAATCATGATTCGCCTAAAGTCCTACTATGGATTTGGCACGCTGGGAAACATTTTCATCGGGACAGATTCACAACTAAAACCGGAATTCCAGAACCGCCATTTCTGGGAGATTGGCGTCAGCAGTGCCCTATTCCTGCTCCTGCTGGTCATCTCCCTGTTCATGCTAAGCATGTGGTACCACCGCCGCCAGGACAGCATGTATCTGTTTTTTGCCCTGACCACATTCACCTGGTCATTCTTTTCACTGAACAAATTCATCATGGAGATCCCCGTATCGGGAAAGATATGGGATGGGGCGATATACAGCATCATCGTCTGGTGGGGGGTGTTCCTGGCGCTGTTCTGCTTTCGTATCGCCAGGATAGATGTGCCACGCATGGAGAAGGCTCTTTATCTTTTTGGCATGGCGGCCACTCTCAACTACATGTCGTGTGACGTTGAATCACTCCCCCTTGCCGCCCTTGTCTGGCAACTGGGCATCTTCGTGATCGGTTGCACCACACTGGTTATGCTGATCATTAAGTGGAACAAGGCCCCGAGCCCCACCATTGCAATGATTGCATCAGCCATGGCCTTGATTTGTGCAGTGGGTGTATATGACATGCTGACACAGGCCAGAATCATCGCCCCCGCCCCCCAGATACTGACTCATCTTCTGGACCTCTCATCATCGCTCATGCTGCTGATCATCGCCTGGCATCTGACCAAGCGATTTGTTCACGCCCTGAACGAATCCGAAGCACTGACCCGTGAGCTGGAAACACGCATCAGCGCAAAGAGTGAAGAACTAGAACAGAGCTATCGGAAACTCGCCGAGCTGGAAAAACAACAAGCCATCCTGGCTGAACGGGAACGCATTCACCGCGACCTGCATGATGACGTTGGTGCAAAACTGCTATCGCTCACCTATCGCAGCAATGAAGAAAATGCCCAGCTGGCGCGCTCTGCCCTGCAGGATCTGCGTGATGTGGTCTCACGCACCTCACATGAAGGATTAACACTGGGCGACGCCCTGGCTGACTGGCGCGCCGAGTGCGACAGCCGTTTCGAAGACGCCGACATAACACTACATTGGCAGCAGAGTGAGACCCTGCCGGAACTACCACTGAAATCGGCACAAACCATGAACATCGGTCGCATCCTGCGCGAGGCGGTGAGCAACATCATACGCCACTCCCAAGCCAGTAATGCCACCATCATCATCGAATACAACGCTGAACGCATTCACATCTGTATCGAAAACGATGGGGTCGACCGTAATATCGCCATTCACGAAACCGGCCGCGGCATTCAGAACATGAAGGCCCGTGCCGCGGCACTGGGGGGCGCCATCCACTGGCACAACAGAGAGCCCAGTGGCTGCCGCATCGACTGGTGGTTTCCACTCACTCAAGCAGAATCTCCAGAAGAGCATTAAGCATGCATGGCATATTCAGGGACCAGACAGCCGGCCCCTAAGGTTCGAGGAGATGCCGCTGCGTCTCCTCAGTCATTGATCATTTAGCAGGATTCTCCTTGGCCCATTGCGCCAGGGTAGCATTAGTCACCTTCAATGCATTGAGCACCTGCGCCTTGAACTTTTCACGATCAGGCTTGATGTCAACCATGGTGGATTTTTCATACGCAGGATCGAAGAAACTCTTGTCGACGATCTTGTTTTCTACTACAAACTCGCCAAAATCATAACCGTAATTGAAGGCGTACTCGCTTGCCTCCTCATCCGACCAGGATTTCGGAGTCTTGATGCGCAACGTACCCATCTCGCTGGGCACATTACCAACGAAAGTGCTCTTGTAGGTCTGAACGTTGATATCCGTAGGAATCACCACCAGATAAGGATCTGCCTTCACTGCGGCAGCACGCAACATCTTGGGACGCAGCCCCTGCACCCAGGCTGGGCGGACCCGGAAGGTCAGATCGAGTATCACCGCATCAGCATCCACTGCCATCTGCTTGAATGCCCCCATGTTTTTTTGTGACAGGGCACTTCCCGCCTTCGATAGCGCACCACCCTGATCCAGAGGATTGGCCATACCGAACCACATCGGCATGCCCTGTGGCACCTTCGCCACATAGTTCACCTCCGCCAAACCGCCGTTGTCATCCTCACTGGAGTACTGGCCATTTTCATCCGGTGTGGCGACTTCGAGCTCCTTGTAACCCTTGCCTTCTTTGATCGATTCGATCAACACCACCTCACGTCCAATCGCCTTCATGCACGCCTGCAGATCGGCATAACCTTCCTCTGCAATCTCCTGCATAAGCTCATCGTCCATATCCACACGGGCAACCGCCGAAAGGATCTTGTCTGGATGCTTGACGTAGTAGGTAATCCTGTCAGCACCGCTGAAATTGCTGATCTGGCTCTCCTCACCTTTCTCCTTCACCGTCGCTGCCGCACTCAGCATGTAACCGACGCGGTAACCAGCGATCAGGATCTTGTTCTTCTCTTCGAAGGCATCATCCACATCGCCCAGATCCTTGAATATCTTCTTGCTCTCCTTGAGTGTCAGCGTGTCCGGATCAAACTTTACATCCGCCCAGAGTGGGGATACATAACAGACAGAGGTCATGGCCAGGAGCAGAGTTCCAGCCTTCATTTTTTTCAATGCGTCAGGGGTCATTACTTACGGCTCCTTCTTGATAAAGCCTAGGGTTAAACACGAACGGCATGCAAATACCAGCACAAGTATCCAAGCTGCCCTCCCCTCCGGCACCCCCCTATTTAGGGGAGTGCCATTACCCCAGCCTGGCTTTATATTTGAGCCAACCCAGAAGTAGCCGCGAGGGCATTATCATGAAAAGAGATAAAAGAAGAGATATGAAGTTTAAGGCTGCCCTGCTTTGCGCAGGGCTCTGCATTGGCGCACCTACAACCCACGCCACCGTCATTGATTTCACGGCAAACGCCACACACGCCATGGGCCTCGCATGGCCAAACTATCCATCCACCGTCGGAGGAAAAGCCGATTTCGCCAGCACCCCTGGCTCCGGGGCAGTCTACGGGGGCGGGCAATACTACACTGGCGCCGGAACCATGACATTGACATTCAACCCCGAATTCGGCGGTACTGTTCCAGGCCCAAGCAGCATGGCCCTATTTGTCGATCAGGGCCACACCGATAGCTCCGGTATCTATGACCTGCTTTCCATGGGGATCAGCTGGGGCACCTACGCCCATTTCTACCTCAGCCTCTACTTCACGACGGGAACACTGGTCAGTGAAAGCTACGCAGATGCGATCGCAGTGTTGGCCTCTGCCGATGCGCTGAACAATGACCTGTTGAAACCCCTCGGCGTCTTCCGTGCAGATAGCTGGTATAACGTTGGCGCACACTATGGACAGCTTGGCAGCCTCACTACCAGCGGCCCGGACCAAGTCGTTGGCGGTACTGCCCCCACCGGAGGAAGTACAGCACCACAACCGGCAACCAGTGTGCCTGAACCCGCCACCTTGGGACTCATGATGGCCGGCGTAGCCCTCCTGCTGGCGGGCTCTCGTCGCCGTGCTACAGCCAAAGCCTGTTGTTGATAACAACGTCACTTACTACCCGCCATCTTTGGGCGACCGGAATAAGCGTCCTTAATCACGGGAGGGGAGAATCCAACTCCCCTCCTCGTTTTGGTTCCTTTCGCCACCGACACCACACCCCTGGATATATGTATGCGACGCACCTGCCAGACTTATTCGATCTGGCCGATATGTGACGCCAGGCTACTCCATCAGCCAACCCGGCACCAATACCGACCATACAATTCGTTTCATTCTCCATCTCGACAGAATCTTCCATATTCAAAATAGACCGCCTTTCTTAAACCAGCTTGAAAGACAATTCATCTAGCAACTGTTAGGCTAGCTTCAACACCGCCGATAACATCTATATCCAGCCGAGCAAGGTGCCCCGCATGTCCACCAAAGTCAGTAAACCTGCCATTGACTGCCTGACACTCAAATTTATTACCATCGACACATATCGCGAATATGTCGCCTATCTCAACCGCTGCAGCGGCTATCGCATCGGCGACAGCGCGCACCTGCCCACCGCCTTTGTCGATAACTAACCCGTAACAGGACGTACCAATGTTGATACTTGGTTTTCCCGATTCACAGCCTCAGGCACAGGCACTGGCGACACAGCTCCACGCCGACTATGCCCAGATCGATATTCATCGTTTTCCCGATGGCGAAAGCAAACTCACGCTGCCGGCAACACTGCCACCGCGGATCATCCTCTTTCGCAGCCTGCACCAACCCAACGATAAACTGATTGAACTACTGCTGGCCTGCAAAACAGCGCGCACACAGGGCGTCAGCCACATCACGCTGATCGCGCCCTATCTGTGCTACATGCGCCAGGACATCGCCTTTCACCCCGGCGAAGCAGTAAGCCAAACCATCATCGGCCAGTGGCTGGCAGAACTCACTGATGCCGTCATCACCGTCGACCCGCACCTGCACCGCATCGCTCACTTAAGCGAAGCGATACCGAGGCCACGCGCCATCGCCCTCAGCGCTATGCCCGCGATGGCAGACTTTTTACGTCAGCGCTTTGCCGACGCCGTGCTCGTCGGCCCCGATGCCGAATCGCAACAGTGGGTCGCCAGTCTGGCCGATGCCGCGCAACTATCGTGGGGCATTGCCGAGAAAGTACGCAGCGGTGATTACGATGTGGTGATCACACTGCCTTCACTCGACGTGACTGGCCGTGATGTGGTGCTCGTCGACGACATGATCAGCACCGGCCGCACCTTAAAACAAGCGGCCAGCGCACTGCGCCAGCAAGGCGCATGCTCAGTGCATGCGCTGGTGGTCCACGCACTGTTTTCTGATGATCAGGACTGGCGCCATGATTTGGGCCTGGATGGGATCTGGAGCAGCGACAGCGTACCCCATGCCAGCAATGCCTTTTCATTAACGGCCCTGCTGGCTAGCGCAGTGCACAATTAAATCGCTTTCTGTCGCGCCTGCGCCATACGATGCATGATCTGTAGCGCTTGGGTGCTGGCCTCTTCCATCTCCTGAAAATCGTGCAGGATGCGCTCCAGCATCTTGGTGTCGTTTTGCCAGCGACCATCTTCAACCAGGGCCAATACTTCATGCATCCTTGAATGAACCCGTTCGTAGGGTTCATGCAACTGCTCAAACAGCCCTTCATCACAGTGCTCACCCACATCATTCTCACACCAAGACGCCAGACGACTGTTATTGCTTTCACCAGAGGCCACTCGCCATTCGTCAGAACGCGGACCAGCCTCAAGTGAGCGATAGCTGTTTTGTTTGTAGAGCACATGCTCCAGTTTGGCCAGTGTAATAAAACAACGATCACTCGCCGATGCTAAGCGGGCGGCTGATTCTTTCGCCCTGGCCGCAAACTGGTGCAAATCATTTTCGAACTCGCCGATCACTTGCGATGAATCATCTGCGATGCGCTTCATCGCCTCTGTGTTCTCCAGCATCGCAGCGGCTTCCTGGTTAAACTGCTTGATCACTGGCGTGATTTCCTGTGTCGCCTTTTTGGTATGTTCCGCCAGGCTGCGAACCTCATCGGCAACCACCGCGAATCCACGGCCCTGTTCACCGGCACGGGCCGCTTCGATCGCAGCATTTAATGCCAATAAATTGGTCTGCTCTGCAATATTGGTAATCAATTGAATCAGCTTCGAGATATCGCCAGTACGTCCACTTAAGTCATGTACGGTTTTATTGGTAGTGTTGATGATCTCATGCAAACTCGTGATATTGGCCAGCACCGGTCCAATCTCCGCGCTGCTTTTCTGCGCTCGGCTGGCCGTTTCTTGCGCAAGTCCTTGCACACCATTCAGCTCATCACTGACAGAGGCCAAACTGTTTTCCGCCCGCTGTAGATCCTTAAGTAATTTTTCCGTGTTCAGATCAGCCAGCTTGCCCAACAGTTCGTTCTTACCTGCATCGCGCTGGTTATCAATAATGGTGCCTAATGAGGCATCCAGTTGCTCCATGACCTTCTTAAAGTCGCCATGCAATCCACCGGTAATAGGTCGGCGAAAATATTTCCCCTGACTGACATAATCAAACGATGCCTTCACCTCGCGGAAGAATGTCTCCAACTGATCCAAAGAGTCGTTGAGATGCCAGGCGACCTGCCCGAGTTTGTCATCTCGATCAATCCCGACAACACGGTTATTGGATTCACCCGCAGCCACCTCGGTTACTACCACATCCAACTTGGTCAGCAACTCATCGTCTTTGCTAGGGCGCGCCATCACGGTCGTCAGCAACAACCAGACAAGCACTGGCGCGGATATCGCCAACAACACCCAATCATCTGTGCCATGACGAAACAGACTGTACGCCACAACCAGCAGCACGTAGCCCAACAACACCCAAATGACCTTAGCCCTGGAGAGCGAGCACAAGCTCTTCATAGCTCGTTTCCTTTTGCGTTAGAAAATCCACCAAAAACCGAGTCGAGGCCTCGATCGCCTGTTTCGGCCCCGCGTTCTTTTCTATCTCAAGCATTTGTTTATACAAACCGTCCACGATCTTCACCGAATCTGGGCGGGGCTTGCGTCTGACAGACAAATAACCAATCACCTTGCCATGACGGTTATAAGAAGGCGTGATATGCGTAAACACCCAATAGAAAGAACCATCGCTGGCCATGTTCTTTACAAACCCAAAGAACTCTTTTTCGGCCTTGATCAGATCCCAGGCCAGATTGAACGCTGCACGCGGCATATCGGGGTGACGAATAATGTTGTGCTGTTCGCCGATCAACTCACTTTCGCCATAACCGGCGAACTCCTGAAAGATACGATTGCCATAGGTGATGCGCCCGGTCAGGTCGGTCTTGGAGACGATGAAATCGTCCTCGCGCATCACGCGCTCCTGCGACGTGGGTTGTATCAGCTTATTTTTCATATCATTCCATACACTCAGCTTGAATCTGGTTTAAGATACGGCAGACACTATAGAAACCTCGAACACGCCCCCCGAAAGAGCACGCGCTAGACGATAAGACGCAATAAAACATTGCAACCGCAGCTTTCTTATCGGGCTTTGCCCCATATTCGTTAGGGAATTTCAATTTGTGCACCAAATAACAACACCAGCACGCACCATTTTGATCACCGGCTGCTCCAGCGGCATCGGTCTACGCGCAGCAGAGATATTGCATGAACGCGGTTACCGTGTGTTCGCCAGCGCCCGTAAATCGCAAGACGTGCACACCCTGGCCGACCGCGGCTTCGAGGCCTTGCAACTGGACCTCGCCGACTCCGCCTCGATCCGCGCCGCTGTCGATGAGGTGTTGAGCCGCAGCAACGGCCAGCTCTATGCGTTGTTCAACAATGGTGCCTATGGCCAGCCCGGCGCCGTCGAAGACCTCAGCCGCGACGTGTTGCGGGCCCAGTTCGAGACCAACCTCTTCGGCTGGCACGAATTGACCAGCCTGATCATCCCGGTCATGCGCCGCCAGGGCCATGGCCGCATCATCCACAACAGCTCCGTGCTCGGCCTCGCCGCCCTGCCCTACCGCGGCGCATATAACGCCAGCAAGTTCGCGCTCGAAGGCCTCACCGACACCCAGCGCATGGAACTGCACGGCAGCGGCATTCATATCTCGCTGATCGAACCCGGCCCCATCACCAGCCGCTTCCGCGCCAACGCCTTCGAGATGTTCAAACAGAACATCGACCGCGAACACAGCGCCCACCGCGACTATTACCGCGGCGTCGAGGCCCGGCTGGCCAAGAAGGGCAATGCCCAACCGTTTACCCTGCCCGCCGATGCCGTGGTCGAAAAACTGATCCACGCCCTCGAATCCCCCAAGCCCCGCCCGCGCTATTACGTCACCGTGCCCACCTATCTGCTCGGTTATGCCCGCCGCCTGCTGTCCAGCCGCATGCTCGACCGCATGCTGCGAAAAATCAGTTCCGGAGAAAACAAGTAAGCCCTCCCGATTTCGTGTTGGCCCGGTAAATCATGTAGAATCGGCCAACTTTCCTATCAAGAATTGACCAAAAAAGAGGTGTTTAAGTGTTAGAAGCCTATCGCCAACACGCCGCCGCACGCGCCGCCGAAGGCCTGCCGCCGTTGCCCCTGGATGCAAAACAAACCGCTGATCTGATTGAACTTCTGAAAAAACCTGTCGCAGGTGAAGAAGCCACCCTGGTCGAGCTGTTCACCCACCGCGTCCCAGCGGGCGTTGACGATGCCGCCTATGTCAAAGCCGCCTTCCTGACCGCCATCACCCAGGGCGAAGCCAGCTCGCCGCTGATCGACGGCAAACACGCCGCCGAACTGCTCGGCACCATGCTCGGCGGTTACAACATCCAGCCACTGATCGACCTGCTCGACAACGCCGAACTGGCGCCGATCGCCGTCACCGCGCTGTCCAAGACCCTGCTGATGTTCGACAACTACCACGACGTGGTCGACAAGGCCAAGGCCGGTAACGACTACGCCAAACAGGTCGCCGACGCGTGGGCCAATGCCGAGTGGTTCACCAACAAACCCGAGATGGCGAAAGAGATCAAAGTCGTCGTCTTCAAGGTCGAAGGCGAGACCAACACCGACGACCTGTCACCCGCCTCCGAGGCCTGGAGCCGCCCCGACATCCCGCTGCACGCCAAGGCGATGCTGGTCAGCAAGATGCCCGGCGCGCTGGACAAGATCGAAACCCTGAAGAAAGAAAAGGGCCTGCCCTTGGCCTACGTCGGCGATGTCGTCGGCACCGGCTCTTCACGCAAATCCGCCATCAACTCCGTACTGTGGCACATGGGCAACGACATCCCGTTCGTGCCCAACAAACGCCAAGGCGGCGTCGTGCTCGGCGGCAAGATCGCACCGATCTTCTTCAATACTGCTGAAGACTCCGGCTGCCTGCCGATCGAGTGTGACGTATCCAAACTCAACATGGGCGACGTGATCACCATCAAACCCTATGCTGGCGTGATCGAAAACGAGGCCGGTGAAGTCATCTCCCGCTTCGACCTCAAGCCCAGCACCATGGCCGACGAAGTCCGCGCCGGTGGCCGTATCCCGCTGATCATCGGCCGCTCACTGACCGACAAGACCCGCGAGGCCCTGGGCCTGACGCCTTCCACCGTCTTCCTGCGCCCCGAGGCCCCCGCCGACACCGGCAAGGGCTACACGCTGGCACAGAAGATGGTCGGCAAGGCCTGCGGCGTGACCGGCGTGCGCCCCGGCACCTACTGCGAACCACGCATGACCACCGTCGGCTCACAAGACACCACCGGCGCGATGACCCGCGACGAGCTGAAAGAACTGGCCTGCCTCGGCTTCTCGGCCGACCTGGTAATGCAGTCCTTCTGCCACACCGCCGCCTA
>DHYU01000049.1:50580-88979 GCA_002415485.1 Proteobacteria bacterium UBA5122
TGGTCAACGCCATCCCCTACGCCGCCATCCAGCAAGGCCTGCTGACGGTTGAAAAGGCCGGCAAGAAAAACATCTTCTCCGGTCGTGTGCTGGAGATCGAAGGTCTGGAGCACCTGAAGGTCGAACAGGCGTTTGAACTGTCCGACGCCTCGGCCGAACGCTCCGCCAACGGCTGTACCGTCAAACTGAGCAAAGAGCCGATCATCGAATTCCTCAACTCCAACATCACACTGTTGAAGTGGATGATCGCCAACGGCTACGAAGACAAACGCACGCTGAGCCGTCGTATCGAAGCGATGGAAAAATGGCTGCAAAATCCGGAACTGCTGGAAGCCGACAAAGATGCAGAATACGCCGCCATCATCGAGATCGACCTGGCCGAGATCAAAGAACCCATCGTCGCCTGCCCCAACGACCCCGACGACGTGAAATTGTTATCAGCCGTCGCCGGCAACAAGATCGACGAAGTCTTCATCGGCAGCTGCATGACCAACATCGGTCACTTCCGCGCCGCCGGTAAAGTGCTGGAGGCCTTCGGCAAGAGCGTACCCACCCGCATGTGGATCGCACCACCGACCAAGATGGACGCCCACCAACTGACCGAAGAAGGCTACTACAGCATCTTCGGCCGCGCCGGCGCCCGCACCGAAATGCCCGGCTGCTCACTGTGCATGGGCAACCAGGCGCGCGTCGGTGACGGCACCACCGTCATGTCCACCTCCACCCGCAACTTCCCCAATCGTTTAGGTAAAGACGCCAACGTCTACCTCGGTTCTGCCGAACTGGCCGCCGTCTGCGCACAACTCGGCAAGATCCCGACTCAAGCCGAGTATCTCGTCGCCGTCGAAAGCGTCAACACCATGGCCGATGATGTCTATCGTTATCTCAACTTCCATGAGATCGCGGAGTATCAAAAGGTCGCGGAGAAGGTGATTCCGATAGTGGCTGCGTAGGCGATAACGTAATCGTCATTCCCGCGTAGGCGGGAATCTAAAAAGCCCCACCGTGAGGGATTGCGGTGGGGCTTTTTAATTCAGGTTTATAATTAAGACTAGCGACAAATCCAGAACAACAAACCACGCAACACCAACTTCTCAAAGACCACAAACGCGGGGTTACTTTCCGCCTCTGTCAGAAGTTTCATTGAACACACATCCAATTAATGGAAGCTTAGATAACGTCACTTTCAGTTTTAGCATCCATACGGCCTTAGATTCTACAGAGCGCAACCCCATCACAACACCCGGCGCAACTATGTTATTACCATGAATACGAGTGGACGCTTCAAAAACAGTAAAGGTGTATTGAGTTAAGTATCTTATTCCTGTTGTATCCCAGCAAACTACCTCAATTTTAACAGGCACACTTTTATCGCCCTCAGAACCCTCTGCGTTTTCCCACCAAATCAATATCTCACCCTTCACATTAATTCTACCACCAGGAGCAATAAGAGATTCCTGTATCGTAGACATTACTGAAGTCAACCGACCATCAATCTCATGCGAAGACGAATTGATAAGGACATATAGTGCAGAACCAGGCCCCACGTTATCCACTGTACAGAAAGATACTTTATCTATCTCTTCGGAAGACTCGCGCGACCATCCCGTTAAAACGATTTCGGGCCTAGCATTTCTATGAAAACTAAGCTTCTCTAGCCGCCAAAGCAATACTGCAGCAAAGGCAGAGAAAGTTGCGGCTATAGCTGACCAAATAGCAGCCCAATCAGACATATCGAAGCAATCCTTTTGTACGTTAGGTTTTATTCAATCATATATGTTATCTAAATCTTGTAACTCCGATTAGAGACAGCGTAATCGGAACCCGCAACCCCGATCAAATGTAGGTGCGATTAGCATAGCGTAATCGCACGCATTGGAAAGTGTTTTGTATCGCTACCGCGAAGCTTAATTTTGATGCGGGTCTCGCACCCGTGAACGAGCACAAGCCCCGCAGGGCGAGTTACTTTCTTAGCGTAAGAAAGTAACCAAAGAAACCTTTTCCGACTAACTTGCCGCTTTGGCAAAAAAACGCCAAACCGGTTCCCTGTGCTCCTCAGTCATCGCGGCGCGCTTCCAAACTCGCTACGCTCAAACAAGGAAGCGCTTCTCCCGCGATAACTTGCGGTGCTCGGCTGCGTTAGACGGAAACAACCCCGCTTCGTTTTACACAGGTGGGCACCGCCCGCCAAGAGATATTTGATAGATTCGTAACGGTGGGCGATACACACCCTACAAAAACAACATTCCTTATCATGCGCCGCTAAGCGCTTCATGAAAATGCTTTTAATCAATCCCGTTCGACGCAGCCGAGCATCGCAGCGGTCAGCGGGAGAAGTGCGCGGCGGAGCGCAGTTTGCGACTTTGCGCACGCCGCTGGCCGCGAGAAGCGCAGGGGATTCAATGAGCGTCTTTTTGCTCATTGAACAAGTCGCCGGGCGGCCTTCTTTTTGAGTACTTTTTCTTGGCCGTGCAAGAAAAAGTACTTCGGCCATCGGGCTTTATGCTCGGCACGGGTGCGAGACCCGATTCCAAATCAATCATCGCACCAGCGATACAAACCCAACAGCCAATGGTAAATATTGCAACTCCGATTAGCGACAGCGTATCGGAGGAATGGGAACCACTTCCATGCGTACGATTACGCTGACGCTAATCGTACCTACAAAAACGGGATGGCGTATTTATCTCACGCCTGTAAACTAACCCCACGTCATCTATCAAATGGCATACGGAACATGCCCAACTATCGTCGCGCGTTCATCCCCGGTGGCACTTGGTTTTTTACCGTCAACCTCTTGGAGCGGCATGGCAATGACCTTCTGGTACGGGAGATTGATCTGTTGCGTCAGGTTGTCCGCCGAGTCAAACAGAAACACCCATTCCACATTGATGCCTGGGTGGTACTACCTGAACACATGCATTGCATCTTCACGCTCCCGCCGGGCGATAGCGATTTCAGCCTGCGTTGGCGTTTGATCAAATCCGGCTTCTCGCGCGCACTACCAAAAACCGAAAGGCGTTCACCGGTTCGTATGGCCGCTAGCGAACGGGGCATATGGCAACGCCACTATTGGGAACACGCCATTCGTGACGACGATGATTATCGACGCCACGTGGATTATGTTCATGTCAATCCGCTGAAACATGGCTTGGTGGCGCGGGTGAAAGATTGGCCATATTCCACCTTTCACCGGTACGCGAAGCTGGGCATCTATCCGCTAGAATGGTGCGGCGATCCCGGCATGGAGGTTGGAGGTGGTGATTAATATGTGGCCGATAACACTGTGCAAATTGATGTCACTGCCTTCTTCTAACAGACTTCGTAATTTCCGCTTGGCGCCAGCGTCAGCGGAGGAATGAAACCTCCATGCGTACGATTACGCTGACGCTAATCGTATCTACAACATTACAAGCAAACTCAACAGCCAGTGGTAACGACAACCTCCGCTGTTGGGCTTAGTGAAAACCGCTCAACCTTCTGCCCTACAATGCCGCATGAAAATGCGACATCGCCAACATTCAAGACACTAACGCGCTCAACTTACACCCTGCTTCACCTCAGTTTTTACAGACGTCAGATATCTGAGATAAGCCAAATACCCATAGAAAATCTTGCTCTCATCCACCAGCCCCTCTCGGACAAAGATTGCATGAACCTTCGGCAGATTGGCAAACGAGATCCCGGGGAAATAATGATGGTAAGGATGCAAGGTAAAGTTCAGATTGGGCAGCAATATTTTTTCCCACCACGACAAAATAATGATGGGAGAATTCTCTTCGATACCGGCACCAGGCATGTTGTATTTATGCTCACAGATTGCCCCCCAGCGAATAATTACCTGCATAACGGTCAATAGTGGCAATACCCAATAGATCAGGAAGATGTCCCAGCTACCCGTCAAGGTCAACAATGCAGCTAGCAACACATAAAAGACCGGTCTCACCCAGGCAGGCGTGTTTGTGTTGCGATCAAACTCAGGGGTATCAAATTTTTTGCCCTTTATGAGCGTCAACAGATTCATCGCCAGTAAATCCGTTAAAAATAGTTTGGCCAACCGGGATGCGGGCATGGGAAACGACCACGCATCGCCGCTCTTGCGAATAAAATCCGGATCTTTGTCCGTAAAATAATAGGTATGATGAGACAGATGAACCTTGGCATAACCCTCTACCGTTAATATAAGCAACGGATATCCGGCCACAAGATTCACAAACAGATCGCCTCCCTTAGCCTTGAATCCAGTGGTATGCGCCTGATCATGCACCAGAAGACCGAGAATGTTTTGCCGCGTAGCGACAACAAATATAGCCAGGATGCTAATCCATAGACTCTCAGCAATCACCGCCCACCAAACAACCGCAACTATTACTAGCCAGGCCATGATCACTTGATAAATAAAAGCAAATGGGCGTCTGTGTTTAAGACTACCAATTTCCTCCCTCGCCTTGTCAGACAAACCAGCCTTACCATTCATCAGTAAGGCGACGGGGAATTCGTTAGCGCTATTCATGTTTCATACTTCCTGAAATGCAAACCATTATGCGTTGTTGGCGGCGCGACCAAAACCGGATTATACCCGAGGGCAAGCTGCCGACCAATTTGAGCAAGTAGCTCGGATGGAGTGACAACGTAATCCGGGGTTGAATGCCATCCCCCCGGATTTCGCTACGCTGCATCCAGACTACTTTCTGTTCTTAATTCGTCATGCCTACCCGCCCCCCAACATCAATCCCATACTAAATTGGTATAGTGGTAAAACCATTTACCATTTCCCTTGTCTATTAGGTCGACAAAGAACACACGAACCACTCATCACGACAAACTTCAACCACCAACACGCGACTCAACACCATGCTCATTGCCCTCTTTTTACTCGTGACCAGTAGCTTTGCAACACTCCCGCTCGGCAAAGAGCCGCTGCAGTGGGGCATCTCACCGCAGACACTGATTGAACAACGCAAAGTCACCAAAGTTGACCCGAACAAACCCCAGGGCGAGCACTATACTGAGTTTCAGGAGGTCGACCCGGTGGTCTATGTCGATCGTAGCCAGCCTGGCAAGAAGATAGAGTTTTATTTCTATCAGGATGAACTGTACAAAACGCTCGTCATCCATCTGGATCAAGGCGATGCCGCTGCCCGCTATGAAGAGAAGGTCAACACGCTTTCGGAAACGCTGGGCAAACCAACGCACCAACAACAAAGCAGCGTCTATTCGATCCCGGTCTACCACAGCATTTGGGAATTCGATACAACACAATACGATCTACGCTTTGGCGCGGGTTATATCTATGAAGTACGCACACACAAACCCACTGCCGAAAGAAAGCAGGCGCGCCAAAAGGACTGGCAGCTTATTTAAAAACGCCATGTCATTCATGCCCTGTTGTGCCGCGTGTCAAAGCCCTGTTTACTCGTAAATGATGCCAACGAGGTAACCTGAGCGTGCTGCTTAGGCTTCGCCTCTCCTACGCTACCGCACCACCTGCATACCTTTCACCCTCCCCGTTCATGATCACAGCCGAATGTGATCGCACACCCTTAAGTACACAAAACTGACACCGAAATGGTTCTCAAAAAATTCTGTGGCAGTTGATTTCATCAACCTGCTATATTTCGCAAGACGTGCAAAATGTTCCGCTGCATTAACCGCAAGGAGGGTTTTTATGCGCTTTGGTTCCGGTTGTTTTTCGAACACCCGTTCTTCTGTTTCTCTTCCCAAACGATACCGTTTTTCTCTACCTGGCAGATTGTTGGCATTAACACTGGCCCTGACATCTGGCCCGGCATTTGCCGAAAGCGTTGAGCTCCAGACTCTGCGCGCTCAATTACAACAAGCCGAGAGCCTGGGCATGACCGACATGGCGAATGCGATACGCCCGGTCATTGAGGCCCTGGAACAAGACGAGGCGAATAGCGCGTCGACAAACGGCTCAGCCCAATCCATCACCGTACGCAAGTCTTACTTTGCAGAAATCGGGCGCGCCAATCTGGAAAGATGCGATTACGCCAAGGACGTCCAGTTCGATTCCATTTGTACCGCCGCCATGCTGCGTTATAACGATTACCTTGTCGCCGCCAGCGCCGGTGCAACCCAAGAGGCCCTGGATGAGGCATGGCGTCGACACGAGGCAACTGCGCTGACCTATACGCACGGCATTGGCGTAAGTGGCAACGCGGTACGCCCCACAGACCATACCTTAAAGACGACCCCACCCGCTCCACAGTCCCCGGCACATACACAACATACGCCCTCTCCGGCGGACACAACCAACGACCGGACATCCGCCCCTTGCCCTGATGGGCGGCCTTGCGCCACCCCGCAGTAATGCCCGTCGGACCCGGGCTGGCGGGAGAACCCCGTCAGCCCATTCACAGCCCCACGCCAACCCGGTAAAATCGCCTCCTTTCCATTAAACACAAACAGGTTGCAAACACATGGGCAGGGCGTATCAAAACCGTAAAGATTCAATGGCGAAGACCTCGGACCAGAAGGCCAAGGTCTATAGCAAATACAGTCGCGAGATCTATGTCTGCGCCAAGAGCGGCGGCCACGACCCCGACGGCAACCTGTCGCTGCGCAGCCTGATTGAGCGGGCGAAGAAGGATCAGGTCCCGGCGCACGTGATCGACAAGGCCATCGGCAAGGCGCGTGATGGCGGCGGCGAAGACTTCACCCCGGCGCGTTATGAAGGCTTTGGCCCTGGCAACTGCATGGCGATCATCGACTGCCTGACCGATAACCCGACGCGCACCTTCAACGATGTCCGCCAGTGTTTTACCAAGACCAAGGCCAAGATCGGCGCGCAGGGCAGCGTCAGCCACATGTTCGATCATTGTGCGATCTTTGTCTTTGAGGGTGACGAAGAGGCGGCACTGGATGCGCTGGTGATGGCGGACGTGGATGTGTCAGACATCGAAAGTAATGATGGCAAACTCACCGTGTTCGCCGCGCACACCGATTATTTCAAGGCCAAACAGGCCCTGGTTGATGCCTTTGGCGAGATCGACTTTGAGGTGGAAGAGATCCAGTTCGTACCCAAGGGCTCAACCCCGATCAGCGGCGATGATGTGGAGCTGTTCAATAAATTCATCGACATGCTCAACGACCTGGACGACGTGCAACACGTCTACCATGACGCCGAGTTGAATTAATCCTCCTCTGCCGATGCAGCACTCGTTGCTGCATCGGCGCCCTCCCTCTCGGAAATTCAGCTTGATTTAAGACAGCCGGCCAACACTATTAATGTGTTGATTGGAATCCGTTGGAGGCTGTCTATGGCGCGCATCAAATATGGCATTGCCGCATTCGTGATCACGCTGGGCTGGATCGGCCACGCGGCCGCTGCGGAACTAGAATATGGCTGGGCACAACCCCGCTTTGTAGTGCCGCCCGATGTCACCGCCCCTAGTGACCCGCTCTATCGCCGCGAATGCAGCACCTGCCACATGGCCTACCCGGCCGGTTTTTTGCCTACGCGCTCATGGCGTGCACTCATGTCGCAACTGGATCAACACTTTGGTGAAAACGCCGAGGTGGATCGCCAGACCCAAGCAAAGTTGTTGAGCTATCTCGAACAACATGCCGCCGACCGTTCGGGCGACCTTGGCTCTCACCGCGTAATGCAGCGGCTGCAGGCCAATTCCACACCTCTGCGCCTGACCGATACCGAATACCTACGTCTGCGCCATCGCAATGTGCTGCCCCGTTTTATCGACAACAATCCACAGGTCAAAGGCTTTAGTGACTGTGGCGCGTGTCATTTCCGCAGTGATCAAGGCTACTTCAACGAGCAATACATTCGGATTCCCGGCCAGAGACGCCACTAAGCCCCCAATATGGTGATACTCGCCCGCCGAGCTGAACTTTTGCCTGTGGACTTACTCATAACGACAAGCGAAAATTCCAGTCACGACACCCGAGAAAGGACGACACCGTGTCACACCCAACCTTCAGCCGCACCCAACACCGCCAACACGGCGGCATCAAAGGCAACCTATTGGCCGTGGTACTGGCCGTCGCCGGCACCATCATGCTGGCACTGACCCTGTTCCCACCCACCTACTCCACTGATCTATCCTTGATCGGCCAGGGCAAACCGGCGATCACGCTGGTCTATGACTGGGAGGACGATGCCAGCCTCAGATTGATGGAGAGCTTCCACGCGATTGAAGACGAGTTCTCGGATGTCATACATTTTCTGGTCGCCGACATCCGCAGCCCTCAAGGCGAGATGTTTGCCGACAGCCGCCGCGTACCACCGGGCAGCATCATTTATTACAACGCTCAGGGTCAGCGTGTGCATTTTGTCGACGGATATCAGTTGCCTGAGCAACTGCGTGCCTCGTTCAAAACCGCCTTCAACCTCTAAGCCTACCGCTGGCGGGCGATAGCCTTTATCATGCCCGCCCATGCAAACCACCGCCGCCACCCCTGCCCAGTCTGAGTCCGTCGCCATCATCGGCGGCGGTCCGACCGGGCTGATGGCGGCCGAAGTCCTGCTCAACCACGGCCTGCAGGTCGACCTCTACGACCGCATGCCGTCACTCGGCCGCAAACTGCTGATCGCCGGCCGCGGCGGGCTGAACCTGTCCCATGCCGAACCACTGCCCGCGTTTATCCAGCGCTATGGCGCGCGCAGTGAGATCATCGGGCCGATGGTCGAGGCCTTCGATGCCCAGGCCCTGCGCGACTGGGCCAAGGGGCTCGGCATCGATACCTTCATTGGCAGCTCGCAACGCATCTTCCCCACCGATTTCAAGGCCGCACCACTGCTGCGTGCCTGGCTACACCGGCTGCGCGAACAGGGCCTGCGCATCCATGTCCGCCATCGCTGGCTCGGCTGGGGGGAGAACAACGCACTGCGTTTCGAGTCACCCCTCGGGATCACCGAGATCCAGCACCGCGCCACCTTGCTCGCCCTCGGCGGTGGCAGCTGGGCCAAGCTGGGCGCGGATGGCAAATGGGTCGAGATACTTGCCCAGCGCGGCATCGCGCTCGCACCGCTGCGACCGAGCAACTGCGGCTTCGAAACAAACTGGAGTAAATACTTTCGCGACACCTTCGCCAGTGAGCCACTGAAATCGGTCGCCGTCAGCGTCACCACGCTGAACGGCGACACCGAGATCCGTCAGGGCGAATTGATGATCGCCGACTACGGCCTCGAGGGCGGCGCCATTTACGCCCTCTCCGCCCCGATCCGTGACCTGATCGATGCCCACGGCACAGCAGAGATCCACATCGACCTCGTCCCCGGCCGCAGCCTGGAGCGCCTGCAAACCGATCTCGCCACACCCCGCGGTCGCAATTCGCTGAGCAAACATCTGCAACGCCACGCCGGCATCAAAGGCGCCAAGGCCAGCATCCTGCGTGAGGTTTTAAACCCGGAACAGATGCAGGACCCCGCCCAAGTCGCCACGACCCTCAAGGCCCTGCCCATCCATCTCCACACAACGCGCCCCATAGACGAGGCCATCAGCACCGCCGGCGGCGTTCGGTTTGACGCACTGACAACCGAACTGATGATCAAGGCCCTGCCCGGCACCTTCTGCGCCGGCGAAATGCTCGACTGGGAGGCCCCCACCGGCGGCTATCTGCTCACCGCCTGCTTTGCCTCGGGACGAGAGGCCGCTCAAGGCATACTCAGCTGGTTATCACCACCGTAGGTTGCTCCCCCTCAACATTAGCCCTTCACAATCATTGGTTATTGATAGATTTCACTTAAACCCTTAGTCTTCAGGGTGACATCTGTCACCCTTCATGAAGACATGGGCGAATGTGCTAGTGATGACATTTTCCTGTTTTTATTGAAGATAATAAAAAACTCAATGCACCCTTAAAGATCAAGATGCGCTGCTGAATAACAAAACACATCAGCGCCTTTTTAAGGTTCAATTAAGCTTGAGATTGTATAAAAAACTGAAAATTTATTAATGAGGGAAGCTCCAATGAAACGTAAGGTAACTCAAACTGCTCTGGTATTGGCCCTGGGTTTGGCATCCGCCGCTGTGATGGCTGGCGATAACAGCCACGCAGGTCACGCTACTGAAGGCAAGACATGTGAAGGCTTTGGCCCACAAACACCTCGCGACATCGACAGCGTTGCCGGTGATAACCAACGCAACTTCGGCATCGCACCCGCCTCCACAAAAATGAACCTGTGCAACATCCACTTCCACAAAAACGCCGAACACAAAGCGACTGATTTCAACATCTACGCTGGCGAAGGCGACGGCCACGGTTATGAGAGCGGCTACCAATGCCGTATCAGCAAAGAGCTGAGCAAGGCCGAACTGGCTCCTACCAAGAAGCCTGTTTGTGGCGGCAAGCATGGCGACCTGAAACCAGGCGACACCATCGAAGTTCACTGGGTACACAGCTCTGCCGACGTTAAGCCAGGCAAAGGTCTGGGCTCTTGCGTATCTAAAGAGATCGGCAACCCCGGCCTGCGCGTAGAGACTCAAGTCTTCACCCTGGTCAACGATCGCAACGCACTAAACTTCAACGACCTGGACTACGACGGCACTGTTAAAGACGGCTTCCACCAGCCTAAAGCACTGCCAACCAACACTGGCGAGCCTGTAGTCTTCACTGGCTCAACCACGGGACCTTCTTACAACGAAGCGACTTGCTCTCCTTACCACGTCACCTGGAGCGTTCGTCCTCAATGCGCCAAGCTGGACATCAACTCTGTGGCTGAGTGGTGCGAAAGCAACGAGTTCGGCGAAGACCACGCCCACGGCGTACGTAAGCTGGTCACCAATCCTAAACTGCTGTCTACCATCGAATAAGACTGAGTTAGTTTAGAAAACAAAACGGGCGGCAGAGTGATCTGTCGCCCGTTTTTGTTTTTAGACCATCCCCGCAAACACTCTCTGCAACACCCTGCCTTCAAAATAATAAATTTATAAAATTCTTATATTCTGGCAAGGACTTAATTTTTACACTCCAAAAACGCTATTCTTTGTATCTAATTACACATTGATGACATCGACATGATCAAGACACCCAGTCTACTGCCTGACTTACTGGACAGCATCTATGCCGCCGCCGTTGGTGAACATGGCTGGGAACACACCATTGCGCAACTGGGTGACGCCTTCCGCTCGCCAGCGGCCGGCTTTTTTGTTCAGCACAGTGACAATCACGAATTCTCCCTGGAGATATTTCAAGGGGTCAGTGATACCGACCTGGCCTCATACGCCACACACTTTTCCGAGGTTAACCCGTGGTTCACCACCCCAGGCATGATGTTGCCAGGGCTCATTCGTTCTGATGAAGATATCAACATCCACTTCAACCACTGTCACCATTTTGTAAACACCGAGTATTATCAAGACTGGCTCAAACCCCAAGATCTCAAGCATTCCATTGGCGGCACCCTCACCATTCAAAACGGCTACCACCTGAACTTCACCTTCATGCGCCCAGCACAAAGTTCATCTTATAAGCCTGAAGAGATCGAACTCCTACAAACACTGTTTCCACACCTGAGCCGCGCCTTCAGCACCAGCCGTCTACTGGAAACTGTGAGCCGTCAGCAACAAAACCTGCTCGATGGCTGCGACCGTTTCAAGCTGGGCCTCGTGCTGTTTGATAACCTTGGCAAAATTACCGACGTCAATCAGAGCGCCCTCAAAATATTGCTGGCGGACGATGGTCTCGGCCTGCGGCGGCAGAAGTTGTGGGCCTCGCACCCAGGGGCAGAGCAACACATCCACGCCACACTCCACGCCATGCTATCCCCGCAATCCCCGATCAGCATGAGCCAGTGGCTGCACATCCCCCGCCTCAGTGGCGCCGCCAGCTATCAACTCATGGTCATCACCCACCCCTCACCACTCTCCGCCCTCGGCCCTCGCTGCAAAGGCGCCATGCTGCTGGTGGACCCTGCCCGCCGCCGTAAACTGCCTCGCCACCGCATCCAGGCCCATTTTGCACTGACCGTGCGCGAGACCGATGTCGCCCAATTGATGATTCAGGGATACAACACCAAAGAACTCGCGCATGAACTGGATATCACCTATGAATCTGCGCGCACCTACGTCAAACGCATCTGCCAAAAGGCCAACGTCAACGGCCAAACCGCCTTTGTCGCCCTCACCTTAAAAGAGCTCGCCCTCATTTTCTAAGCCAATTCACCCCATGCCCCCATTTGGGGACAGCGGCGACTCACCCGATCATCATAATATTCCACACCAAGCTCATGGCTTAAACCCCAAGCGCAGTAAACGTATGGGCCGATTTACGACTCTTTGAAGTGGGATTTATTTATGTTTCGATACAAACAAGCAGCAGTGATAGGCCTGATGGGCAGCTTGGCCATCCCAACGCAGGCGGCATTGGTGGAGGCTGATTTCACCTCATCTAATTTTAGATTATCATCGCCAAATCTAATAATCAGTGGCGAATATTTTGATGGCACCACGCTACATCAATTTAATTTGGGCCATGACAACACCAACATATTGGCCGTCAACCCGATCGCCCACACCCCCAGCCTAAATCTCTTTACCGGCTTTAATCAAAGTGTCAGCGGCAGCTTTAGTTACGATAGCGAAACCGCCCTTAGCTATTTTGGTGGAGCCACAGGCCGGTCTAGAGGTTCCAGCACCACCTCACTCAACGCAAATGTATACGATCCCTTAGCTGCCGCGAGCGCAGGCATTAACTCTGTCACAGGAACGATATACCTGAACAACAACCGAAACGAGCATTCGGGAAGTGTTGATACCTTTGAAATCTACGGCGCAATCAACAATATCACCCCACTGCTCACAGAAAGCAGCGGTGTCAGCCTAAGTGTCGACCTAACCGACAGCATGCATACTACATCGTATATGAGTGAACTTTCAGGCTGGGCCAACTCATCAGCAAGTGATTTTTTCAGCAGTGCTTCTACCGAGCTATTGGCACAACTGCAAAACGCGTCTCTTAGCACCCCATCTCTCGAATATCAAGTCAACTTCAGCTATCTTAGCCTGCGAGACAACACTGGCACCGTATTTAATACTGCAGCTGAATTACCCTCCACGCTAGACCCAGCCGCCTTTGATTCATCAAGCTGGTTTGGGATATTCACAACTGCATCTGGAAGCGCACTGCAAAATAATAATCACCTTGATCACACTACACTTGTTGAAATTGCCAGCAACCTATCTAACATCATTGACAGTATCCCCGAGTACTTGATACCCATCCCATCAACAAGGCCCTCATTCCATCCATCAACGGAGATTTGGGATTTGCAGTCCCAGTTGGCAAATCGACATCCTGACGTCTTGCTGTCCTTTAATCCGGAGACAGGGGAACGTATACCCGGAGCAGAACCAAGCCAAGCAAGCATCGATGCACTCGTTGCCGAGGTACGCACTCTTTCACCGGACACCATTCCATTTCTCCGGGAATGGATCCTGGACCGACTCCCTGCCGACCTAATACAGGCCGGGTTCGACGCATGGAGCAGCCCAGAGCTTTCCTCTGCTGACATCATTGCAGGGCTACCGCGTGAATTCGCAGGCATGCTACCAGCCAGCCTGCTCGCCGAGGTAATGATGCAACAGCCTCAGCTTGCCATGTATTTGGCACCCGCAGCGCTCACCAATCTGATAAACGAGCTATCACCAGAAGCTGTCATAAACCTGGCCCATGAAGCTGTGTACTTTATTGAGTCCACCATCAACAACGGCATTCAACTCACTCCTGAAGGTGAGCAATTGCTTAGTTCATTGCGTGAAATTGCCGAATTTGGCTATCTAACCACTACTGGCCCTGCCCTCTTTGAAGACATTACCACGGGGCAATATGTGCAAATCAACTCGATCCGAAGCAACATCAATTTTATGTATGATGCTATCGAGCTGACTCAAGTCACCTCCACCCTCAGCACCGGCGAAATCATCAGCGCCTACGAAAACTCCGGCACCCTGCCCAGCGAAGAAATCCCTGGCGTGTTTGAGCTGCCCAACAACATTCGCGTGAACGAAGGGGCCGGCACCATCACCGTTACCAACAATGACGGTAGCGAAACCGAGTTCCATATCGGTGACACCTTCCTCTTTGATGAAACACCAGTGGAACAAAACCAGGCCGTAGTCTTCGACCCTTGGGTTGCGGTGGGTTATGAATACGAGATCACTGGCGGCGATGCGGGTATGTTCTTCGCATCGATCCAAGTGCCAGTGGTTGGCGGTGACAGCGAGTTCGCGATCCGTGTCTATAACCCGAACACTGGTGAATATATGGACCCCGTCACGCTGCTCGCAGGTGAGATCTTTGACTTCACCACACTGGGCTTTGATGTTGCCAAATTCATCATTGACGGCATCAACCCCAGCGAGATGTTAGACCCGGAAAACCCACTGGCCTTCCCAGCCCTGATCGCCTTCACCGGCACGGGTTTGGTCAGCATCGGCCAAACGGCGCTGACACTCTGGGTAGATGAACCTGGCCAGCCCAACAACACCGTGCCTGAGCCTGGCACCTGGCTGTTGATGCTGCTGGGTAGCGCGATGCTGCTTGGGCGTAACATTCGCCTGCGCTCATACAAGCTCGTATAGTCTTATACTGTCAACATAACGGGAGTATAAGCATGAAGTATTTGTTAACTCTGACACTCACCGGCTGCATGGCACTGGCCTCGTTCAGTGCCATCGCCGCCGATAAAGACGGCCGCTTCGCCATCAAGGGTGTAGGTGTCGCCAAGTGCAGTCAGTTTGTTGAGCATGTCAAACAAAGCAAAAACCTGGCCGAGTTTGGCGGCTGGATCTCGGGTTATCTGTCCGCCATGAACCGCATGCAGGATAAAACCTACGACCTCGCCCCATGGCAGGATACGCAGATGCTGGTACTCGGCATCGCCACCTTCTGCCAACAAAACCCCGATGCCCAGGTACATCTGGCAGTGGCCACGATGGCGAAAAGCATGGAGGCCGAACGCATCAAGGCACATGAAAGCCTAATGGCACTCAAGCAAGGGGATAAGGTCGAGCTGATCTACCGCTCCGTACTCAAGACCGTGCAAACCAAACTCAAAGCCAAAGGCTACAAAATCACCACCGACGGCGTGTACGGCACCAGCACCCAGGAAGCACTCAAGGCCTTTCAGCGTTCGAAAAAACTCGAAGCCACCGGCCTGCCTGATGCCATTACCATTCAGCAGTTGATGTACTAAGGCGGAATCACCCCATCATCTCAGCAATGCTCTAATCATCCATCATCAAGAACAACACGGGCGACAGAATCATCTGTCGCCCGTTTTTGTTTTTGGGGCTTAGACACTCAACAGCGCATGAGGCCGCCCACCCGGACAGGGCAAGAAGCTGGCGTGATGCCGTGGTGCGTTATCTGATTGAGAGCAGTGACAAGAAAACACTCTCGGACGATAAAGACCACTTGCGTAAACTTGATCCCTATCTCGGTAATAAACTGCTGCGGGAAATCTCGATGGATGTCCTATGGCCGATTATTCACCAGCGTAAAGATGAAGATGGTGTGCAAAACGCCACCATCAATCGAGCGCTTGAGATTGTCCGGCGGATTCTGCACTTGGCCCGTGATGAATGGAATTGGTTACAACGGTTTCCGAAGATTCGGATGCTCAAAGAGCCTAAGCGACGGATACGCTTTTTAACACGGGAAGAAGCTGACAATCTCCTTTATGGACCTCAAAGCCGCCAGCGAACTGCTAGGCCACACACAGGTCAGCACAACAGATCGCTACCACCGCCTAAAGGGGCAGTTTGTAAAGCCTCATAGGCTCGGCAAAAACGACAAGAAATAAAGCACCCAAGACTAAACCTGCTCTACAACTTCCAAGAAGATGAAAATGTCGTGGTGGGCCAATTTAATCAATCAAAAGCTTAACCTGGTAGCGGGTACTCCGCCCCCCACCCGGTAACTTTTCTATACACCCCTTGGCCAGTAAATCAGCCAAGTGACGGGTGGCAGTCGCTTTACTTACTTTAGCCACGCTTTGATATTGTGAGGCACTGATTCCTTGCTCAAAGTTACCCTCCCCCCCTTCAAGCAAACGGTTCAAAACTTTGGTTTGCTCAGGCAACAAACCAGCGTCATGGAAACGCTGCCAAAAACGAGTTTTCGCTAGGGTGCGGTCTATTTTGTCGAGTGATACTTGTAAGGTGCTATCCAAGCTTTGAAGAAACCACACCAGCCAAGCAGTGACATCCAGCCCACCCCGCTGGGTTTGCTCCAATATCTGATAATAGCCTTTGCGCTGTTCAAGTATCGCAGCAGACATTGAATAGAGGCGGATGCTTTGGCTATCGGCCTGCGCCAAAGCTCGATCCGTTAAGGCGCGGGTGATGCGCCCATTACCATCATCAAACGGGTGCAAGGTAATCAACCATAAATGACAAATAGCCGCCCGCAATAAAGGGTCAAGAGAAGCGTCCCCCCAGCTTTGGTTAAACCACTGAACAAACTTAGCCAGTTCACCAGTCAACACCGCACAGGGCGGCGCTTCAAAATGCACCGTAGGCCGATCAACACGCCCTGACACCACTTGCATGGGGTCATCCCCCCGCAACTGTCCCACAGCAACGCTGGCCACTGAAAACGCATCTTCGGGGAATAGCCAGCTATGCCACTGAAATAACTTTTCGACGCTAAGTGGCTCGTCTAAATGACCCACCGCATCCAGCATCAAGTCCGCCAAACCTTCCGACCGGCTAGACGTAGGATAAGCCGCCTCACCCACCCCCAAGCGCATAGCCAAAGAAGAACGCACCGACGCCACGTTCAACTGCTCGCCCTCTATCGCGGATGAGGTAACAATATTCTCCAGCAAGGTATCCAGCGCCGCCGCTGAAGCCTCACCAGACACCGCCCCCGCCTTACCCAGCAACACACCCAGCTCCAGGCGCACATCACGTAACAACGGCAACACAAGCCCATCATCCCATTGAAAATGGGGCCACTGGGAATGCTGCCATATCCAAGATGGTGGGGGTAAACTCACTAAAACAGGCTCCTATTTGAGCCGATTAGACAATCTATTCGGCTCACCATATAAGCCTAATAATAGGTTTATTCGGCTCATGCCACAAGCCTAATCGCGTTTAAACAACAACTCAAATGCACAAAAGACTGGAAAATAGAGAATACTCGGGCCAAGAATTACCCACCAACCCCCCTCAAGAAAAACCTAAACAGTTAAAATCTTAGCTAAAATTAAATTGCACCCCCGACCCCTTTAAACTTCTCAACAAAAGCGGCTATTTTCTGAAACACGCTCTGCTTCTTGGCTAGGTATTGAGGATTCAGCGGGCTCATCTTCGGTAGGATGCTATTAAGCTCGGTACCGCTATCACTGGCATACTCGCGCTTTATTGAGGTGAGGATATACCGCTTAGCCGCTTCTTCATTCAACTTTTCATCAGCGATTAGCTCTTCAGCTTCACGCTTCTGCTCTGCTTGTGCAAAAGCATAGAAGGCTTCCATCACACTGGCTTTATCATCTAGCTGGTCAAGGTCGGTTTTGTTAATGAAGTCGACCAACAGACTCTCTTTTGCACGATGCCCCAGGCTGGCACGAATAAACCGGCGCATTTCTTCAACCAGGTCGGCTTTACTCTTGGTCTTCTTGTTATGCTCAAAAATCAATTCCAGAATGTAGTCCAGATTGATCTCCTGAGATTTGAGCAGATCGACCTCAAACACCACATCATCCCAATCGATAGTGGAAGCCTCTTTTTGTTCTGCCGCTTTTTCTCGACGCAGCCAATCACGAATATCGTTATAGGTAGAGCGATAATCTTGAATTTTACGTTCGGCAGGAATGCGAATGGTTTGCAGAGTGGCTAGCTCTTCATCGTTCAAGTAGTGTTCGCTTTTGAATGCTTCAACCGCTTCCACATCGTTCATATCAATGCTTTGCAAAGCTTTCAGGCTGGCGAATTCATCATAGTTTTGTAGCACGTTTTCAACGCGTAAATACTCACCAAAGAGTTTAGCGAAGGCTTTTTTATCCGATTCTTTTTCAATCGATTCGGGATTGGGGAAGCATTGCTCCAGCTCGCTGACCACTTCCATAAAGCCACGCCGCGCTTCACCTGTCACTACATCGGTAAAGCCTTCCATGTACTCTTTATAGCTCTTCTCCAGCACCACGTTTTTAGTGTTTTTATCACCAAACAGGGTAATGGCATCGATGGTGGCCTGTTCCAGGTCACGAAAGGTAACGATATTGCCAAAGGTCTTGGTGGCATCAAAAATGCGGTTGGTGCGCGAATAGGCTTGCATCAAGCCGTGGTAACGCAGGTTCTTGTCGACAAACAAGGTATTCAGCGTGGGGGCATCAAAGCCGGTGAGGAACATGCCCACCACAATCAGCAGGTCAATTTCCTTGGCCTTAACCTGTTTGGCCAGATCGCGGTAATAGTTCTGGAAGCCATTGCTATCCACGCTAAAGTTGGTCTTGAACAGTGCGTTGTAGTCATCGATGGCCGCGCTCAAAAACTCTTTGGCGCTGCTGTTCATGGCAGAGACATCAAAGCTCTCGTCCTGAATCTCTCCGACCGCTTCCTGTTCTTCATTGGCCGCAAAGGAGAAGATGGTGGCCACCCGCAACGGCTTGTCGCTCCCCTTTTGTAATTCCCTAAAGGACTCATAGTACAGCTTGGCTGCGTCCACACTACTGACCGCAAACATGGCATTAAACCCCTTATTGCCTGCTTGCAGGCGGTGGGTCTTTTGCCTGAAGTTGTTCAGGATGTACTGGGTGATCTCACGGATACGGTCAGGGTGCAGCAAGGCCTGCTTGTTTTCTGCTGCGGTGAGCTTCTTCTCATCCTGCTCGCTCTCTATCGCCTTAAACTGGGGCCGCACATCGTTGTAGTCCACCTTGAACTTCAACACCTTCTCATCACGGATGGCATCGGTGATTACATAGGAATGCAGCTCACGGCCAAACACGCTGGCGGTGGTCTCCGCACCCAAGGCGTTTTGCGGGAAGATGGGGGTGCCGGTGAAACCGAACTGATAGAATCTCTTAAACTTTTTGTTGAGGTTTTTCTGTGCCTCACCAAACTGGCTGCGATGGCATTCATCAAAAATAAACACCACCTGCTTGCCATAGATAGGCAAGTCGCTCTCACTCTTCATCAGATTGTTGAGCTTCTGGATGGTGGTGACAATAATTTTATTGTCATCATTACTCAGATTACGCTTGAGGCCAGCTGTGTTTTCGGAGCCATTGACGCTATCGGGTGAAAAGCGTTTGTACTCTCTCATGGTCTGATAATCCAGATCCTTACGATCCACCACGAAGAACACCTTATCGATAAACTCCAGCTCAGTGGCTAATCGCGCTGCCTTGAAACTGGTCAAGGTCTTGCCCGATCCGGTGGTATGCCAGACAAAACCACCGCTTTCCGGGTTAGCCCAGTTTTTAGCCTCGTAGGAGCTTTTCACCTTCCATAGAATGCGCTCGGTCGCGGCAATCTGATATGGGCGCATTACCAGCAGGGTATTGCTGACATCAAACACTGAGTAGTGCAGCAGCACATTGAGCAGGGTGTTTTTCTGGAAGAAGGTGGCCGTGAAGTCTTTCAGGTCTTTGATCAGGCTGTTATCAGCCTTCGCCCAATTCATGGTGAAGTCAAAGCTGTTTTTATTCCGCTGGGTGGTATTGGCGAAATAGCGGCTATCGGTGCCGTTTGAGATCACAAACAGCTGCAAATACTTATACAGCGAGTGCTCGCTATTAAAGCTCTCTTTGCTGTAGCGGTGCACCTGATTAAAGGCCTCACGTATCGCCACACCCCGCTTCTTCAGCTCAACCTGCACCAGGGGCAGGCCATTGATCAGGATGGTTACATCGTAGCGGTTGGCATGGCTGCCGGTTTGCTCAAACTGTTTGATCACCTGGCATTTATTACGGGCAATGTTTTTCTTGTCTACCAGGTAGATATTCTGGATATGACCATCATCAAAGACAAAATCGTGGATATAGTCATCATGTATCTTGCGGGTTTTGTCGATGATGGTGTCACTGGGTTTATCCAGATAGGTTTCCACAAAGCGCGCCCACTCGCCTTCTGAAAATTTCACGTTATTCAGGGTTTGCAGCTGTACCCGCACATTGGCCAGCATTTCTACTGGTGTGTTTAAGGTGGGAACAAACTCATAGCCTTGATTCTGTAAATCCTCAACTAGCTCCCTCTCCAAGTCGCTTTCGCTTTGGTAGCTCTCGGCAACCTGCCATTCCTTGGTGTATTTATCCAGAACGATGAAGTTTTTCGATTCGGCGATGGTTTTGTAGTCCGTCACAGCTGTACCTCCCAATGGCCGGTTTTATCAGAACCGATCCGTTTAATTGTGCCTGCTTGCTGCAACTTGGCTAACGCACGGCCAATGGTGCGCAGGTCTTTGCCGATCACATCGGCCAGCTGCTGGCGTGTCAGCGCAGGGTTCGCGGCCAGTAACGCCATAATCGCATCGTTGGTTTTGAGCCCGGCGACATCAACCAGCCCATTTACAGGGGCGTTTACAAGGGCGTTTGCAGGGGCGTTTTGAGCCAAGGTTTGGGCAATGACCGACAACATGAAATGAACAAACGGGGTGCTATCGGCCTGCTGATCGGCCGCTTCAAGGGCCTGGTAGTAGCGCTGCTGATTGTCTTTAATCACACTTTCCAGCGGCAGCGACAAAAACAGCGGATGCCATTGCGACAAAATCAGGGTTTGCCACAAGCGGCCCATGCGGCCATTGCCATCGCTAAACGGGTGGATAAACTCAAATTCGTAATGAAACACGCTGCTGGTAATCAACGGATGATCTTTGGCCTGGGTTAACCACTGGATCAACTCAGCCATCAGGCCCGACACCTGATGCGCGGGGGGCGCAACATGGTGCACCGCCTTGCCTTTCTGGATGCCCACCGCCTTGTCACGAAATCGACCTGCATTGACCAGAATATCCGACATCATCAAGCCGTGCGCGGCGAGCAAATCATCGATGCTGTCCGGCGTCCAGGTGGGCAGGGCATCATAGGCCACAATCGCGCCTTTCACTTCCGCCAGTTCGCGCACACTGCCCAGCACCGGCTTACCGTCAAGGATCGCCGTGATCTGTTCTTCGGTGAGCGTATTGCCTTCAATCGCCAGCGTGCCGGTAATGGTTTTGATGCGGTTTTGCTTGCGCAGCTGCGGCGAGCTGTTTAACACACTGGCATCCAGCCTGCCCACCTGCTGGCTGATATCGGCCACCAGATTCAAAATGTCGCTGGTAATGGTGAAAGGCGGCTGGTAAGGCATGACGTTACGCCGCTCCTTGTTTAGGAAAACTCAACAGCAGATCGCGGTAATACTCATATTGCTTTTGGCGTAGCTCAATTTCGCGGGGTAGGCCTTCGCTGATGGAGTTGGTTAGGGTGTCGAATTTATCTAGGATCGTAACAATACGCACTTTTTCTACAGGCGAAGGATTTGGAATAAGGATACTTTCTAAGTTCTTTTTATTCAGCTTTGGCTGGGCAGCGCCCGAGATGTATGGCGTTAAATCAATGCTATTCAGATAATACTCAACATATCTACGCTCGGCGTATGTGTCGAATTTAAGTACGTGGGCATGATTATTAACCCAGCTTTTTCCGCTAACACTAAAAGCTATTGGTGTATTCCTCGCCAATAAATTTGCTCCATCTTCAGAGATCAGCAAGAAATCGCCATCGAAGATATAGTCTTTTACGTAATCAACAATACCCGATGCGCCGTAGTATGGAATATCACCAGCTTCTCTCAGCCCGCTTGTAATTGGCTTTCGTTTAGAATCGAGGTTCTCAGCAAGCTCTCCTAAAGGCTTCCACTCCACCTCCCCTTCTTCAAAACTCAACAACTGATCGCGATAGTAGTTGTATTGCTTTTTACGTGCGCTAAGCTCGGTGGTCAGCTCGGTGGNNGGTCAGCTCGGTGGTCAGCTCGGTAAATGCATCCAGAATGCGGACGATTTCGGCTTGGATTTCCAGCGACTTTTTTGGGTTGTCTGGGCATGGGATGGGAATTTTAATTTCAACCATCTTCCCCTTGGTTAGCTTTGCTCGGCCCCCACCTGACAAAAATGGAATGAAATCAACAATACATAAGTAGTGAAATAAATATCTTGTATTCACTCCTGACCTACCGCATACAACGTGAACATGATTATTTGCCCAAAACTTCCCCGTTGCATATTGAATGGAGTAACTTTCTAGACTTGCTGAGCCGTCCTCTGCTATTAGCACATATTCACCATCATGAGTATGCCCATCAACATAGTCCTGGATATTGTTAGCGCCATAGTACGGCGTTTTGCCGGATATCCGGAGAGAGGCTTTGACTGGTTTTCTACCGCTATTTGACACTTCAAAAAAGTTTTCATCACCTAGTGGCTTCCACTCCACTTCAACACCATCCAGCAGATTCTCCATAAAGCTCAACTCACTCATGCCTCAATCTCCGCCACAATGGCATCAATATCCGCACGTAGCTGGTCGATCCTGGCGACGGTGGTTTTCAACTCAGCATTGAGCTGGGTGATATCGATCACCTCGCGGGTGTCTTTGGCTTCTACATAACTACTGACAGAGAGGTTGTAATCGTTCTCGGCCACCTTCTCAAACGGCACCGACTGGGCGAAGTGGTCAATATTGGCCTTGCTGTCGAAGGCCTGCATGATGGTTTCGACGTGTTTATCGGTGAGGGTGTTGTTGTTGGTCTCTTTTTTAAACAGCTCGCTGGCATCGATAAACTGGGTGAGAGTGTCGGTTTTGTGTTTGGAGAGCACCAGGATGTTGACAGCGATGGTGGTGCCATAAAACAGGTTGGGCGCAAGTGAAATCACCGTTTCCACATAGTTGTTATCCACCAGGTATTTGCGGATCTTCTGCTCTGCACCGCCACGGTAGAAGATACCGGGGAAGCAGACGATGGCGGCACGGCCTCGGCTGGAGAGGTAGCTCAGGGCATGTAGCACAAAGGCGAAATCGGCCTTGGATTTGGGGGCTAATACACCTGCCGGGGCGAAGCGTTCATCGTTGATCAGGGTAGGGTCATCGCTGCCGATCCAGTTGATCGAATACGGCGGGTTGGAGACGATGGCATCAAAGGGTTTGTCATCTCCAAAGTGCGGATCAATCAGGGTATTGCCCAGCTGGATGTTGAACTTGTCGTAGTTGATGTTGTGCAAAAACATGTTCATACGTGCCAGGTTGTAGGTGGTGTGGTTGATCTCCTGACCGAAAAAGCCTTCCTCAATCACATGGGCGTCAAAGTGCTTTTTGGCTTGCAGCAGCAAGGAGCCAGAACCACAGGCGGGGTCATAGATTTTATTGACGCTGGTCTGCTTGTGCATGGCCAGTTGGGCAATCAGCTTGGAAACGTGTTGCGGGGTGAAAAACTCACCGCCCGATTTACCGGCATTGGCGGCGTAGTTGGAGATGAGGAATTCGTAGGCATCGCCGAACAGATCGATCTGGCTGCCGTGGAAGTCGCCAAAGTCCAGTTCGGCCACTCTTTTAAGCACCTTTGCCAAGCGCTCGTTTTTGTCTTTTACGGTATTACCAAGGCGGTTGCTGGTGGTATCAAAATCGGCAAACAGCCCTTTGATGTCCTGTTCCGAGGGGTAGCCGTTGGCTGAAGCCTCGATCGCGCCAAAGATTTTGGCCAGATCGGTGTTCAGGCTTTCGTTGTCATTGGCCCCTTTGGCGATGTTGGCAAACAGCTGGCTGGGATAGATGAAGTAGCCCTTGGTCTTGATGGCATCGTCTTTGATCTCCGGGGTGATGACGCTATCGGGAAGCGCTGCATAGTTGACGCTGTCATCATCGGCCTCGATATAGCTTGCGAAGTTTTCGCTGATGAAGCGATAAAACAGCGTGCCGAGTACGTATTGTTTGAAGTCCCAGCCATCGACTGCGCCCCGGACATCATTGGCGATTGCCCAGATTTGGCGTTGCAGTGCGGCGCGTTGTTGGGTGCTTGTCATTCTGTTATTCCTGATTAAATGCGTTTGAATTTGTCATTTCAGCACGCCTGGCAAAGATGGTGCGTTTCAAATCGCCCCAAAGGCCGTTGGAAAGGGTGGCACCAGTGGTTATCGACCCCATAAAACTCTTTTAAAAATGGCTAGTTAGGTGCTTGTGGCTGTTGTTATATGGTTATACCAATAATTTACCGTACCCCAGACCATAAGCCAATAAAATCCAAAGAATTCCAATGGAACCCTTGAAAAACCCCACTTATACCCCAAGTATTCCAAATATGAAGTATGTAGTAGGAAATGGAAAATTATTTATCTACCAAAAGGATATAAACGGCCATGAGCCACTACAGCCCCCATTCATTTTTTCGCAAAGTCCCCCACACGCTGTTAGCCACCTATTTTGAGAAAAACCAGATAACACTTGAACTTGATTGGTCAGAACTCAAAGGAGTAAAACAAAGCGCTGAAGCAATCTTTCAAGCGCTGCTTAAACTGCCTGAAGAACAGCAAGCCACAATTGAGGTGGACTTCCAAAATGTCCATGCTTTGGCCAGTAGCGGGGGAATCGATGGGCTTAATAATGAAGCAAAATTCGACAATAACTTTCAATTTATCGAGGATATGGCCAACATAGATGGCGAACATGCCAAAAGCATGTGGGCTTATTTGCATGAAGAACAGTATTGGCCCGCTGCGTCATCAATGTTACATGCCAAAAGTGTCGCTGCCAGACAATGGGATACATGCAAAGGACTACCCCCGGTTGAAGCTCAACTAGAAGAAAGCGATAAAGAAGAGCTATGTCGCCAAATTAGCCAATACTTTAGTACTAACGCGGGAAAGGGGCGACGCTGCCATGTCGATGCCTACCGTGATATGGACAGTGGCAAAGAGTATGTGTTTGCCTACCCGGAGGATTATGGCCAAATAGGCATGGAATGGATAAAAGACGGGCTACAGCCCCGCGCTAAACATCCAGCCTTTGAGATTATTTTTGTTTACTCAAAGGAAGGGGGCTTCATTGATATTTGCGCCCCACGCAATACAAAACACATTCCAGAGTTACGAAAAATTTTCGCTAAGACTATTTTAGGGCTAGACGTGTTACCCGAAGAGGGCCTTATTCCAAGCGGCTATGACCTCACAGCGCTGAATGATCGGCACTTAGAGTTTGAGATTGATGAGATTAGCGATATTGAAGAGATGCGAGTTATTCAATTACGGCTAGCCCTTAAAGATGATGAGAATCGGAAAATAACCTTAGAAGCAAACGACAAACTCAACCGAACGGCGGTTTACGATCTTCTCAATACAGTGACGGGGGGCGGCAACTTCCCAGCTTATGAAATTAACCAAACAATAATTCGAGTCACTATCCCCCCAGTACCACCAAGCAAGAAATCTACGCATAAAGATATAAGAATCACTCCACCCTATTCATGCAACCTAAACCACGATGGCTTTGATGGCGTGCTTCGAAACGTGTTAATCAATGCCAATATAGAAACAACCGGAGCCCCGCATGGCGCTTGATGATGTGCTTAGCGAATTAATAGAGGCGCTTTCACAATCAGAGGACGGTGCATACTTAGTAAGCGACTATAAAACCCGGCAATGGCCTAAAGGTGCCTTGGAGTGCTTTTCTTCGCTTGGGTTGCTACATCATGCAAAACGCGCTGATTCTATAACATGCCGCTATTGCTATAGGCACTGCACGGTGGACGTGGATATCAGGGAGAAGAACGGTAAACCTATTCGCGCTGTTGGTTTGTGTAGTGATGAAGACATGCAAGAGGAAATGGGGGTTTTAGACTTTTCCCTTGAATCACTGAGGCGATGGAAAATAACCACGTTTCAACTCGCAAAGATCATTCACCGCCTGCTAGGAATAAATACCAAGCTTGAACAAAGCCCTGCTCAAGATTTTATAAAAATTGGGTTTATCAAAGGTAATGACGGCCGAAAAGCTCTGACCCTACACTCCCGCCCCATACGGTTAGAAATTAATGGCGATGATCTAGCAATTACTGAGCTTTGTTACTTCGATGGTAAAGCACTGAACATCGACATAGACCGCCTGCGGTCTTGTGCTGACAAGCCAGCGAAAGAGAAAAAACCACGCTATCAAAAACAGAACAAACGCCAACAAGCGAGAAAACTCACCACTGAGGCTAGAAACAAAGATATTCAAGAAGCCCACACTAAACTGAGAAAAGAGTTCCCGAGATCATCACTTCATACCGATGACTGGATAGCGAAAAAGATTCAACAAAAAGGCCTAGGAGTTGGCCTAAAAACTTCTACTGTTGTTCGCATTATGAAAGAAAGTTAGGGGGGATTTTTTTGCCAAATCAACCCCTCTATTTTCAATAAGTTACGCCACCCCACTAGAGCACACCGTTATATGCTTATCACCGTAACCCCCTAATTTTATTGCATCGCTCGGGCTTAAACCTACGTTTGTAGCCCCAAAATCCCCTTTCTAACTTATGTCTCGAACATTCCTAATTCATTTATCGAGGCATAAAGCACATGTACAGCATTCTAAGGCTTCCGATTGTAAAGCAACGCACGGGCCTATCACGTTCAACCATTTATTTACGCATCTCTGAAGGTCAATTCCCTAAGCCAGTCTCTCTTGGTGGCCGTGCCGTGGGTTGGATCGAATCAGAAATAAACGACTGGTTGGAACAGCAGATAGAAAACAGCCGCAAGGCTGCGAACTAAGAGGGGCAACGGCGATGAACTTAAACAACAAGGGCCGCGCTGACTGCCATCAGGCGACCCCGAATATTTCAAATACCACACTTTATTTTACCCGGTTTACCCACGGGCTAAAAACCATTGCTTTAACCCTGGCCGCTTGGGGCTGGCTTCCTATCTGGCTTGCGGAATGGTTCACCCATAAGGGGGAACGTGATTATGAATAACTCAGTTTACGATTTTAAAACTGCGATTTACGCCGCCGGAATGGAACCGCCCGAACACATCGAACCCGGCAAGATGATACGCTTTGCCGGTGCTGGTAAACGGCCAAGTAATCGCGCCGGTTGGTGCCTGTTGTTTGATGATGGGCTTGGGGGATGCTTTGGCGATTGGTCTACCGGACTTACTGAAACGTGGCTGGCCAAGCGTGACCATACGTATACCCAGGCCGAACGAGCAGCCTTTGCCCTAAAAATGATCGAGGCTAAAGCCAAGTTCCACGCTGAACAGAAAGCCAAACAAACCACTGCTTCGTGGCGCGCTAAGAAAATTTGGGGCAATTCCATACCCGCCCCCGCTAGTTTTCCCTACTTACAAAACAAAGGCATTAAGCCGCTTGGCGCTAGGCTATATAAAGGCCTGTTGGTCCTGCCTGTAGTGAATATCAATCACACCATCACCAGCCTGCAATTCATCGCTACCGATGGAACTAAAAAACTTCTATCCAGCGGACAAAAGAAAGGCTGTTTTATCACGGTAGCGCGAAACATTCGCAATGCCTCAAAAGTGATTATCTGCGAAGGCTGGGCCACGGGTTGCACGCTGTCAGAGGATGAACCAAACGCTGCCATATTGGCCGCTATAGATGCGGGCAACCTAGAGCGTGTAGCTCTGACCGTTCGCTATCAATACCCCCGGATAAAAATCGTCATTGCCGGAGATGATGATAGACAAACCCCGGACAATCCGGGTGCAACTAAGGCACGGGCCGCCGCCATTTCTGCCGATGCTCTATTGGCTTTGCCTCAGTGGCCAGAAGACGCCCCGGCTCATTTAACAGACTTCAATGATCTAGCCCTATGGTTAGCAAGGGGGCGGACATGAATACCAAGCTGCTAAATGCAACACCCCCGCTATTGGGACAGGGGGAAGAATGGCCGGTATTAGTGCCATTGGATGCGCCCAACCTGCCGCGACTCGATCTATCACACCTACCCAGTTGGGCGGGCGACTATGCCGGGGCACTGGCAAAGGCAACCGAGACCCCATCGGAATTAGCCGCTGGCATGGTCTTGGTAGCCTGCGCCACTGCCGCCGCCCGCACCTTGCGGGTAATGGTAAATCCCGGATATTTCGAGCCATGCAATTTATGGGCGGTAGTGGCCTTGCCACCGGGCAATCGTAAAAGCGCGGTACAGTCTGCCACCACTTCGCCCTTGCTAGATTGGGAACACGACCAAGCCGAAATTCTGGAAGCGGAAATCATACGCATTACCAGCGAACGCAAAACACTGGAAGCCCGAGCCAAAGAGCTGCGCAATAAATCCGCCAAAGAAAAAGATACCAACAAGGCAAAAGAGCTGGCGCGGGAGGCGGCAGCAATTGAGGCCGAATTGCCGGACATTCCCGTTCAACCGCAAATTTGGACTTCCGACGCCACGCCGGAAAAGCTGGGAGTGCTACTCGCTGAACATGGCGAGTGCATGGCCTGGCTTTCATCCGAAGGCGGGGTATTTGATTTGTTGGCCGGTCGCTATTCCGGCGGCATCCCCAACCTTGATTTGGTGTTAAAAGCCCATAGTGGCGACCCGGAACGGGTAGACCGTGGAAGCCGTAAAACTGTATTCCTAAGGAGCCCTCGCCTCAGTATTGGACTAAGCCCACAGCCGGATGTACTGCGTGGTTTATCCACCAAGCCCGGCTTTCGGGGTCGTGGTTTATTGGGACGCTTTCTCTATCTTCTACCACCTTCACCTTTGGGCTTTCGCACATTGGAAACCAGCCCCATACCTGAAAGCGTAACCCGTGCTTATGAAAAAGGCCTACGCGCCATGCTGGACTGGGAACCGGCAACAAATGAACAAGGCCAACCCCTCCCCCACATTCTGCGACTGAGTGAAGAGGCCTATAGCGAGTGGTTAGCCTTTGCCCGTGCAGTAGAAACCCAAATGCAACCTGGCAAAGATATGGAACACTTCGCCGACTGGGCAGGTAAAGCACCGGGCGCGGCTGCGCGGCTTGCGGGAGTATTGCATGGAATCAAACACGCCCACGGCAGGCCATGGGAAGCCACTATCACCGCTGACACCATGAATGATGCGCTGGAGATTATGGCCGTTATCAGTCGTCATAGTTTGGCTGCATTGGACATGATGGGAGCCGACCCGATTATTGCTTCCGCTCGTTTGGTGCGGGATTGGGTCGAGCGTGGCAGACATGCACGCTTTACGGTTCGAGAAGCCTTTAACAGTTTACGAAGCCCTTTCCCCCATGTGCAAAACCTTCGTGATGCCTTAAATGTTTTGGAAGAACGTGGCTATATAGAAATCATCGAACTACCAAAAGAAGGCCCTGGCCGCCCCCCTTCGCCTATTGTTCGGGTGAGACCGGAAATTGTGAGGGGGTGGCAATGAGCTGGCGCGACATACTAGGCACTGAAGAGCCTACTACGCACAATTCACACAATACGCAAAACACCTCCCAAACGGGTAATTCTGCGGATATTGCGAATTGTGCGGAACAAGAATCCAAATTATTGGAAACCTTGGCCACCGTTTGCCAACACTTAACCATCACACCCAAAGAGATGCAAGAGGCATTAGCCCCGGAAGATATAGAGGCATGGCGTAAAGGCGAAGTGACTATCGGGGCATTAAGCGCCTTTGCCAACGCACTGGCACAACGCCGGGAAATGGATCGGGGGAAACGCCCAGCAAACTACAGCCACCCGGCCACCTGTAAACATTGCGGGCCTATCTGGTTGTGGTTTCCCGGTGAGGTATTGGGCTGCCCCTGGTGTTGGAATCGTGTGAACAATAATCCTATCCCCCGCCCCTGCGCTGTGACGTGTGCAGATTGCGAACACTTCAAACGCATAGACCACCCACACCTTGGGCACTGTTTAAAAGGTGAACCTGAGGCCGTGGCCGGGATATGGGATACCGATCACCGCTTTTGTGAACGCTATTACCCGAACACTAAGCAAGGTGAAAAATGATGATTAAAAGGCCAATTTGCCAATTGATTTCGGAAAAATATTGGAGATAAACATGGGCGGATATGGAAGCGGAAGGCGCTGGCACTTCAGCGCAAAAGACACCACAAGCGACTATAGAGCGTTGGATGTAAGGCGCTGGAAGCGGGATGGCTTTCTCACCCCTGGCCAAGCCTTTGGCTGGCAATGGTCACGCCACGGTGAAGTGGTCGCCTCCATCCGCGTGCGCACTGAAGAAAACAAAATAAGGCTGATCTATCGCCAACGAGACAGAGGAACAGAAGAGTGGCAGGACGAAGACTACCCCGTTTATCTGGACTGGACACCATGCCACCTTGGCGGGAAACGGCCTTGGTTTTTATGCCCCGCCAGAGGTTGTGGGCGAAGGGTTGCCATTCTTTACGGAGGCGCTATTTTCGCCTGCCGCCACTGCTACCAACTCGCTTATGACAGCCAACGGGAAACACCCGACGATAGAGCTGCCCGCCGTGCTGACAAGATCAGGGACAAGCTGGATTGGGAGCCGGGCTTTTTTAAACGGTAAAGGACTCAAACCCAAAGGGATGCACCGAAGAACATTCGAGCAACTATGCGCCAAACATGATTCCTTTGTCGCCGAGTCGATGGCGGGAATGGCTGTTCGACTTAGATTAATAGGTGAGAATCTGGAAGACTGGATTTAAGACTTTTTGCGGGTCCTTACTGGCGGTTTATTCTCTACGGGTAATTCGAACCGCGCTTTTTACGTAGATGGGAAATTTTATAGGGGGTTCCGGTTCCTAGCGTTTTCTATAGTGGGGGTAAAAGCGGGGGTAAAAACCTAAGAATCCCCAAGAAATAAAAAAGGCCTAGCAGCTAACTCTGCTAAGCCTTTGATTTATATGGCGCGCCCGGCATGATTCGAACATGCGACCGCCTGGCTCGTAGCGCGCAACCCATTGTTTTTATTAAACTTTTAAATCAACAACTTAATCTCGCCCGCCCTCGCCTTACTTTTCGCCTAGCTTCGTCTAGGCTCGTGAGTACCCTACAAATTTAAAATCCCTCGTAGACGCACCCCGCACAAGTACATTCGGGATTGTACCTTTTGAAATAACAATCTATACTTCAGGTACATTCCGGATTGTACCTAAAGGATGAAACATATGGCCCCAAGAAAACTAACCCCTAAAGATTGCGCTTGCGGATGCGGTGGCACAACTAAAACCGGAGACTTTATGCTTGGCCATGATCAGCGCCTGAGAGCGGCAATTGAAAAAGCTGTTGGCGGCCTACTCAATCTTAAGCACATCGTAGAGCAACACACCGGAGAATCAATAATGTTCACCGCCATGAGCACAAATCAAAATAACAAAAAAGTCTGCCCTGAATGCGGCCATGTATTCCAAGGGAATGGCTGGGATGGTATTGATGCGCACTGGAAATCAAAGCATGAAAACATCATGCCCTACTCTGAGGCTTGGCCGCTAATTAAGGCCGGTAAATACACGCTCAGGAAATAAAGCCTTTGCTGTGGGAATTAACGACTGATATCGGCCAAGAGCGGACATACAATATTTTGTGTCTATGTCCCATCTTATGACTTTCATTCTATCTCACAGATACTTCTTACAAACCAGCCTTGGTTCTCAAAATCCGTCTTCGCAGTAGGGAGAGCATTGAAATGATCCTTATGCAGAGCCAAACATAACAGATGGCGAGGTCGGCTAACTGCCACATATAACTGGCGTAAAAATCGTTTATTCTGAGGACGTTTAGATTTAGCAGACTTAAGTTCGTCTATCAGTTCTTCATTAGGAAAATCATCGCTGGGAAAATCTCCGCTAAAATACTGGAGCATTATCTCTAGGTCGTTCTTGTAATATTTAGTTTCCAATACCAAGGTAGCATCATGGGTTTCACCTTTTACTCCATGTATGGTCGAAAGTTCAATGTCAAACCCATCCACATGTGCCATCCGATTATTGGGCAGTGCCCGAAGCCTTTTAGAGTCATCCCAAAGGGAAGCGCTTCTCTCAGCCTCCTCAAACTTTAATTGAGAAGCTGCTTCACTTGAATCGAATTCCAATATCAAAGATAATTCGCTTACTAATTTCCCCCAGCAATCGCTTGTAATTGATTCTCTGCGGCCAATCATCTGAAATGTAAGTTCTCGAAACTGGCTCCAAGTACCTTTTTCTTCCAGGCATAGTTGAAGCGTAGTATTAGTAAACCATTTTTTATTCTCATCCTTTTTACCCAACTGCCTTAGAATAAGAATAATATGGCCGAGAACTGTTTTATAGGTTTCACCCCAGTCATTTGGATTATCGGGATTACGATATCGAACTGCTGCTATCAGGGAGCTTGGCTTAAAATTTCCTAGTCGTTTGCTCTTGTCATACTCCTCCCAATAGTGACCAACCTTAAGTTGCTTCTTATCAGGATCAGGATCAATATCGTTACCTACTGCCCCAACAACCTTAACGGTGAAGTCCTTTGACTTTTTATAGTCATCTGAAAATTGTTCTGACACGATCTCGGCATACGTAGGGATTACCCGTTCTATGCTTGTATCATCATATAGAATCACAGTATGGAAGAATTCTTTTCCTCCACTAGATAGCTGAAGTCGTTGATTTTTGTGCTTTTCGGAAAGCTCAGATATCAAGTCAACTTGATTATAACTAAGTCGTGATATCTTTTTTGCAATTGAATTGCAAAACCTATGAGACTTCCCTATAACAATATCCAACTCGCCAGGTTGTTTTTTATTAAAGCTATCGTTGGCTTCTTCCCCGCTAACACCATTAAATATTGCTTGATCTGGATCACCAAATCTCTGCACTGAAATATTGTTGCTATTCAATGGGAATATATCTTGAAGCAACTGGTCTTGAAATTTCTGCGTGTCCTGCATTTCATCAATCAGGATAAAAGGAAATCTATTCTGTAGAAAATTACTTACGGACTTATTGAGAAACAGTGCTCTATCTGCAAAGGCATACATATCCCGATATAAAAACACCCCGCGTTTTTCTAAAGATTTTTTAATGCTACTGATTTCACTAACCACTCTTTTATAGTTTTCTTCCTTCTTCCATTGTTTTGGTCGCTTAGGTGGGATATTTACACAAATACCAGCGTCGGTATTAACATAGTATGTATCTCCCATAAATGAATCTATATTAGCCTCACCAAGGCCTTTCATCATATTCTTAAGCCATGAAAACTTATCCAAGTCAATCAGCTTTCTTGAATACTTAATATATTCAGAAGAATCAACAATAATGTCCTTGATGCCAATAGACCGAAGATATGGAATAGAAATATTTCGATTCACAAACTCTTGAATCGTACCTATAAAATGGGGGTAGGAAAGCAAGCGTTGGGCACTGGGTGATTTGGACTTCTTAATCCTTTTGATAATTTCATCTTTAGCCACGTTAGTATGCGAAAGAACACATAAGCCTCTATGTGAAAAAGGCCATTTATTTGCCAAAATAATAAGCTTAGTTGCAATCAGAGTTGTTTTTCCACTCCCGGGACATGCTTGCACATCAATTGAATGCATCGCATGGAGAACCGATATTCTCTCATCATCATTAAGGATAAGGTCTTCGCTGGCTGCTAACTCTGAAATATCCTCCTTCGTAATCATTCCACTAAAAAGGGAGTCCATCACCGCTCTCTTCCGAATATACTGTGTTAGTTGAATTAGTCACATGTTTGATAGAATCAACTATATAACTTGGCAGTCTATTTTCTAACTGAGTTGAGAACTCTTGTTCAGCGCTTTGTCTCCGAGCCTCTACATCTTGTGCTTCTTGCGATATTTTTGAATTGATATAATCTACCTTTTGCCTCTCCAATATTTCTATGAGCTTATAGGGAAAAGCTGTTTTCTCGACTTTACTTTGAATATATGTAGCCTTTTCGTCGTCACTCCCAATGATAGAGCCAATATCATCCTTACTACCATTTAATGCTTCATAACACTCTTCGAATAGGCCGTGTTTAGCTAGGCAGTACTCCAGCGTCCAATCATTTGAAATTTGCACATTAACATTTTGTCGATGAAGATCATCCCTTAGGCTCTCTATTCTCTTATCTATGCCTTCATCGCAGTTTCGAAGCCAATACTCTTCATTCCCTTTTTTACGACCATTCTTTTTTTTGTAATCCTTGAACCCGTACTCATTACCCTCTACATCCTCAGCACAATTTGGCCATAGGTCTAAATCACGTAGAACACTTACTTTGATGGGCAATGGGTTATGTGGATTATCCTTGCGCAGAAATAGCCTTGCAAACCGCTTCCAAGAGCCACTGTTATCACATTTGACTATTGATACACCATAGTCTTCCAGCGGCTTCCCTAGCAATCTTGCCAAATGAGGAAGCAATATATTTTCCCCATCGCCCTCAACCAACATGAGGCTTTTTGCGAAAAATATATTTGCCTTGGTCGCGTCTAGGAATTTTTGCATGTGCTTATAATCGTCAGGCGTTGCCTCCGTTTCCCCAGGTCTCAATGACCAAGCGCCTCCTGAGTTCATCACTATTACATTAGAAGTCGATGCTTTAGATGATAGATTGGGGCTATGCGTGCTAAGTATGCACTGTATTCCATCTGGCTTTTTATCAGACTTAACCTTCTCATTGATGAATTGAAGAAGCTTCATCTGTAATTGCGGATGGATATGTGCCTCTGGCTCCTCAATGAGTAAGAGTGGATATTCGTTGCTGACTTCTCGCTCAAGCAAAAGCAATTCTGCTGCTATAAATAATAAGTTGTTATAGCCCAATCCATGCTGCATCTGACCTTCACTTAAGGCCAGACTCAAACGCTCTAAGACAGATCTGAGATGTCGCTTTTTTTCATCTTCTGGCATCGCATCGAAATTTTCAGCTTTTATGCCAGCGATATCGATAAAGACACCAAGTTTGTCCCTATCATCATTAAAGATAATTTCATATAGGTAGTTGTTTTGTATATCAGTGGCTGATTTCTTTAATGGCTGCCCTTCATCTAAAAGGCTGCTATTCGCTTTAGATACAATTGAGAGAATCTCATCCGCTTTACAATTTATCTCTTTAGATGAGCACAATATTTGAGATAGGCGAGAGCCACGACCAGAAGAAAGCTCGCCTGATGCGTCACGCAGTGGTTTGAGATATGTTGCTGCTAGAAAATCACGTATATCAGACTCCAACATCAAACCCGAGCCATCTTTTCCAGTTCGAATATTGGCTTTTATGTATGGATAGCCACGGCGTTCTGTACCAGTCTTTTCTGCTGTTAAGCTGACATATAGGACAGGGCGGCTTTTTTCTTTACCTTCTTCATTCGTATAAATTTCATGTGTTAAATGCTCTACAAACCTATACGCATGTTGATCTACGTCAATAAATTTGAGCTGGATGGTAAATTTAGTTTCTTTTTTTCGAAAGTCGCTTTCTGAAATATAGCAGCGCTCCGACGAACGAACGCCAAGAACATATCGAATAGCATCAATAAGAGCTGTTTTCCCAGAATCATTCTGCCCAACAAGAATATTAAGGCCAGGATTCAAAATGAGGTTTAGGTTTTCAAACAATCGAAAGTTCGTAATTGAAATGGTTTCTAGGTACATAGGATTCCTTGTACGCTCAGTATTATCTTTCTAACCATATTGATCTTATAGTCCGCTTCGGGTCGTCTCCTGACATTACCACACATGTGGTAATGTGGTCTGTAAATCACTGAGGCGGCATATGACAGAAACCAAAGCGTTTGGCAAACTTGGTCATGATGAACTCGAATCCTACATTTCAATGTTTCGTGTATTTCAGTCCATCGAGAAAGAGCTGCTAGATACCGACAAATCCAAACTCATCAGCGAACTGACAAACCCATTTTACTGGTCAACCGTCTATGAACACTCCTTTATTGAACACATTGCCATGCTCGTTTCGTGCATCGGATACAGCGAAGATCTATCAAAAATAGCAAGATCAGACAACCCTCAGCTCGCCTTATTGGAAAGCACGTCTAATTTAAAAGCCAACAATGAAGATTGGAACGGTGGCGATGGTGGCTCTTTTGAGAAGAAGCATCTTTTAGGTTTAGTTTTCTCCACAATTAAAAACATAGAGTCCATATATATAAATGGATTACCACTCAATACACTATTGAAACAAGCCAAAAATGGTAATGACCTAGCCTATTTCAAGGCAATCAAAGTCGATAAGACAATTATCTCTACTCCTTCTTTTTCCGACCGCCTTGCCATCGCCACACTAAATAATGAAACCGACTTTTTCAATAAACTAGGCAATGCCATTAAATACAAACCAGAAAATCGATCTAAAGATCATGATGACTTACGCATCGCACTATTTATGCTGCATGATTGCCAAGGCCTGGACAGCCTTAGCCTTGAAGGAGCTTACAAGCTCTTCTGCCTAGATCTAAAGCTCTACCCAAGTGATGGTGAAGACGCGGCTCGAAGCCTCTGGCAATTTATTCGCCGCTGGAAGAAGGATGTCTTGTCTACATAGAATCTTGATTTTATGTAGTCGAGTCTAATGCAGAGGTTCTTTAAATTTTCCTGACACGACCTTAGTCAGCTTCAGGAGAATGCAATGACCAAAGAAATTAGTGATACCCCAGTAGATGCACCCAACACCACAAGTAAAGCCACTGGTAACACCCAAGGAGGCGCTGCCATGCCGCCAGGCAGGCTCGCCCCCTTGGGTGTGGACAGTGGCCATAGTTCAGGTGCGCTGCCTAGTAACACAGCACCTGCAAATTACATCGAAGACCCTACGGGCACCCGTATCTTGCGCTACGGAGTGGACAGCCTGTACCTCTCCTACCCTGGCACGCTCTCCAAACAAGTTGAGCAAAGACTCCAGGGCTTAAAGCTGGCCGCCAAAGGCTCAGATGAGCAAGAACGGGCAAGGGCCCAGTTTCGGATTAAAGACCACCTGCTTGAAGTGAAAGACCGGGGCCGGGGTAAGTTCCAGTTTGTGCTACAAGACAACTGTTTTGATATTAGCCTCTCGTCCTCTACCGCTGCATCTCTCCCCCTGGCCTATACCCAGCTATCGAGCGAATTGCTCACGGCCGTCGGGGTGACTGAAGCGGAGAAAACCCTACGCTATATCATCAACACCCTGGGCCTGGTCAGCGAAGCGCCCAATATCAGCCGGGTTGATCTGTTCATCGACTTCACCACCACTGAGCCACTGGAGACTATCAACCACCTGGCCTGGGTGACTCGCGCCCAAAAGATCAGCGCCTATTACATTAATCGTGCACTCTCGGGCTGGTCGGTTGGGCTCGGTGGTTCGCTCGGCGCTCGCCTCTACAATAAGACACTAGAACTGGATAAAAGCAAAAAGGACTATCTCAAGCCCCTGTGGAAAATGTCGGGCTGGAATGAAGCCGAGCAGGTATGGCGGCTAGAGTTTGAATTTAAACGTGACGCCCTCAAAGAGCTGGGGATTATCAAGGTAGATGACCTGCTGCCAAACGCTGGCAGTCTGTGGCACTACGGCACCCAAACCTGGCTGCGCCTTACCCTGCCCAACCATGATGATGAAAACCAGTCACGCTGGCCCACACATCCACTATGGGACGCGCTTTCTAGCCTCCTGTGGGATGATGCCCCCGCGCTCCCCTTAGGCCGCTTACGCAAGCAGCGCATCCCACACGATGCTGCCCTATTTATCAACGGCCTGGGCGGCATCACCTCCTTTATGGCCCGTGAAGGCATTACCGACTTGGGGGAAGGCTTTGGGGAATTCTTAGCCCAAGCCCAGAGTTTCCATGACAGCAAGGGACGCCATCAGGGGAAAGACTTTACGGACTACATACAGGACAAAGTCGCCGACAAGGGCCGCAAGTACAACACCATCCAACACCAAGACACCAGCCCGGAGGCAGTCATTCAAGCCAAGGCCGCTGAGGATGCGTATCGCACAGGGCGAGATGGTGAATAAAGAAAAAGAGCCCGTCCTGCCTTTGCCTTCGGCGCGCTGTCTCACCCGCCAGCAAGCCGCTGATTATCTTGGCATTGGCGTCACGCTGCTCACCGAAATCGGACCACTCCCCATCAAGATGGGCCGTCGGTGTGTCTATGACGTGCTTGATTTGGATGCATGGTTGGATGAGTATAAGCAGCGAGGGCGGGCCAGAAAGGAGGAAATATGGCCCGAGAAAAAGGTCTCTATCAACGCAAAGGCTCCCCGTTCTGGTGGATCAACATTGTGCTCCCAGACGGACGCCGAGTATGTCAAAGCACTAAGCTTAGACTACTGAAAGATGCAGAAGAGTACTTAATTAACCTCAAGGCCCAAGCATATGAGGCCGCCCGGACAGGGCTAGAAGTAGACCGTAGCTGGCGTGATGCCGTGGTACGTTATCTGATTGAGAGCAGTGACAAAAAAACACTCTCGGACGATAAAGACCACTTGCGTAAACTTGATCCCTATCTCGGTAATAAACTGCTGCGGGAAATCTCGATGGATG
>DHYU01000049.1:89148-89380 GCA_002415485.1 Proteobacteria bacterium UBA5122
TCGGCGCGTGGCCTGGTTGGACCCTGGCACCACCAAGAACGGCGAGGGACGCGGCATACCGCTTAACAATGATGCCGTGCTCGCGCTTCGCGCTGTTTTTGGTCAGCATGATCGTTTTTGCTTTACCTACCAAGGGAAACGCATGGCGGCCATCGGTTCAGGGTGGAAACGAACGCTCAAACGGATTGGGATCGAGAACTTTCGTTTTCACGACCTGCGGCACACCTGGGCC
>DHYU01000088.1:0-4306 GCA_002415485.1 Proteobacteria bacterium UBA5122
ATCCGATTTGCGCGAGATCTTATCAATTTCATCGATGTAGACAATCCCCGTTTGGGCCTTTTCCACATCGTAATCACACTTCTGCAACAGTTTTTGAATGATGTTCTCGACATCCTCACCTACATAACCTGCTTCGGTCAAAGTCGTAGCATCAGCGATTGTGAAAGGGACATCCAGCAAACGAGCCAATGTCTCGGCCAAAAGGGTCTTGCCGCTACCCGTGGGTCCAATCAGCAGAATGTTACTTTTGGTGAGTTCGATCTCGTCTTTTTTCAACCCAGCTTCAAGACGCTTATAGTGGTTATAAACGGCAACCGACAACACCTTTTTGGCGGCTCGCTGCCCAATAACATACTCATCCAGGATTGCATTAATCTCATGCGGGGTCGGTAATTTTTTACCGCTTCCGACTGCTGCACTCTCCTGCAGTTCTTCACGGATAATATCGTTGCACAGTTCAACACATTCATCGCAGACAAACACCGACGGCCCGGCAATCAGTTTACGAACTTCGTGCTGGCTCTTGCCGCAGAACGAGCAATACAGCAATTTTTTGCTGTCTTCCCCGCTGTTGCCTTTCTTGTCGTCGCTCATGCACTCACCTCAATGTGATGATATTGTTAACGGATAATCCGAGACTTAACCACGTGCGCTCAATACCGTATCGATCAAGCCATATTCAGCGGCTTCACTGCCACTCATAAAATAATCACGATCTGTATCACCTTGGATTTTCTCCATAGGCTGGCCAGTGTGATGTGCAAGGATCTTATTCAAACGATCGCGGATCGCCAGGATTTCACGAGCATGTATATCAAAATCAGACGCCTGACCTTGGAAACCACCCAATGGTTGATGAATCATGACTCGAGAATGCGGTAAACAATAACGCTTACCTGCAGCACCACCAGCAAGCAATAACGCCCCCATGCTCGCCGCCTGACCAATACACATAGTACTGACATCTGGCTTGATGAATTGCATCGTATCGTAGATGGCCAATCCTGCAGTCACCGAACCTCCAGGAGAGTTAATATAAATGCTGATGTCTTTGTCTGGATTTTCCGACTCAAGGAACAACAATTGGGCAACCACCAAGTTTGCCATGTGATCCTCAACCTGACCTGTCAGGAAAATCACGCGCTCCTTTAATAAACGCGAATAAATATCATATGCACGTTCACCACGGGCCGATTGCTCTACCACCATGGGTACGAGATTCGCACTTACGTCCAAAGCACCACCTGTCATTTTTGTATCGACCATCTGCCGCATTCCCTTAAGTCAAAAAACAATCTAACAATCGATCTAACACTATGAAAATAACACAAAAGTTCGCGGCCACCTGTCCTATTGGGCGTTGCGATCTTCCATGACTTCATCCATGGTCTTGGTCACATCAGTGACTGTAACGCTTTCCATCAACCATTCAACGACTTGATCTTCTAGAACCAGGGCCTCGACACCAGATAGACGCTCGCGATCCTCGTAATACCAGTTAATCACAGACGCTGGATCCTCATAAGAGCCCGCTAGCTCTTCGATACGCGCACGCACCTTGGCGGCATCCGCTTGGTATCCTTTGTCGCGAATCGCTTCACCCAACAGCAGGCCCAGGGCCACACGGCGACGAGCATTTGGCTCCAACGCAGTACGAACCTCATCGGTTACTTGCATTTGACCTTGAATGCCCATGTTTTGGCGCATCTGCTGCGCCAGTTGTTTGACTTCAGTATCGACCAGCGCGCTAGGCAACGCGATCTCGTTCTCAGCCAACAAAGCGTTAAGTACTTGTTCCTTCACCTTGTTTGCGACGGTATGTTTGACTTCACGCTCCATACTGCTGCGAACCTCGGCACGCAAGGCTTCTACTCCACCATCCTTCACACCAAGCGCGGCCAGAAAATCGGCATCATCCAACTCGGGAAGTTTTGTAGCGTTAACCGCCTTGACGGTCACGGAGAAAACAACGTCCTTGCCCGCAAATTCTTTATTGTGGTAATCCTCAGGGAAGGCTAAATCCACATCCAGCGCATCGCCCGCCTTAGTACCGATCAGCTTGTCCTCAAACCCTGCGATAAAGCGCTTGCTACCCAGAACCAGCGGGTAGTCTGCAGCATCACCACCTGCGAAGGCTTCGCCACCAATCTTGCCAACAAAGTCGATAATCACCTGGTCACCATTGGCAGAGGCGCGGTCAACCGCTTCCCAGCCAGAACGCTGACTGCGCAGCTTCTCAATCATTGCGTCCAAATCAGCATCAGAAATTTCAACCACTGGGCGCTCAATTGTCACGCCTTTGGGCAATTTCAATTCAACAGTTGGATAAACCTCAAAGGTCGCGGTGAATTGCAAACCAGAGTTAGTGCGATCACCCAATTCCAGCTTAGGCACGCCAGCTGGCTGCAAGGACTCTTGACGCAAGGCATCAGCCAGGGCAGTACGCATGGCATCAGCCTCGACTTCCTGACGTACCTGGGCACCGTAACGCTGCTGAACTACACGAAGTGGCACTTTGCCGGGGCGAAAACCTTGCATTTTGACAGTGCCTGCCAACGATTTCAGTCGGTTAGCAACCTCCTGCTCTAATTTCTCAGCAGGCACTTCTACTGTCATGCGACGTTCCAAACCTTCAGTCGGTGTTACTGACACTTGCATTTTAAATATTCCTCTGCGGCCTCTGCCGGCATGTTTCTGTCGAAAATGGATAGCGTGGGTCCTCGCCCACGGTCCCTGCCCTACTTAGGCGTAGCCCATTCAATTACAACGCTCAGGAGGGTACTAACAATATGGTGCGAAAGGAGAGACTCGAACTCTCACGGGTTACCCCACTGGAACCTAAATCCAGCGCGTCTACCAATTTCGCCACTTTCGCAATCTGACGTAATATCAGGAGTGCCGCCATTATAACGGGACTTCAGCCCGACATGTAACCCCGTTTTAGCACAAACCTGACTAACTATTTCAACAATAAATCCCTAGCCCCCAGTTGTACGAACACATCCTCGGCCAGCCTTCTTGGCCTCATACAGGGCGGCATCTGCCCTCGAAAACCAACTTCCACGCTCATCCTGGGCTTGTAGCGCAGCCACACCGATAGAAAGCGACAGCGCAATGGGAGTGCCATCATCAGCCTTTACACATGACTCCCCCTTGGAGGCCAATAGGCGCTGCGCAAGCATATCACCATCCCTCAATTCAGTATCCTGCAGCACCACCACAAACTCATCGCCCCCATAGCGAGCGACAAAATCACGTTTACGAGGGAAGGTTTTCTGCAAACAACCAGCGACAGCTTGAATCACGCGATCACCCGTGGCATGACCAAAGGTATCATTTACGCTCTTGAAATGATCAACGTCGATTAACATCAGGCAGGCAGGCTGCCCGGACATCACACTGAGTTCGATGGTTTTTTCCACCAACTCTTCCAGCGATCGCCGATTATACAGACGCGTCATCGGATCCAGGGCCAGCTCACGCTGCGCTCGTAACAGCTCCCCCCTCATCCGACTAAGCTGGGCCCCCAGATCCTCAAGCTGCAAACGCTGACGTTTTTTCCGTTCCTCCAGGGCACGTCCAATCACCGCAACGGTATCAACGATCTCGCGCCGTAACTCATCAACTGAATCACTCACCGCAACCGTCCGTAGATGATCGAGATGGGCCTCAACCTCATCATCCACCGTTTGCTCATCGCGAAATGCCTCTCGCAACCCCTGAATGACCACCCAAATCATCTGACGAAAATCATCAATTCGGGTCGTTAAGAAGTCTTTTTCGCGGCGAATAATTTGTACGGCAAAGGATTTAGCACCCTCCCAATCACGCTGGGGATGCACTGCATTCGCGGTTACTGGGGGGGCGGTCCCCTTGGTCAAATGCGCCACCCATTGGTGACACTCCCTCAATATCAGCTCTGCCTCATCATCCTGAACATCTTCTGCCGCAGCCGCGATCGCCTCCAGCACCGCTGCAAATGCGGTTGCTGCTGGATGCTCTTCGTGCTGGTGGCTATCTTCCTTGGTCACAAAACATCTCCCCGCTCAACACATCGAACTTGTTTGAAGCGAGCAGCATACCGGGGACAAAGCAAAATGAAAATCCCACACAAACCAATATGGATACGGCTTGATTAATACACAAGTGGGATTTGGAGATCATAAAATGGTGGGCCGTGAAGGACTTGAACCTTCGACCAAGTGATTAAGAGTCACCTGCTCTACCAACTGAGCTAACGGCCCGGCAAAGGAAATGGGGTGAACGATGGGGCTCGAACCCACGACAACCGGAATCACAATCCGGG
>DHYU01000088.1:4328-7797 GCA_002415485.1 Proteobacteria bacterium UBA5122
GCGCTACCAGACTGCGCTATGCCCCGTTTTAATCTGCTCGACCAGAGCGCTAAATTTGCCCTGGGTCGTAAAGGTCGGCAATCTTACTCGGCGAATCGCCATCAGTCAATGCCAATTTTGAATCAATTCAACATCTCATACATAGGCGGAGCGAATTCCACGCCATGCCAACAAAAATGCCACTGCACTCAACACCGCCGCCGACAGATACATCGCGTTCGCACCGCTATAATTCCATATGTAACCACTGACCAGAGCGCCGATCGCGCCCCCCACCCCATAACTGATACTGCTGTACAGGGCCTGCCCTCGGCCCTGGTGCTGACCACTAAACAACTTATGGATGATATGAATCGCCGCGGCATGATAAACACCGAAGCTCGCGGCATGCAGCAGCTGTGCAATCACCAGCACCGACAACCACTCAACACCGACACCGATCAGCAGCCAGCGCAGCGTGGTGAGCGCCAATGCCAACATCAGCAACATGCGCGCGCCAAAACGCGGCAACCAGCGATGCATGACCAGAAAGACGCCGACCTCAGCCATCACGCCCAAGGCCCACAGCAGCCCCACCGTCGCCGTATCGTAGCCATGGTCCTGCAGATAGATCGAGAAAAACGTGTAATAAGGGCCATGACTGGCCTGCAGCAGGAAGCAGACCAACAGCACCATCAGCACCTCCCGCTGGCGCAACACCTGCCAGATAGACCCCTGCACCACCCTGCACGCAGGCGCCTCGTCCGCAGGTGTGATAAAACTGGCGATGCACACGCCCAGCAACATCAAGGCCACCAGCCACGGCACACTGTCCGTACCCAGGAACTCGAGCAAGAAACCACCACCGGCGACGGTCAAAATAAAACCTATCGAACCCCACAGCCGAATCCGGCCATAATAGTGCACCCGCTCGCCGAGACGACTCATCGTAGTCGCCTCAAACTGGGGCAACACCGCATGCCAGAAGAAGCTGAACAGCGCGATCACCACCACCAGCCACCAGTAGCCCTGCCCCCACATCACACCCGTGAACATCAACAGCGCCAACACCGCACCAATACGCACCACGCGCATGCGCTGTCCGCTACGATCGGCCAGCCAGCCCCAGATGTTGGGGGCGATGATCTTGGTGGCCATCATCACCGCCATCAACTCGCCGATCTCGGCCGGCCCGAAACCTAACGAGTTGAGATAGAGCGACCAATACGGCACCAGGATGCCGAGCGAGGCAAAGAAGAACAGATAAAAGCTGGACAGCCGCCAGTACGCAAGCTGACTCACGGCGGTGTGCGCTTATTCAGCTGAGGCGGGAATCACCGGCGTACCGGACGATACATCCTGATTCTGGGCGCGATGACGTAACAGATGATCCATCAACGTGATGGCCAGCATCGCCTCGGCAATCGGGGTGGCACGGATACCAACACAGGGATCGTGACGGCCTTCGGTAATGACCTCGACCGGTTCACCGTCGACATTCACACTGCGTCCCGGCAGCCGCATGCTGGAGGTCGGCTTGAGCGCGATACTGACCAGAATATCCTGACCACTCGAGATCCCCCCCAGGATGCCACCGGCATTGTTACTGAGAAAACCTTCCGGTGTGATCTCATCACGGTGCTCGGTCCCCTTCTGCGCGACGCAGTCAAAACCGGCACCGATCTCGACGCCCTTCACCGCATTGATGCTCATCATCGCGTGCGCGATATCGGCATCAAGGCGATCAAAGATCGGCTCGCCCAGCCCAGGGATCATGCCGCTGGCCACCACATTGATGCGCGCACCGACCGAGTTCCCCTCTTTGCGCAGCGCATCCATGTATTGTTCCAGCTCGGGCACCTTGTTGGCGTCCGGGCAGAAAAATGCGTTCTGCCCCACCTGATCCCAATCAATCAGATCGATCTTGATCGGCCCCAGCTGCGCCATGTAGCCGCGAATCTCGATGCCATGCGTCTCTTTGAGATATTTCTTGGCAATCGCACCGGCGGCAACACGCATCGCCGTCTCGCGGGCCGAAGAACGGCCGCCACCACGGTAATCACGGATGCCATATTTCTGTTGATAGGTGTAATCGGCATGACCGGGACGGAAGCTGTCCATGATCTTGGAATAGTCTTTCGAGCGCTGGTCCGTATTGCGGATCAGTAGACCTATCGGTGTGCCAGTGGTTTTACCCTCAAACACCCCCGACAGGATCTCCACCTCATCCGGCTCGCGGCGCTGCGTGGTGTGACGCGAGGTCCCCGGCTTACGACGATCCAGGTCACGCTGCAGGTCTTCCGCCGTCAGTGCCATGCCAGGGGGACAACCGTCGACAATACAGCCAATAGCAGGTCCGTGGCTCTCGCCAAAACCGGTCACTGAAAACAATTTGCCAATGCTGTTGCCTGACATGGATACGCCTTTCTAAGAAAAATTAAATGACTTTTGAGAACCGCTGTTGTTTGCTCTGACGCAGATATTTGTCAAACACCATACAAACATTACGAATCAGGAACCGGCCGGCTGGTTTGATCGTGATCCGTTCGGCTGAAATATCGACCAAACCATCCTTCTCAAGCTGTGACAGATCGGCCGCTTCCGTTTCAAAATAGCGGTCAAACGCTATCCCGTAAGCCGACTCGATGGCCTTTTTGTCGAGGTCAAAGTTACACATCAGCTCGGTGATCACCTGGCGACGCAGCAGATCATCCTGATCCAGCTCAACACCACGAAACACCGGCAACTTACCGGCATCAATCGCCGCACAATATTCATCCATAGTGCGCACATTTTGGGCATAACTATTGGCGACCTTACCGATCGAGGTCACCCCGAGGCCGATCAAATCACAGTCCGCATGCGTCGAGTACCCCTGGAAATTCCGGTACAGATGCCCCTCACGCTGCGCCACCGCCAGCTCGTCCTCCGGCTTGGCGAAGTGATCCATGCCGATATAGACATAACCCGCAGCGGCCAGACGTTCGTTGGTCATCTGCAGGATATCGAGCTTTTCTGTGGCAGATGGCAGCTCATCCTCGTTGATGCGGCGCTGCGGCGGGAACATGGTGGGCAGATGGGCGTAGTTGAAGACCGACAGGCGATCAGGGTCGACCGCCAACACCCGATCCAGCGTCTTGCTAAAGCCCTCGACAGTCTGGAATGGCAGGCCATAAATCAGATCAATACTGATGGACTTGAAACCCTCACGGCGGGCGTTGCTCAGCGCGGCCATGGTTTCGTCTTCGGTCTGAATCCGGTTAACCGCCTTCTGCACCCGCTCGTCAAAATCCTGCACACCGAGGCTCATCCGGTTAAACCCGAGTTCGCGCAGCAGCTTGATCGTATCGGCCTTCACCTCGCGGGGATCGATCTCAATCGAATATTCGCCGGTATCGTCGTCATGCAGTTTGAAATGTTTGCGTGTCTCGACCATCAATTCGCGCATTTGATCATGACTGATGAAGGTCGGCGTGCCGCCGCCCCAGTG
>DHYU01000053.1:0-366 GCA_002415485.1 Proteobacteria bacterium UBA5122
GTAGTATTCCGAATCGCTGTTGAAGATTTCGTCATAGACACCTGCCACGGGGACGCCGATGCGGTATTGCTGGCGAACAACCGGTGTAAAGTTGAAGATCGCGATGATAAAGCGATCGCCGGCACGGCGGATGAAGCTGAGGATCGATTGGGCGGAGTCGTGGCAGTCGATCCACTCAAAGCCTTCGCCGTGGAAATCATTCCCGTGCAATGCCTTGTCATTACGGTAGAAATGATTCAGGTCGCCGACCAGTTTGTGCATTCCTTGGTGTAGCGGATATTGCATCACATACCAATCCAGCGTCTGATTGCAGTTCCATTCGATACCTTGGGCAAATTCACAGCCCATGAACAAGAGCTTCTTGCC
>DHYU01000053.1:396-14594 GCA_002415485.1 Proteobacteria bacterium UBA5122
ATCCAGCCCATATTCCATTTCATGCTGAAACCGAGGCCGCCAACATATACGGGGCGCGAGACCATTGGCCATGAGGTGGATTCCTCGGCCATGATCACGGTGCCGGGGTGTAGTTGGTGGCTGGTCTCGTTTAGCTGGCGCAGAAACTGGATCGCATCCAAGTTCTCGCGACCGCCGTATTGATTGGGGACCCATTCGCCTTCATTTCGCGAGTAGTCGAGGTAGAGCATTGAGGCAACGGCATCGACGCGCAGACCGTCGATGTGGAATTCATCCAGCCAGTAGAGTGCGCTGGAGACGAGGAAGTTACGGACCTCGTTGCGGCCATAGTTAAAGATCAGTGTGCCCCAATCTTTGTGTTCGCCGAGACGAGGGTCGGCATGTTCGTACAGCGCGCTGCCATCGAACAGGGCGAGGGCGTGGCGATCCTTGGGGAAGTGGCCGGGGGCCCAGTCGAGAAACACGCCGATTTCATGCTGATGGCAGTAGTCGACGAAATAACGAAAATCATCGGGCGTGCCGAAGCGGCTGGTCGGCGCATAGTAACCAGTGGTTTGATACCCCCAGGAGCCGTCAAACGGATGCTCGGTAACGGGCAGCAGTTCGATATGGGTAAAGCCCAGTGCCTTGACGTAGTCGACCAGACGGTGCGCCAGCTCGCGATAGTTCAGGAACTGCCCTTGATCGTCCAGCTGCCAGGAACCCAGATGAACCTCATAGATCGACATTGGGGCGTGCAGCCAATCCTGGGTGCGGCGCTTCTCCAGCCAGTGGCTGTCATGCCATGCATGCTGACCGTCGCCGATGACGATGGATGCAGTCTTTGGGCGTTGCTCAAAGGCGCGGCCGTAGGGGTCGATCTTGACCAAGACCTCGCCGCTGTTACGATTGCGAATCTCAAATTTATAAAGGGTGCCGATTGTCAGGCCGGGAATGAATAGCTCCCAGATCCCTGTGCCACCACGGACGCGCATCGGGTGACAGCGGCCATCCCAATCGTTGAAGTCGCCAACCACGCTGACGCGTTCCGCATTAGGTGCCCAGGTGGTAAACAATACACCTTCAACACTTTCGTGAACGCATGGGTGGGCGCCCATAAAACGATAGGCGTGTCGATGATTGCCTTCGTTAAACAGGTGTAGATCAAAGTCACTGAGTGCGGGCGGAAAACTATAGGGGTCATACTGGGTATGCGTTTGTCCACTTTTGTCGCGCCAATTGAGCTGATAAGGGCGGTGGGCATCCAGTGTGGTGCCTTGCCATTCAAAAAGATCAGTACCTTCGATGCGCGTCAGTTCGATATCACTGTCGGCGATGAACACCTGCTCTGCTCGTGGCAGAAAGACTCTAATCAATTGGCCATGTTCGTGTGGGTGTCGCCCTAATACGGCAAACGGATCGTGATGGCGGGCGTCAATAACGCGGAGCAAATCTTCAGACAGGCGCTGTGTTTTCATGGCATCACTTCTGTTGAGGTTGTAGTAAAAAGTAATCTACAACAATAAGGAAATGATGATAGCATAACTACTGTAATGATAATCGCATGCGGGATAGGGGTTTGTATGCGGTTACGCTTAACTTAACGCGCGCGTGCCAATGTCGGCATGCAGCATAACCAAGGGAAGGTGAGTTTGATGTCTGGTGATGATTCCCGTTTTGTCAGCCGACTAACCAAAGATACTTTGGCATTGATCCTTGCTGGTGGGCGCGGCACCCGCCTCAAACAACTGACAACCTGGCGCGTAAAACCCGCAGTTCCTTTTGGCGGCAAGTTCAGAATTATCGATTTTCCGCTCTCCAACTGCATCAACTCAGGCATACGCCGTGTAGGTGTGCTGACCCAATATAAGTCGCACTCGCTGATTCGCCATATCCAGCAAGGCTGGGGCTATTTTCGTGGGGAGTTCGGTGAGTTTGTCGAATTGCTGCCCGCACAGCAGCGTATCAACAATACCTGGTACGAGGGCACGGCAGACGCGATCTATCAAAACATCGATATTATCCGCGCCCATGCCCCTGAATATGTATTGGTGCTGGCAGGGGATCATATCTACAAGATGGATTATGGTCCGATGTTGGCGCACCACGTGGAGAACGATGCAGATATGACCATCGGTTGTATCGAAGTGCCGCTGGAACAGGCCAAGGCATTTGGTGTGATGAGTGTTGATGCCGAAGGCCGTATCGTCGACTTTAACGAGAAACCCGCTCATCCACAATCAATCCCCGGCCAGCCGGATGTGGCTTTGGCGTCGATGGGGATCTATGTCTTTAACACGCGCTTCCTGTATGAACAGCTGATCAAGGATGCGGATGACAAAAATTCATCGCATGACTTTGGCGGCGACATTATTCCGCGTGTGATCAAAAATTATCGTGTCTTTTCCTATAACTTTCGCGATGTGCAAACCGGCGGTCAGGCCTATTGGCGTGACGTGGGCACAATCGATGCGTTCTGGGAGGCGAATATGGAACTGGTGTCCATTACGCCTGAGCTTAATCTTTATGATGGCGACTGGCCGATTCGCACCTATCAGGAACAATTGCCGCCAGCGAAGTTTGTCTTTGACGACGACGGGCGCCGAGGCATGGCGGTCGACTCGATGGTCTCGGGCGGCTGTTTGATCTCAGGGGCCTCGGTGCGCAAGTCATTATTATTTTCACATGTGCGCGTTCATTCTTATTCTGAAGTATCTGATTCGGTGATCTTGCCGAATGTCGATATTGGTCGTAACTGTCGGATCAAGAAGGCAGTGATCGATAAGGGATGTCATATTCCCGATGGTACAGTGATCGGTGAGAACCCAGCCGAAGATGCTAAGCGTTTCCATGTCAGTGAAAATGGTGTGGTGCTAGTCGTGCCAGAGATGTTGGGGCAAGAGTTGCACTATGTCCGGTAGAAGTCCGTTGAAGGTGGTGCTGTGCTGGCACATGCACCAACCAAATTATCTGGATCCTGTCACCGGCGAATACAAATTGCCTTGGACGTATCTGCACGCGATCAAGGATTACGTCGACATGGCCGCCCATCTGGAGGCGGTGCCGCAGGCACGGGCGGTCGTCAATTTTGCGCCTATTCTGCTGGAGCAGATCGATGACTATGCGCAGCAGGTCAGCGCCTTTCTCAAGCATAAATCATCACTGCGAGATCCACTGCTGGCGGCGCTGGCCAGTGCGGCATTACCAGCGGAAGCGGCTGAGCGCTCGACGCTGATTCGCCATTGTCTGCGCGTCAATCGTCAGACCGTGGTTCACCGCAATGTTGATTTTCGTCGTCTGGCTGAACTGGCTGATCACATGTTGGCGCGGCCGGACGAACTGGCTTATCTCAACGACCAGTTTTTGATCGATCTGCTGGTGTGGTACCACCTCGGTTGGCTGGGCGAAACCGTCCGTAGACAAGATGCGCGCGTGCAGGCCTTGGTGGCCAAGGGCCACAACTTCACCATGCACGATCGCCATGAATTAGTGGTACTGATCGGTGAATTGCTGAATAGCGTCATTCCGCGTTATCGCAAGCTGGCGGAGTCCGGCCAGGTCGAGCTGTCGTTCACGCCCTATGCGCATCCGATCGTCCCGTTGTTGTTGGATATTCGCACTACGTTTGATGCGATGCCCAACGCAACGATGCCGCTGTTGCAGGCGTATCCCGGCGGTGAGGCGCGTGCACGCTGGCATGTGCAAAAGGGTTTGGAAACCTTTGAACATTATTTTGGCTTTCGTCCGCAGGGGTGTTGGCCTTCGGAAGGCTCAGTCAGCGATGCAACGCTGGCCCTGTTGAGCGAGGAGGGTGTGCAGTGGGCCGCCAGTGGCGAGAATGTACTGCGCAACAGCCTGGCACGGCACAATCTTTACGGCGAGCTGGGTGAGCGGCAGTGTATCCACCGCCCTTACCGGGTGGCCGATGGTGATATCCACTGCTTTTTCCGCGACGATGGGCTGTCTGACCTGATTGGTTTTCATTATTCCAAGTGGAAGGCAGATGATGCAGTCTCCGATCTGATCCACCACCTCGGTAATATCGCCAACAACTGCTGTGCTGATGATTCCTGTTGTTGTCTGAGTGATACCATCGTGCCGATTATTCTCGATGGCGAAAATGCCTGGGAATACTATCCCGAGAATGGCTATCACTTTTTGTCACAGCTCTATAGCCGCTTGGCGGCCCATCCAGAGATTGAATTGACCACCTTCAGTGCCTGTCTCGAAAACGGTGCCAAGGGCTTTAGTCTGCCAGGTGTCGTTGCGGGGAGTTGGGTGTATGGCACCTTTTCCACCTGGATCGGTGACCCCGATAAAAACCGCGCCTGGGATATGCTGGGCGAGGCCAAACGTGTGTATGACTCGGTGATCGATAGCTTCGATGCGGAGGCGCAACGCGATCTGCAGCGGCAGCTGGCAATCTGCGAGGGCTCGGATTGGTTCTGGTGGTTCGGGGACTATAATCCGTCGGACGCGGTCAGCGACTTTGAGCGCCTCTATCGTCTGCAACTGTCGACCTTGTATCAAATGATGGAGCAGGAGGCGCCCGAATATCTGTCGCATACCTTCACCCATGGCGGCGGTAATCCTGCGGCGGGCGGCACGATGCGCCAAGGCTCGGGAGGGTAAGTGGTCGCGAAGCGGGCTCCCTTGGCAAAACGGCGTGCGGGCATCCTGCTGCATCCCAGCTCTCTTCCCGGTGATTTTGGTTTTGGTGACTTCGGTCAGCATGCCTATCAGTTTGTAGACTTCCTCAATGCCAGCGGTATCGGCGTCTGGCAGATGTTGCCGCTGACGCCGACCCATGGTGATCTATCGCCCTATCAAGGCCTGTCGGTACATGCGGGCAATCCCCTGCTCATCAGTCTGGAAAAGCTGCAGCAAGAGGGCTGGCTCAAGGAGATCAAGTTCCGCGACCAGGAAGATCCGCTGCCCCAGCGCCTGCAACACATCCGTCTCGCGCGTCAGGGCTTTTGTCGGCACGCCAGTGATGCACAGCGTCAGGCCTTGAATGCCTTCGTTGAAGAGCATGGCGATTGGTTAAACGATTACGCCTTGTTTCAAAGCTTGCGCAAGCAGCATGGTCAGCGCCATTGGCTGGAGTGGCCAACAGCGCTGCGTGATCGTCAGCCCGAGGCCCTGGCTGAAGCGCGCAAGACGCTGGCCGATGAAATCCACTATTACGAATTCGAACAGTTCGTCTTTTTCAGCCAATGGCAGGCACTGCGTAGTCATGCCCGTCAGCGCGGCGTATTGATGTTTGGCGACATGCCGATCTTTGTCGCCCACGATAGTGCTGATGTCTGGGCGCAGCGTGAATATTTTGCATTGGATGCAGACGGCAGGGCGACCACCGTTGCCGGTGTGCCGCCCGATTATTTTTCCGCGACAGGTCAGCGTTGGGGCAACCCGCATTACCTGTGGTCACGCATGGCCGAAGATGATTACGCCTGGTGGCATCAACGCATGGATACCCAGCTCAAGCTGTTTGACTGGGTGCGCATCGACCACTTTCGCGGGTTTGAGGCCTACTGGGACATCCCGGCAACGGAAGAGACTGCCATCAATGGCCGTTGGATGCCTGGTCCTGGCGCGGCGCTGTTCAACAGTCTGCAAAAGCAGTTTCCTGATCTGCCGTTGATCGCAGAAGACCTGGGCATTATCACGCCCGAAGTCGATGCGCTGCGTCAGCAGTTCAAGATGCCTGGCATGAAGATCCTGCAGTTCGCCTTTGGCGGCGGCGCCGATAATCCCTATCTGTCGCACAATCACACCAAAGACAGCATCGTCTATACCGGGACCCACGACAACGACACCACACTCGGTTGGTATCAAAGCCTGTCCGATGCGGTGAAGGTCGATGTGAATGAATATCTCGGCCAGCCTGGCGAAGAGATGCCGTGGAGTTTGATCCGCGCCGCCTATCGTTCCGTGGCGCAAGTCGCCATCGTACCGATGCAGGATGTGTTGGCACTGGATGGCGAGCATCGCATGAACGTCCCCGGTACGGCCGATGGTAACTGGCGCTGGCGATTTGAATGGTCGCAGGTTGAGGCCGGTCTGGCAGCGCGCTTAAAAGACCTGGCGCTACGCTATGGGCGTTAGCGCTTGAACGGCGACTGTTCGTTGAGTTGATCTATTACCTGCGTCATATGCCGCTGCTCTCTTAAACAAAAATCATCCACCGCCTTTCTAAATCCGGGGTCTGCAATCCAATGCGCTGACCATGTCGCTGTCGGCAAAAAGCCACGCGCGATCTTGTGTTCACCTTGTGCGCCGGGTTCAAAGCCTTGTAGTCCTTCACGTAAACAATATTCCAGGCCCTGGTAATAACAGCATTCAAAATGCAGGCCCGGAATCTGTTCGCTGCAGCCCCAGTGGCGGCCGTAGAGGGTGGTGTCGCTGCGCAGGTTGAGGGCTACGGCGATGCAGTCGTCGTCACGATAGGCAAGCACGACCACAACTTGATCGGGCATTGTGTTACCGAGTGCCTCAAAGAAGGCCAGCGTCAGGCTCGGTTCACCCCATTTGCGATCGTAGAGTTCGCAATACAGTTGGTAAAACCGCTGCCACAACTCGGTAGTCATCTCATCACCGTGGCGAATCTCGATGCGCAGACCAAACGTGGCCAGTTGCCGCCGCTCTTTGACGATGTTCTTGCGCTTGCGTGAACTGAAGTGACTCAGGTAGTGCTCGAAGTCGCGGTAGTCCTGGTTATGCCAGTGATATTGGCAGCCTAGGCGCAGGCTTAGGTCATTGCGTTGTTTAAGTACTTTCAGGTCATCAGTCTCAGGGAATAGGCAGTGAAAGGACGACAGTTCCAACTGCTGCGCCAGTTGGATGCTGGCGTCGATCATCTGCTGGCGGATCGCGCTAGCGTCATAATCACCGGCAATCAGCAGCCGTTGGCCAGTCAGCGGTGTGAAGGGGACGGCGCACAGCAGTTTGGGATAGTAGGCCAGCCCATGGCGTTGGTAGGCCTCGGCCCAGCTCCAGTCGAACACAAACTCGCCATAGGAGTGGTATTTAATGTACTGCGGCGAGGCGGCGATCAGCTGCCCGTCATCAAATAGTGCCAGGTGGCACGGCGTCCAGCCGGTGTCGCCACCGACACAGCCGTGCTGCTCCAGCGCAAACAAAAACTCATGTTTGAGAAACGGATTGTTGTCTTGAACGAGGGCGTTCCAGGCTTCAGATGAAATATCGCTGAGACTGGTTAGGCGCTGGATGATCATTGCCACTCAAAATCGAAAGATTCGAGTGTAGCGGGAAATTCGGGATAAAAAAAAGCACGCATGGGAGGGGAGAAGTCTTAATAAGGGGGGGGAGGAGAGGAGGGTTAAGACTAGTCCCATGCGTGCTGTAAGTTTGTGCTCACTATGAATTAAACACAGGAGCTATTTTGCTCCCAACGATCCATAAATAAAAATAGAAAGTTTTTATTGTTTCCATTGTTAAATGTTTATAGGTTTGGGTATAACTAATCGCCCAGGCTATAACCGACTGAAATGCTTTGTTTTTTGAGTATTGGGTTTGTTAGCAGCTATCCGCCCAGGGCCGTTAAGGGTAGAGCGGAAGTAGCAAATTTTTTTCGTTGAGGCCGGATTTACTCCGCCGGTGCGCCGTCTGTTGCTGTTTTTGCGCCGTTTTCAGCAGCGGTTCCAGCTGTTGCCACAGCTCGCTACCGCGCCAATCTGCTGGGGCAGCACCATAAAGGCTGCGTTGCAGGCTGTCAAATTCGGCGTGCAGCGGGTGGCTGCTGGCGGCCAGGTGCGCCGCAAGCGCCGCCAGATTGGTCGGGGGGGCTTCTGGCCATATGGCGCGGGCCCAGTCGAGCAGGGCCTGGTGGGTTTTGTTGGCATCGTTGGCGAGACAGGCCTGTTTGATGGCCTTGGAATCGGCGCGGGTCGCCGCGTGTTTAGCAGCGGGTAACGATTGCCGGTGGCGACGACTGTTCCACCAGGTGAGGGCAGTCAACAGCCAGCCGAGGCCGAGCGCGGCAGAGAGCCAGGGCCAGAGGCCGGCATCCTGCTCGGTGATGATCTGGGCGGGGGCGTTTGCTGTGACGGTTTCTTGCGGAGCGACAGCTTGCGCAGTTGCCGCAGGCAGTGGTGCGGCCGGTGCAGCTGACGAAGACGACTGCGTCCCCGGTTTGACCTGTATCCGCCGTTCGTCGATGCGCGCCGTCTCCAACCGGTTGGTCTGCGTGTTCCACCAATTAACCTCTATCGCCGGTAACACAAACTCACCGGCAGCGGTCGGGATCAGCGCGATCTTTTCCTGGCGGCTGGCGCTGGCACCGCCGCTGCTGTAGCGGTCGTTGAGGCGTGGCTGGTCGGGGTAGCTCTTGAAGTCGCGGCTCTCGCGGTGCATCGGGGGCAGTTGGGCCGCGGTCACACCTTCGGCCTTGAGGGTCAGCGTGCGCGTCACCGGTTCGCCGACGATGAACTCATCACCCGACCAGTGCTCAGTCAGGCTCAGCTCAGTGGCCGGCAGCCAGGCCTGGCCCTGCATGCTGGCCGGAATCGGTTTCACGTCCAGTTCGATGGCCTCCGATTGCAGGCGCTGGGTGCGCGTGTTCTGGCCGAACGGGTCAAACATGTTGCGACTGGCAACGACGACCTGTGCATCGAGCTGCACCGGGCCGATGGTGATGCGGCCGCTCTGCTGCGGAAACACCGCGTAGTTGCGCTCGACCACAATGTAGCGGCGGTTGTTACGGCGGGTCTCGTAGGTCTTGTCGTCGCCCATCTTCTCGATCAGCGCCTCGGCACCGTTGATCTGTGGCTCGTGCATGCTGGCGCCATTGATCTGCACCGCGCGGAAGAAACGCACCGTGTAGACCACCTGCGACTGCACGTAGGCGCTCTCGGGGTTGAGTGCGACCTCGAGAAACATATCCGCCTTGCCCGCATCCGGGTCAACGGCATTGGCCTTGTTGATGGTCAGTGTCAGTGGTTTGCTGAAGGCATTGCCGAAGCGCACTGGTGGCACCAGCATCTGACCGGCCTGTTTGGCCATGACGGTGACCTGCCACTGTTGCTGGCGATCCATATTGCCGTTGATGATGCGCACACTGCTGCTCTGGCTGCGGCTGAGCACATCAAAATTCTGCTGCAGCTCGTTGAAGTCGGGATCGCCGCTGTCACCGCCTTGCACCTCAAAGATCAGTTGGAAGGATTCATCGACACGGATGTGGTCGCGGTCGGCGCGCACCGTGATCTCGGCGGCGATGCTCAGCCCGCTGAGGGCGGCGATGAAAAGGGCGACTACACATCGACTAAACGTGCTTACCATGGCTCAATCTCGTCCTGGGTTTGTTGTTGCTGTTGTTGATACTGGTATTGAAACTTGCGCCGCAGCAGGCCGCCCGGATCATCGGGGATGCGGCGCAGCCACTGTTGCATCATACGCTCGGCCTCGTCCTGACTGAGATCGTCGGGCGATAGCTGCTGTGCCTGTGGCCGTTGTTGATCACCTTCGCCATCCTCGCCCTTTTGATCGGCGCGCTGTTGCGCCTGTTGCTCGCCGTCTTGTTCGGCTTGGTTTTGATCCTGCTGTGCGGCCTGGGCCTGCTCGGCCTCTTGCTGTTCGCCTTGATCGGAACTGCCTTGCGACTGTGCATCTTGTTGTACTGATTCCGAGCCTTGGCCCTGCTGCTGGGCCGATTGTTGCTCACCCTGTTGGCCTTGCTGGTTCTGTTGCGACTGTCCGGATTGATCCTGTTGCTGTTGATTGCCGTCGCCCTGGCCCTGGTCTTGGCCTTGTTGGTCTTGCGATGAGGATTGCTGATCCTGTTGCGACTGCTGTTGCATCAACTGTTTGATCAGGTCGCGGTTGTACTCGGCGTCTTCGTTATCGGGCTGCTGTTTGAGCGCCTGTTCGTAGGCGGCCAAGGCCTGCTCGAACTGGCCCTGGCGGGCGAGGGCATTGCCCTTGTTGTAGAGGGCCTCGGCATCGTTCAGCCCCTCCAGTGCCTCGGCGGCTGCGGCGTAGTCACCGGCGCGATAGTGGGCGGCGGCGCGCCAGCGTGGGTCTTCAAACTGTGCGGCTGCGGCCGCGGTGTCACCGGCTTCCATTGCGCGGGCTGCCTGCTGGTCGGGTGTCAGCCACAGGTCGTTGGCCTCGGACGGTTGCGGCAACGCGATCAACACGGCAAACGGCAGCACCGCCAGATAACCGCGGCGGAAGGCTAAAGCCGCCAACGGCAATAGCAACAACAGCAACCATGGGCCTTCCTCCTGCCAGCGGTCGGTGTGCAGATCGATGGCCTCGCTCGCGGCCGAGGCCTGTTGTTCGAGACGGCCGAGCAGGTGGTTGATGTCGCGGTCGTCGGCGCTCAGTTCGGCATAACGGCCGCCGCCCTCGCGGGCCAGCTGGTGCAGCGGCGCGGTCTCCAGTTTGGGGATGACGATCGCGCCCTGGCGGTCGGTGAGAAAGCCGCCATCCTGCAGCGCTATCGGCGCACCATCCGCGGTGCCGACGGCGAGGACCGATAGCCGGTGATTGGTGCCGGCCAGCGCTGCCAGCGTGGCCTCGACCTGATTGGCAGCGACGCCATCGCTGATCAGCAGGATGTCGCCTTCAATGGAACCGGCCTGGCGTAGCAGGTCGACGGCCTTGGCGACTGCTACGGGTGCGCGGCTGCCCTGGGTCGGGATCAGGTTGGTGTCGAGGCTGCTGATCTGGGCGATGATGGTCTCGGCGTCCTGAGTCAGCGGCGACACGGTAAAGGCATCGGCGGCGTAGACCAGTAGTGCGGTCTGGCCCTCGCGCCGCTGTTTGAGGATGTCGATCAGTTTCAGTCGTGCGCGGGCGAGGCGGCTCGGTTTGAGGTCGGCGGCGTCCATCGAGCGCGACAGGTCGAGTGCGATCACCAGCGCCGATTGATCGCGGAACACGGGCTGTTCGCGCTGTTCGCAGGCAGGCCCGGCGAGGGCGATGATCGCCAGCAGACCGCCGAGGCCGACGATCAGCAGCGGCCAGCGCGCAGGTTTGGACTCGCGGCCGATCAGGATATGCGGCAGCAGCGCCGGGTCACAGACCTGTTGCCACTGACCGGCGCGGCCACGGCGGCCATACCACAACCATAATAATAGCGTCAGCGGCAGGATCAGCCACAGCGCCTCGGGTCGCAGCAAGTGGCAGGGGGTGAGCAGGGTCAGCCAATCAGTCACGTGCGCCTCCCTGTTTCAGATTCCCACTTCTCGGATTTAGGCGTCCGCTGAGGCCTTCGCCCAACAGCAGCAATGCCGCCAGCGCCAGCGCGCCGGCCAGCGGCCACGGGTAGAGTGCGCGCATCGGCCGGAAGACCTGCGCCTCCTGCTCGACGGGTTCGAGTTCATCGATCAGTTGATAGATCTTGGCCAGCTCGGCGGTGTCGCGGGCGCGGAAGTATTGGCCGCCTGTGGTGTCGGCGATGGTGCGCAGTGTGTCTTCGTCGAGGTCGGCCGAGGGGTTGACCTTCTGCCGTCCGAACAGCGAGCGTACGTACATTTCGTCGGCACCGATGCCGATGGTGTAGATCTTGAGGCCACGGCTGGCGGCCAGCTCGGCAGCCTTTAGAGGCTCGACCTCACCGGCGGTGTTGGCACCATCGGTGAGCAGGATCATCACTTGTTCTGTGTCGCTGACCTCGCCCAGGCGTTTGACCATCAGGCCGATGGCATCGCCGATGGCGGTCTCTTTACCGGCCAGACCGATGGCTGCTTCATGCAGCAGGGTTTTGACCGTGGCGCGGTCGAAGGTGAGCGGTGTTTGCAGATAGGCCTGACGGCCGAATAGGATCAGGCCGACGCGGTCACCGAGACGGCGTTCGATGAACTCGCCGGCGATGAGTTGCGTCGCCAGCAAGCGATTGACTTGGCGATCGTTGATGACGAAGTCCTCGACCTGCATCGAACCGGAGAGGTCGACCGCCAGCATCAGGTCGCGGCCCTTGGTCGGCAGTTCGATCGGCTCGCCGTGCCATTGCGGCCGGGCGGCGGCGATCACCAGCAGCAGCCAGGCCAGTGTCGCCAGCAACAGCGGCCAGCGGCGGCTGCGGCCACGGCCGGCGCTGCGGCTGCCGATGGCGTCGAAGTCGGTCAGCTCGGGCACGCGCAGTGCCGCCTCCTGACGGGCGCGGCTGCGCGGCGTCAGATAGCGGACCAGCAGCGGCAGCGGCAGCAGGTAAAAGGCCCAGCTCCATTCAAAGCGCAGCATCTCGGGCGCGTGTTGCAGCCACTCGTTCCACGACAGGTTGGCGAATAATTCGGGCATTACGCCGCCTCCTGTCGCTGCTTGGGCAGGGCCGATAGCCAGCGTTGGCTCAAGGCCAGCAGGGCCTCGGCCTCGTCCTGGCTTGGTGCGTCGGCGCGATAAGGTGCATCGCACAGCAGGCGGCCGCTGCCATGGCGGAAGTCCTCGCCCTGCAACTGGCGGTCGAGAAAGCTGAGCCAGGCCTCGCCGGTGAGTCCGGCCACCTCGCTGCGTGGGTAACGGCTGAGGGCGGCGCGGCGCAGTAGGGCGGAGAGTGCTTGTGTCAGTTGCAGGCTGTCCTGGTGTTGCTGGTAGTCGGCGCGGATGCGCGCCAGTTCGGCATCGGCCTGGCGTTTGACCTGGCCCTGGTTGTGTAATTTGCGTCGCCATTTCATCAACAGTGTGATCAGCAGTGGCAGCAGGATCAGCGCCGCCAAGAGCAGCCACCAGCCGGGGGCGGGCGGCCACCAGCCGATCGGGTCGGGCAGGTGGATGTCGCGCAAAGGGAGTTGATCGGGAGTTGCGCCGTTCATCGTGGTTTCAAACCCAGATCATTGGTCAGCAGCGTCAGCAGGTCGGCATCGGTGCGACAGCCTAAATAATGGATGCCGGGAAAACGACAGAGGCGACGCAGATGTGCGCAGTGTTCGTCGAAGTGCTGGCGATAGCGTTCGCGGTTGCTGCGACTGGCGCTGAAAAAGGCGCTGCGCTGGCCGTCGCTGACGCGGTAGTCGCCGCTGATGGGTAGCTCGGCCTCGAGCGGGTCGTAGATGTGGATCAGTACCACGTCGTTGTGGCGCGCCAGTTGCGCCAGGTGTGATTCGCTCTGCGGGCCGAGGTGGCGAAAGTCGCTCATTAAAAAGATCAGGCTGCCAGGGCGGGCGACACGACGCAGACGGGCGAGGGCGGCATCACTGTGTGGTGCGGGTGCGGCGCTGTCTTGTTGCTGGTCCATTGCCTGCAATTGGTGGATCAGCCGCATCACCGCCTGACGGCCGCGGCCGGGGCGCAGTTCGTGGTGTAGGTCGCCGTTGAAGATCAGGCCGCCGAGGCGGTCGCCCTGTTGGTTGCCGGCCCAGGCGATGAGGCTGGCGAGGCGGGCGGCGATGACCGACTTGAACGCGCCCTGCGTGGCGAAGTGCATGCTGGGGCCGAGGTCGACCCAACTGAGTACGGCCCGTTCGCGCTCCTCGCGGAAGAGTTTGGTGTGGGCGACGCCGGTGCGGGCGGTGACGCGCCAGTCGAGCGTGCGCACGTCGTCACCGGGTTGGTAGCGCCGCGCCTCGTCGAACTCCATGCCACGGCCCTTGAAACGCGACAGGTAGTTGCCGCTCTGCTGCGCGGCGATGCGACCGACGCGCAGCCGCAGGCCTTCACCGGCCTGACGCAGGCCGATCAGGTCGCGGCTGTCGATGCGCACGCGGGCCTGCGTGTCATCGACAGACGTGGGTTGGTGGTTGGAGCGCCGGGACAACATGGGCAGAGGCCTAAGGCACGGGGACGGCGTTGATCAACTCTTGGATGAAGGTGGTGGCATTGATGCCATCGGCCTCGGCCTCGTAACTGAGCAACAGACGATGGCGCAGTACGTCGTAGGCCATGGTCTGCACGTCTTCGGGCGAGACGTAGTCGCGACCGGCGAGCCAGGCGTGGGCGCGGGCGCAGCGGTCGAGGGCGATGGTGGCGCGCGGGCTGGCACCGTAGTCGAGCCAACCGGCCAGTTTCGGGTTGTAGGCGGCCGGGTTGCGCGTCGCCAGGATGAGCTGCAGCAGATACTGCTCGATGTTGTCGGCCATGTGGATCTGCAGCACCTCGCGGCGGGCGCCGAAGATGGCGTCCTGCGTGATCAGCGTGCTGGCATGGGCCGGGGGCGTGGCCGCCTCGCCGCGCACCAGGCGCAGGATCTCGCGTTCGGCCTCGGCGTCGGGGTAGTCGACCAGGACATGTAATAAGAAGCGGTCGAGCTGGGCCTCGGG
>DHYU01000053.1:14657-18426 GCA_002415485.1 Proteobacteria bacterium UBA5122
CGGTTGATCTCGTCGGCCAGGATCAGGTTGTGGAACAGCGGCCCCTGCTGGAACTGAAAACTGCCGTCCTGCGGGCGGAAGATCTCGGTGCCGGTGAGATCGGCGGGCAGCAGGTCGGGCGTGAACTGCACGCGATGGAAGTCGCCTTCAATCGCATCGGCGAGGACCTTGATGGCGCGGGTCTTGGCCAGACCGGGCGCGCCCTCGACCAGCAGGTGGCCGTCGCAGAGCAGGGCGATCAGCAGGCGGTCGACCAGACCGGGTTGGCCGATGATGTGTTGATTGACGTGGTGGGCGAGCTGTTGAAACTGCGCTTGGTACGACATGGGGCTCCTTTCCGCTACTGAGTAACTTTTTCTAAGGTTTATCAGTGGTCTGTCAGTTTTGTGTGTCAATTATGGGGTTGACTGCATGAATTACAAGGTTATGGGACTGCGTTATGCGTGAACCGTTCCGTCAGTTGCCGAGATAGAGGAGCTGGAATATGGCCATAAAGAGGCAACAAAGAGGTTAATCAGGTACACTGCGCGCCAACTGAAATATACATCTGCTTTGTGAAGGATTGATTGATGATCTTCGAACCACTCGCCACCAGCCAGCCGGTACCGGAACTGACCGAATTCCCTTCTCTGGGCATGACGAGTCATGACCTGGCCGTCGATTTTCGTCGCCACTTCAGCATTACGCTGGGGCGGGATCGTTTCTGCATGTCGCGTCATTATCCATATTCGGCGCTGGCCCTGGTGTTGCGTGATCGGGTGATGGAGCGTTGGAAGCACACGCGCGAGGCCTATCAGCAGTCCGATTGTCGCCGTGCCCATTACATGTCGCTGGAATTCCTGATGGGGCGTGCTCTGGGAAATGCGATGCTCAACCTTGGGGTTGAGGACGAGGCAACCGCAGCGGTGGCCGAGTACGGGATCGATCTGGAAGAGATTGCCGAGGCCGAGCACGATGCCGGTCTGGGCAATGGTGGTCTGGGCCGTCTGGCGGCCTGTTTCCTCGACAGCTGCGCCACCCTGCAGCTGCCGGTGATCGGCTACGGCATCCGCTACGAATACGGCATGTTCCGCCAAAAGATCGAAAACGGTCATCAGGTGGAAGAGCCGGATCACTGGCTGCGTAACGGCAACCCGTGGGAGCTGGAACGGCCGGAGTTCATGCAGCGCGTGAAGTTCGGTGGCCGCACCGAGTATTACCAGGACGATCATGGCGTCGGCCATCACCGCTGGGTCGGCACGCAGGATGTGCTCGCAGTGCCTTACGACGTGCCGGTACCGGGGTATAAAAATGGCACCGTCAACACGCTGCGCCTGTGGAGTGCGGCGGCGACCGATGAATTCGACCTCGATGAATTCAACGCCGGTGATTATTCCGAATCGGTGGCGGCGAAGAACGACGCCGAACACATCTCGATGGTGCTCTATCCGAATGACAGCAGCGAGAATGGTAAGGAGCTGCGCCTGAAACAGCAGTACTTCCTGGCCTCGGCCAGTCTGCAGGATGTGCTGCGGCGCTGGATTCGTGACCACGGCAAGGACTTCCGTACCTTCGCCGACAAGAACTGTTTTCAGCTCAACGATACCCACCCGACCATCGCCATCGCCGAGTTGATGCGCCAGCTGCTCGACGAGCAGCGCATGGACTGGGATCGCGCCTGGGGCATTGTCAGTCGCACCATGGCCTACACCAATCACACCCTGTTGCCCGAGGCGTTGGAGCGCTGGCCGGTGCGCATGTTCGCGCGCCTGTTGCCGCGCCTGCTGGAGATCATCTATGAGATCAATGCCCGCTTCCTGAGTGAAGTGGCGCGCCGCTGGCCGGGCGATACCGAGCGTCTGGCGCGGATGTCGATCATTGAAGAGGGCGATGAACCGCAGGTGCGTATGGCCTATCTCGCCATCGTCGGCAGCTACTCGATCAACGGCGTCGCCGAGCTGCATTCCACCTTGCTGAAGCAGGGCCTGTTCCGTGACTTCTATGAACTGTGGCCGCAAAAGTTTAACAACAAGACCAATGGCGTCACGCAACGCCGCTGGCTGGCCTGGTGCAATGGCCGTCAGAGCGAGCTGATCAATAGCGTGATCGGCGATGAATGGGTGGTCGATCTCGACCAACTGGCGCGTCTGCTGCCGTTTGTCGAGGATGCCGCGTTCCGTGCCCGCTGGCGCGAGGTGAAGCGCGCCAACAAGGCGCGTTTGGCCACGCTGGTGAAGAGCGACTGCGGCGTCGACTTTGGCCTCGACGCCATGTTCGACGTGCAGGTCAAACGTATCCACGAATACAAGCGCCAGTTGCTGAACATCCTGCACGTGATCCATCTCTACGATCGCATCAAACGTGGCGATACCGACAACTGGACGCCCCGCTGCGTGTTGATCGGTGGCAAGGCCGCGCCCGGTTACGCGATGGCCAAACGCATCATCAAGCTGGTCAATAATGTCGCGCAGATGGTCAACAGCGATGACGATGTTGGCCATCTGCTCAAGGTCGCCTTCCTGCCTAACTACCGCGTGACGGCGATGGAGATCATCTGTCCCGGCAGCGATCTGTCGGAACAGATCTCGACCGCCGGTAAAGAGGCCTCCGGCACGGGCAATATGAAGTTCATGATGAATGGTGCGGTCACCATCGGCACCCTCGACGGCGCCAACATCGAGATCCGCGAGGCGGTGGGTGAGGACAACTTCTTCCTGTTTGGTCTGACTGCCGATCAGGTTTCGGAGCTGCGTGGTCACTACGATCCCAACGCCATCATCGAACAGGATGGTGACCTGCGCCGTGTGATGCAGCTGCTGGAGAGTGGTCACTTCAACCAGTTCGAGCCCGGGCTGTTTGATGACATCATCCAGGCCATCCGCAGCCCGCATGATCCATGGCTGGTGGCGGCGGACTTCCGCAGCTACATCGATGCCCAGCAGCGGGCGGCCGAGGCCTATCGTGACCAGGACGGCTGGACGCGGCTCAGCATCCTCAATGTCGCCGCCAGCGGTCGTTTTTCAACCGACCGCACGATGGCCGAATACAACAGCGAGATCTGGCGGTTGGCCTCGGTCATCCCGCTCGAACCGTCGGATGAGCTGGTGTAAAAATTTTTAGTTGTCCCCCCTTGTAATGCCCAGGGGCTGTCCACATATCGGGGGCAGCAGTTGTTGCCGGGCCTGCGGAGTTCGCTCCCAGGCCAGGCGCAGCGCACTTTAACTACAACCTAGTCGGCGGCATTGGGCCGTCATTACTTTTATTCAGGAGCACGATGTGAACATTCGTCCTTTACATGATCGTCTGATCGTAAAACGCCTCGAAAGCGAAACCACCAGCGCCGGCGGTATTGTCCTGCCCGGTAGCGCTCAGGAAAAACCTCAAATGGGTGAAGTGGTTGCCGTCGGTACCGGCCGTGTGCTGGACAGCGGCGAAGCCCGTGCCCTCACCGTCAAGGCCGGTGACCAGATCATGTTCGGTAAATATTCCGGCACCGAGATCAAGGTCGACGGTAAGGATCTGCTGGTCATGCGCGAAGAAGATGTCTTCGCCATCATTGAAAAATAATTGCACTTAATTTTCTTCGGAGATTATCCAAATGGCAGCAAAAGAGATTAGTTTTTCAAGCGACGCCCGCGGCAAGATGGTCAAGGGCGTAAATGTCCTCGCCAACGCGGTTAAAGTCACCCTGGGCCCCAAGGGCCGTAACGTTGTCCTGGAAAAGAGCTGGGGCGCCCCTACCGTCACTAAAGACGGCGTATCGGTCGCCAAAGAGATCGAGCTGGAAGAC
>DHYU01000057.1:0-28305 GCA_002415485.1 Proteobacteria bacterium UBA5122
GGGGGGGCCCGGGGTGGGGGGGGGGGGGGGGGGGGGGGCCCCCCCCCCGCCCCCCCCGCCTCGCCAGCCTGACGACACACCTGCTGCACCTGCGGCACATACTCCATCACCAGCGCCACCCGTACTGCCAATCGCTGCCGTGACAAGCCCACAAACTGCAACGGCCAAGCCAGACTATATATGGCCGCCACCAACTGCTGACGCGGCGTCACCGACAACAAGGCATGCACCGCAAGCACCATCATCACCAACACCGAGACGCGATAACAGGCCGTCACCAATACCTCGATGGAGGCAGGACCTGGCGTCAGCCACAGATACACCACAAAGATGGACAAGAAGAACCAACGCATGCGCCACAACATCGGTCCGGCACCTTGCAGCGTTTTCAATCCCAAGACCACATACGACAGGGCGATCAGACCGCTAATCAACCAAAAATGCAGCGGCTCGCCCAACGCCAGAAATACTGCCAGCACCAAAAAAGAAGCCACCCTGATCACAGGGTGGCTTGATTCAATCATGGACTGGAAATGGCTCAACAATCGATACATTACCCGAGCTGTTGCATCAGCTGTTCAGCTTCCCGCTTCTGAGTATCATCACCTTCGCCGATGACCTCGTTCAGCATGGCGCGCGCACCTTCTTCATCACCCATATCGATATACGCCTTGGCCAGATCCAATTTACTGCCCACAGCATCATCGCTATTGGCAAACAGGCTTTCATCACCGGACAGCACTTCGGATAAGTCCGGCCCTTGAGCAGGCTCATCCAAAGACAGCGCATCCAGGTTCATCATATCGTCCGATGCCAATGATGATTCAAACTCTTTCATTTGTGCCTCGAAATCATCCAGGTCACTCAGATCGAATTCACCAGCATTCGCATTAACCGTCTCGGCATCCAAATCCAGCGTGTTGGATAATGCCTCGTCACCTGGTGCCAACGAATCGCTGTCACCCAAGGCCTCAAGATCAGCAGCCAAATCATCATCTGTTTGCTGAGCCAGAACTTCGTTATCCAGACCGCCAAGCTCTGACAACTCATCAGACATGATGCCATCAATAGGCTCCTGCAACACATCGTCAGCCGATAAATTTGCATCAGCATCAGCCACCGCAGCATTCTCGGCCTCTAGCCCACCCAGATCAAAGTCGGATAACTCGGTCGCTTCACGACCACTATCATCCATATTCGATGCGAGGCCATCATCATTTAAATCTGCTAACGGATCCTCGCCCAAGGCATTTGCATCAGCTCGATCCAGATCAAACTCGCCTAGTTCTGCGCCCGAGTCAGCTGCGGCGTGAGGTTTCTTGTCCTTGGCAGACCCATCAAGCTCAGGGCTCTCAAGTTCGCCCAAATCAAGATTAGCGTCATCCAAAGAGGACATCGAATCCAAATCACCCAGAGAGTCCAAATCCCCCAGAGAATCAAGATCCCCCAACGAATCGAGATCACCCAGGGAATCCAGATCGAGATCCAGATCCTTGGCCGCCGTTGCCAGCGCATCTGCCTCAGCCGCCGAATCAGCCGAAGTCAAACCGCCCAAATCTTCTTCCGAGATATCTAGGCTACTTGCGAGATCCTGGTCTGAGATCAGTTCATCCGCCTCTCCCATATCAGGCTCGGAGATATCTGCAGTAGCGGATTCGGATGCAAATTCGGCCTCTGCTACATCATTTTCCAATGATTCAGCATCGAAGTTATCCATCACTTCCTCGGTAGCGGCTGAACCGCCCTCTGAAAACAACGGATGCCCCGGACTCAGCTCACGCCCCATCGCCAATGCCTGTTGCCACACACCTTCCTCTTGACCACCGAGAGAGGCGTATAAGGCTTCCGCCTGATTCTCAAATGCGTCTGTATTCTTGGTGGCATAATAAATTTCGAGCAGTTTTAGCTTGAGTTCCTGGCGCTCGGGATCATGGCGAATCGCATCTTTCAACAGACCTTCCGCCTGCTCATAACGACGGTAAGCCAAATAAACATCCGCCTCTGCGATCGGATCAATTTCGCTCTCTTCGTGAATTACGCCCGTGTCGACACCATATCCCATGTCGGCGACAGGCTCAGCGGCCGCATCGCTTGCACTGTCGACATCCTTGGTAGCGGCTGCCGCCTCTTTAGCGACTGCCCCGGCTGCAACAGCTGCTGTTGCGGCGATAACCGCCTTCTTGGCGCTATCACCACCATCTGCAACAACCCGAGCGGCATCAAACCCCTCGTCTTCCAGGGCCTGTTGTTTTCGACGACGAATCATCGTCAACACCCCTGCCAGCAATAGCACAGGCACGCCCAGCACCAGCGCCAACAGTTTCGGATCCTGCAAAACGGTATCCATCAATGAAGGCTCTTCCAATAACTCGGGTTCAGCCACTGGTTTGGGAAGTGGTTTGGGCGCTGGTTTAGCCTCTGGTTGAGGCTCCACCTTGGGCTCTGATTGTACCTGAGCCGCTGCGACGGTTTCTGGCTCTGTCGCAACAACAGCGGGGTGTTCAGCGACAGTGGGTTGAGCAACCACCTCGCCTTTAGCCGCTTCCGCCTGCAATGCACCCAGATCATTATCTTTCAATGTCAGCAGTCGCTGCACAGACTGTAGCTGACGCTCAAGCTCAACCACCCGTTCACGCAGTTCAGCATTTTCTTGTTTTGCAACCTCGGCGCTTTCAATGGCAATTGCCAATTGGGCATCTGAAGAGCCTCCAGCCCCCACCTGCGCCTGGGCACCGCTCGATATCTGCTCAGGACTCACCAACTGCAAGCGAGCCCCACTCTTCACAACAGGACGATCTGTTGGAATGGATTTCCCTGCAGACTGACCTGAAGGACGAACAATTTCGCCCTGGCGTTTTGCCAGCCAGTCCTGGTATTGACTATTGATTGTCGCAGAGGCATCGGCCTTGGACATCGACTCGATCAGTGTCATCGAAGGTGCGTCCAGCACATATCCAGCCTTCAGGTTGTTGACGTTGCCGTCAATGAAGGCCTCTGGATTCTCACGCAACAGCGCCATCATCATTTGTGGCGCGCTGACAGAAGGGTCCGGCCGCATATCACGGGCAATGCCCCACAAGGTGTCAGTCCGTTTAGTGGGACCATAACTGCCTGCAGGGACATCCATCGTCCGCGAGGCTTTAGCTACTGCTGGTTTAGCCGGCGTTGAGGCTGCAGCCTGGCGTTCAATTTGAGTGGGTGCAGCCACTGGCGCCAATACGGGTGTGGCATCGGTCAGGTCATCCGCGAATACAGGCGGATCCAGCAACAGCGTGTACTCACGCAGCATCTGCCCGTTTTCCCAGCTGATCGACACAATAAAATCGATGAAGGGTTCGCGAATCGGATTCTTGGATGAAACTTTGATATACGGTGCAGACTTGCCATCGACCATCACCTCAAAGGTGAAGTCGCCCAACAAGGACGAACGCTCAATCCCCATGCGCTCGAAGGCTTCATTTGAGGCCATCGCCACACTTAACGATTCGAGTTCAGCCTCATTCACTGAAACCAGACCGATCTTGGCATTAAGAGGTTGATTGAGCGCCGAATTAACGACGATTTCGCCAGTCCCTAGCGCAAACAGATTGGCCGACGGCACGCTCAAACAGGCAGCAAGCGCCAAAGCCAGCTTGCGTTTCTTCATTCCCTTACGCAGTTTCCAATTTTTTTGTGTCATGTCACGATTATCCAATCATCGCCACGCGGAGGTAGCGGCAATAGCTGCATTTTCGTGAGCCTTTCCTTGATCAAGTTCGCTGTCACCCAACGCCCCAACACGCCCTGGTAAACGACCGATCCGGCTTAAAACCCACATCCTACTTGGTTTTATAAATAATCTTTTATCAGAATTTTACAGGTCTGGACACTATTTAGCGCAGAACCTTTGCGTAGATTATCGGCGACCAACCATAAATCTAAACCCTTGGGGTGCGAGATATCTTCACGCAAGCGCCCCACCATCACTTTATCGCTGCCAACTGCACAAGTCACCGGTGTTGGATAGGCCTCCTCACTGTCGACGTCAACCACCGTTACCCCGGGCGCCTGAGCCAACAGGCGAGCAGCGGCCTCAGCCGTTAGCTTATCGCGGGTTTCAAGGTGAACCGTCATCGCATGACCGTGAAATACCGGCACCCGTACTGTGGTTGGATTCACGCTCGGCGCCTGATCGCCCAACAGCCGACCAACTTCACGCACGATCTTCATTTCCTCGCGGCTGTAACCGTTATTCTCCAGCGCGCCGATCATCGGCAACAGGTTGAACGCCAACTGTTTGGCAAAGACCTTGGCCTTGATGTCACGCATGTTGAACATCGCCGTCGCCTGCGCCGCCAGCTCCTCCACCCCGGCCTGACCACGACCAGAGGCCGACTGGTAGGTCGAGATATTGATCCGCGTCACCCCTGCGGCATCGTGCAACGGTTTGATCGCCGTCAGCAGCATATTCACACAACCATTCGGGTTGGCGATGATGCCGGATTCTTTGTAACCGGCAACCGCCTCAGGATTCACATCGGCAATCACCAGTGGCACATCGTCATCCAGTCGAAAACAATCGCTGTCATCGATGACGACACAGCCCTGCCCGGCCGCCTTGGGCGCATATTCTTCCGCCAAGTCTGCACCGACGAAGAACAATGCCACCTGAACCTGACTGAAGTCGAATTTGGCCAGCGGTTGAATACGCAGGTGCTTGCCCTCGAATTCGACACGCCCGCCAGCCTGGGCTTCATCATCAACGACAAAGACCTGCCCTAAGGACAGGTCTTTATCTTCCGCCAGAATCTCCAGCGCGGCCTTGCCTTCGAGGCTGCTCGCACCGACCACTGCAATATTGATCTGATCTGACATAGGTCTTATTTAACTCTCCTGCAGGATACGCAGCATACGACGCAGCGGCTCGGCCGCGCCCCACAACAATTGATCGCCAACGGTGAACGCCGACAGATATTGTGGCCCCATGTTCAGCTTACGCATACGACCGACCGGCACCGTCAGGGTTCCCGTCACCGCCGCCGGCGTCAGTTGTTCCATGGTGATCTGACGATCATTCGGCACCACCTTCACCCAGTCATTGTGGGTGGCGATGATTTCATGGATCTCATCCAGCGGCACGTCCTTGGTCATCTTGATGGTCAAGGCCTGGCTATGGCACCGCATCGCGCCAATGCGCACGCACAGACCATCGATCGGGATCTGCTTGTCGCTGCGACCCAGGATCTTGTTGGCCTCGACCTGCGCNNACCTGCGCCTTCCACTCTTCCTTGCTTTGGCCGGATTCCAGCGCCACATCAATCCATGGGATCAGAGAACCTGCCAGCGGCACCGGCCAGTCCTGAGTCGGATAGGCATCGGAGCGCAGAAACTCAGTGACTTTCTTGTCGATCTCCAGAATACCCGCCGCTGGATTATCGACCAGAGACTTCACATCATCGTGCACCGCCCCCATCTGTTTGATCAGCTCACGCATGTTACGCGCACCGGCGCCTGAGGCCGCCTGATAGGTCATCGGAGAGATCCACTCGACCAGCCCTTTCTCAAACAGACCGCCGATCGCCATCAACATCAGGCTGACGGTACAGTTACCACCGACATAGGTCTTGATGCCCTTGGCGATCCCGTTTTCAATCACGTTGCGATTGACCGGATCGAGGATAATAATCGCATCGTCCTTCATCCGCAGCGCAGAGGCTGCATCAATCCAATAACCATTCCAACCCGTGTTGCGCAGTGGCTCGTAGATCGCCTTGGTGTAATCGCCGCCTTGGCAAGAGACGATCACATCCATCGCCTTCAGCTCATCGATGCTGTTGGCATCCTTCAGCGCTGGCACATCCTTACCCACATCCGGCCCCGGTGCACCCGCTTGCGAGGTGGTAAAAAATACCGGTTCGATGCCGGCAAAATCATTTTCTTCGCGCATGCGCTGCATCAGCACCGAGCCGACCATGCCGCGCCAACCTATAAAACCTACTCGTTTCATTGCTCGCTCCTTTAACACTTACGCCAGTGCCGCGACTACGGCATCACCCATTTCAGAACAGCTGACCTTCTTGGTGCCGGGCGAATAGATATCCCCGGTACGATAACCCGCCGCCAGCACCTTGGCCACTGCGTCATCAACGCGTTTGGCCTGCGCCTCATCACCAAAGGTGTAACGCAACATCATCGATACCGACAAGATCGTCGCCAACGGATTGGCAATGTTCTTACCCGCGATATCCGGCGCAGAACCGTGGATCGGTTCGTACATACCCTTGTTGTTTTCATCCAGTGATGCCGACGGCAGCATACCGATCGACCCTGTCAGCATAGACGCCGCATCCGACAGAATGTCGCCAAAGATATTGCCGGTGACAATCACATCAAACTGCTTCGGCGCACGCACCAACTGCATCGCGGCGTTGTCGACATACATGTGGCTCAGCTCGACCTCTGGGTATTCCTTGCTGACCTCGATCACGACCTCTTTCCACAGTTCGGAACACTCGAGCACGTTGGCCTTCTCGACCGAACACAGCTTCTTGTTGCGCTTCATCGCAATCTGGAAGGCCATGTGGGCGACGCGGCGGATCTCAGACTCAGAGTACACCATGGTGTTATAACCCACGCGTTCACCGTTGCGCTCTTCAATCCCGCGTGGTTGACCAAAGTAGATGTCGCCAGTCAATTCGCGCACGATCATGATATCCAGACCCGCCACGATCTCTGGCTTCAGGGTCGAGGCCTCGGCCAATTCCGGGTACAACAAGGCAGGGCGCAGGTTGCCGAACAGGTTCAGCTCTTTACGGATGCGCAGCAGGCCACGCTCAGGACGCAGCGGACGATCCAGCTTGTCGTACTGAGGACCACCCACTGCACCCAACAAGACTGCATCGGAGGCCTTGGCCAGCGCCAGCGTCTCGGCTGGCAGCGGATCACCGGCGGCGTCATAACCGGCACCACCGATCGCGCCCTCGGTCATCTCAATATCCAGGCCGTGATTCGCCTTCAATGCTTCCAATACCTTCACCGCTTCGCGCACGATCTCTGGACCTATGCCGTCACCCGGCAGAACTGCAATCTTTTTAGTCATGACTCTACTCTCAATTAAAAAAATCAATGTAGGGTGGGTTAGCCTCGCGTAACCCACCAAGTTGTGCCGATAGGCACTCAATCGATATTGTGTCGCAAGCAGCGACGGATCGGTGGGTTGCTGCTATCGCCTTTACCCACCCTACATCTAGGTCTATCTAAACAACCACGGTGTTGCAGTCTTGCGTTTCACCTCGTAGGCCTTGATGTCATCCACGTGCTGCAAGGTCAAGCCGATATCATCCAGACCATTCAGCAGGCAGTATTTACGAAACGCATCGACTTCAAAACCAAACGATTCACCGTTGGGCGTCGTTACGGTCTGCGCCTGCAGATCGATGTTCAACATGTAACCTTCACTAGCCTCAGTCTCTTTGAACAACTGATCCACGATCGCCGCACTCAATACGATGGGCAGGATGCCATTCTTAAAACAGTTGTTGTAAAAGATATCTGCGAAGCTCGGCGCAATCACGCTGCGAAAACCAAAGTCTTCAAGCGCCCATGGCGCGTGTTCGCGCGAAGAACCACAACCGAAGTTGTCCCGCCCGAGCAGCACGCTGACGCCCTGGTAGCGCGCCTGATTCAAGACAAAATCAGGGTTCAGCGGGCGATTGCTGTTGTCCATGCCAGGCTCACCACGATCCAGGTAACGCCATTCGTCAAACAGATTGGGGCCAAAGCCCGAACGTTTGATCGATTTCAGAAACTGCTTCGGAATGATCGCATCGGTATCGACATTGGGACGATCCAAGGGGGCAACCAAACCATTTAATGTGACAAATTTTTCCATGATCAGACCTTATTTACTTGCGGCGTCTTCAATCTTGCCGCCGAGCTTTTCCAAATCCTTGCCTAAGCCCTTCATCGTTTCGCAACCACTCAGCGTGAACATCAGGATAGAAGCAGACAACAGTGCCAACAGTTTTTTCATACCAAGACTCCTAGCTTCAATTCAAATGACGAACATCAGTAAAATGCCCTGCAATGGCCGCTGCAGCAGCCATTGCAGGCCCGACCAGATGCGTGCGTCCGCCCATGCCCTGACGCCCTTCGAAGTTACGATTCGACGTCGACGCACAACGCTCACCCGGCTCCAAACGATCGGCGTTCATCGCCAGACACATGGAACAGCCCGGCTCACGCCATTCAAATCCTGCCTCGACCAGGATCTTATCCAGACCCTCTGCCTCGGCCTGTTGTTTGACCAGGCCAGAACCCGGCACCACCATCGCCAGTTTGACGTTGGCAGCGACCTTGCGCCCCTTGGCCACGGCCGCCGCAGCGCGGATATCTTCGATCCGCGAATTGGTGCAGGAGCCGATGAAGACCTTATCTATCGCAATCTCGCGGATCGGCGTGTCTGCCTGCAGCCCCATGTAGGCCAGCGCCTTTTCCATGCCGGTGCGTTTGACGGCATCACGCTCGTTCGCCGGGTTCGGCACCTTGTCATCCACTGACACCACCATCTCGGGCGAGGTGCCCCAGGTGACCTGCGGCTGGATGTCGGCCGCGTTCAACTCAACAACTGTATCGAACACCGCATCGGCATCCGAGTGCAGGTCAGCCCAGTTGGCGACTGCCGCATCCCATTGATCTGCGCTCGGCGCATAAGGACGGCCTTTGACGTAATCGATAGTCTTGTCATCCACTGCCACCATACCGGCTCGGGCACCCGCTTCGATCGCCATATTGCAGACGGTCATGCGGCCTTCGATCGACAGATCCGTGATCGCCTCACCGGCGAACTCGATCGCATAACCGGTGCCGCCGGCGGTGCCAATCTTGCCGATGATCGCCAGCACGATGTCTTTGGCATCCACGCCAGGGCCGACATGGCCATTGACGCGCACCAACATGTTTTTCGATTTCTTCTGGATCAGACACTGCGTCGCCATCACGTGCTCGACCTCAGAGGTGCCGATGCCGTGCGCCAGGGCGCCCAGCGCACCGTGGGTCGAGGTGTGCGAGTCACCACAGACCACGGTCATGCCCGGCAAGGTCGCGCCTTGCTCCGGACCGACCACGTGCACGATGCCCTGACGCGGGTCGTTCATCTTGAATTCGGTGACACCGAAGAAGTCGCAGTTGCTGTCGAGGGTCTGTACCTGCAGCTTGGAGGTCGGATCGACGATGCCCTCGACCCCGGCCGCCTGGCCGGTGGTCGGCACGTTGTGGTCCGGCGTCGCCAGATTGGCATCCACCCGCCACAGCTTGCGCCCAGCCATACGCAGCCCCTCAAAGGCCTGCGGCGAGGTCACCTCGTGCACCAGCTGCCTATCTATATATATAAGGCAGCTGCCGTCGTCATTCTGACGCACCACATGGGCGTCCCAAAGTTTGTCGTATAAGGTCTTGCCTGCCATTTCTTCACTCCACAAAAAACGCTCTAACCGCGAAGGACACAAAGGTCCCGAAGTTGGCACACCAATAATTCTTGGCGCCCCTTGCGGTGAGTGCCTGTTATTCAGAATTCGAACATGGCGCCATCTTAGCCAAGCGGCTAATATAAGACAAATTCATTGTTTTTATACTTAACATTCCAAACAGGAATACAAGACTTGAACATCAACGACCTGCAGGCCTTCGTCACCGTCGCCGAAACCGGCTCGTTCTCATTGGCGGCCGAGGCGCTCTACCTGACCCAACCCGCCGTCAGCAAGCGTATCGCTGCGCTGGAACAAGGGTTAGGCAGCAAGCTGTTCGACCGCATCGGCCGCACGCCGCACCTGACCGAGGCCGGCCAGGCGCTGTTGATCCACGCCCGGCGTATCCTGGCCGAGGTCGAAGACAGCCGCCGCGCCATCGCCAATCTCGACAGCAGCATCAAAGGCCAGCTCAAGCTCGCCACCTCGCATCACATCGGCCTGCACCGCCTGCCCAAGGTCTTGCAACAATACATCTTGGATTATCCCGATGTAGAGCTGGATCTAAACTTCATGGATTCAGAACAGGGCTGCCGCGCCGTCGAACACGGCGAACTGGAACTGGCCTTGATTTCGCTGCCCCCGGCAGGCAGCACGCAATTGGAGATGATCGAGACCTGGGTCGACCGCCTGGTGCTGACCGTCAGCCCCACCCACCCACTGGCGCAGGAGCCCGTCATCAACGCCGAGGTCCTCGGCCGCTACCCGGCCATCCTGCCGGCGCGCGGCACCTACACCCGCGAGCTGATCGACCGCCAACTGGGGCTCGGCACCATCAACACCAAACTGGAAACCCACTATCTGGAAACCATCAAGATGATGGTCAGCGTCGGCATGGGCTGGAGCCTGTGGCCGGAGAACATGCTGGAAGACGAATTAAAACCGGCGCAAGGCAGTCACATTGTCGTCGAAAGAAAGCTGGGCATCGTTCATCACCCCAAACGCACGCTGTCCAACGCCGCACGGGCGTTTATTCAGTACTGCTTAGCGGCTGATTAACAGGCCGCGAGGCCATCGGCCTTGATCGCCAAAAAGGCCGTCACCACATCAGGATCAAACAAACTTCCACTGCCGGCCTTGATCCAGTCCAGTGCCTCCTGTTTGGAGAGCGCGGCACGATGCGGGCGCTCAGAGATCAAGGCCTCAAACACATCGGCAACGGCGACAATCCGCGCCGCCTGCGGAATCTCATCTCCACGCACGCCCCCAGGATAGCCTGAGCCATCCCAATGCTCGTGATGACGCAGCGAGATCTCCTGAGCCATTTGCATCATCTGGCTATTATCGCCCGCCAGCCAATCCGCACCGACAACCGCATGATTGCGAATCTGTGCCCGTGCATCCTCCGCCAGTGGTTCAGCAGATAACAAGATATGCTCCGGCACACTCGCCATGCCGACATCGTACAACTGTGCAGCTAGATACAGACGATCACACTCCGGCATTTGCCAACCCAGCTGGGCCGCGATTAACTTCGCCAAGCACGCCACACGCTCTGAACGACCTTTTTTATAGGGTTCACGCTGGCAGACGACCTGCCCCATCAACGACACCAAATGGCGCCGCGTGCCCAATAACTCCTGCGCACGTTCTGCAACCGTCGCCTCAAGTACGACATTCTGCTGGATCAATAACTGATGAGATGCATCGACCTCGAGCAGATTTTGAACCCGGGCAATCAGTTCATCCATTTTGAAAGGTTTGGTGATGAAATCCCGGGCACCACTGGACAACGCCCGCACCTGATTGTCTTCACTGTTTTGAGCGGTGATCATCACCACGGGCGGCAATAACGGATCCTTCAAGGCCTGCAGTTGAGCCAACACCTGAAAACCATCCAGATGCGGCATATTCAAATCCAGCAGTATCAAATTAGGTCGTTTCGCCTGATAACTCGCGATGACCTGACGAGAATCACTCAGCAATTCAAGGTCTTTATACCCCTTCATTGCCAACATCTTTTGCAACACGGTTAAGTTATATGCCTGATCATCGACAATCAAAATGCGCGCTTGACGATTAACACCCATAGTCACTACCTACACCCTATTTTCCGACCCCGATAGTAGGTTTTCGACCAATTTCAGGAAACTTGAAACATTCAAAGGCTTGGTCACGTATTCAACAAACCCGGCCTTCAAGCCTTTATCAATGTCACCGGGCATTGCGTAGGCCGACAAGGCGATCACCGGAATATGCGCAGTCGCCTCGTCATTTTTCAATAACTCCAGGACTTGAAAGCCGTTCATGCCCGGCATATTGATATCGAGCAAGATCAAACGTGGCAAATGACTCAATGCCAACTCCAGCCCCAATCGCGGCGTATGTGCCGTAATCAGCTCCACATTGGGCAGCTGGGTCATGATCTGGCTCACCAATTTCAGGTTGGCCGGATTATCTTCCACATACAACACCTGGTGCTGTTCATAATCTGACGTCAAGCCATCACTCGTCATATCAGCCACCTGATCTTGCGCAACCTTGTTCAAGGGCATCATGGACGGCACATGCGGCAGAACGATCTCAAAGGTACTGCCTTCGCCCACGGTGCTGGCGACCTCAACTCGCCCGCCCATCAACTCGACGATGTTGCGCGTCAAGGTAAGACCGATCCCCGTCCCCTCGATATTGCTATGCTCCGCATCCAAACGATTAAAAGGCTGAAAGAGCTCGCTCAACCGATCTGCAGGAATGCCATTTCCGGTATCTTTCACCCGAATATGCAATTCAGTCTCCTGTACACAAAAGTCCACCACAACCTGCCCTTGATCTCGGTTGTATTTGATTGCATTGGACAACAGGTTCAACAACACCTGTTTCAATCGAGTGGCATCGGCACGAACGGCAATATGCCCCTCGCACCGATTGATCAATGCGATCTCGCGCTTAGCCGCCAACGGACGCACCAGGGTCAAACAAGCATCGATCAACGGCTGCAACTCCACCGCGCAGATAGACAAATCAATCAGGCCTGACTCAACCTTGGCCAAATCCAGCACCTCATTGATCAGCGCCAGCAGGTGATTCCCCGCCTTCAGAATTTCGGTAACATTTTCACGGTGGTCTTCACTGAGCTCAGGGTCATAATCAAGGATCTGGCTGAAGCCCAGGATTGCATTCATTGGTGTCCGCAGCTCGTGACTCATGTTCGACAAGAACTGGGACTTGGCTTGATTCGCCCGCTCAGCAGCATACACGGCGGCGACCAGCTGTTGCTGCGCATCCACTTGCGCCGTGACATCCTGGATCGTCCCGGCCTGATGCAAAATCACCCCGTCGTGATCAAATTCAATAAACCCCAAATGATGCACATGCCTAGTCGAACCATTCGGCAAGGTAATTCGATAACTGATATCCAGATAGCCTGTGTCATCTGCGGTAGCCTGGGCTTGCTTCACACGCGCCAGATCATCGTTATGGATGACCGACTCAAACAGTTCCACACTCGGCTGCACAGATCCGGGTTGATGACCGAAGATACGAAACAGCTCGTCCGACCAAAGCATGCGTCCCTGCTGCCGATCAAACTGCCAACTGCCGACATGGGCGATCGCCTGCGCCCGCTGTAACTGACGCTCACTTTCGATACGTGCCAATTCGGCCTGTTTACGGTCATGGATATCCTGCACCACACCCAGCATTTGCTTAGGCTGTCCCGCCGCATCACAACTGACTGAACCACGCTGCAACAACCAACGAATCGAGCCATCGGGATGCATCACCCTATGCTCAACCTCAAAGGGTTTAATCTCCAGCCAGGACGTTTGAAACACTAACTGCACCCGCTCACGATCATCCGCAAAGATCATATTGTTCACTGCCGCGTAGGGGAGCGTACACGCCCCCTTCGGCAAGCCAAAGAGAGGCCCCATCATCTCAGACCAGATGATCTCATCTGAATCCCCGAGCCACTCCCAGGTCCCGATATTTGCGAACAACTGGCCGCGACGGAAGCGTTCCTTATGCTGTTCAATCTCTTCTTCGTTTTGGCTGCGTTCGATCTCAGACGCTACGCGGGTCGCAAACAGTTTGACCAACGAGTGCTTGGTTTCAACATCCTGTAACGGTTTCGTATCCATGATGCCGATCACGCCCAGCGCTTCCCCACTGGCGTTCTCGAGCGCGACCGCCAAATACCCATCGATCCCTGCCTGCACCAAACTCGTATCCAATGGAAACTGCTGACTGGCTCCCTGATGAATAATCTTCAAGCGATCCTGTAAAACCTGTTCGCTAGGCGTGTGTTGCAACAGAAAAGGTGGCATCGATTCAAAACGGTCTTGATTCCAGAACGAGGCCATCTGGATGTAATCACGGTCTTGCGTATCCAACAGTGCAACAAAACTCATCTCCATCCCTGTCAAACGGGCCAAGCCCTGTACGGATTTTTGCAACATGGCCTGCCCACGGACCGAGGTCGTACAGTCCACCAAGGTCTGTAGCGCAGATTGACGCTCTTTGATGTCCGTAATGTCGGTATTGATCGATACAAACTGGTAAGGCTTGCCGTCTGCATCGACAAACGGCGTGATGGTCGTATGCCACCAGAACAAACAGCCGTTCTTGCGCCGATTGCAGATATCCCCTTGCCAGGTCTGTCCACGGAGCAAGGTGTGCCACATCTCACGATAAAACGCGGCGTCATGCTGCCCTGATTTCAAATAACTATGATTTTGTCCAATCAGTTCATCACGCCGATAGCCCGTCATCTCACAGAAGCGGTCATTCACGTGCATGATCAGACCATCACCGCCCGCCACACTGACAAAGGCATGTCGATTCAGCGCCTGATGCTCACGGTCACGTTCGTAGAGCATGGTCTCCAGACGACGCATCATCGCGCGGTTCTGACGTATGCGCCGCGCCCGCGCCGTGACTGCCGCAACGAAATGATCAGGCTTGATTGGTTTAACGAGGAAGTCATCACCACCGAGACTCAGGGCCTGCAATTGGCGACTGATGTCTGTCTCGGCCGACAAAAACAGAATCGGCACCTGTAAATAGGCATCACGTTCGCGCAGGATGGCCGCAAGCTCCGGCCCGGTCACACCCGGCATGTGTACATCCAGCACGATGACATCCGGGGCAAACTCATCGATCACATCCAGCGTTTGCAAGGGTTTGGACAGTGCGCAGACCTTGATCCCCGCCTCCTCCAATACCGCCGTCTGCATCTTCAAAAGGTCCGGGTCGTCATCGACCAACAACACCCGGAAAGGCACCGGCGGCTGACGGCCCGTCAAATGATCCAGCACATCCGTCAACTGCCCGATATTGTAAGGTTTGGTGATGTATCGACACGCCCCAGAACGAAACGCGCCCAAACGAGAGTTGATGTCATCCTTGGCCGACACCACCAACACTGGCGTTCCGCTATCCCCGCCGATGCCGAGTTCGGTCATCAGCGTAATGCCCGTGTCATCGCCCTGGGGAAACATCAGGTCCATCACTACAACCGACGGCTTTTCCTCGTTGTCATCGAGGATGGCCTGCCTGAAATCATCTGAGCCATGAAAACAGCGCACCCGAAAGCCTTCACTGCTCAAGGCCTCCTCGACCCTGAAGCAGAGACCCACATCATCCTCCACCAAATAGATCAGCGGTGTACGCGTGTCTCTCACCGGGCGTTCGGGTGCCAAAAAGTCACTGGCAAAATTGGCATTGGGTGCCTCCGCAACCAAACGCAGGCGGACCAAGGCCTTGGCAAACTGATCCCACTCTGATTCAGAGGGAACTTCTTCCCGCTCCAGCATGTCATCCAGTTTAGCCTCAAGCTTACGCGATGCCTCGGTCAACAAAGACAGGCCATAACTCCCCGCCGTACCGCTCAGGCTATGGAGTTCACGTTGTAGATCAGGGATGATCGTTCCCGGCCAAACAGCCAGGTCGATCTCATTGAATAGACGATTCAGGCGCTCAAGCCGATCCGGCAGGCCAGCAATGAACTCCCTCTGGATGGTCAGTAGAACCGTTGATGCATCTTGGGACACGAGATATAACCTTAGCCTTTCCGATCACAGCCGTTTTGAGATAGGATACTAATAAATAATGATTTTTTTGTGGATTTTCCAGCAAAACTACCATTTATTTTATAATGTATCAATCTACTAATGTTATGCCGTTACAATACCAACTCGGTCATAACCAACATTCCTAAAGGCCTTGAAAAAGAAATGGGACACGATTTAAACAAAGTTTTATATGTTGAAGATGAAAAAGACATCCAGACCGTCGCCCGTGTTGCGTTAGAGATGGTGGGTGGCTTTGAACTCAAGATCTGCAGCTCCGGCAAAGAGGCCTTGGCGGAAGTGGAGGCATTTGCCCCTGACCTATTGTTGCTGGATGTCATGATGCCCGGCATGGATGGGCCTGAAACCTTAAAAGGGATTCGCGCATTGCCCAACATGGCAAACATTCCGGCCATCTTCATGACCGCCAAGGTTCAACCCCAAGAGGTTGCGCATTTTAAATCCTTAGGTGCACTGGATGTGCTGCCGAAACCCTTTGAGGCCATGAAGCTGGCATCCCAGATACGGGATATTTGGGCACAAAAGGCGGTTTAACCTGGTAACCAAACATACGAGTTCTCAATGTCGGAAAAAAATGGCCACAAAAAACCAGCGATTCCCACTGAGGAAATCGAACGCCTGAAGTCAAAATACGACATCAGCTCTTTACTGGATGAATTACACCTGGATGCCAGCGAGCGTCTGCAGGCGGTGCTCGATAATGTCGTCGATGGCATCATCACCATTGATGAATTAGGCATCATCACCAGCTTCAACCAAGCATCCGAGCGAATTTTTGGCTACCAGGCCAACGAAGTCATTGGCCAAAACGTCAAGATGCTCATGCCTGATCCCTATCAGCACGCGCACGACGGCTATATTCAACGCTATAAAGACACAAAAGAAGCCCGCATCATCGGCACCGGCCGCCAAGTGGAAGGGCTGCGTAAAGACGGCAGCACCTTCCCGCTAGAGCTGGCCGTCAGCGAAAGCCAACTGCACAATCGCCGTTTTTTTACCGGCATTGTGCGTGACATCAGCGAACAGGTGGAAGCGGCACAAGCACTGCATTCATCGGCCAATCGACTACGCACCGTGCTCGACAATGTCGTCGACGGCATCATCACCATCAACAAACGCGGCATCATCGACAGTTTCAATATCGCTGCGCAAAAGATATTTGGTTACGAGGCACACGAAGTCATAGGCAAAAACGTCTCTGTCTTGATGCCTGAACCCTACGCTGAAGAACATGACGGCTACCTCCACAACTATCTAAACACCCATGTCGCCAAGATCATCGGCATCGGTCGCGAAGTCACCGGGCGCCGTAAAAACGGCACCACCTTCCCCATGGACCTTGCGGTCAGCGAAATTGAGATCGACGGCGAGTTGATGTTTAGCGGCATCGTGCGTGACATCACCGAGCGCAAACAGATGGAAATGATGAAAAACGAATTCATCTCCACCGTCAGCCACGAATTACGCACCCCCCTGACCTCGATTCGGGGTTCACTCGACCTGGTCCTCGGCGGCGCCGTCGGCGCATTGTCTGAGCCCATGGAGGCCATGCTGCGTGTTGCCGCCAATAATACCGAGCGCCTGCTGCTACTGATCAACGACATCCTCGACATCCAAAAGATCGAATCCGGCAAGATGGCATTCCGCTTTGCGCCGATCAACATCAAGGATTTCGTACTGCAAAGCATCACCGACAACGAGGCCTACGCCAACCAATATGGCGTGCGCTTTGTAATAAAACCGATCGCCGACGATCCCATTGCCTTTGCCGACAAGGACCGCTTAATGCAGGTCATGGCCAACCTGCTCTCCAATGCCGCCAAGTTCTCACCACCAGACAACGAAATCGAGATCTCGGCCACACGCCGCGAACACGCCATTCGTATTAGCGTCACCGATCATGGCCCCGGCATCCCGGAAGAGTTTCAACCTCAGGTCTTTGAAAAATTCACCCAGGCCGATTCTACCGACAGCCGCAACAAGGGTGGCACCGGCCTCGGCCTCAGCATTTCGCGCCTGATCATCGAGAAACATGGTGGACATATCGACTTTGTCAGCCGCAGCGGCATAGGCACGACCTTCTTCTTCGATCTACCGGAGTTGATCACCTCCACTAACGATCTAAAGGCCCCACCCAAACTGACCAGCAATGCAAACGCTAGCATATTGATAGTCGAAGACGACCCCGATATTGCTGCTTTATTACAACGTATGCTGGCAGAAGAAGGCTACAACTCTGATGTTGCCTATACCGCCAGTGAGGCACGCGCACGCATCCAACAGGATGGCCATAAATATAAGGCCATGACGCTAGACATCGTCCTCCCGGATGAAGATGGGCTGGAGATGCTGGCATCGCTGCGGGCAGATGCCAACACCGCCAATCTGCCGGTCGTGGTCGTTTCCGTCAAATCAGATGAGGCGCGACGCAACTTAAGCGGTGGCGCGATGGATGTCATCGACTGGCTGGCAAAACCGATCGATCAGTCGCGCCTGCTCAATGCCATTCACAGTGTCGCCACCGAGAATCATCGCCCCAAGGTACTGCATGTAGAAGACGAACAGGATGTACACAAAATCGTCAGTCTAATGCTGCGTGACTCGTGCGAACTGGTTTGGACCACCACCGTTGAGGCCTCACGCGAGGCGCTGGAAAACGAAGATTTCGACCTGGTTCTGCTCGATATCGGCCTGCCGGATGGTACCGGCACCGACTTGCTGGACCTGATCGAAAAACGCGTCCGCCCTCCGCGGGTGGTGATCTTCTCGGCACTGGATGTCGACGAATCTATTTCTTGTCGCGTCAGTAATGTACTGGTAAAGGCTCAAACCGATCGTGCATCACTGATGAATACGATCACCTCTGCCATTCGCACCCAGAAAAGAAAATCCTAAGCCGTGACACCAGCCAGCTCAACGCAAGCAGCCACGACACAGCATGAACGCCGCCGGGAGATACGTTATCCGGCGGTAGGTATCCAGCTGTTGTATTCATTGCTGGAGGATCGCGTCTTAGATGATCTGGGCGACATCCTACTCAAGGCCAGCACGATCGACATGTCTCTGTCGGGCCTTTCGTTTGAAGTTAAAGAGCCACTCGCGCTGGGTGCCCAACTTGTTTTAATCGTGCACAACCTCCATCAACGCCCTGCAGAACGCCTCATCGCCGAGGTATGCTGGTGTCGACCGTCGGACGACGGCCATTTTTGTATCGGCGCACAAATCAAACACAGCGTAAAACTGGAAGAGCATCCGGAAGAGCTAGCGCCGGTCTACGATGTCCAACACGGCGCGGCCTATCCGAGCGAACTCGCCATGACCTGCCCTGCCTGCCAACAAGATACATCATTCCTGTTTGTTGCCATTCAGCCCATCCCGCATGCCAGTATCGATGCGTTACCGCTGTATGATTGTTCTCAATGTGGCACCACGCGCTCGATCACCAGCCTGCTCACTGCCGCCCGCATTAGTTCCTCATCAAATACTAATACTAAAAACACTCCATCACGCTAAACGCTGCACACGCAGAACCATGCAATAGACAAACCCCAGGCAATCACCTATTGTTACGGTGTTCTAAAAGCACGGATGCGGGGAATGGAGGGCGTACATGGAAGTACGCTTCTATCCGCTCACTCCGATTACACCTTCCTTGGAACCTTTTCCATAAGCACACGTCATAAGCGCAAACCATCCCCCATAGGAGTGATATCGTGCGCACACTAGTCTCTGTAATTCTAAGCCTTAGCCTGATTCAAGCGGCCCAAGCCGGGCGTGACCATGATCATAAGAATAAGCATCATCAACATGAGCATCATCAACACGACGCGCATAGCCATGGTGCAGCCCACCTTAATATTGCCATCGATGGCAGCCAATTACTGATTGAGTTTCGCAGCCCAGCTGCAAATATTGTAGGCTTCGAACATCAACCTCGCACACCTCAGCAACGGCAACAAATCACTACTGCGGTTGAACAACTCCGCCAGGCTGAACAATTATTCATTACGCAAGGCACGTCCTGCCGACTGGAACAACACGATATTGTCACCGACCTCCTGTCAAAACATGACCACAGCCATCGCCACGATGACAAACACGACGCCCATAGCGACTTCGATGCCAATTATGCCCTGCGCTGTGACAACACGGCAGCCCTGACAGGCATCAATGTCGCATTGTTTAAACAGTTCCCCGCAATTGAATCGATCGCGGTACAATTCATCACCCCTGCCAAACAGGGCGGCACCAACCTAACCGCCGACAAGAGCTTCATCCAATTCTGAATATGACCGAGCGTATTGCGCCCGTAATCACAGCCGAGCACCTTACATTTGCCTACCCTGGCAAATCTCAGCATGTGCTCGACATTCCGCATCTACAGATCAATGCCGCTGAGCGCGTCTTCATCAAAGGCGCCAGCGGCAGTGGCAAAAGTACCCTGCTTAGTCTATTGGCAGGCGTCCTGGTGCCAACATCAGGCGTCATCAATATCCTGGGCCAACCGTTGAATCAGATGCGCAGTCGCCAGCGCGACCACTTTCGCGCAGACCACATCGGCTTTATCTTTCAGATGTTCAACCTGATTCCCTATCTATCAGTGATCGATAACGTAATTCTACCTTGCCATTTTTCGAAACAACGCCAAAGCAAGGCCTGCACGCAACATAGCGTGCACCAAGAAGCACAGCGTCTGCTGCGCCACCTTGGACTGGATGACGACCAACTCCATCATCGCCGCGTTACCGAACTCAGCATCGGTCAGCAACAACGTGTCGCCGCAGCACGCGCCTTGATCGGTGCGCCGGAGATTATCATCGCCGACGAACCCACATCGTCACTGGATGCCGATGCCCGTGCATCCTTTTTGCAACTGTTGTTTGCCGAATGTGCTGCCGCTCAGAGTACGCTGCTCTTTGTCAGTCATGATGCATCGCTGGAATCCCTGTTTCCTCGCAGCCTTGCGCTGCACGACCTCAACCAGGCGGGCACACACTAATGGCCATGCTACGCCTGGCAATGCACTCCCTCTGGAACCGCCGCGTCACCGCGTTCCTGACCGTCCTGACCATCGCCGTCAGCGTATGTTTGCTGCTTGGGGTGGAAAAGATCCGCAATGATGCGCGCGCCAACTTCGCCAACACCATCGCCGGCACCGATCTCATCGTCGGCGCACGCAGCGGGTCCATCCAGTTGCTGCTCTACTCAGTATTTCGCATCGGCAATGCCACCAACAATGTGTCGTGGGAAAGCTATCAACACTTCGCCAATCATCGCAGTGTGGCCTGGACCATCCCGTTATCCCTCGGCGATTCACACCGTGGTTACCGCGTGCTTGGCACGGATCACAATTATTTCCAGCATTACAAATTTGCCAATGAGCGCCCGCTGAGCTTTGCGCAAGGACAGGCATTTGATGACATATTCGAGGCCGTACTCGGCGCCGAGGTTGCAAAGGCCCTCAATTATTCACTGGGACAAGAGATCATCATCAATCATGGCCTGGGCAAGGTTGGCATTACCCAACATAAAGACAAACCCTTTGTCGTCAGCGGCATTTTGGCCCCCACCGGCACCCCCGTCGATCAAACCATCCACGTCAGTCTGCAAGGTATCGAGGCCATTCATATTGGCTGGCAAAACGGCATGCCAATGCGCAACCTCAAGATCACGGCCGATCAGGTAAGACAGTTGGAATTACAACCCAAGACCATTACCGCCTTCATGGTTGGTCTCGATTCCAAACTGGCGACATTCCGTGTTCAACGCGACGTCAATGACTATCGCGCCGAACCCTTGCTGGCCGTATTACCCGGCGTCGCATTGCAGGAACTCTGGGGGTTAATGAGCATAGCCGAACGCGCCCTGCTGATCATCGCTGTGTTTGTAGTCATCAGCGGCCTGATCGGCATGTTGACCATGCTCCTTGCCAGCCTGAATGAACGACGCCGTGAAATGGCCATTCTACGTTCGGTTGGCGCACGCCCGATCCACATCTTTAGCCTATTGGTGAGTGAGGCCGGGTTACTTACCATCCTGGGGGCCGGCCTCGGCGTTGCACTCCTCTACAGCCTATTGCTGATTGCACAACCATTGCTAGAAAGCCAGGTCGGCCTTTATATTGATATCACCATGCTCAGCAGCTATGACTTACAATTAATTGGTTTTATCATCGGCGCTGGATTCATCATCGGCCTGATCCCGGCCCTGCGCGCCTACCGCCAATCACTCGCCGATGGCATGACTATTCGGATTTAAGGAGCTTGACCATGATTCGCCTTCTCACCCGTCTCGCGCTCATCAGTAGCCTGGTTTTTATGCCGCTACTGCATGCCGAAGACAGTGAATACCTGGACACCTTCTGGGAAGATCTGGTCCCTGAAGGGGCCATTCAGCCCAAAGAATACAGCCTTGAAGAACTTCATAATTTGGGCGCGATCATAGAAGAACAAACCGATCCCACCGTCGGTCGGGCTGTCGTAACAGAACTCGCCGGGCAAAAAGTCAAACTCCCCGCCTACATCATTCCGCTCGATACCGATGCCAAAACCACGCGTCAGTTTTTATTGGTCCCGTTCTTTGGGGCCTGTATCCACGTACCACCACCACCGCCAAACCAAATTGTGTATGGCACCTCCAAAAAAGGTCTGGACAACCAGCTGTTCGATGCGCTCTGGGTCTATGGCACCATGGGCATCGAAACCATCAGTTCAGAACTGGCAGAGTCCGGCTACACCATGCGTGTCGATCGTGTTGAAATCATGGAATTGGAAGACTACTAGCCTCAGTTCATATTATTTAACAAATATTTATACGCTAATTTTTATGACTCACTTTCACTGGGTTAATTAGACCTCAGCCCACGCCCGTCCTACGCCATACCGTATATACCTCTCATTTTTTGGCGCAATATCGATCAATTCGAGCACTAAAACAGCGGTTGCTTCAATCCTTTAAATAGCTAAGTTAGTTACTGCGGAATAGCCCGATCTCTATCGGGCCTGTATGGACATGCATCAAAACTATGCTTTATGAAGGGAGCCAGCACCATGCCTATTTTTGGCGATAGAACCATTACCCCTGTCGAATGGCCACGATTAAAAGCCTTCGTCGGTCTAGAACCTTCCGATATTGAAATACTCAAAACGCTAGAACCTATTGCTGAGCAAGCCGTTGACCTCATTATTGACGAGATCTATGAAGTCTTTCTGCGCTTTGATGAGACCCATGTCTTATTAAAGCAAGAAGGCACCCTCGAACGCCTCAAGCAGGCGCAACGTAAATACTTTTTGGAGCTTTTCTCTGGAGACTATGGTGAACGATACCTGGCCTCTCGGTTACGCATCGGCGAGGTTCACCATCACGTTGGACTCACCCCTCAGTGGTACCTCACCGCCTATTGTCATTATTTGCGACTATTCAGACCACATCTATTCAAAAACATGGATACCGAGCGTGCGTTGATTGCTCTTGATGCGCTGGAGCGCGTCATTGCGCTCGATCAAAGCCTGGCCATCAGCACCTATGTTGCCGTCGGATCACAGGCCAAAGAAGATCTCATCTCACAACAGCACGCGGAAATCATCGAGATATCCACTCCCGTTGTGCAGGTGTGGAATGGGATTATCCTCGCCACCATCATCGGCACACTCAACAGCGAACGCAGCCGCTTGTTCATGGAGCGGCTATTGGAAAAGATTGTCGATACCCGCTCGTCCATCGCCCTTATCGATATCACCGGCGTCCCGGCCATAGATACCGCCACCGCCCAACATTTAATCGACACTATTAGTGCTGTAAGGCTTCTTGGCTCACATGTCGTTATCACTGGGGTCAGCCCCGCGATCGCGCAAACACTGGTTCATCTCGGGATAGACCTGACCGGGGTCAATACGCGCGCATCTTTAGCAGCAGGGTTGCGCGTGGCTCTCGACATGATGAATCTTGAAGTCAAGGCAAGCGGTACTGGAAACAATCAATGAACAGCGTCTACATATCCGTTCTCAAACTCAAAGAGGTGTTGATCGTCACCTTTCCACCGGACCCGGACGACAATGTCATCGCACGCATCCAGACTGCCGTACTGGAAAGAATGCAGGAAGAAGAAGCGCGTGGCCTGATTATGGATATATCCACCGTCGAAATTCTCGACTCGTATTTCGCACGGGTGATTGTCGAAACCGCAGAAATGGTTCGCATCATGGGAGGGAGAACCATCATTTCCGGCATGAGACCATCCGTTGCCATCACCGCAACTGAATTGGGCATCGTATTACAAACCCTGGAAACAGCATTGAACGTTGATAGCGCCTTCGATCTGATCTATTCCAATCAACACACCATGATGTCGAATAACTATTTATTAGGTAGCTTTACATCATGAACCAAACTCACATACCAACGATCACCACCATGCCCCCCCTGCCCAGCACCCGCATCAACATCAACAGCGAGGCAGATATTATTTATGCCCGCAAACACGTGAGAGACATCAGCACCAAACTTGGTTTCAGCCTCACCGAGGTAACACGCATGGTCACCGCCGCCTCTGAACTTTCTCGCAACATACAACGATACGCAAAAACCGGCTGGATGCTATGGAGCGTAGAAGAACATCACTCACCACCGTATCTCGAACTACGCTTTGTAGATCAAGGTCCTGGGATAGAGAATATTGAACAGGCGATGACCGCTGGCTTCAGCACTGCAAGGAGCCTGGGCATGGGTCTGCCGGGCGCAAAACGCCTGATGGATGAAATGCAAGTCCACTCTTCATCAGAAGAAGGCACCACAGTCATCATTCGCAAGTATCTACCACGGCCTCAAAAATGAGTGTCCATTACCTTCCTTCAGCATTCACAGAAATGCACGTTGAACTGACGTGGCGCATAAACATCACCTCAAAGGCAGACGTGGTTTTCGCCAAACAGAAAGTACTCAAGCAATGTGAAACGGTTACCAGAAACAAAACCTTTGCCAATGAAATTGCCATCATCACTACCGAACTCTGCAACAATCTTGTTCATCACGCAAATGGTGGAATGCTTTTTATATCGATAGACCCACAAAAACAGATCACCATTACCACCAAAGATAAAGGTCCCGGCATACCATCCATAGACATGGCAATGCGTGATGGTTTCTCCAGCAATGGAGGCCACGGACTTGGACTGGGAATCGTGAATCGGATTATGGACAAACTGGAGATTAACTCCATCCTAGAAGAAGGCACCAGCATCACCAGCTATCGTAACCTTCCCAACACCAATACAAATTCCACCGGTTATCGCTTAGATATAGGCTCTGCCACGCTCCCTCATCCAGATGCACCTGAAAATGGTGATGCCTATATCATCGACAAACAGGATGACAGCGTACTGATCGCATTGATAGATGGTATCGGCCACGGCCAAAAGGCCTGGAGTGCCGCACAAACCGCGATATACACCATTAATCAACACAAATCCGCCCCCCTTAGCACAATCATCAGACAGATTCATCAAAACAGCCTAGGAACCAGAGGCAGCGTCGCCGCACTAATGTCGTTCGATCTAAGTACAAAAACCGTTACCCATGCCGGCATCGGCAACATTCGCTGCCAACACTTTCAGTCTAGCGATCTGACGTCATATATCAGCCAACGAGGCACATTAGGAGTAAGAATTCCTCCCAATATCATCACCACCACAAACACCTATGACGATGACAGCGTATTTATTTTGAATTCAGATGGACTAAGCCCTCACTGGTCTTGGTTAAATCACCCGCATATGCATCATCTATCCGCCGACAGAATCGCACAAAATATTCTCAGGACGTACAACCAGTATAGGGATGACGCATCCATACTTGTCATCAAACCGGCTCGAGGGTAGAACATGAAGTCCTCAAACGATACCGCCAGCAACATCCCCCAAGAAGAACTCATCGACGCGCTCATGAGTGAACTGCAACAAACCAGTCTAGGTTTGATGGCGCTCACCATGGAGCTGGAAGACAGCCGCAATATGTATCAGGAGGTCTTTGATGGGGCATTTGATGGTATCTACCAGGCAACGCTCGATGGACAATACACAATGATAAACAGCGCTGCCGCCGAGATACTCGGCTATGAAAATCCTCTTGATGCCATCAACGCAATAAAACATATCGGAATCAATGTCTATGGCAGCCACCCATACTATGCCAAGCTAACCCACAAAGTTTTATCTGAGGGTGGTGTCAGAAACTATCGCAGCAAGATTATTCGTCCAGACAATAAAGAAGTCTGGATCAGTGAAAACATCCATCTGCTCCGTGGTGGCAATGGAGAGATAAACGGTTATCAAGGAATGATGCGCAACATCAGCTCGGAGTGGCGCGCCGAAAAAAACCTGCAGCTGTTAGCCACCGTATTTGAACATGGCGCCGAAGCCATCATTATCACTGACAGAAAAAACAATACACTGCGTGTCAACAAGGCGTACACGCAGATAACGGGCCGCAACGAGTCTGATGTTTTAGGAAAACAGCCGTCCCTACTCTCATCCTCATGTCATGACGCGACCTTTTATACAGAAATGTGGCGCGCCATCGCAGCCAAAGGACACTGGCGCGGCGAAATCAATGACACGGCACAAGATGGGCGCCAGTTTAATGCCGAAGTCACGATTTCCGAGGTCAGAAACCCGGGCAAGGAAATCACCAATTACATCCTTTTGTTTAGCGACATCACCGAGCGCAAGCTAATAGAGCAGCGCATGCATGATCTCGCGTACTACGACACCCTCACCCAGTTGCCCAATCGCAGCCTGTTTTATGATCGTCTGCAACGCGAGTTGCTCCGTGTCAAACGCGACCGCACCCTAAAAGGCGCAGTCGTATTTATCGACCTGGATAACTTCAAGATCATCAACGATAGCTTTGGTCATCGCACTGGCGATGAGTTGTTGCGCACCATGGCTACACGACTCAAGGCGTCCACCCGCGAATCCGACACCGTTTCACGCCTGGGCGGGGATGAATTCACCGTCTTGATCACCGAGGCTCATACTCTGGCCGATATTGACATCACCACCCGTCGCATCCTGGAGGCGTTGGTCAAACCCGTCACCATCGACAACAACGAGTTGACCGTTACCGCAAGCTTGGGCGTGGCCATCTTCCCGCAGGATGCGACAGACAGCGATACGCTGATCAAACATGCCGACACTGCGATGTATCACGCAAAATCTTTAGGCAAAAACAGCATCGAATATTTTACCGGCGAACTGAACCAGAAGACCGTCATCCGCATGAGCACCGAACAACATCTTCGCCGCGCCATCGCACAAGATGAACTGGAGGTCTTTTTCCAGCCCCAACTGCAATTCAGTAACCAAAGAGTCTTTGGCCTTGAGGCCCTGGTGCGTTGGCAACATCCGGAACGAGGCCTGCTCACCCCGGATTCATTCATTTCAATTGCGGAAGAATCCAACCTGATTCACAGCCTCAGCCATCAGATCGCACTCAAGGCCTGCATCCAGGCCAAAGAATGGTTGAAACTTGGCTTTGAGTTTGGTCGCATCGCCCTCAATATTTCACCGCAACAATTTGCGCGCCACGACATCTATCGCATGGTGCGCTCCGCCTTGGTCGAAAGTGGTCTACCCGCGGAATATCTCGAACTCGAGATCACCGAATCTGCGATGATGACCCATCAAAAAGAGACTACTGAAACGCTCAAGCGCCTGCGTGATTTGGGCCTGGAAATTTCGATCGATGACTTCGGTACCGGCTTTTCTTCGCTCACCCACCTCAAACGCCTGCCGGTCAATCGTCTCAAGATCGACAAGAGTTTCGTGCTCGATATCCTCACCGACCAGGAGGATCGCGCCATCACCAATGCCATCATCAATCTTGCCCACCACATGGGGCTGGATGTCATCGCCGAGGGTATCGAAACCCAGGCCCACCTGACCACGCTCGAACAACTAGGCTGCAAGATCGGGCAGGGCTTTCACTTTGCACGGCCGCAAAACGCCGCCGCGCTCACCGAATACCTGTCCCGCCACGTGAAACGCTAAGGCCGCTGCCCTACTCCGTCCCCGGGCTTTTCTGGTATCATTGCCCGCTTTTCCAGCACGGGATTTAAGCCGGTCATGACAGCCCAGATCATCGATGGCAAGGCCATCGCCGCCGAGATTCGCCAGAACGTCAAACAACGGGTCGATCACCGCCTCGCCCATGGCCAACGCGCGCCGGGGCTGGCCGTAGTACTGGTCGGCAGCGACGCCGCCTCACAGGTCTACGTCAACAACAAGCGCAAGTCCTGCGCCGAGGTCGGCTTCGTCTCCAAGTCCTTTGACCTGCCCGCCGATACCACACAGGAACAGCTGCTGGCCGTGATCGACGAGCTGAACAATGACGATGAGATCGACGGCATCCTGGTGCAACTGCCGCTACCGCAGCACATCGACTCCGAGACCGTCATCGAACACATCCACCCCGACAAAGACGTCGACGGCTTCCACCCGTACAACGTCGGCCGCCTGGCGCAACGCATCCCGCAACTGCGCCCCTGCACGCCCTGGGGCGTGATGACGCTGCTCGAAAAGACCGGTGAACAGATTCGCGGCCTCGATGCCGTCGTTGTCGGCGCCTCCAACATCGTCGGTCGGCCGATGGGGTTGGAATTACTGCTGGCTGGCTGCACCGTCACCACCTGTCATCGTTTTACCAAGGACCTGGAGGCCCACGTCCGCCGCGCCGACCTGCTGGTCGTCGGCGTCGGCAAGCCCAACTTCATCCCCGGC
>DHYU01000057.1:28314-28698 GCA_002415485.1 Proteobacteria bacterium UBA5122
CGGCGGCGTCGGCCCGATGACAATCGCCACGCTGTTGCAAAACACCCTCTACGTGGCCGAAAGCCTGCACAACGAAGCCTAACCCGGAGTCATCGCATCATGGACGCACAGTTGGTCGAACACATCCTCAAGATCAAAAAAACCACCGAGAACATCGCCGTCACCGTCGGCGTGGTCTTCGGCACCATCCTCGGCATCTATTTCTTCAGCATGTCCGAACTGGTCAACCGCGGCATGACCGGCGCCCTCTGGTTCCTGGCCATCACCAGCGTCCTGCTCGTCATCGGCCTCGTCTTCGTGCGTAAACTGGCATTCAAAGTCGCCCGCACCATGCTTGGCAACAAACCCCAGTACCGCCCCATCTTCGCCGCCATCGTGCTCAAA
>DHYU01000057.1:28832-48359 GCA_002415485.1 Proteobacteria bacterium UBA5122
CACATCGGTCACGCCAAGTCGATCGTGCTCAACTTCGGCCTCGCCCGCGACTATCAAGGCACCTGCAACCTACGCTTTGACGACACCAATCCGCACAAAGAGAACGAAGAGTTCGTCAACGCCATCAAACACGACGTCGCCTGGCTCGGCGGCAACTGGGACGACCGCCTCTACTTCGCCTCGGATTATTTCGAGCGCCTGTACCAGGCCGCCGTCGACCTGATCAAGCTCGACAAGGCCTACGTCTGCGACCTCAACGCCGACGACATGCGCGCCTATCGCGGCACGCTGACCGAACCCGGCAAGGACAGCCCCTATCGCTCACGCAGCATCGACGAAAACCTCGACCTCTTCGCCCGCATGCGCGGTGGCGAATTCAAGGACGGCGAGAAGGTCCTGCGCGCCAAGATCGACATGGCCTCGCCCAACATGAACATGCGCGACCCCACCATCTACCGCATCCGTCACGGCGTCATCCATCACCAAACCGGCAACGAATGGTGCATCTACCCGATGTANNCGCCCGCTCTACGACTGGTTCCTGGAGACACTGCAAACCGAGCACCGCCCGCAGCAGATCGAATTCTCGCGTCTGAATCTGGAACACACCGTCACCAGCAAACGCAAACTCACCGAGCTGGTCAGCGACGGCCACGTCGAAGGCTGGGACGACCCACGCATGCCGACCATCGCCGGGCTGCGCCGCCGCGGTTACACCCCCGCCGCGCTGCACGAATTCTGCAAACGCATCGGTGTCACCCGCTCCGACAACACCGTCGAGATGGCCTCGCTCGAAGACTGCATCCGTGGTGACCTCAACGACAACGCACCACGTGCGATGGCCGTGCTCAAACCGATCAAGGTCGTCATCACCGACTACCCTGAAGATCAGGTGCAAGAACTGCAGATGGCCAACCATCCGCAAAAAGAAGAGATGGGCAAACGTATCGTGCCCTTCTGCCGCGAGCTGTACATCGACGAAGAAGACTTCAAGGAAGTGCCACCACCGAAATACAAACGCCTGATCCCCGGCGGCGAAGTGCGCCTGCGCGGCGCCTACGTCATCCGCTGTGACGAGGTGATCAAAGACGAACACGGCAACATCATTGAGCTGCGCTGCAGCCACGATGCCGCCACGCTCGGCGCCAATCCCGAAGGCCGCAAGGTCAAAGGCGTCATCCATTGGGTCTCGGCCAAACACGCCATCGAGGCCGAGATGCGCCTCTACGATCGCCTGTTCAACCACCCGACACCGGACAACAGCAAAGACGGCAAGAACTACACGGACCACATCAACGCCGACTCACTGCTGACGCTGACCCGCTGCTACCTCGAACCCAGCCTCGCCCATGCCGAGACCGGGCTGGGCTATCAGTTCGAGCGCGAAGGCTACTTCTGCCGCGACCCGCTGACCCTGGCCGACGGCAAACCTGTCTTCAACCGCACCGTCACGCTGCGCGACAGCTGGGCCAAGATCGAACAGCAGGGATAAGACCACCGTGCGTCGCCTCGTCGCACTGCTCACCCTCGGCTGGCTGCTGCCTACCCTCGCCGGTAGTGCAGTTGCCGCCGTGGCGGTCAGTGGCAGCTTCATCGCCCACGACACCTGTCCGGCCTACGTCTCCAAAAACAAACAGACCAACCCCGGCGACGTCCGGCTACAAGCCAAGCGCGATTACCCGATTCGCGAGGCCAACAAGACCCAGGCGCCCGACTGGCTGCGCATCGACATCACCGAGGCCCAACCCTCTCTGCGCTGGGTATCGATCGACTGCGGCACTCACACGCTCAGTCCCTCCCCCAGTCAGACCAGCGCCGCACCCGCCAAGACCAAGGCCGCCTGCAACACGCCAGACCTGGCCGACAGCTACGTGCTCGCCCTCAGCTGGCAACCGGCCTTCTGTCAGGACAATCGTGACAAGGCCGAATGCCGCCGCGAACCGGTCGACCACGGCATCAGCCTGCACGGCCTCTGGCCCAACAAACAAAGCTGCGGTATCAAATACGGCTTCTGTGGCGACTACCAACAGGTACAACGCCCGTTCTGTGATTACAGCGCCCTAACACTCAGCAGCGGCACCCGCCAGCAACTGGACGCCGTCATGCCCAGCGCCAAGGCCGGCAGCTGCCTGCAACGCCATCAATGGCACAAACACGGCAGCTGCCAGACTCAATGGAGCCAGGATCAATACTTTGCACTGGCCAGCCGCCTGACCCACGAATTCGGCCAAGGCCCCGTCGGCGCGCTGATCCGCCAACACCAGGGCCGCCACCTCGACAAATCCACGCTGCTCCAGGCCATCGACCAACACTACGGCCCCGGCAGCCGACAGCGCACCAGCCTGATCTGCAAGGGCAAGATGCTGGTCGAGATCCGGCTGCAACTGCCATCTACACTCAGCGCCAACGACACACTCGCCCGCGCACTCGCCAACGCCACCCCCGCATCGAACGACCGCTGCGACAGCCGCCTCTATATCGATGCACCGGGCCCTTAGCCATGGCAAACGGCCGCTGGAACTTTCGTTCATGCGATAATGTCCCAGCCTGAAAATTTAGAATACGTAATCGGTCACACAGAAGGGGGAAACGATGGACTTTATCCAACAATTTGGTTCGCACTGGCTCTGGTTTGCATTCAGCGGCGTGCTACTCATACTCGAGATCTTCTTCGGCAGCTTCCGCTTCATGGCCGCCAGCATCGCTGCCATCGTCGTCGGCGTCCTCAGCCACCTGTTCCCCTACGTCGGCGTCTCAATTGAACTGCTGTTCTTTGTCGTCCTCGCCAGCACCTGCATCTGGCTCGCCAACTCCTTCGTCAAGGAACACAAACAAAAAACCGAACACCTCAAGCGCATCTACCGCGAACAGGCCTACGTCGGCCAGGAATACACCCTCGACACCCCAATGTCGAACGGCCAAGGCAACATCTCGCTCGACGGTGTCACCTGGCAGCTGCGTGGTCCCGACTGCGACAAAGGCCAGACCATCCGCGTGCTCGAAATGGGCCAAGGCATGCTGCGCGTGGAGCCTGTCGGCGCCTAAAAGGCTCACTCCAGCCTCACACCAACACAAGCGCCCGTCATGGCGGGCGCTTTGCGTTATCCCCCCTCAGATCTGACTCCATCCCTACACGCCTGCCCGCAGGCAAGGCCCAAGACATACACCCCATCCATCTAATCCCCTGCTGTTTTTATTGTTCTTATTGATAATGATTATCATTTGTGCTTTCATTGTCACCACAGGTATCGGGCACGAGGTACAGACAATGTTTATATGCATTTGTGAAGGCATCACCGAAAAACAGATCATGGGCGCAATCGCCAATGGCGCGAACTCAGTACGTGAGCTACAGGCCACGCTCGGTGTCGCCAGCCAGTGCGGCCAATGCGGTCGATGTGCCCATAAACTCATCAAGCAGCAGCACGGCACTCAACAGACTGCGTCCCCCTATCCTTGCGGTGCCACCAAAAAATGCCGCCGCAGTGCCTCCGCATGCACATCGTCCGCCCCACTCACAGCCAAATCACTTTCTATCAATCACTAAGGTCACATCTATGAAAGGCGACAAGCCCACAATCAAACTCCTTAACCAGGTACTCAAAAATGAGCTAACGGCCACCAACCAGTTATTCCTGCACGCCCGCATGTATCGAAACTGGGGCCTGAATGAACTCAACGAAGCTTCTTATAAGGCATCGATCAAGGCCATGAAACAAGCAGATCGTCTGATCGAACGCGTACTGTTTCTTGAAGGCCTGCCGAATTTGCAAGACCTCGGAAAACTGCGCATAGGCGAAGAAGCACAGGAAATGCTCAATGCCGATCTGGCGCTGTTTACCGTTCACCGTCAACTTTTGATTGAAGTCGTCGCGCATTGTGAAAAGAGCTCTGACTATGTCAGCCGCGAACTACTCGAATCCCTGCTCGAACACACTGAAGAACATATCGATTGGCTGGAAACTCAGAACAGTCTCATCAACGACGTAGGCATTCAGAACTATCTTCAAAAAATGATGTAAAAGGAACGACGCTATGAAGGGCAATAAAAAAGTTATCACTGCACTGAACAAACTATTAGCCGGCGAGCTGACCGCCATGGATCAATACTTTGTACATTCACGCATGCTCGAAGACTGGGGCTTCAGTAAATTGTATGAACGCATCAATCACGAAATGGACGATGAAAAACAACACGCCGACATGCTCATCAAACGCATTCTATTTCTCGAAGGCACCCCCGAAGTTGCAAACCGCGCAGCACTCAACATAGGCAAAGATGTGCCTTCATTACTGGCCAATGACCTCGCGCTGGAGAATCAGGTCGTCACAGACCTCAAAGAAGTGATCGCCCTATGTGAAAAGGAACAGGACTACCAAAGTCGCGAGATCCTCGAAACCATGCTGGCCGACACCGAAGAAGACCACGCCTATTGGCTGGAAAAACAATTAGGACTCATCGATAAGATTGGGCTGCAAAACTATCTGCAATCCCAGATCTAAAATAAACCCCTATCTAAACGGCCAGGGCATCATACCCTGGCCACTCCTCACGACAATCTCTCGTCATACCCGCTGCAACACCTGCAACGGTGGCTGCACCACCACCCGCCGCGTGCCCAGGGTGCCGGCAATGCCGACAATCAATGCCCCCAGCAACATGCCGCCCAGCCACAGGCTGGGACCGGGGATGTAGCTGAGTTCAAACACCTGACTGGCGACGATCATGCCGACACCCCCGGCAACGATGGCGGCGACCAGCCCCGACAACATCCCCAGGCCTGCGTATTCGAGCATCAGGCTGCGCATGATCTGATCGCGCCGCGCGCCGAGCATACGCATCACCGCAGCCTCGCGCAGGCGCTCATCGAGCGTGCTGTAAATCGCCGCGTACATCACCATCAAACCGGCGGCGAGCGTGAACAGGAAGACAAACTCCACCGCCAACACCACACGATCAACGATGCTGCGCACATGATCGATGATACCCGCGACATCTATCACGGTGATGTTCGGAAACTGCTGCACCAGGGCATTGAGCAATTCATGTTGCGCCGGTGGCAGATAAAAACCACTGATGTATGAGGCCGGATAAGAATCGAGCACCGCCGTCGGTGCAATGACAAAAAAGTTGGGGCGGAAGGTGTCCCACTCCACCGTACGCAAACTCGTCACCTCGGCCTCAAAATCAAAACCACCGATTTGATACAACATCACATCACCGAGCTTCACGCCCAAGGCCTCGGCAATGCCATCCTCCAACGACAACTGCGCGCGTGTACTATTCGCCTGCCACCACTGACCGGCAATCACCTCGTTTTCAGCCGGCACCTCATCGGTCCATGTCAGATTAAACTCACGCTGCGCCAGACGCTGGCCACGCTCGGTATCAAACGCAGTGGGGTCGATGGTTGTACCATTGATCGCCACCAGCCGTGCCCGCACCATCGGATAGAGGTCCGGCACCACGGCCTGCTGTTGCTGGAAGAACTGCTGCACGGCGGGCAGTTGTTCTGATTGAATGTTGATCAGAAAACGATTCGGCGTATCGGCCGGCAACCTGCCCTGCCACTCGTCCATCAGGTCCGTGCGCACCACCGCCAACAGCAACAAGGCCATCAGGCCGATGCTAAACCCCACCATCTGCAACACACTGCTGTTGCCGCGGCGCGAGATATTCATCAAGGCCACCCGCCACGCGGCGCGGCCGTGATGCACACCACGGCGCAGCAGCAACAACATCAACCACGCGACGAGCCCCAACAGCATCAACACCAGCAACAAACCGCCCAGGCTCGCCAGCGCCAGCTTGAGGTTATTGGCCTGCACCAGCACCAGACTCAGTATCGCCAGCAAGGCCGCGCCATAGGCCAGCAATGCGTTTGGTGCCGCCGCGCCCAGGTCACGACGCAACACGCGCAGCGTCGGCACGTTACGCAACTGCATGATCGGTGGCATCGCAAAGCCGAGCAAGGTGATAAAGCCGGTCAACACACCCAGCAGCCACGGCCACCACCCGGCGGCAGGCAGTTCAAAATTGGCCAGCGGCCCCAGCACCGCCACCAAGGCCCATTGACCGAGATAACCAATGATCGTGCCCAGCACACTCGCGCTCAGCGCCAACAGCAACAACTGGAATAGATAGATACGGCCGATGGTCTGCTGACTGGCGCCGACGCACCGCATCACCGCGCAGTGATCGAGATGGCGTTGCACATAACGCCGCGCCGCCATCGCCACCGCCGTGCCGGCGAGCAATACACTGACCAGTGATGCCAGCCCCAAAAAGGCATCGGCCCGCTCCAGCGCCGTGCGCACCTCGGGCCGCGCATCCTGCACGTCCATCAGGCTCTGCCCCGGCAGCAGGCGCGGCTGCCATTCGTCACGCAGACTGTTGATCGTCGTACTGTCCCCGGCGATCAACAACTGATGACTGAGGCGACTCGAGCTCTGCACCAGGCCGGTGGTGGCCAGGTCCTGTTCGTGGATCATCAACCGCGGCGCAATGGCAAACATCATGCCCTGGGTTTGATCGGGTTCACTGGTCAGCACCCGCGTCAGTTGCAGGCGTGTATCACCAACATCGATGTAATCGCCCACCTGCAGACCAAGCTTGCTGTAGAGCGAGACCGCCGCCCAGGCCTGACCGGGCACGGGCGCGTCATCGACCTGGGCATCGGGCGCAAACAACCTACTGCTGGCGCGCAGCTGCCCACGCAGCGGATAACCATCACTCACCGCCTTCAACGCCACCAACTGGCTCTCGCCGTCGGCAATGACCATGGTCGGAAACTCCACCGTCTGCGCGTATTCCATGCCCAGCGTCTGCAGCAACTCGATGCGCTCACTCTCAATCGCCGAGCGCGAACGCAGCGCCAGATCACCGCCGAGCATATCGCTGGCCTGGGTCGCCAACGCACGATGGATACGATCGGTAAAAAAGGCCACCGACGTCACTGCCGCGACGGCGATCACCAAGGCCAGCGCCAACACGCCCAACTCGGAGGCACGCCAATCCCGCGCCAGTTGGCGGAGTGCCAGTCGTAGCGCAATCATGAGGCGTCCTGCAAACGGCCGTCGACCAGCTCCAGGCGGCGCTGGCAGCGTTCAGCCAGGTGATGGTCGTGCGTCACCAACACCAGGGTCGTGCCCTGCTCGGCATTGAGTTGAAACAGCAGCTCGATGATGCGCTCGCCGGTGTTGCGATCGAGGTTGCCGGTCGGCTCATCGGCCAACAACAGGCTGGGGTGCGGCGCAAAGGCACGGGCAATCGCCACCCGCTGCTGCTCACCGCCGGAGAGTTGTTTCGGGTAATGGCTCAGCCGCGCCTCCAGCCCCACCCGCGCCAGCACCTGCCGCGCCACCGCCTGCGCATCGTCACGCCCGGCCAGCTCCAGCGGCAGCATCACATTCTCCAGCGCCGTCAGATTCGGCAACAACTGAAAGGCCTGAAAGACAAAGCCCATCTTGTCACCCCGCAGCCGCGCACGGCCGTCCTCGTCCAAATCAAACAGCGATTCGCCATCGATCTGCACACAGCCCGCCGTCGGCGTATCCAGCCCGGCCAGCAGCCCCAACAGCGTTGACTTACCCGCACCCGACGCACCGACGATGGCCACCGTTTCACCGGCATATATCTCCAGGTCCACCCCATGCAGCAGCGTCAGCTCACCCTCGGGGCTGATCACCTGCTTGCGTAAACCATCCACCTGCAATACCGGCGCCGACATCGACCACTCCTTAATTGAATACGATTGCATACTGAGACTACCGGAAGCGCACAAGTTCACAAAACTTTTGAGCGCACAGTGGTAAACTGCCCTCCATGCTGCGTTCGCGTTTATTCAAACTTTTTGCGCTGTTGCTGCTGTGCCTGCCACTGGCGGCGCAGGCACTAGCGCAGACCCCTGCCCCCAAAATACTCGTCCTCGGTGACAGCCTCAGCGCCGCCTACGGCATCCGTGCCGAGGCCGGTTGGGTCGCCTTGCTACAGGAACGCTTACGGAAAGAGGGTTACGACCATCAGGTCATCAACGCCAGCATCAGCGGCGACACCACCGCCGGCGGCAACGCCCGCCTGCCCTCCCTGCTCGACCAACATCAACCCGCCATCACCATCATCGAGCTCGGCGCCAACGACGGCCTGCGCGGGCTATCGTTAAAGACCATGCGCCAAAACCTCGTACAGATGACCCGCCTGGCACAACATCACCAAAGCCGGGTATTACTGATCGGCATGCAACTCCCCCCCAACTACGGCGCCGCCTACACCCAACTGTTCAGCCAAACCTATCAACACATCGCCAACGAATACCGAGTCGCCTTAGTCCCCTTCCTGTTTAAAGGCCTGCCCGACGATCAAGAACACTTCCTGCCAGACAACCTACACCCCAGCGAAAAGGCACAACCGATCTTATTGGAGACCGTGTGGCCGGGGGTGTTGGGGTTGATTGAAGAAAGATAAGGTGAGTGCAGCGTATGTGGGCGCAGATTGCATAAATACAGGCATAGGTAACATGCCTTGGATAAATATGCTACAAATGACGAACCGAGGGATAGACGGACGATGTCCGTGATTACTTGCGGACGTTGTCCGCCTACTGACTGTTATATTTTTAAAATCGCATGAATAGTAAACAAGAACTAGAAATTTATATTAATGAGCACCTTTCCAGGAGGAATTATTCTGAAAGGACCAAAGATATGTATAGCTATTGGATTTTAAAATTAGCTGATTATTATGGAAAGTACTCTGCTAGTGATTTTGAAGATAAAGACATTTCAGATTTTATTAAGCATTTAGAAGACAGGCAGGGATTATCCGCAAGCACAATCAAGCAGGCGGCAAACTCTCTACATTTCTACTTCAACACCCTATCTAAAAAAATATTGAAATTAAAACTTACCGAGGGAAGCAGGTTAGAAGAGAGCAAATATATGTACCAAACCAAAAGGAAGTGTTAGCTATTATAGATGCCATTCCCTCTCCCATTACAAAACTTGCAGTTACGCTTATTTATTCGACCGGTTTGGATTTAGAGGAAGCAATCAATCTAAAAATTACAGATATTGATTTTGAGAACTCTACACTAAGGGTCCCTTTGAAAAAAAATAAAGGAGACCGCTATGCGGTCTTGGCTAACTATGTCAAGCCAGGGTTATATGCTCATATTAGAAATAGAAATCTAAAGAAATTTATCTTTGAATCTAGCAATGGAAAAAATATCAGCACATCAACTATTCAAAAGGCTGTAAGAAACGGGGTAAAACTGAACAATCTTAATAAAGATATATCTGTTAAATCCTTGAAATATTCATACGTAAAACACCTGGAAACCCTAGGGGTAGATTTGCTGAGCATATTAAATGAATTAGGCCTTTCTCCCAGGTCATCGTACGAATACTATGCCACCCTGGGTCAAACGCCGAGCAAAGTTACTATTAGCCCAATTGACAGACGAGTTTCTGAGCCCCTAGCAAAAGACGCCTTAGCAAAGGTTGAATATGTGGCAGAAAAACGAATAAGCGAAATAATGAGTTTAGAGTCACAGAAATACGATCTTACGAAATTAATAGCTCTACTAAGAGAAATAAATATTGCCTATAGAAATCAAATGTATTTATCGATCGCAATGCTTGCCAGGTCTGTAATAGATCATGTGCCACCTATTTTTGGTTATACAAAATTCAATGAAGTGGAAAACAACTACAATGGAACAACATCATTTAAAAAATCCATGCAGCATTTAAACAAATCACTTAGAAATATAGCCGACTCTCATTTGCACACTACAATTAGAAGATCCGAGGTATTACCAAATTTTATTCAAGTAGACTTTAGGTCAGATATCGATGTACTTCTATCTGAAGTTGTGAGAGTAATCAAAACATAACAACGGCGGTTAATTTTAGGAGCACAACAGTCACAAAAGGTTCAGGTCTTGCCTTTTGCTTTTCCGAGCACACACAACAGGGTCAGGTCTTGCCTTTTGCTTTTCCGAAAAAAGCAGGTCCATCGGACGCAATAACCAACGGGCATTGCGCTGAATACCTGTTAAATATTAATCAATGCAATGCACGTTCATTTATTGCATCCTACATTTATTCCGCCGTACGGCCGTGATCAAAAAAACCATGGGAGAAAACATGCCAAGTTCAAACATTAATAGCGTGATAGCAGTCCTGCCGGTGAAGGACCAAGACACCGCTGTCGGGTGGTACAAAAAGCTGCTTGGACGGGATGCGGACATCGTACCGATAGAGGGTGTGGCTGAGTGGCAGCTTGCCGAAAGTGCTTGGATTCAAGTGACTACCGACCCGGAGCGGGCAGGCAGCGCAACGGTTATCATTGGCGTGAATGACATAGACTCTCAGTGTGCACTTTGCGCGGTAGCCAATGTGCCACATGGCGAAGTGATAGAGTACCCGGAGATTATCAAAATGATTGAAGTGTTCGACCCGGACGGCAACAAGATTGCATTTGTCCAAGACATTTCCAATATGGCCTAATCATTAAAAGGGCAATGACCTACAATGGCCCCGATGCGCAGACACTGTTACTCAAACAACTGCTGGCGACTGAGTTCAACATGTTTCATGGCATGGGGGTCAGCGACACCCCGCTGATGTCGGTGATTGGGCCGCGATCAACTCTTGTTGATGAAGGATCTATTAGACGGCATCAATAACATGGGGCACTAAGGCCTAATACTAATTGGGCAGAGAGGATAGGATCAGCCTCTCTGCCCTCAACAGCCATCGAACAACGCGCTACTTCACCGTGATCGTGATTGCATCCGACACCATGTGTTCACCGACCGGCACGTGGTCCTTATCACCAAACACCAACTGCAATGTATGCGTACCCGGCGCCAGTTCTACGGTGGTTTCCGTCTGGCCTTTACCAAAATGACGATGATGTTCATCGCTGGGGATCGCCTGATCCATCACCGGCAGGCTTTGTGCGTTGACCAACAAGTGGTGATGCCCGGTGCCCGGCTTATCGACACCGGCCGGTGCTACGCCCATACCCTTCAAGCCAAACACTACTGTCACCGGACTGGACACCACCGCGCCATTGCTCGGCGAAATAATGTACACCCCGGCATCATGTTGATGCGCAGGCTCTGCGTGCACCGGCATCGATAACAATGAAGTCGCTGCGAGCATAATCGCAGTACGTGTATTCAAAAACATCCTGTTCTCCTTATCTTTCCATACCAATCCATCAACTTAACCGACCCACTATTGAGTGGTTAATCGCAAAAACGGCAATTCCTGCGCGAACACCATATTGGTGCACCTGCAGATACATTGAACTATATTTTTGTGCACCATAAATGTGCGCACTTTATGTGTGCGCACACAAGCAGCCCATGCACCATTGCTAAGCTCATGATTTATGATCCCGCACTGCCATGGTACAGCAATTGCACTATAGTTCGACAAGCCCCAACGCAACTCACTTTTAACAGGAGTAAAATATTTATGTTTGCCAATGCAGTTGCTGTCATCCTGGCTGGCGGCGTGGGTTCACGCCTACAACCACTCACCACCGAGCGCGCCAAACCCGCCGTGCCATTTGGTGGCAAATACCGCATTATCGATTTTGTACTGAACAACTGCCTGCATTCCGGCCTGCGCCGAGTGTTGGTGCTGACACAATACAAGTCACATTCATTGCAAAAACATATCCGCGACGGCTGGTCGATCTTCAATCCAGAACTGGGTGAATACATCACCGTAGTCCCGCCGCAGATGCGCACCGGCGAGCGCTGGTACTCCGGCACTGCCGATGCGATTTATCAGAACCTGTATTTGCTGCAACGCAGCGGCGCACAACACGTGGTGATCTTGCCCGGCGATCACATCTATCGCATGGACTATGCGCCGATGATGGCCTTTCACCAACAACAGGATGCCGACCTCACGGTTGCCTGCATGGATGTCGACCTGGAGTCCGCCAAACAGTTTGGCATCATGAGCCTCGACCACGAACAACGCATCGAGGCGTTCACGGAAAAACCCAGCCAACCGACGCCCATGCCTGGCAGTCAGGATCGTGCCTTGGCATCGATGGGGGTGTATATCTTTAAACTCGAACGTCTATTGCAGATACTGGCCGACGACCACAGCCAATCCAGTTCCAGTCATGACTTCGGCAAAGACATCATCCCGGCCATGATTCGCAGCGACCGCGTCTACGGCTATCGCTTCGGCGGCAGCAGCGGCCGCGTCACTCCCGACAACTACTGGCGGGATGTCGGCACCATCGATGCCTATTACCAAGCCAACATGGACCTACTGGCACAAGTGCCGCCGATGAACCTGTATCAAAATGACTGGCATGTGCGCACCTATTCCGGCCAATACCCACCGGCACGCACCGTACCCGGTCAAAGCGGCGCCGAGGGCATCGCCATCAACTCGATCATCTCCAGCGGCACCGTGCTTGCAGGCGCCAGCGCACAGCGTTCGATCCTGTTTAACAACGTCTTTGTCGATGACGAATCCATGATCTACGACTCGGTCATCTTTGAAGGCGTCCGCATCGGTAAACGCTGCCAGCTCAACCGCTGCATCATCGACAAACATGTCGTCGTGCCGGACAACACGCAGATCGGCGTCAACACAGAACACGACCGGGCACGCTTTACGGTATCGGAGAGCGGCGTCATCGTTGTGCCAAAGGGGTATGCCTTCAGCAACTGACAACATCAAAGCAAATCGAGGATCTTGCGTTCCAGTTGGCCGCCTTCCGGTTTGGCGCGGCTGGGAAAACTGGCCACTAACCGCCCCTGGCGATCGAGCAGATATTTGTGGAAGTTCCACTGCGGATATTCACCCGCCGCGGCGGCCAATGCCCGGAAGAACGGATCTGACGTCCCTTGCGCCACCTCGGTTTTGGCAAACATCGGGAATTTCACGCCATAGGTCAGCTTGCAGAACTCGGCAATCTGCGCCTCGCTGCCCGGTTCCTGGCCAGCAAAATCATTGGATGGAAACCCGAGCACGACCAAACCACGCGCCTGATAGCGTCTGTACAGGGACTCCAGCCCCTCATACTGCGGGGTATAACCGCATTTACTCGCCGTATTCACCACCAAAATCACCTTGCCCTGATAGGCCTGACACAGATCCACTTCGGCGCCCTTGCCGGCCAGCGGCGCACGCGAAAACTGCAACAGCTCCGGGCAATCCGCCATCACCACCGCCGACCAACCCAGAGCCAACCACAGCCCGCCAAGCAAACTCAATATAATCCGCTTCATGTCGTTACCCTCAATGAACTTGTACAAAACATGTACATCTAATATCGCACGGAGTTGTTACAACTTTATACGCAGCTTAATCAGGGTTATATGAAAAAGCACACATCAAGCTCAACACATCCCACCCACAACAACAGTGGACTCTTTCCGATACGCACCGTCTCGACCATCACCGGCGTTAATCCTGTCACTATTCGGGCCTGGGAACGTCGTTACGGCTTGATCAAACCTCAACGCAGCGACACCGGGCGCCGCCTCTACTGCCAGGCCGACATCGACCTGATCCAGCAAATACTCGGCCTGCTGCGGCGCGGCATTGCCATCGGCCAAGTCAAGAAACACTTGTACAATATAGATACAAAAAGCACGCACAACACTGCCTGGCAACACTATCTGCAACGCATGCAGAACGCGGTATTGACCTTCGATACCCAAACGCTCGACGCCACGTATAACGAGGCGTTGGCACTGTATCCGATCGACATGGTGACCGAGCAGCTGATCACCCCCCTGCTGCGCCAACTCGGTAGCCGCTGGGCCGCCAACGAGGGCAGTGTAGCGGAGGAACACTTCTTCGGCGCCTACCTGCGCAACAAACTGGGTGCCCGTTTCCATCACGAAGCCAGCCGCGCCCGCGGTCCCAAGCTGGTCGCCGCCTGCCTGCCCGGCGAGCTGCATGAGGCCGGGTTGCTTCTGGCCTGCCTGTCACTGATGAGCCATGACTACCGCATCATCCTGCTGGGGGCCAACACACCACTGCATGAACTACAGGCGCCGGTCATGCTGGGTGGCGCTGCTGGCATCCTGCTGTCCGGCAGTATGGATCCCGCTGCCTCCGTGTGGCGCGACCAACTGCCACAACTGGTCGCCGACTGCCGCGTGCCGGTCTTCGTCGGCGGCCATTGTGCGCTGCGCCACCATGACGCCATCAGCGAGGCAGGTGCGATTCCGCTGGCCAGCGAAAACGGCGACCTGGGCCAGGCGGCCGCCCGCATCAACACGGTCATCCAGCAGTGGGGAGGATAACGCCATGAGTCACACCCGCTATCACAGCAGCATCGTCTGGCTGCGGCGCGACCTGCGCCTGAGCGACAACCCGGCGCTGTATCACGCCTGCCAGCAGTCACAACAGGTGATCATCGTTTACATCCATGCAGACGATGACGACAGCCCGTGGGCCATGGGCAGTGCCAGCCGCTGGTGGCTGCATCACAGCCTGACGGCATTACAGCAGCAGATCTCACAATTGGGCGGCCGACTGATCCTGCGATCAGGCCCCGCCCACACTACGCTCGACTCCTTGATCGCAGAGAGCGGGGCCGAAGCGGTGTTCTGGAATCGCCGTTATGAGGCCGCGCACCGCGAACAGGACAGACTGGTTCAAACACAGCTCGCGCAGCAAGGCGTGCCGGTACACGATTACCAAAGCGGCCTGTTATTTGCGCCGGGCACCGTGCTCAACAAGGAAGGCCTACCGTTTCGCGTCTTCACCCCGTTCTGGCAGGCCTGCCAAAAGCTAGGCCTGAGCCAAACATTGTTACCGGCCCCCGCCCAACTGCACACGAGCACCATCAACAGCCTCTCGCTGGCCGATCTAAAGTTATTGCCCAGCATCTCCTGGGGCCAGGGCTTGCAGGCCGAGTGGCAGGCAGGCGAGGCACAGGCGCACCGACTGCTCCAAGCGTTTTGCGAACAGGCACTGAACGACTATCCACAGGCGCGCGATGAACCCGGCATCAACGGCACCTCACGCCTGTCACCCCATCTCGCCTTTGGAGAAATCACTCCACGACAGATCATCAACGCACTGCTGGAACACTTCATCTGTCAAACCAAAGACGGCGGCGCCTGCGACCACTACCTGCGCGAACTCGGCTGGCGCGAATTCGCCCATCACTGCCTCTATCATTTTCCGCAGATGACATCGGCACCACTCAATCGCCGCTTTGCAGCGTTTCCGTGGCGACACAATCCAGCGCTGCTTCGGGCCTGGCAGCAGGGAAAGACCGGCTTTCCGATCATCGACGCCGGCATGCGCCAACTCTGGCACACCGGCTGGATGCACAACCGTGTGCGCATGATCGTCGCCTCGTTTCTAACCAAGAACGCGCTGATTGATTGGCGCCTCGGCGCCGAGTGGTTTTGGGATACGCTGGTCGATGCCGACCTCGCCAGCAACAGTTTTAACTGGCAATGGGTTGCTGGCTGCGGCCTCGACGCCGCGCCCTATTTCCGCATCTTTAATCCAGTCACGCAGAGTGAAAAATTAGATGCCCACGGTCGTTATCTGCGCCGCTGGTTACCGGAGCTCAGCACACTGCCCGCCAAGTGGCTGCACCAACCATGGAAAACACCTGAGACAATACAAGAGGAATGCAGCATCAGGATCGGTATCGACTATCCTACCCCCATCCTCGACCTGGGCAGCACCCGACAACAGGCGCTGCTGCTGCATAAACAACTGCCCAAACTGCATTAACACGACAGTAGAGATGTTCGTTTAGGGCCTTTGTAAACTCACCGCAACACGATCAAGCTCGGTCAGGATCCTATCCGCACGGTGTTGCCACAGATGGCCAGCCAATACCTTGGCCTGCCCGGCTGTCGCCACAGCCTGCCGTCGCTCATGATCCTGCAGCAGAGAGATTAGATGATTGGCGGCATCCATCACCGAGTTGCCTTTAAACGTTACCAACTCAGTTTGATTGAAGGTCTCCCGCCAATAACGGGATGCATCCGTCACCACCGCCGAGCCATTCGCCATCGCGGACAATACCCGCTCATGTGATCCCTCAGGAAACATCGGGCCGATATTCAGCGTGATCTTGGCCCGTGACATTAACGCCAATATCTGCGAATAGCTGGTCTCGCCATGGACACGATGATGTTTAAACCCCTGTACGTGCCAGCCACTGCCCCAGATATCAACAGCCAAACCCAACTGATCCAGTTCATGCAGCCAAGTCTGGCGGCGTTTCGTTCGCGCATATTGATCAACATAGATGGCAAATGCAGGGATCGTTTGCCTGTGCAATTGTTCATCGTCATCAACCCCCAAACGAAGCAGCACCGCCCCTATCACGTCAGCCAGCGGTACGTCGGGGGTCTCAAGCAATCGTTCCGCACAGCCAATCAATATCGGCGTTAATCTTTCGCCGTACGTATTCAGCATCCCCTGCTGTATCACCTCTAACGAACCCGCCCCGGCCGGAAACAAGATATCGATATCACGCTCAGCCGCTGGAGTTGTTGCCACACTGGCGCCGTGGGCCAAAAAATCCGCGACAAACTCATCGCCCATGGTCGTTTTTAAAAAACGCACATGGCTGTGATCCACACATAGACAGGGAAAGGGTTCGTGTCGAATACGATCCAGGTTATATGCCGGATGATCAATCAATAACGACACATAGGGGATAGCCCTATCGCGATAAAGATGCTCGTATTCCGGCAGTGGGTTGATCCCGACGCCGTTAAAGCCAAAGGCCCCGTATACAGGCTGAGCAAATGCCGCCCGGACCTGTTCATGATCATTTCCATCCACCACAACCAACCGCCTACCACGCGCAGCAAAGGCCTCTGCCAGCGCATCAACAAATACGTTGATGACCTCATACTGAAAGCGCCCCTTAAACATAACAATCGGCTGCATTGCCCCCCCAGCTTCTTTTTATCTTAGGCCTTCGCCCTCCCCTGATCCTCACTCTACACCAAGGCTCTTGCTCAAACAGCCTGCGATTGACAGCGACACAGGTTAGTCGCTTCAATAATGTCTCATCACCATCACAGGGATGCCACCATGACCGCACCACCCGCGCCTGGAGTTTTGGTCCCCATCGTGGTTTTGTCGCTGCTGATCATCCTCCTCTTTGCACTGACACCCAACATCCCGCAAGACCTCGGCTACCACGACTTTGCCGATAAACGAACGCTACTGGGCATTCCCAACATGGTCGATGTTGTCTCCAATCTGGCGTTTATCGTGATGGGCATTTGGCTATGGCGACAACTCGGCCAGTTGCCTGCAGCCATCACCATGATAGGACGTGCACCACTGGCACTGTTTTGCCTCGGCCTGATCCTGACCGGCCTCGGTTCAGGTTATTACCACCTCGCCCCGGACAACGACAGCCTGGTATGGGATCGACTGCCGATGACGATCGCCTTTATGTCGTTCTTCAGCATGATTCTGAATCTGCATCTCGGCAAAGACCGCTGCCAGCACTGGCTGTGGCCATTGCTCGCCTGCGGTTTGCTGTCGGTGGTCTATTGGGCGTATAGCGAAGCCATCGGCGCGGGCGATCTGCGCCCATATGGACTGGTACAGTTTTTACCGATACTGCTGATCCCGTTGATCATCTGGCGTTGGCCGCAACCGGCCTATCGTGCACGTTATATCGTGCTGATCCTCGGCAGCTACCTGGTCGCCAAACTGTTGGAATATCTGGATGCACAAATGCTGGCGCTGATCGGCATCAGCGGCCACAGTCTCAAACACCTGATCGCCTCGCTGGCGGGGGTATGGTTGCTGTATGCGTTGAGAAGTGTGCGCCCGCCGGACGGCAGGCGCCAAGGATAATCAACTAAGAATAATCAGCCGCGGCTCGGTGCCGGTTCGGCATCAACGGCCGGCGCCTCTTCGCCACCAACCGAAAAGCGTTTGTTGAGGTCGTCCAGATCCACCGCATGGCTATCGACCTTAAGATAGGCAATGCCGTCTTCGGCGATGATCACGGCCTCGGCCACACCCTTGCATTGGGTCATTTGCGCCACCAGATGACGCGCCTCTTCGGTCGTCACGTCACCGACCTTGATCATGTGGCTGCTCAAGTAACGGGGATTCTTCATCGTCGCCGCCACCAACACCCAGCTCGCGGCGATGATGCCGGCAAAGGCGAAGACGCCTATCGGCCCAAAGTGACCAAACATCCAGCCACCGACCAGTCCACCGATGAACGCACCCATAAACTGCGATGACGAATAGACGCCCATCGCGGTCCCTTTCTTATCTGCGGGCGACATCTTGGCCACCAGAGACGGCAGGGAGGCCTCAAGCACGTTGAAGGCGGTGAAGAACAGCAACAGACAGATCACCATCGCCCACAGGCCACCGCCACTGACTGCCATCACCAGCAGCGAGACCATCAGCATCGAGATCGCGGCGACAAAGACCTGCTTCATGCGGCGCTTCTTCTCGGCGATGATGATGAACGGCACCATCGCCACGAACGACACCAGCATCACGCCCAGGTACACCAGCCAGTGATCGCTGACCTCCAGCCCGGCGTTATCGCGCAGCGTGTGCGGCACGGCGACGAAGATTGCAGTCAGGATCAGATGCAGGGCAAAGATGCCGTAATCCAGACGCAACAGCTGGTGGTCGCGCAGCACCGTCTTGAACTGCTCGGGCACCGGGGCCGCATCACGATGAAAACGACTGTCGACCGGCGTCGGCACCACAAACTTCATGATCAGCATGCCGCACACGGCGAGCACGGCGGTAAACCAGAAGATGCCGTCAACGCCGATCCACGCATTGAGCAATGGCCCGATGATCAGCGACACGGTAAACGACAGGCCCATGCTGATGCCGATGATGGCCATCGCCCGCAGCCGGTGTTCTTCACGCGTCAGGTCGGCCGCCAGCGCCGTCATCGCCGCCGCAATCGCGCCCGCACCCTGAATCGCGCGGCCGATGATCACGCCGACCACCGAGTCGGCCATCGCCGCGATCACGCTACCGATCGCAAAGATGGTCAGACCGATGTAGATCACTGGCTTGCGGCCGATGCGATCGGACAACATGCCGAACGGGATCTGCAGGATGGCCTGGGTCAGGCCGTAGATGCCGATGGCCAGACCAATCAGTAACGGCGTCGCGCCACCCAGCTCTTCGGCGTACAGTGCAAAGACAGGCAAGATCATAAACAGCCCCAGCATGCGGGTGCTGAAGACAGTTGCCAGGGAGATCGCGGTGCGACGCTCGGTCGCGGTCATACCGGAGTTCGTTTTCATACCAAATCGATTTTGCCTCAGGGGCCAAAAACGACGTATATTATCAGGTTCGATAACCGACTTAAAAGCTGTAGTATTCCATGGACACCATCCACATTCGCGGCGCCCGCACCCATAACCTGAAAAACATCGATGTCGACCTGCCGCGCGACAAGCTGATCGTCATCACCGGCCTCTCGGGCTCCGGCAAATCCTCCCTCGCCTTCGATACGATCTACGCCGAGGGCCAGCGCCGTTATGT
>DHYU01000027.1 GCA_002415485.1 Proteobacteria bacterium UBA5122
TTTTTTGAAATGCTCGGCAATTTCAGTTTTGGTGAATACTTCAAACGCGAAGCGATTCAGTTCGCCTGGGAATTTTTAACCGACACCTTGAAGTTGCCTGCCGAAAAACTATGGGTGACCGTCTACGCAGAAGACACCGAGGCTGCGGACATCTGGCTGAAAGAGATTGGCGTCGACCCCAGTCGCTTTACCCGCATTGGCGACAAGCCGGGCAGAAAATACGACAGTGACAATTTCTGGTCGATGGGCGATACCGGGCCGTGTGGTCCGTGTACCGAAATCTTTTTTGATCACGGCGCCGACGTGGCGGGTGGTCCGCCGGGTTCGCCGGATGAAGATGGGGATCGGTACATCGAGATCTGGAACCTGGTGTTCATGCAATACAACCGTGACGCCGATGGCACGATGACCCTGTTGCCTGCACCGTCGGTGGATACCGGCATGGGCATGGAGCGTCTGGCGGCCGTGATGCAGGGCGTGCACAGTAACTACGAGATCGACCTGTTCCAGGCACTGATTAAGGCCGCAGCGCAGGTGACTAACACCAGTGATATGAAAAACAATTCGCTGAAGGTCATTGCCGATCACATCCGCTCTTGTTCGTTTTTGATCGTCGATGGTGTGCTGCCGTCGAATGAGGGGCGTGGTTATGTCTTGCGTCGGATCATTCGTCGCGCCATCCGCCATGGTTACAAACTCGGCATGAACCAGAGTTTCTTCCATAAGCTGGTGGTCGCACTGACCGAACAGATGGGGGAGGCCTATCCCGAGTTGAGCAAGGCCCAGGCCCAGGTGGAGAAGGTGTTGCGTTTGGAAGAAGAGCGCTTTGCCGAGACGCTGGAGCAGGGGATGAAGATCCTCGAAGATGCAATCGCCAAGCTGGACGGTAAAGAAATCGCTGGCAGTATCGCGTTTAAGCTGTATGACACCTATGGTTTTCCGCTCGATCTGACCTCCGACATCGCGCGTGAGCGCGGCCTGACGGTAGACGAGGCGGGCTTTAATCAAGAGATGCAGGCCCAGCGTGAACGTGCGCGTGCGGCCAGTAATTTTGGTGGCGGGTTTGCAGGCAAGCTGGATATCAATGCCGAGTGTGAATTCACCGGTTATGAGCATGTGCAGGATCAGGCGGACGTGCTGGCGATCTATGTCGATGGTGAGCCGGTTGAGAGCCTGGCCGCCGGAGCAGAAGGTTTGGTCGTGTTGTCACAAACGCCGTTCTACGCCGAGTCCGGTGGCCAGGTAGGCGACCGTGGCCGCTTGTTGGCGGCAGGTGTGCAGGCCGATGTGCTGGACACCCAAAAGCAGGGCAATGCCGTCAACACACATGTGTGCAAGGTGGTGCAGGGCAGTTTGCGCGTTGGGGCCAAGGTGTCGGCGGAGGTCGATACTGCGCGTCGTCAGGCGATTGTGATCAATCACTCTGCCACTCACTTGTTGCACGCGGCCCTACGCCAGGTGTTGGGTGAGCATGTGGCGCAGAAGGGGTCTTTGGTGCAGCCGGATCGCCTGCGTTTTGACTTCGCGCACTTTGAGGCCATGACTCATGCGCAAATAGTGCAGGTCGAAGAGCTGGTCAATCAGCAGATTCGTGCCAATGCCGGTGTCGAGACGCGTGTCATGAGTTATGACGATGCGGTGGCCGCCGGCGCGACGGCCCTGTTTGGTGAAAAATATGGTGATTCGGTACGCGTGCTGAGCATCGGCGAGTTTTCCACCGAGCTTTGCGGAGGTACTCACGCCAAGCGTGCCGGTGATATCGGCCTGTGCAAGATCGTGATGGAATCGGGGATTGCTGCGGGTGTGCGCCGTGTCGAAGCGGTGACCGGGCAGGCGGCCTTGGATTATGTGGCAGATACTGAAAAGAATCTGTCGGCCATCGCCGGTTTGGTCAAGGGTTCGCGCGATGATGTGGCGACCAAGGTTGAGGCATTGGTGGAGCGCAGTCGCAAGCTGGAAAAAGAGCTGGAGCAGCTCAAGTCCAAGTTGGCAAGCAGCCAGGGCGACGATCTGGTCAATCAGGCGGTCGAGATCAATGGCATCAAGGTGCTGGCGGCCAAGCTTGAAGGCGGTGATGCCAAGGGCCTGCGCGACATTGTTGATCAGCTCAAGAACAAGCTTGGTCAGGCAGCTGTGGTGTTGGCTACCGTTGACGGTGATAAGGTCTCGTTGGCGGCGGGGGTGACTCAGGGTGAGACCAAGCTGATCAAGGCTGGTGAATTGGTCAATCATGTGGCCCAGCAGATTGGCGGCAAGGGCGGTGGTCGTCCGGATATGGCGCAGGCAGGGGGGAATAACCCCGCAGCGCTGGATTCAGCACTGGCATCGGTCTCAGCCTGGATAGAGTCAAAGTTGGCGTAATAATTTTGTGCGGAACCCCGGTGATCACTGTAGCGCTTGGTGATTTATTTACCGCGCTACAGTAGAATCCGCAGCTTTCCGCAATTTTGCTGGTATTTAGAGATATGGCACTGATCGTACAGAAATATGGTGGCACTTCGGTGGGCTCTGCGGAGCGCATCAAGGCGGTGGCCGCGAAGGTCAAAAAATGGCGCGATGACGGCCACGATGTGGTGGTAGTCGTGTCGGCAATGAGTGGGGAAACCAATCGACTGATCGATTTGGCGAAGTCCATTCAAGCGACACCCGTTCCGCGTGAGCTGGATGTCCTGGTTGCCACAGGCGAGCAGGTCACCATCGCCCTATTGAGTATGGCGCTGGATGAGATCGGCTGTCCGGCGCGTTCATATACCGGCCATCAAGTGCATATTTTGACGGATAGCGTCCATAGTAAGGCCCGCATCTTGGAGATTGATGATCAGCGTATCCGCGCCGACCTGGCGAAGGGGCGTGTGGTTGTGGTGGCTGGCTTCCAAGGCAGTGACCAAGACGGCAATATCACGACCTTGGGGCGTGGCGGTTCTGACACTTCGGCGGTAGCACTGGCTGCAGCCCTGAAGGCTGACGAGTGCCAGATCTATACCGATGTCGACGGTGTGTACACCACGGACCCCCGTGTGGTTTCGGCAGCTCGGCGCCTTGACCGCATTACCTTTGAAGAGATGCTGGAGATGGCCAGCCTCGGCTCCAAGGTGTTGCAGATCCGCTCGGTTGAGTTCGCCGGTAAATACAACGTGCCGCTGCGAGTATTATCTAGTTTTGTAGAGGGTGCAGGCACCCTGATTACCTATGAGGATGAGGAAATGGAAGACGCGTTGATCTCCGGGATCGCCTTTAATCGTGATGAAGCGAAGTTGACGGTTCTGGGTGTGCCTGACCATCCAGGTGTTGCGTCCAAGATCCTGGGGCCGATCGGCAAGGCCAATATCGAAGTCGACATGATCATCCAAAACACCGGTGCTGATGACACCACAGACTTTACGTTTACCGTTCACCGTAACGACTACGCGGCCGCGTTGAAGATCCTGGCCAAAGTCAAAGACGAGCTGGGCGCGCGCGCTGTCTCCAGTGACGATAAGATCGTTAAGATATCTTTGGTTGGTGTTGGCATGCGTTCACACGCCGGTATTGCCAGCACCATGTTTGAAGCCCTCGCTAATGAAGGCATCAATATTCGGATGATTTCTACTTCCGAGATCAAAATCTCTGTTGTGGTCGACGAAAAATATCTCGAGCTCGGCGTGCGCACTTTGCACAGTGCATTTGGTCTGGATCAGGCGCCAAATTAATCTGTAATCGTCCTTTTCTCCCCCCCCTGATAAGTTCGCAGAAGGGGGGGGGAATCTCAGATTTTCCCCCTAAAAGTCATTTAATTAATTGCTACAGTTCTCTTTTTGGTGGTCGATACCTTTGGTAAGGAAGTCGGCGGGCCCTCCAGGGATGACGGTTTGCACCGTAATTATTGAGGGCTGCTAGGGATCGATTAACAAGGAGACAGCTATGCTGATATTGACCCGACGTGTGGGTGAAACGCTAATCATAGGCGACAATGTGACCGTGACAGTCTTGGGAGTAAAAGGTAATCAAGTTCGCATTGGTGTTAATGCCCCACGTGACGTATCAGTCCATCGTGAAGAAATTTACCAGCGCATCCAGCAGGAAAAGCAGGAGCATGATGCTGAAGGCGATTCTCAAGCATCCTCGAATTAGGTCTTTATTCCTCGTGCCTTTGTAACTGCCGTTGATTTTTCTTCGATCTTTTATTTCACCCACTGATAAAGCCGTGTATTGGAAGCGAATTTTTCCGCTTTCGTGCTCGGCTTTTTTATTTTGATTATGTATAATGCACCCCACGCGAATTCGTGGAGAGCTGGCCGAGTGGCTGAAGGCGCACCCCTGCTAAGGGTGTATAGGGGAAACTCTATCGAGGGTTCGAATCCCTCGCTCTCCGCCATTTTTCCGTAGCAAATACTGAATATATTTTATTTGCTTGACATAAAACGTCTTAATCGGGATAATGCCGCGCTTCCAATCAAGCGCCCGTAGCTCAGCTGGANNTCGAATCATGCCGGGCGCGCCATACAAATCAAAGGCTTATCAGAAATGGTAGGCCTTTAGTTTTTGGAATGTAGCGAAATTGTAGTGCTGTCCGCTACAGTTCCCCAGCGCCGTTCGATCCTTTGTGCAACCTCTGCCAGATGTTCTGGTGCAAGATGGGCATACCTCAAGACCATCTCGTAAGACTTCCAACCACCCAGCTCCATCAACTCTTGCAGACTGGTTCCGTTCATCACGTGCCAACTGGCCCAGGTGTGCCGCAGGTCG
>DHYU01000044.1 GCA_002415485.1 Proteobacteria bacterium UBA5122
CGAGGCCAACGAGGCCGCGATCAAACTGGCGCGCCTGTACGGCCACAACAAGGGTATCGACAGACCTGCCGTCATCGTCACCGAAAAGAGCTTCCACGGCCGCACACTGGCCACACTCAGCGCCACCGGCAACCGCAAGGTCCAGGCCGGCTTTGAGCCGCTGGTCGAGGGTTTTGTCCGTGCGCCCTTCGATGACCTGGAGGCCATCCACAACATCGCCGCCAACAACCGCAACGTGGTCGCGATCCTGGTCGAACCGATTCAAGGCGAAGGTGGCGTGCACATCCCGAGCGATGATTATCTCAATCAATTACGCGCCATCTGTGATCAACACGGCTGGCTGCTGATGCTCGACGAGATCCAGACCGGCATCGGCCGCACCGGCAAATGGTTCGGCTATCAGCACAGCAACATCGTGCCCGACGTCATCACCGTCGCCAAGGCGCTCGGCAATGGTTTCCCCATCGGCGCCTGCCTGGCGCGCGGTGAGGCCGCCAATGTATTCCAACCCGGCAACCATGGATCCACCTTTGGCGGCAACCCGTTGGCCTGCGCCGCCGCTATCGCCGTGTTGGAAACCATGGACAAAGAACTGGTCGTCACCAACTGCCAGGTTATGGGCGCACGTCTGGTGCAAGGCCTCAAAACGGCATTGGCCGACTGCGACAAGGTCGTCAACATCCGTGGCCGCGGCCTGATCGTCGGCATTGAGCTCAATCAGGAGTGCCCCACGCTGGTCAAGACCGCGCTCGAGGCCGGTCTGATCATCAACGTCACGGCTGGCAACGTCATCCGCCTGCTGCCGCCACTGATCATCAACGGCGACCAAGTCGACCAGATCGTCAACTCACTGAACACGCTGATCCGTCAGCTGTAACACCGGATAGAGGAAGCACACCGTGGCTGTACGTCATTTTCTGAGCCTAATGGACCTGAGCCCTGAAGAACTGGACGCACTGATCCAACGCGCCATTGAACTGAAACGGATTCAGAAATCCGGCGAGATCTTCGAGCCGCTGAAGAACAAAGTGCTGGGCATGGTGTTTGAAAAGTCCTCGACCCGTACCCGCGTCGCGTTCGAAACGGCAATGGCGCAAACCGGTGGCCATGCAATATTCCTGTCGCCCCGCGACACCCAGCTCGGCCGCGGCGAACCGATCGAAGACTCGGCGCGCGTCTTGTCACGCATGGTCGACGTGATCATGATCCGCACCTTCGAACACGAAAAACTCGAACACTTCGCCGCCTATTCGCAAGTGCCCGTCATCAACGCGCTGACCGACCTGCAACACCCTGTGCAACTGCTGGCCGACGTGCAGACCTATGTCGAACACCGCGGCCCGATTAGAGGTAAAAAAGTGGCCTGGATCGGCGACGGCAACAACATGTGCCACGCCTACATCGACGCCGCCCGCCAATTCGGTTTTAAACTGGAAATCGCCGCCCCCGAAGGCTACCTGCCTGATGAAAACATCCTCAAAGCTGCGGGCAGTGCCGCCAAAATGGTCGCCACCCCGGCCGATGCTGCGCGCGATGCCGACCTGATCGTCACCGATGTATGGGCCTCCATGGGCCAGGAAGAAGAGATGGCCCATCGCAGCCGTGCCTTCGCCAACTACCAGGTCGACAGCACGTTGATGTCACTGGCCAAACCCGACTGCCTGTTCATGCACTGCCTGCCCGCCCACCGCGAAGAGGAAGTATCCACGGACGTACTCGAAGGCCCGCAAAGCGTGGTCTGGGATGAGGCAGAGAATCGTCTGCATTCACAAAAGGCATTGCTGGAGTTTTTGGTAGCGAAATAATCGCATCCTCCTCAAAATAAAAAAGCCCCGGCATGGGAACATGCCGGGGCTTTTTTATTGCAGGCCAAGACCTATTTACATCTGCGCCGCCAGATATTCGGCCAGCGCATCAATCTCACCATCGGTCAGATTCTTGGCCACTGCGCCCATCATGCCTGCCGGATCATTGGCGCGAGCACCATCACGAAACTCTCTCAGCTGTTTGACCAGATAGTCCCGATGTTGACCGCCAATAACCGGAAATGCTGCTGCATTCTCTCGCCCCATGCCCTTGTCGCCATGACAATTGACGCAACCATACACCCCAGACTTGGGATTGCCCTTGACGAAGAACTCGGCCCCTTGCGCGACCAGCTTCTGATTCGGCTTCACCAGCGGATTACCGGCAATCTTTTGCGATTGATAAAACGCGCCTATATCCTTGGCATCTTCATCGGAGGCCACCATCGCCGCCATCCCGGTCATGGTGTCATTATTGATACGATGACCAAACTGAAAATCCTTGAGCTGCTTGACGATGTAACTGCCGTACTGACCCGCCAAACGCGGAAAACTGCCATCCGCACTATTCCCATCAGCCCCATGACAGCCACCGCACATTGCGGCCTTGGCCTCACCCGCTGACGCATCACCCGCCTGCGCTGAAATTGAAAACGACACACCCGATACCACCAACAAGGCCGATGCCATCAGATAACGCAGATTAAAATTCGAGTCTTTCATCATGCTCCCCCCAGATCGTAAGTTTTGATTTTTTTCGAGTCGCGTCCCTGTAATTTTTTTATGTTGGGACAAACAAGGCCTCATCAAAAAGCCCTACCTCTTATATCAACCTCTCTAACGACGGTCAATCAAGCCTGCGTCCCGCAACAGCTCCCACACATGCGTCACGGGTATCGCATACGAGATACCACTGGGCTTTTCGATCACCTGTTCCTTGGTCTCTTTGATAAACACACTGTTCAACACCCCCACCACCTCGCCGGTCTGCGGATGATAGAGCGGACTGCCACTGTTGCCGGGATACGCCGTCGCATCGAGCTGAAACACATCAAACGGCGCCGACAAACGCTGCATCATCTTGGTATCGAGGTCACGGGATGTATCCACCGGCATCGCGATGGGGGTGATGGCGGCAATCAGACCGCGATGGGTCACCGGCCGCAAACCAATCGCCGAGGCGATCGGGAAACCGGTAAAGGCATACACCTCACCCTCACGCACCCTGGCAGAACTGCCCAGCTTCATCGCTGGCAATGGCGCGTCCGAGATCTTCAGCAGGGCCAGATCATGCGGCCTATCCATCTTCACCACCTTGGCCATTCTGACTGAACCAGATCTATCTTTAGGAATCATCACCACCAAACGCTCATTGCGCTCTTCATCCAAATGCTCCGGCACCACATGCGCATTGGTGATCACGTGACGCCCATCGTGCACCACAAAGCCCGTGCCCAGGATCTTTGAAGGCGGATTGCCCAGCGGCGTGTGGCTGCCTATACCAACCACTGAGGGCTTAATGCGTTCGATGGTGTCGGGCAGGCTGGCATTGGCAAACACTGCCCACAACCAAAGCATTAACAACAAGCAACTACGTCTCAACATATCCAATTCCTTAACATGCGCTCAATGCTGTGCATTATTCGGTGAATATGCGGCAGGGTCCAGCTCAGTTTAAGACCTGAGTGACAAAGTGTAAGATAGTCCCCCTGTAAAACAGGCCTTAATCCACCACTCATGCCTCAACGCTCACCCTTATTGATTCTCGCCCTGGCCTACACGGCATTCGCGATTTACGGCAGTCTGGTGCCGCTGGACTTTCGCCCACTGCCGTGGGATCAGGCCTGGACTCAGTTTCAGCAGGTGCCCTACCTCAATCTGGGTATCGGCTCGCGTGCCGACTGGGTGGCCAATATCCTGTTGTTCATCCCGCTGGCCTTTTTATGGCTGGGGGCGTTGTGGCACAGCAATAGCGCGATCAAACTGCTATCGACCACCGCAGTCCTGATCGGTGCCGCGCTGCTCACCACCGGCATCGAATTTACCCAACAGTTTTTTCCGCCACGCACGGTCTCGCTCAACGACATCATCGCCGAAACCCTCGGCGCACTGATCGGCATCGGCCTCTGGTGGTGGCGCGGCCCACACATCGCGCGCTGGCTGGAAGACTTCTACCGCCAGCATGACGGCACCGCCGAACGGCTGTTGTGGATCTATCTGGTGCTGCTGGTCGGGTATAACCTGTTGCCGCTGGACCTCACCATCAGCCCCGAAGAGCTGCACGACAAGTGGCGCGAAGGCAAACTGATCCTGATTCCGTTCACGGCGCTGCCGGAGGGCCTGATCACCGCCAGCTATCACCTGGCGACCGACATCGTGATCTGGATCCCGATCAGCCTGCTGCTCTGTCTCTCCGGCAAGCGCAGCAGCCTGCACGCGTGGGCCTGGACCGTCGGCGCCGCCATCGCGCTCGAGGCCGCACAATTGATGGTCTACTCCCGCGTCACCGACACCACCGACATCATCAGCGGCGTCATCGGCGGCGGCCTCGGCGTTCTGATCGCCCAACGGCTGGGCAAATTACCGGCGACACCGACACCACCCTCAGCACGCCCGCTGCTCATTGCCACCGCCGCGACCCTGGGCTGGATCGCACTGCTGTGCGCAATCTTCTGGTATCCCTACAACTTCCGGCTCGACGGCATGTTCCTGCGCCCGCGGCTCGACGGCTTCAGCCAGGTCCCCTTCGTCAGCTATTACTACGGGACTGAGTTTCGCGCCGTCACCTCGGTCATTCACAAGGTCAGCTTCTTTGTCCCGCTCGGGGTGTTGCTCGCCTATCTGATCCAGCCCTTGCAACACGGCAGCCTCGCCAGCCTTTCGCGCTGGGCCGCGCTGATCGTCATCGCCGGCACCGCATTTATTCTCGAACTTGGCCAAGTGGCCCTGCCGGACAAACACCCCGGCAGCACCGATCTGGTATTGATGACCCTCGGCGGCGCGCTCGGCCTCTGGGGTTACCAATTTCTAGGCCGTCGCCTCCGCCCTGGCCGCCCCGCTCAAACGCCGACAACCTTGCCACCAACGCCGCCTAAGCCCCCCAGCCGCGACCTGATCCGCGTGCTGGCGCCATCAATCGTCACCACCGCCTGCGTGGTCCTGATCGGCAGCTGGGCCGTCTCGGTCCTGCCTGGGATCCCCTACAACGTGCGTGAACTGGTGGCAGACGGCAACCTGCTGCTCAACGGCCTGCTGCTGACCGCCTTTCTCTATACTGCCTTCGGCCTGCCGGTGATGCTGGCGATCCGTTACAGCCACAGCCAAACGCAACTGGCATGGAAGCTACCGCTGAGTCTGCTGCCTGCCGCCATCGCGGCCTGGGGCTGCCTGTTTCTGGCCGTGCCCACCGAGAGCATGCACGATGTCGTCGGCAGCCCGGTGCTGCAATGGCCATGGCATCTGGAGATCGCACTGCGCTTCGTCGCACTGCTCTATCTGCTCAGCGCCGCCATCGCCATCGCCACGCTGGTGATGCTCGCCCGGCCACTGCGTTTTAATCTGCATCGCCTCGGCCTGATGCTGGGCAGCGCCCTGCCCGGCCTCTTGATCCTGCTCGTGATCGCCCATCTGGTTGTGGTCAAATTCGCCGCCACCGACAACCTCACCGAGCTGATGTCCGGCGGGGGCAGCATCGGTGCCAGCCTCGCCGCCAGCCTGTGGCTGATCCTGCTCGCCAGCCTCGCCGCGATGCTCGCGGCCAGCGCCGCGCAACGCCGTGGGATCGGCTGGGCGCTGCTCTCCACCCTCGTCTCGGCCCCCATCGCCTATCTGCTGGCCTGGTTCGCCACCGAACAACAGGTCGTCAAATACGAACAGACCTTCGCCGCACTGCAATTCCTGCTCAGCACCGATCGCCAACACCTCGTCAGCGGCACCGAGCTATACCTGCGCTTCGCCGTGGCCCATGCGGTCGTTATTGCCCTGCTCGCCTTTGCCCAATACCCGCTGTGGCGCGGCCATTTTGCGGCCGGTTTCCGTCAACTGCGCACCCGACTCAGCCGCAACGAACACGCGCAGGCTCAGTAACCCCACCCTCAACTGCGCCCCGCCTCACGGCCGCGTCGGTTTTCTCTCCAGCCGCAGCGGCCATGCCGGTGCTGCATCCGTACCATAGGCACCGACCAGCTGCGGCCAGCGCAGCCGCCCGTCGAAATCCAGGTCGGCATCGAGCACACGGGGGATCTGCTGTTCATCGAAGGTCTCGCGCATATGCATCTCGGTCTGCGGCGACACATCCAATTGCGGCAACGACTCAAACGGCGCCATCAACAGCTTGGGGGCATCGACCAGCGGCCGGCTGAGATTGACGGTGGCCTGCTCGGCGACGACCGGCACCTTGGCAAATATCAGATTGGCGATCACCGGCTGCGCGAATTCGCGCTTTTCAGCCTCGGCGCGGCGCACGACGATGCCGGTCATCGGCGTCAGCACCGTGTTGTAGAAGATGCTCAGCTCACGCGGGATATCGTTGTGCGGCTGCACATGGATCGCATCGCCGTAGTCGTTGATGAATATGTTGTTGTACAGCGCAAAACGGCCCTCGCCCTGGAACAAGGCCTCGTGCGGATTCTGAAAAAAGAAGTTGCCATAGATCAGATACCGGTCATCCTTGCCTGCCCCCTGCAACGGCCAGTGACCGACCAATACATTCGGCCGCGCCTGCTCTGGGTGACCACTGCCCTCGGCCTTGCTGAAGACATTGTGACGGATGATGGTCTCGCTGGCCGTGCGCGGCATGCCTTCGATCGCAGGCCGCGGCTGTTGGTGTTTGATTTGCAGATTGTAGCCCCGCGTATTGATCACCAGATTGTGTTCAATCAAGCCGGCGACGAACGGATCACTGCCGTCGGAATTGCCAAAATACATGCCAGTGCCCGCGCCGATGATGGTATTGCCGCGCACCACCCAGTTCCAGCTCGGTGCCTTGGTCGAGATGGCGACGATCTGCTGATGCACGCCGTAGCCGCGGATGGTCAGGCCTTCGAGGGTGATGTGGTGGCTCCAGTTGGCGTGGCCTTCGGCCTTGACTGCACCGACCGGCAGGTTGCGGCCGTCCAGCGTCAGACCTTTAATCAGCACATGGGCGGAGTCGACAATGCTGATTGTGTTTTGGCCGCGTCGCGCCAGGAACAGCGGTGGCCGCTGCGGATCAGCGGCGATGATCTGGATCGGCCGTTCGGAGCTACCCACCAAACGATGAACCGGCAGGCCTTGCAGATAGGTACCCGGCGACAGCAGCAGGGTGTCGCCGGGCTGGAGCGCGGCCAGCTTGCCGCGATAGTCGGCGGCATTGGCATGATAGGTGGCCGCCTGCACCGCCGGTGCCAACAGCAGGCCCAGCACCAGCAGCCAGCGCATCCGCAGTCTACACGCCCAGCGCCAGACGCAGGCTGCGCTGCCAGTCGGGCGTCTGCAGCCCAAAGTCACGCGCCAGCTTGTCGCTGCTCAGCATCGAATAGGCCGGGCGTTTGGCCGGGGTGGGATAACCGCTGGTCGGGATCGGTTTCAGCGTCTTCAGTATCTGCTCGTCACGCTGCGGGTCCAGCTCGAGCAAGGTCTTGGCAAAGCCATACCATGAGGTGGTGCCCGTGGAGGTCACGTGATAGATGCCGTTACGCTCGGCAAACATGCCATCCCCGTTGCCCGCCTCTGCCGCCACCATCTGCGCCACAACCTCGGCCAACATGCGGCACCAGGTCGGGCTGCCGCGTTGATCGTCGACCACCGACAGCTCTTCGCGCTGGCGCGCCAGCCGCATCATCGTCAGCAGGAAGTTCGCGCCGCGCGTGCCATAGACCCAGCTGGTGCGCAGGATCAGCGAGCGACCACCGACGGCCGTGATCGCCTGCTCACCGGCGAGCTTGGTACGACCATAGACGCTGGTCGGGCCGGTGGCATCGTCTTCGGTGTAGGGCGTCTGTTGATCACCGGCGAACACATAATCGGTCGAGAAGTGGATCAGCGCCGCGCCGATCCGCTTGGCCTCCTCGGCCAGGATACCCGGCGCATCGCCGTTGATCGCCTGCGCCAGCTCGGGTTCGCCTTCGGCCTTATCCACCGCGGTGTAGGCGGCGGGATTGACGATCAACTGCGGCCGCACCTCGGCCACCTTGGCGCGGATCGCATCCGGAGAGGCCAGATCCATCTGTGCATGATCGACCGCGACGACCTCACCCAAGGTTTGCAGCGTGCGCGCCAGCTCATACCCCACCTGGCCATTGACGCCTGTCAGCAGGATCTTCATCTATTCAAACACCTCGGCCTCGGCCAGCGGCACGCCGGCCTTGTCCTTGGCCGACAACAGCGGCTCACCGTCCAGTGGCCAGGTGATATCCAGCGCCGGGTCATCCCACTGAATCGACCGCTCATGTTCGGGCGCCCAATAGTCGGTGGTTTTGTACTGCACCTCAGCGGTATCGCTGATCACGCAAAAGCCGTGGGCAAAGCCTTCCGGCACCCACAACTGCCACTTGTTCTCGGCCGACAGGCGCACGCCCAGCCACTGACCGAAGGTCGGCGACGATCGACGGATATCGACCGCCACATCGTAGATCTCGCCCTGCGTACAGCGCACCAGTTTGCCCTGCGCCTGCTTGATCTGATAATGCAGACCACGCAACACACCCTTGCTGGAGCGCGAGTGGTTGTCCTGCACAAAGCTGCCCGTGTAGCCGGTCTTCTCGGCAAAGGCCTTGGCGTTGAAACTCTCGAAGAAAAAGCCGCGCTCGTCGCCGAACACCTTCGGCTCGATGACATACAACCCTTTTATTCCAGTATCGTGAACGATCATTACCAGAGCTGCTCCCTCAGTACACGCAACAGATATTCACCATACCCGCCCTTGCGCAGCGGCTGGGCCAGTTCTTCGAGCTGTGCGGCATTGATGTAACCCATGCGATAGGCGATCTCTTCGGGGCACGAGATCTTCAGCCCCTGACGTTTTTCGATGGTCTCGATGAACATCGAGGCCTCGAGCAGCGAGCTGTGGGTGCCGGTATCGAGCCAGGCAAAACCACGGGTGAATCGCTCGACGTTGAGGCGCCCCTGTTGCAGGTAGATGTTGTTGATGTCGGTGATCTCCAGCTCGCCACGGGCCGAGGGTTTCAGGTCCGCCGCCATGTCGATCACATCGTTGTCGTAGAAATAGAGGCCGGTCACCGCATAGGACGACTTGGGCTTTTTCGGCTTCTCCTCCAGCGAGACAGCGGTGCCGCTCTTATCGAACTCGACCACACCGTAACG
>DHYU01000031.1:0-236 GCA_002415485.1 Proteobacteria bacterium UBA5122
GGCGAGGTTGTCTGGCACACCCAGGCCATCATCGAGAACGATGGCAAAGAATTTCCATTGATCCTGATCCAGCAGGAGGCACTGCGCGGCGGCACCGAGATCTTTATCCACACACCGGTCAAAGGCCACCTGTTCGCCACCGCCACCCGCGCCCTCGACCAGATGGGGTTGACCGTCGTCGACGCCCGAGTCATCCAGTCCGATGCCGGTTACACCTTCGACACCTACGTCGTGCT
>DHYU01000031.1:296-22566 GCA_002415485.1 Proteobacteria bacterium UBA5122
AAGATCAACCGCCGCAGCCGTCGTCAGCTGAAACACTTCAACACCCGCACCCAGGTCAACTTCAGCCACGACGCCCACGGCCAGCGCACCATCATGGAACTGGTCACCGGTGACCGCCCCGGCCTGCTGTGCCAGATCGGCCGCGCCTTCATGGACTGCGACATCACGCTGCAAAATGCCAAGATCGCCACCATCGGCGAGCGGGTCGAAGACGTGTTCTTCATCACCGACGCCGAGTCACAGTCCCTCAACGACCCGGCCCGGCTCGATGAACTGCGCGCCACCCTCATCAGTTATCTCGACGACGCCTCGTAACTGACGACCAATGACCACCACCGTTGAACTCCTCAAACGCCACAGCCTGCCGCTGATTCTTGCCTTGATCAGCCTGCTCATCGCCCTCGGCGGTGACGAGGCACGGCAATGGCTGCGTTACGACCGTGCGATGATCGACCAGGGTGAGGTCTGGCGACTATATAGTGGCCAGCTCGCCCACCTCGGCCTCTCACATCTGCTACTCAATCTGGCGGGACTCGCCCTCATCTGGGGACTCTATCGCGACGCGCTCGAAGTCTGGCAATGGGTGCTGATCACGATCATGAGTGCCTTCACCGTCGCCATCGGCCTCTACAGCTTGAATCCCGAACTGGACTGGTACGTCGGCCTCTCCGGCCTACTGCACGGACTCTTCGTCGCCGGCGCCCTCGGTGGCATCCTGTGTGGCGACCGCCGCGAAATGATCCTGCTCGCCGCCATCGTCGCCAAATTGATCTGGGAACAAAGTGTCGGCGCCCTGCCCGGCACCGCCGAAATGGCCGATGGGCCAGTGATTGTAGATGCCCATCTCTACGGTGCGATCGGAGGATTGGTTGTACTGGCAATGACACCCAAGAAAAGCTGCGACACAGATTAATATTACGTCGACGACATCCCCACACATCCGACTCCGAACTGCAGCTATGACAAGCCAGCACTGAATTGCTATAGTTTCACCATGACCGAGCGATAGTGTTCAAGGATAGGCAATTTAACGCCGTGATTGTTATACATACGGAGCAGGTATGCCCACCAACACAGACAATCCCCCTCCACCGATCATCTATCTCGTGGATGACGACAACGACACGCTCGATTATCTATCGACCCTGCTTTCATCACTCTCATACGAAGTAGCCTGTTACACATCAGCAGAGGCATTTCTCGCTGAATACAACCCTAACCAACCTGCCATTCTCATCAGCGATGTCGTGATGAAGGACATGAGCGGCCTCGAGTTACAGCGCATCCTAAATGCCCGTGGCAGTGACATTCCCATTATCATGATGTCTGCACACGGAAACATCCCTATTGCCAAGCAGGCACTGAAGGCCGGCTCGATAGACTTCATCGAAAAGCCGATAGACGCATTACAAATCATCGAAAGCGTCAAAGAGGCACTCAATAACTATGTTCATAATCAGGTTGTGAGTCGGGAAAAAGAGGTCGTCGGTGCGCGATTAGAATGTCTGACCGAACGAGAGCGCGAGATTCTGAACATGTTGTTAGAGGGGGATTCGAGCAAACAGGTCGCGACCGCGCTAAAACTCAGCCCGCGGACAGTGGAAACCCACCGAAATAACATCATGAAAAAGATGCATGTTCATTCATTTCCTGAGCTGGTGCGCAACCTGCTAACTCTCAACAACCACTAGCCCACTTCCATATTTTTACTACTGTAATTACCCTCATCTCCATACTCTCCATTTCAGCCTCCATTTAAGCAGGACTACGTAGTACGTTACGTAGCTTTCCTGATTTTCATCTATCACCTGCTTAACTAGGATTTCAATAACAAGGCTAATTTATCGGCGCATAGGCAATACTTCCCTCAACCACCAACTAACCAACGATAAAAGAGCCTCAACATTTATGTACGACAGAGAAAATTGATAAAGGTTGGCCTTGCCTGCAGTTAGCCCACCTAACGGAGGTCATCATGAAAAAACGCACGCATCACCAGCTTATTGTCATTGCTCTTTCCTCCACAATATTCCTAGCTCCCTCTTGCTACGCCGAACCTGAGACATTATCAGACGAGATGTTTTCCGATCCCCAGCTATGGGGAGAGAACGAGGCGATATTTACTTCAACACGCTATATCAAACACCGCGATAGCGCGCCAGCAGTGGCCACGGTCATCACCCGAACTCAAATCAAACGCTGGGGTGCACGCACCCTGGCAGACGTATTCAACATGCTACCAAGTGCAGGCATTTCAATCAGCGAATGGGGGGTGCAAATGTTTGAAATGCGCGGGATTCGATCAGACTTTTCCGAAAAGATCCTCATCATGCTCGATAACCACCCCCTAAACAAAAATTTCAATGGCACCGCCACTCGCTACAATTACAACGACATGCCATTAGATAACGTACGCAGAATTGAAGTAATACGTGGCCCGGGCTCGGCCCTGTTTGGCGAAAGTGCCTTTATCGCCACCATCAACATCATTACTCGCGATGCACTGGATGAAGTGGGCAACGAACAATACGAGCTCACCGCCGCGACCGATGAATACGACACCCGTAAGCTCAATCTGTTTGGAGGTCATCAATGGGATAACGGTCTCAAACTCAGCGCAAACTTTGATTTATACGACACGGATGGTTATCGCGCATACATCGAGTCAGACCGGACCAGCAATACACCCTGGGCAAGCCCACCGGGTTATACCAACATGGAAGAGCATCGCATCGAAGGATTTATCAAGGCCAGCCTGGATGACTGGACCTATCGTGGTCACTATACCGAGAAGAATAAACCACAATACATCGGGCTTGCCTTTGCGCGCACAGATGAAGACGACTTTGAGATCAGCAATCAGTTTCATGAACTAAATTATCGGTATAGTTACAGCGACGATTTATTCATCGACACCAAGTTGTTCTACGACCTCTTCAGCATAGGCGGACAAATTGAACTGCTGCCCGAAGGATTCGCGGGCATCTACACCGAGGGCATGATCGGTGGCCCCTATGCCAAGTATCAATCACACGGCATTGACCTTCAGATGGACCTGCTTGCAGGCGCCAATCACCAATTGGTGCTCGGCACGCTCTTTGAGGAGATTCGTCAATATGATGTCAGACGCATTGCCAACTACACACTCGCCAATGGATACCTCGGCTCTGTACAAGACACCTCCGCCTGGGAGAACTGGAACCAGAATGTATCGCGCACCAAGTCGTCGTTATATATTCAAGACGATTGGCAGATGACCCGCTCAACCAATCTGATTTCAGGACTACGCCACGATCACTACAGCGATTTTGGCAACACCACCAACCCCAGGCTCGGTTTGGTATCTGCACTCACCGCCGATACTGACATCAAAGTGTTATATGGCCGTGCATTTAGGGCACCCAACTTTGGCGAACAATATACCACCGCCAACGTGTCCTTCATTGGCAATCGAGATGCAACCCCCGAAATCATCAACACACTGGAGACCAGTCTGATTCTGCGCAATAGACTCATCGACCGCGCCGAATTTACTCTCTACAAAAACAAGATCAAAGACCTGATTACGATCAATACATCTGTCGCTGCCCCCGCCCCTCTGATCAATAGTGGCAAGGCCGAGACACAAGGCATTGAAGCGATCTTTGGTCACGGCATCGGAAAAATTGACGGCGAGTTTGTCACCAGCTACACCGAGGCCGAAGACGGCATCAGTGGCAATCGCTTACCTTACATTCCATATTGGCGCGCAAAATATGCACTGAACTATGCCGTTAGTGGGAACATCAATCTGAACCTCAATGGTCATTGGGTCGACCAGCGTCCGCGCTCCATCGGCGACAATCGCGCTGACACAGCATCCTATAACGTAAGCAATTTATCACTCTTGTTGAACAACCTCTTCCCGAGTCTGGATATGCGGCTCACTGTATTTAATCTGTTTGATAAAGAATACGTAGACCCCGACACCTCTGGAGCCTTGCAATTTATCGACAACGACCTGCCAAGAGATGAGCGTAATCTCTATCTCGAATTTACATATCACATGTGAGCATCCTAAACGTGAAAGCAAAACTAAAACCGAAGGATATGCCCATGGTGTTTGCCGAGGATCGCGCTTCCGCGCCGAAGACGGCAAAGACTGATAAAGGTGATGCCTGGAAGGTCATGGTCGTAGATGATGATGAAGTCATGCACGATGTCACCGCTCTGGTCCTGCAAGGCCAGGTCTTTAAGGATAAGCCCATACAACTGCTCCAAGCCTACTCCGCAGCGGATGCCTATCAGTTATTGGATCAACATCCAGATGTAGCTGTGATCTTGCTCGACGTAGTGATGGAAAAACAAAACAGTGGCTTTGAGGTAGTCAAGTATGTACGAGAAACTCTCGGCAACCGCATGGTCCGTATCGTATTACGGACAGGGCAGCCGGGACTTGTCCCCGCTGATGAGGCGATTCAAACCTACGATATCAACGATTATAAAGAAAAGGCCGATCTCACCGCAGATCGACTCAAGATTACACTGATTGGGTCACTGCGAAACTATGCCGATTTACTCACCATCCGCGATCTTGCCCGGAACAACATCAATCTAGAAAGCCTGGTTCAGCAGCGAACCAAGGAGCTGGAGCAAAGCAACCAACAGCTCAAGGAGCAGCTTGCCGAAGGCATCCTGCTCAATCGCGCACTCAAGAAAAGTACTGCCCGCCTGCTTGATGCCCAACGCATTGCCAATCTTGGACACTGGGAGATGATTATCGATGACGAAGGCGATTTCTTCTCCGACAGCCTGAAGGAAATGCTCGGCCTACATCACGAGAAAAAGATCGATTATTCTGGATTTCTCGCCCGCATCCCAAAGATAGAACGAATAGAGGTAGAAAAAGAGATCAATCGAGTCCTGACATTGGGGGGAAGTTATCAACTCAACCACACGATTAATACCCCGCATAAGGGTCTTCTCAAAATCACTCACCGTGGCGAGGCCATCATCGATGGCGAGCATCAGATCAACGGTATCAAGGGCACCGTTCAAGACGTGACAGAAAGCCATCGAATCAAAGAAAGCATGTACAAGTACGGTCAGGCAATCGAACAAGCGGCAGATTCGATCATGATAACCAACAACGAGGGTATTATCGAATTCGTCAATCAGGCCTTTGAGGACATGACAGGCTATAGCCGAGATGAAGTACATGGCATGCGGCCAAATATACTCAAATCAGGTCAACAGAAGGAATCTTTTTACCGCCGCATGTGGGGCATCTTAACGCGGGGTGAAGTTTTCAGTGACGTCATCGCCAATCGCCGCAAGGATGGCTCTATCTATTTTGAAGAAAAAACCATCTCTCCATTGAAAGACGAGCATGGTGAGATCACCCATTACATCGCCACCGGCCGTGACATCACAGAGCGCATAGAGGCACAAGAACACCTCTATCACATGGCGCATCATGATCCGTTGACCGGCTTGCCCAATCGCACCCTACTCTATGACCGGATCAACCAAGTCCTGACCCGCACCCCATGGCATCGACGTAAACTGGCAGTATTAATCATCGATCTGGACCGTTTCAAGATCATCAATGACACGCTAGGGCACGATGTCGGTGATGTATTGTTACAACGCATATCTCAGATTCTGATGGAGACAATCCGCGAAGGCGATACCGTCGCCCGTCTCGGTGGCGATGAATTTGCGATCTTGCTCAATGACCTGGCCTCCAAATCGGATATCGAGCCTATCGTCGAAAAAATCATGCAAAGCATGCACGAAGTCTTCGTAATCAATGAACATGAATTATTTGTCACCGCCAGTATCGGCATCAGCATCCACCCTGAACACGGCAATAGCGTGGAAGCTTTGATGAAAAAGGCAGACGTTGCCATGTACCGCGCCAAGGACCTCGGCAAAAACGCCTATAAGTTCTATACCAGTGAAGATGATATCCAAGCCATGGAGCGCCTCTCTCTGGAGACTGGCCTGCGGCGTGCATTGAGTCGGCATGAGTTTTTCCTCAACTACCAGCCACAGGTGGAACTGGAAACGGGCAACATCGTTGGCCTGGAGGCACTCCTACGCTGGCGTCATGATGATTTTAAATCAGTGTCCCCGATGCACTTCATCCCACTACTGGAAGAGACCGGCATGATTGTCGAGGTCGGAACCTGGGTCATTCAACAGGTTTGCCAACAAATCCATTGCTGGCGTGAACAACAGGTGCCACTCGTCAGGGTGGCCATCAACATCTCCAGCCGCCAGTTTCGTGAGCCCGATTTTTTACAAACAACGCGCTCGTTACTACAAAAGTATGACGTCCCTAGTGATCTGATCGAGTTCGAGATTACAGAAGGGCTCTTGGTTGAAGATATCCCCGGCACACGTGATCTGTTGCTTAAGCTACATGAGTTCGGCATCAGCCTGTCTGTCGACGACTTTGGCACGGGCTATTCATCGCTGAATTACCTCAAACGACTGCCGATGGATGTGCTGAAGATAGATCAGTCCTTTATCAAAGACATCAATACAGATCCTGACGATACAGCGATCACCTCTGCCATCATCACCCTTGCCCACAGTATGGGGCTAAAGGTTGTCGCCGAGGGCGTGGAAACACAGGAACAAGTAAGTTTTCTGCGTGAAAAAGGCTGTGATCAGGTACAGGGCTATCTCTATAGCCGCCCAGTTGATGCAGAACTGATCAAGCCCATTCTTGTTCGAGGCAAGATGCAATGTGGACCTTGAACAAATGCCCCACCTTACCGGAGATCACGCTATCCGGCATCAGGATTAAACCGTGACCCATGGCGCTTACAAGGGGCATGTTATGGATGATTGTGTACTTGGTCTTGAGAGCAGCCATTATCCCTGTCTGCGCAGGCGAACTGGTAATTATTCAAACCTCCACCGCCAAACCCTATCAAGATTTTGTCGGTTATCTTGCCGAAGCCATGCCGGGGCAATCGTTGACAGTACTGAACATCGATAACGACATTGAGAAAGGAGAACAAATGCTCCATCAGCTCAAACAACGCGTAAAACCCGACCTGGTCATCGCGCTTGGTGCCAAAGCAACGTGGTTGATGCGTAACGAACCTTCGATGACGGTAATGTTTTCAATGCTCTCCGACCCAGACCGTTACCCCATCGACCACCTTCCTGGCGTAACATTGGAAAGCCCGCCTAGCCAATATCTGAACAAGATACGCCAAATCCTGCCCAATCTCCGCCGGATTGGCGTGCTCTATTCGGACCCCAATCACACCCACATTGACGAGATTGGCAGACTCGCAAGCTCATTGAAGTTTGAATTAGTGGCCGAGCGCGTCGACACCCACAGCGATGTTTCAGCGAAGGTACATGCGCTATTCAAACAGGTCGACCTGATTTGGCTACTGAGCGACCCGGTGGTCACGGCATCACCACGCCTGGTTAAAGAGGCCATATTGTTACCTGCTGCCCAACGGCGCATCCCGGTGGTGGGGTTCAATCGATGGTCAGTCTCCAATGGAGCATTATTTTGCCTCGCCAATGAATATCAACAGATCGCTGAACAATCCGCGCTTATGGCCAAACGTATTTTAAATGGCGAGACACTATCACTACATCAGGCGCCCCTGAACCCGCAAACACATTTAAACCCCAAGGTGTCGGAGCGACTCTCGCGTGATATAGACGTGAATATTCCGGAAGATGCATTTGTCATTCGCTAACAAACCGCAAGGAGATGACGATGACCTGGTATCGCGCCAGTGATTGGCCTATAAAAACCAAGGTGTTTGTCTATACCTGCTTGGTCATGATGTTGTCGGTATGCTCCGTCACCTCACTGATCCTGTACCAAAGCTACCAAGCCATCTGGAATGACTTTGAAGTGCATGCCGATGCGCTGACATCTTTTGCTGCAAAGGATCTGGAGTTGCCGGTGATGATCGCACAACAAAGCGATATCAACCGTATCATAAACAGTGTGTTCTCGATTGAGAGCGCCCATATTCAACAAATTCGAGTACTGGACCCCAAGGCGTCTCAAATCGCCTTCATCAGCCGCGATAAAACCTCACCTGACATACTAGTGACCAAACAACAGTTATGGTCTGATTTGATCGAAGATGCACTGGCCGATCCGATAGAGATAGGCGACAACAACCGTCGTGAATATCTGGGGTACGTGGAGATCAGTTATGACCTCACCCCCATCATGAAAAATATCGAGGCCATCCTGGTGCAAACACTGATCCTGGCAGCATTGGTCATCGCACTGGCCTGTGCCGCAGGTTATTTGTTTGCCAATGCCATCACCAGGCCTCTCAGCCGATTACAAAAGGCCGCCTATGGCGTTGCCAAGGGTGATCTGTCGCGGCACATCACATGGACATCAGAAGATGAATTGGGTGAAGTGGTTCGCGCCTTCAATAACATGGTCGATTCACTCAATCGTGCTACTGAGGCACTGAAAAAGATCAATCGCAAGCTTAAACAAAGCAATGAGGATCTTGATCGATTTGCCTATGTAGTCTCTCACGATTTAGGTGCGCCGCTGCGTCGCATCGATGACTTTACGCGCATCCTGTCGCGCACCCTCGATGAAAAGATCGACGACAAAGAGCGCAAGCTCATAGAACGCATTCGCCGTGCATCCGAATCGGGGCAAGAAATGATGAACGGCCTGCTGCAATTATCAAGGGTCAGCACTCGCGCCAAACCCTTTGAAAAAACCGACCTGACCCTGATCGCACACAAAATAGCCGAGGACTGCGAATTCACACTCAAACAACTCAACGGCCAGATCCATATCGACACACTGCCCTCCATCGATGCCGACCCGCTACAGATTACTCAGCTATTTCAAAATCTGATTGGTAATAGTCTCAAGTACCGCCGTGACGATATCCCACCTGAGATATGGATCAGCAGCGAGACAATAGGCACGAACGTGACACTGTTGATCCGTGACAATGGCATCGGCTTTGAGCCAGAACAGGCTGAGATGATCTTTCAGGTATTTCAACGCCTGCACAAAGATCAATCGCGTTATGAAGGCAGCGGTGTCGGTCTGGCCATCTGCGAACGCATCGTCAGACGTATGCACGGCAGTATCAGTGCCAGATCACAACCTGGCGTAGGAAGCACCTTCTCCATCACTCTGCCCCGCGTACAAGTCTCACTGGAGGACGTCACCCATGATTAACAAGGAAACATTAAACGTCTTGTTGGTAGAAGATGTGGAAGACGACATGATCATTATCGAAGATCATCTCAGCCAGGCCGACTACCATCGCTATCACCTCACCTGGGTACAAGAAAAAGCCGAAGCCTTGGAGCAGATCAATCGTGAATGTTACGACGTGATCCTACTCGACCATGATCTGGTTGGCTACACCGGCATGCAGCTCCTCACCGAGGCTCGCCGCGCAGGAAATCGCAAGGCAATCATCTTTTTGAGCGGTTCAAAAAACCCACAGGTACGCAAGGACGCACTGACCCATGGCGCCTGCGGTTTCCTGATCAAGGGCGAGATCACCTCCGCCATACTTGAAATGAGCATTCTGTTTGCAATTGAACGCGCCGAACATCTGGCCAGCCTGGAAGTGATGGTGGATGAACGGACCCAGGAGCTACAACGTACCCTACATGCCATGAACAACGTGGTGGGCGAGTTAAAGGATACGCAGGATAAAATGGTAGAGCAGGAAACCATGGCCAACCTCGGCAGCCTGGTCGCAGGGGTCGCCCATGAGATCAACACTCCAATTGGGGTCGGCGTCACGGCCGCATCCCATCTTTGGAATAAAACCGAAGAGATCCACGGTTTGGTTGAGCAAGGCAGTATCACGCGCAACGAACTTGATGAGTACCTGCGTATCGCCAGTGAATCGAGCACCATGATCCTGAGCAACCTCAAGCGAGCAGCAGAACTGATTCGCAGTTTCAAACGCATCGCCGTCGATCAGGCCGGGCACCAACGGCGAGTCTTTAATCTATGCCAAACCCTCAACGATGTTGTGATGAGTCTAAGCCCTCGCCTGAAAAAGACCCAACACCACATCGAACTGGACTGTCCAGACAACATCTCTCTCGACAGCCTGCCCGGTGTCTATAGTCAAGTTCTCACCAATCTTATCGACAACTCGTTGATCCATGGCTTTGCAGGGATCGAACAGGGGCATATCAATATTGAGGTTCGGCAACACAGTGAGCAGCTACACATCCACTACAGCGATGACGGCAACGGTATGCCAAAAGAAGTACAGGACAAGATCTTTGTGCCCTTCTTTACTACGCGTGGCAACAACGGTGGCTCAGGGCTTGGCGGCAGCATCATCTTTAACAGCATTGCCCAGTTGGGCGGCAAGATTGCTGTCACCAGCACCCCTGGAAAAGGCACGCAATTTGACATCCGCTTGCCATGCCACCTCCCCGACAAATCAGTGACAGCCAGATGAGCCAGATGCTCCCCTTGAGAACCACATCCGAACGAGAATTCGTTTTATGATGTGATAATCAGCTCAGCTAAAGAACCGGCGGTCATGACAGGAGGTCAACCCCCCATGCGTTACATCCCGCTGCTTCTGGTATTACTCCCCCTTTACACAAAAGCGGAGTGCATACCCGTAGCAACCGTTTTCGATACGACCATCTGCGAATCAGATATCTTCCTGCCAAGCGCTAAACGTGTGAAATCACCCACAGAGACCGACCGCCATAAGCAATACCTTGCGTTACTACAACGGAAAATCTTCGACATCTCATACCGCCACCTATTGCATGAGACCGACTACACGCCTACCGAACGTGAAATTGATGCATTCCTCACCTTTCAAAACAATTACAAAAACGCTCAGCAGCAACGCAGCCAAGCCCTGATCAACACCATACAGACCCTGCTCACCAACAACATCTATTCCGACAGAAACGAACAACGTCTGAAAAGCCCCCTAGAGGCCTTTCAAAAACGATTGGCCATGGAAATAGAACAGGTACAACTGGAAGAAAATCTTCGCGTCGAGCTTGGGGACGCCGCTCATCAAGAGCTGGATAATCGTTTGCGCGCAGGTCAGATAAAAATGGCAACCATGGTGGTATCAGGCTGAAAAAGAAACAAGGCATTACACGACAAATATGGCGGGCGCGTCATCTTTCAACAGGCGGGCATCGAGCCTATAGATGCATACAAGGCGCTACTGAAAGATATACGCAACACAGGCAGGCTCAAGATTGAGGCGCCGGAATATGCCGAGGTATTTGCCCGATTCGAGAATTACTTATCAATGGGACACAATTATCTACCAGACAATCAAGAGCATTTTGTACGCCCCTATTGGGAAGCTGATCTCAATAAAAATCACCAAAAACAGCTGGACGAATACAAACGCATCCCCATCGTAGCCCCTGCCCTCTCATCACGCTAGGGAGGTACGGGGCATCAGGATTTGTGCTGCCCCTCCCGCGCCGAGATCCACGCCGCGAGCAGGATACAGGCCCCACCGATCCACTCCACGGTCCTAACCACCTCATCGGTCAGAATCAGCGCCGACACGGCGCCGACGACGAGCTCGAATAACAGGATCACCGCCGAGCGGTGCACCGGCATATTGCTGACACCGTATTGCACGGCCAGAGTCACTACGACCAAACCGAACAGGCCAAACGCGATCGCGCCCATCCAGGCACCAGTGGTCACCTGGGGGATATCGGCATCGATAAACGCCAACCAACCGGCAGCCAGCACCACGGCACCCCACCAGGCAGCGGTCATCTTGCTGCCGATACTCAGGTCTTGCGCCTTGCGCACCAGCACATTCGACAGCGCAAAGGCAAAACCGGACGACAAGGCCAGCCAATCAGAGCGGGATTCCGGCCAGGGGAAACCGAACTTGGGCGACCACAACATCATCACCGCGCCGCACATGGCGACAAGCAACACCGTCAATGAAGTGCGCGAGGGCCGTTCGCCGAGCAGGAAGTACGCGAGAATCACCGCCCACAGTGGCGATAGATAGAACAGCAGCAACACCCGCACCACGGTGCCATCGATCATGGCCAGGATGAAGGCCATATTGCACCAGCCGCTGGCAAATCCCAGCAGCACGGCCACGGCCAGATTACGCTGTATCTCCTTCCAATGGCGCCAGGCCCACGGCAATGCGCAGATCAGCGCCGCGCCGTAGCCGATCAGCGTGGTCCACAGACCACCGAGCCCGACATCATCGAGCAGGCGTAACGGATACCAAAAAAGCCCCCACAGCGTGCCCGCCAATAGCAGGCTTAACACTGGCATCAGGGTCAAAAATCGTGTCATCGGCATAGCGTGGTATACTCGCGCGCTTGATTGCGCCTTTATGGTTATCGGATCGCCAGCGAAAAACAAACAGCGTACACAACGCGGATTTTTCGCACCGACACGGTTAATCAAGGTTTGCTCTTAATCAAGAATTGGTTTGGCGGCGGCGGATTATGTCATAGCCCCGCAGACGACGACAGTCAGCGAACAGACACACAATCACAGCCACTTATGAACAGCGATCTACAGAAACTACAACCCTATCCGTTTGAAAAACTTGCCGCATTGAAGGCCGGTGCCACACCGCCTGCCGAGCTGGCGCATATTGCGCTGTCTATTGGTGAGCCCAAACACCCTGCGCCGGACTTTGTGCGTGCTGCCTTGGCTGATAGCCTCGACGGCCTGTCGAACTACCCGCTGACCAAGGGTAGCCTGGCCCTGCGCGAATCGATCTGCGCCTGGCTGTGCCGCCGATTCCAGCTCCCCAGCACCAGCCTGGATCCCGAACAACACGTATTGCCAGTCAACGGCACGCGCGAGGCACTGTTTGCCTTTGCCCAGGCGGTGATCAATCGCGCCGATCAACCGCTGGTGGTGATGCCGAATCCCTTTTATCAGATCTATGAAGGCGCGGTGCTGCTGGCCGGTGCCGAGCCCTACATGCAGCCGACCCTGCCCGAAACCAACTACCTGCCGGATTTCGATGCCGTACCGGAGGCCGTCTGGCAACGCTGCCAACTGATTTACATCTGCACGCCCGGCAACCCCACCGGCGCAGTGATGGACCAGACAACACTGCAAAAACTGATTGCCTTGGCGGATCGCTACGATTTCATCATCGCCTCGGATGAATGTTATTCCGAGATCTACCCGGACGAAACCCACCCCCCGGTCGGCCTGTTGCAAGCCGCCGCCGCGATGGGGCGCGATGATTACCGCCGCTGCGTCGTATTTCACAGCCTGTCCAAACGCTCGAACCTACCCGGCATGCGCTCGGGGTTTGTCGCCGGCGATGCCGCCGTGCTCAAAGACTTTTTACGTTACCGCACCTATCACGGCTGCGCGATGCCACCTTATCATCAGAGCGCCAGCGTGCTGGCGTGGAACGATGAACAACACGTCATCGACAATCGCCAACGTTATCGCGAAAAATTTGAACAAGTATTGGCCATCCTCGGCGATTCGCTGGATGTGAAGCAACCCGATGCGGGCTTTTATCTATGGGCCCGCACGCCCATCGACGACACCGAGTTTGCCCGCCAGCTGTTTGCCGAACAAAATGTGACCGTGCTGCCCGGCAGCTATCTGTCACGCGAATGCAATGGCATCAATCCCGGCAGCGGTCATGTGCGCATGGCGCTGGTCGCGTCATTGGATGAATGTCTGCAAGCCGCGACGCGCATCCGCTCGCTGCTACACACCCTATAATCCCTTTCACCCATTAGATACGGAGTAGTCCCATCATGTCTGATTTGAAATCCATCATTGAAGAAGCCTTCGAACACCGCGCCGACATCACCCCGCGCACGGTCGACACCCATGTCAAAGAAGCCGTCATGGAAGCGATCAACCTGCTCGACAGCGGCAGTATGCGTGTTGCTGAAAAGAAAGACGGCACCTGGGTCGTCAACGAGTGGCTGAAAAAGGCCGTGTTGTTGTCGTTCCGCATCCAGGACAACTATTTCATGAAGGGTGGTTTTACCAACTACTTCGACAAGGTCGAAGCCAAATACGCCGACTACAACGCGCGCGAATTCCGTGAGGCCGGTGTACGCGTTGTACCGCCAGCCACCGTGCGCAAAGGTGCCCACGTTGCCAGCGGCGTGGTGCTGATGCCGTCTTACGTCAACATCGGTGCCTATGTTGATAGCGGCACCATGGTCGACACCTGGGCGACCGTGGGTTCATGTGCACAGATCGGCAAAAACGTGCATCTGTCGGGTGGCGTAGGCATCGGTGGTGTATTGGAGCCACTGCAGGCAGCACCGACCATCATCGAAGACAACTGCTTTATCGGAGCGCGTTCAGAGGTCGTCGAAGGCGTGATCGTTGAAGAAGGCTCCGTGATCTCCATGGGCGTCTACATTGGTCAAAGCACACGCATCTTCAATCGCATGACCGGTGAAATCACCTACGGCCGCATCCCAGCAGGCTCAGTGGTTGTGTCAGGCAACCTGCCGTCTAAAGACGGCAGCTACAGCCTCTACTGCGCGGTAATCGTCAAGCAAGTGGATGAGAAGACCCGCGGCAAGGTTGGTATCAACGAACTGCTGCGCGATATCTAAGTCACGCGCCTTGTCACGACAAAGGTGTGCAGAGTAAAGCTTTGCACACCTTTTTTATTCATTAGGAATAACGCACATGATCACAATCTACGGCATCAAGAATTGCGACACCATGAAGAAGGCCCTGAAGTGGCTGGGCGATGCGGGCGTCGCTTATGAATTTCACGACTTCAAGAAAGCTGGCGTTAACGAGGAACTACTACAGACCTGGTTGGCCCAGGTTGAATGGCAGACCTTGCTCAACCGCAGCGGCACCAGCTGGCGCAAGCTTCCGCAGCAGATCCGCGACCAGATGGATAAGAGTCTGGCGATTGCCACTGCGCTGGATAATCCTAGCGTGATCAAACGCCCGCTGCTCGACATCAATGGCAAGATCCATATCGGCTTTAAAGCGGACGACTATCTGGCGCTGTTTTCGTAAGCGCCTGAGTTAACCGCACATATCCGACAGCGGACGGGGCTTGGAAAAATAATAGCCCTGTACGTAGTCGACACCAATTTCTCTTAACTTGTTGAGGATCTCTTCATCCTCTACGCATTCAGCGATGGTCTTCAGACCGAGCACATGCCCCACCTCATTGATCGAACGCACCATCGCATAATCGATGCGATCATTAATCACGTCACGCACGAACATGCCGTCGATCTTTAGATAATCCACCGGCAGATTCTTGAGATAGGCAAACGAGGACATGCCACTGCCAAAATCATCCAGCGCAAACAAACACCCTAAATCACGGATTGCACTAATAAAGCTGGAGGCCTGATGTAAATTGGTAATAGCAGCCGTCTCAGTGACCTCAAAACAGATCTTCTCGGGTGGTATTTTATACGTGATGAGCTGTTGTTCAATAAAGGAAAAGAAAGCGTTATCACTAAAAGAAAGTCCTGACAGATTAATTGCGCAACAACTCAGTTGATCCAACTCTTCAGGATGCTGTGACAACCAGGAAAACATGGTTTGGATCACCCAACGATCTATTTTGGGTGCGAGATTATACCGTTCGGCCGCCCCAAGGAAGAAGGCCGGTGACAGAAGCTTCCCATCTACATCCCGCATACGAATCAGAATTTCATAGTGTTTACCAATCTGCTCTCCGACTGCGGACTCAATGCTTTGATAGAATATTTCAAACAGGCCTTTTTCAAATGCATCGTTAATCTCAGACACAATATGCATTTCACCCTGACGCTTAACCATCTCTTCATCATCGGCATGATAAACATGAATACGGTTACGGCCCTTTTCTTTAGCCATATAACAGGCTGCATCAGCCATACCCAATACATTTTCAACCGTATGTGTTTCAGGAACGACAGGCACCACCCCTACGCTCGCTCCAAGAGAAAACACCTTATCATCAACCGAAAAGCGAAACTCCTGAATACTGCGACACATATTGCTCGCAATCTCAGCGGCCTTATCAACGGAACAATCTTCAAGCAACACTACAAACTCATCACCACCCAAACGGGCAACGGTATCCCGATAACGTCGAATCTTTTGCAACAACAATTCAGCCACAGCCTTGAGCAATTTATCCCCGGATCGATGCCCACTTGTGTCATTGATCACCTTAAATTGATCAAGGTCGATATAACACAACACATACTCCATACCGCTCTCAGCAGAACGGGCTAACGCACGTTCTAAACGTTGTTCAAACTCATGTCGATTGGTTAGGCCTGTCAACGCATCATGCGTTGCCTGATAACTCAGGCGTTGCTCCATTAACCGCTGTTCTGTAACATCGCGGAACACCATGATCGCGCCAATCACACGCCCTTTGCGGTCCTGAATTGGCGCAGCCGACATCTCGACCTTCAATTCAGAACCATCTCGATTACGCAGTACCACCGCATGGGTTGTACGAATAATACGCTGTTCTTTTAAACAACGATCAACTGGACTATATTCAGGCCTTCCCGATATTTCGTTGGAAGTTTGTATAAACTGATCAAGACTCTTCGTTATAACTTCACTCTTTTCCCAGCCGATCAAACGCTCTGCGACCGGATTTAAATATTCAACTCGCCCTTTAGCATCGGTAGTGATCACCCCTTCACCGATAGATCCCAGCGTAACCTGAAGCCGTTCCTTCTCTTTAAAAAGCTCTTCCTGATGATGCGCAAACTGGACATTACTTTCGATAAAGTCACCTCTTCGTGAGGCAATCTCACATACCTTGCGTAACTGCTCTGCGCGGAACGGTTTGGCGATAAAATCTGCTGCGCCTGCCAATAATAATGAACAGGCCCGTTCGACTGTGCCGTGAGCTGTCATCATGACCACTGATTGACGTGGATTTATCTCTAAAATTCGTTTGAGAACTTCTTCACCCGACATAGAAGGCAGCATCACATCAAGCAACACCAATGTATGACGCCCCTGTCTCCAAGCCTCCAGACCACTCTCCCCATCCGAGGCAATTTCCACACTGAAACGTTTATCTAAAATTCGAGCTGCTAATGCTGAAATATCTGGACTATCCTCAACAACCAATACGCTATCTTTGAACAGTACGCCTTGTGCCGCAACGGCTTTAACCATGGCGGGCAACTGGTCACATCCTGAGAAGGGAATAAAATAATTAACTTCGAACTCTTTGGCCGTAACCTCGGCAATACGCTCACTGTACGTAGATGAAACGATAATAAAGGGAAGATCCGCCTGTACAGGCAATACGCCTGACCGAATCAAACGCACCAAACGCCATGCATCCAACTGAACCAGGTCAGTACCAGAGATAATAAAATCAATTGGTTGACGGTTAATGATATCTAGCGCAGTTTTGGCATCAGATACTTCTATGACATCTGTATAACCTGCCTGCTGCAATACTCCCAAAATAACCCGTCGCACCGTCTGCTCCGGATTCACAAGTAGCAATCTCAGTTCTGTTGTATCTCTAGCCACGAACCTATTCCCTTTACATCCTTGATTAAGGAAAGTATCCGACCAGCATCACTTAGTCAGATGTTCAGCACCCAAGATAGGCACCCTCACTTTAAACACCGCGCCTTGATTGGGGGCGCTTTCAACCTCAACACTCCCACCTAATACTTGGCAATAGCGTTTCACAATAGCAAGCCCCAACCCTGTGCCATGGAACTTGCGAGTTTCACTGCCATCCACTTGTCGGAATGGTTCGAAAATAACCTTTTGATCTTCGAGACTCATCCCCACGCCTGTATCGGCAACAGTTAACAAAAATTCACTTCCATAATTTACACAATGTATACTGATATGCCCATTTTGCGTAAATTTAGCGGCATTGCCCATCAAGTTAATCAATATATGCAACAGTTTACTTCCATCTGTGCATAGTTCTTTAATGCCCCCGCTATCGATTTCCATCACATTGCCGTTCGCATCCGCGATCGGACGTACCGCCTGCTCAGCCTTCGCCAAGACCTGCTTTAAATCAACTTTTGCAACATTCACTTCCAGGCTCGCAGATTCACTCTTGGCGAAATCCAATATGGTGTTAATCAGATTAAGCAGATGATTCGCATTATGCATAATGCGTTCAACATCGTCTGAGTGTTCCAACAAATGCTCGTCACGAAGCGCTTCCAAAACCATATCCGCATAACCAATAATGGCTTGGAGTGGCGTCCGAAGCTCATGACTCATATTAGCCAGGAATTCAGACTTGTTACGACTTGCCTCTAGAGCCATATCTCTCGCCTGCACCAATTCCCTGGTGCGCAAAGCGACTTGAGCCTCCAATGTAATATTGTGTTCCCGCAAGCGCCGATCACGCTCCCTGATAGCCTCGATCATGCTATTAAAGGCTCTGGCGATACGCACAATCTCTTCGGGCCCCTCTGGCTTGGCATAAGTAACCTCATGCCCTTTCTCAGCCTGCCCCATTAATTGCGATAATACATCCAGTGGTCGCGTTATCTTCTTGAGGATGATATGCAATATGACCAGCAGTACGGATGCAAACAGCAAGGCTGTTGCCAAATTATTGGCAAAGGTAATCGTTTCCAGGCGATGGAGGGCATCTTTTTTTACTGAAACATAAACATAACCCAGCAACTCCTGATCTGGGTTTACAGGATAAATAGCCCCTAAATCACCTTCATTACTATCGGCTGTCAGCACTGCAGCAGCAAAATGCCATGCGGTATTAGTTTCATTTATCAAGGATCCTGTTCGCACATGTTCAAACACAGCCTTGTCATATCCCTCAATGCCCTCTCCTTCCTCATACAGGGGAGTCAACTCCCTATCGAGCATCATCACGTAACTCACACCGGGAAAAGCGAGACTGGATCGCGCCACATCCTTGGCAGTCTCTTCACTTGCATATAACAAGGCCAAGACACTCTGTGACGCCAAGTTATCAGTAATCTTGACACCTTCGGTGATCAACATATTGCGCACTTCATTACGCGCAAACAACGCTGTGACCAGAGATGCAGAAATCGACAGTGCCAACACGCCAGCCGTAAAAAACAAAAACAACTGATTACTGAAGCTTAAACTGTAGAATTTTCGGTAGTTGAGTGCTGACATGAAAGACTCTCTACATTACCGACTGGGATAGATCTGATCTACGGTAACACCTGATTCCAAATCCAGATTGACCTGTAGATGGGACGCTGTTCGTTTATTGACGGACAACTTCATTGTATTGGTGGGTAATACTAATGGTTTACCATCACCATTCAGCTGTTCAAGAATCAGCTCCGCAATCTGTTCGCCATGAGCAACATTATCCGGATACAACGCAAACAAAGCCCCCCGCTTTGCATGTTGTGGATTATTAGAGAATACAACCAGCCGCCTGTCCCAGGCCTCCCGCAGCACCATGGGCAACACAGCCCGATCGGGCACCACACTATCCAGGGGCAGCCAGAATGCATCTCCCACAGTGGCATTTTCCAAAGCGACCTGATACAGATGCGCTGCTTCACGCACATCTTCAGCTCGATAAGCGACAAGTTGAATGTTGTAACGAGGAGCGATCTTCTTCGCCATCTCAATCAACCAACCACTATTGTGCTCGCTATACACAACAGAAACACGCCGCACATTGGGGGCCAATAACGACAATCGTTCCAAAAACTGTTTTGGATTTCCTGCCAGACTTACGCCCGAGTGGCCATTCGGTGAGATAACAACAGCACCATGGACTACCACAACTCTATCAATAAAAGATCTGGCAGCGATATAACAGCGCTGCCCTAAGGCTAATAATACTTCGGCACCTGTCTCATCCAACCAATCAGAGATATCCTGCTCGGTTGTATTATCATCCATTGCCATGGAGCGCACGGATATACCAGGATGCCCATCAACACCCTGCATGATGTTTTCAAAAACGGTATTGTAACCACCTTCGAGCTGAGGATAGAGAACAGCCACATTGACCGCAGCTGTCGCGAGCTGGAATGATAGAAAAACATAACAAGCCAACACTGACAACAAATGACGCATTAAAGAGACTTCCCTGGGCATTGCACCCGAATAGCCTGTGGCGATCATCATGATCGGCATACGTAAGTTCCTTGCTCTCCCCTTGTAACTGTCCATCAGCATAGGCTACACCACGGCAAGAGTATTATTCCACGGGTAGCTACTTGTGAAAAAACCATCACCTTGATGAACCACTTAGCGATCGAACACGATACAATGCCCAATTATACTGATAACACAAAGTATTTCATTAGCAATCATCAGAGTATTTCGAAAAAATGTCCGACACCCTTAACCTCGCCATGGAACTGATCTCTCGTCCGTCAGTCACGCCAGAAGATGCCGGCTGCCAATCATTAATCATTGATCGGCTAGAAGCCATCGGCTTTAAAGTCGAGCGTTTACGCTTTGGCGATGTGGATAACTTCTGGGCTCGCCGTGGCGACCAAGGGCCACTGTTTGCGTTTGCTGGACATACTGATGTCGTCCCTACTGGTCCTTTAGACAAATGGGATAGCCCTCCATTCCAACCAGAAATCCGTGATGGTTATCTTTTCGGCCGCGGCGCCGCAGACATGAAGGGCAGTATCGCCGCGATGGTGACGGCAACAGAACGCTTTATCGCTGCCCATCCTGACCACAAAGGCTCTATCGCCTACTTGCTGACCAGCGACGAAGAGGGTCCGAGCATCAACGGTACCGTCAAAGTGGTCGAGCATCTGGAGGCACGCAATGAAAAGATCGATTGGTGCCTGGTCGGCGAACCCAGCAGCAGTCACCAGGTAGGCGACATCATCAAAAATGGTCGCCGAGGTTCGTTGGGGGCAGTGCTCACCGTCAAGGGCATCCAAGGTCATGTCGCCTACCCTCATCTTGCCGAGAACCCGGTACATAAACTGGCACCGGCCCTGGCCGAGCTGACCGCAATGGAGTGGGATCAAGGCAATGATCACTTCCCTCCCACCACCTTCCAGGTCTCCAACATCCAGGCGGGTACCGGCGCGACCAATGTCATTCCGGGCGAGGTCACTGTTGTCTTCAACTTCCGTTTTTCCACCGAAGTCACCGCCGAACAGCTACAAGCTGAGGTGGAGGCCTTGTTCCAACGTCATCAACTGAATTATGAACTACAGTGGAACCTGTCCGGTCAGCCATTTCTTACACCGGAAGGCGCCTTGGTCGATGCCACCTTGAAGGCAATCAACAAAGTAACTGGGCGCGAAGGACAGCTATCAACCTCTGGCGGCACCTCAGACGGCCGCTTCATTGCCCCCACCGGCGCCCAAGTTGTCGAGCTGGGCCCGGTGAATGCCACCATCCACAAGATCAACGAATGCGTTAAAGCTGAGGATCTGGATATGTTGTCCGCTATATACGAGAAGACCTTGATCGGACTTCTTGGATAATAACCATACTAAAACAGGCAATTTAATCACCAGCGGCAGGCGCCTATAATCTGCACCCAATACCGTAGTGCAAGAACGATAATTGAGAGGACGTAAACTGTGACCGATTCAGCCACTGGCAATGACAAACGCCGCTTCAGCCGCGTTCATTTCGACGCAGATGTATTGCTAACACGTGATGGCCAGGAATGGCGTAGCAAACTGACCGACATCTCCCTCAACGGCATGCTGATGAGAACCCCCGACAACTGGGATGCCGTCAACGGCGAGCGTTTCAACCTGGAGATCATCTTTGTCGACAGCGGTGCCCTCATCAACGGTGAAGTGACCGTCGCCCACAGCAACAATGGTCATACTGGCTTTCAGATGATTGGCATTGATGTCGACAGCGTCGCCCACCTGCGCCGCCTGATCGAACTCAACATCGGCGACCCGGAACTGCTCAACCGCGAGCTATCTGCCCTGCACTGGGCCTAAGGGCCCATAGAGCTTAATCCCTAACAGTGTTCCAGCGCCTCCTCGAGGCGCTGGACCCCAATTATCTCCAGGCCTTCAATCCCCTTACGCGGAACATTGCCCTTGGGTACGATCGCCTTTTTGAAGCCGTGTTTGGCCGCCTCTTTCAGGCGCTCCAACCCGCCCTGCACCGGCCGGATCTCGCCTGCCAGCCCGACCTCACCAAAGATCACCCAATCCGACGGGATCGCACGATCACGCAGGCTCGACAGCGCCGACAACAGCAGCGGCAGGTCGGCCGCCGTCTCGGTCACCCGCACCCCGCCGACGATATTGATGAAGACATCCTGGTCGTAGGTCGCCACCCCGCCGTGGCGCTGCAACACCGCCAGCAGCATCGCCAGCC
>DHYU01000031.1:22780-58063 GCA_002415485.1 Proteobacteria bacterium UBA5122
TCCTTGGTGACATGCCCCACCAGAAATACCGCCGTACCGCTACGTTTGGCATAACGCACCAACTGCGCCGCACTCTCGCGCACCTGGCCGACCGCACCTGGCGCCGACTGTAGCTGTTCCGTATATATGGTCTGGATAGAATCGATGACCATCACCTGCGGCCGATCCCGTTGCGCCTGCGCCAAGACCGTATCGACATTGGTCTCGGCCAGCAGCCGCACCTTGCCCGCCGTCAGCGCCAGACGGTGCGCCCGCATGCTCACCTGCTGCAGCGATTCTTCGCCGGTCACATACAACACCGCCATCTGCTCGCTCAACTGCGCCAGTGTCTGCAACAACAACGTCGACTTGCCGACCCCCGGATCACCGCCGATCAGGATCACCGAACCCGGCACCAAGCCACCGCCCAACACCCGATCCAATTCAGATTGACCCGTCGGCGTGCGCGCGACATCATCGGGGCTGACATCGGCCAGATTCTGGATGATCGACTCACCGGCCGAACCGGCATAACCGCTAAAACGGGAACCGGCGGCAGGCTGGCTGACGACGCTCTCGGTCATCGTGTTCCAGGCACCACAATCGGGACACTGCCCCGCCCACTTGTTCTGCTGGGTACCACAGGCGGTGCAGCTAAATACTGTTTTTGTCTTTGCCATGAAAATTCTTATGTAAGGATCGATCGACGATCACGACCAAGGGATATTACATTCAACACGGACTCAACTTTATCATGGACACCCGCCAAACACTTCGCCGCTGGCTCATCACCGTTATCTGCCTTGGTTTCAGCCAGCTCGCCAACGCGCAGGACATCCGCGTCGGCCAATTCAGCAGCGGCACACTCGACGGCTGGCAGGAGAAATCCTTCGTCGACCACACCCGCTACCAGCTCACCGACAGTGATCGTGGCAAGGTACTGCGCGCCGACACCCGCAACGCCGCCTCCGGCCTGTTCAAAGAACATACCATCGACCTCAGCAAAACCCCTTACCTCAACTGGTCCTGGCGTGCCGATCACGTCTTCAACGGCACACAGGAACGCAGCAAGCAAGGCGATGATTATCCGGCCCGCATCTACGTCGTCGTCTCCGGTGGCGTGTTCTTCTGGCGCACGCGCGCCATCAATTACGTCTGGTCGAGCAACCAGGCCATTGGCAGTACCTGGAACAATGCCTACACCGGCAACGCCAAGATGATCGCCATGCGCAGCGGCATCAATCCCGACCAACCGTGGTATCACGAAAAGCGCGACATCCGCGCCGATTTAAAACAACTGTTCGGTGAAGATATCCGCGAGATCCACGCCATCGCCGTCATGAGCGACAGCGACAATAGCGGTCAGGCCGCCACCGCCTATTACGGCGACATCTACTTCAGTGCTGATTAATCTCAACCTCGATAAAGGTTAATCTCAGCCCAGATTAACCTCGGCCCGCAGCGCCGCAAACCACACGCGCAGTTTGGCATCATTGCCCACCTGCCACAGCGAACGCCAGATCATGCGATAGACCCAGCCGCGCTCGACCTTCACCACTGCCTGTGGGTCGAGCCAATGATCGACCTGACTCAAACGCCCCAGCGTCGCGATGCCTATCAATGCCGGCCATAAGGCCGCCAGGCGCAAGCGTCGACACTGCGGTGGTATCGACAGCACATAGGCCTCGGCCGCCGCATAGTTTTCCAGGGCCTGCGTCAGATAGTGTCGCAACAACTGACGCGACGCTGGCGTATTTTCAGCTGCCAACAACTGCACAGGCTTCAACCCCAGGGGCTGCAACACCGCAGTCGGCAGATAACAACGACCAATGCGCAGATCACGCGGCAGATCACGCAGGATATTGGTCAATTGCAAGGCCTGACCAAAGCGCACACCAGCGTCTATCGCAGCAGCCGAGTCTTGCGCCTGCAAGTGCACCACATGCCGATGACTGACGCGGGTCCAAAACTCACCCACGCAACCAGCCACCCAATAGGTGTACTGATCCAGCTGCGCCTGCTCTTGCAAGGCGACGATGAGCGCAGCGTCACTCTCTGGTGGAAACGTGCGCAAATCAAAACACATGCCATCGGTCAGTGTTTGCAACACGTTCAAGATCAAGACCTGATCCGCCTCCGGCTGCAGCCGAAACAATGCAAACACCTCGGGCAGGCGCTGCAACAACACACGCTCCTTGTCATGCAGCAACTGATCACTCAAGGCAGCCGCGATGTGCGTTAATTCCCCAGCATCGGCCTGTGCAAACAGACATGCACGAAAACGCTGCAGATACTCCAGCCTAAGCGTCGGCGCCACCGCCGCCGTATCGGCAAGCGTATCGGCTGCCCGCGCCAACAGATAGGCCACGCCAATGGGCGCACGCAACACCGGCGGCAACACCCGCATACTCAGATAAAAACTGCGCGATACGCCCTTCAACAGCTCACGCAAAAGAAACGTCTGATCCACGGCACTCATCTACGGCTGATACCACAATGGCCCTTGTGGCCCCAGGTCCATCCCCGTTGCCATCCATACAAACAATAACAATAGCCAGGCCAGCGCAAACACCAGCGCATACGGCAGCATCATCGCCACCAGTGTGCCCACGCCCGCCTGCGGCAGATAACGCTGCACAAAGGCGAGCACGATCACCATGTAGGGATTCAACGGCGTGATCACATTGGTTACGGAATCGCCGACACGATACGCCGCCTGCGTCAACTCGGGGCTGATGCCGACCTGCATAAACATGGGAACAAACACCGGCGCAAAGAACGCATATTTGGCCGAGGCCGAACCGATCAGCAGATTGCCCAACATCACCACCAGCACAAAGGCACCGATCAACACCATCGCCGGCATATCCAGCTGCGCCAGGAACTGCCCGCCGACGATGGCCAGCATCTCTCCCAAGTTGGATTGTTTGAAAAAGGCAATGAACTGCGCGGCAAAAAACGCGAGCACAATGTAGGGCCCAAGACTGGACATGGTCTGCGCCATCAGCTCGGCCACATCCTTATCACTCCTCACGCGCCCGGCACCCACGCCGTAGGCAAGACCGGGCAACAGGAAAAAGATCAGGATCAGCGGCACCATGGCCTCGATCCAACGATCAAAGCGATTACCCATACCATGCAACGGCGCACCGGGGATCAGTATCAATGCCAGCACCATCGCGAGCAACGCACCCACGGTGATGCCCGCCCAACGCAGACCACGTCGCTGTGCGTCCGCATCATCCCGTTCATCTTCAAGACCCGCAGGCACCACCACGGCCGTTGCGGCGAGTCGTGGTTCCACATATCGCGCCGTTACCCACCAACCGATCAGGGTCAACAACAAGGTCGATGCGATCATGAACCACCAGTTGGCCGTTGCACTGACCAGATAACGCTCATCTGCCAATTGCGCTGCCGTCTGCGTAAAGCCCGCAAGCAGCGGATCCAGTGCGGTCAACAACAGATTGGCGCTAAAACCCGCCGACACACCGGCAAACGACACCGCGATGCCAACGAGTGGCGAGCGCCCCACCGCCAGATATAAGGCCGCGGCCAACGGTGGCAACACGACATAACCGGCATCCATCGCCATCGATGACATCACCGCCACGAAAAACACGACCGGGGTCAATAAACGACTGGGCGTCAGCTTCACCACCAAGGTCATCAACGCGGCAATCAGGCCGCTGCGCTCGGCAACACCTATCCCCAACATCGCCACCAGCACCAATGCCAACGGCGGAAACTGAATGAAGTTTTGCACCAGATGGCTGAATACCCACCACAGCCCGTCACTATCCAGCAGACCATTGGCGGCCACCGCCACCTCTTGCTGGCCACCGTCCGCCGTGGTGACGGTTTTATGCACCACCCACCCCGCCCACTCGGCGAGCTGAGACAAGATCAGCACGATCAGCGCCGCCATCATGAACAGCGTCGCCGGATGCGGCAGCCGGTTACCGGTGTCTTCGATCCACATCAAGATGCGATGTTGCTGTGAACTCATCCTGCCTGTCCTTGTTTGGATGCAAAATAACGCCGCCATTCGTCGACCTTAGGCAACCACAACTGCTCGTAGCCCATATCAGCCTCATGTTTACGGACGGTCTCTTCCAGTACCCGTTGCGCCTCGACCAATTGCCCGGCCATGGATAACAATCTCACACAGCGTAGCGCCAGCTCAACATCCGATCCAATCGCCAATGCTGTGACACACAACTCTGCAGCACGCTGAGGCTCATCCGTCACGCCATATATATGTGCTTCGATCTGCAAGAGATTACGTTTGAGCGAATTATATTGCGGATTCTGTAGCAACACAGCGATCAACTGACTGACATCCTCTTTATTGACGAACGAAGGACACCGCTGCTCCAACACCAGATTTCGCCATTGGCGTAGCTTGTTGATCGTACCCAGCGAATATATACCGGTCTGCGCCACACGCAGCGCATCGGCATACTGCCGCGCATATGCCGCTTGATCTGAGTGATTCACACAACCCAGATTCAAACGCATCAGATACGGCGTGGGATCATTCGGCGCAATCAATACCAGTTGTTCTACGTACGGTACGGCTGCATCAAAGTCATCCAGCCGAAACATCATATCAGCGGCGGACGCCTGCGCACGTTTGGAATTGGGTTGCTGCTCTGCCCACTGCAAGGTCAGCCTGGCCTCACTGCCCCATATACCCGCCTGCACCAGTGTTGTGCTGGCCACCCCAAACACAAACATCAGACCGCATAGGCGCAACCAAGCCCGCACCTTGGGGAGCGATACACGATCATAAATCTGTAATGCCAACCAAATCATTACCAACACCAAGCCTATGCTGGGCACATAGTTGCGGTGTTCAAAATAAAGCTCCAGCGGCAAAAAACTCGATTCAAGGCTATGACCACACAAGAACCATAGCAAACCAAATGCCAATAGCTTATGGCGTCGCCGTGCCCACACCGCCGCCACCAGCATCATAAGCAACAATAACATTCCTAATGCAGGCCCTGGCTCGAACATGCTGTTCGCTAGCGGAAAATCATCGTGATACAAACCAAAATCAGCCGTCACAGGCAGAATAATTTTATATGTATAGTCGAGTAGCGCATGCAGTTGGGTCAAGAGGCGCCCTTGCATATCAAATTCGCGCAGTTGATACGCACCTGAGATATAACCAGGAATACCCGCCAGCAGATAGGCACTCAAGACCAGTAATGGAAGATATAAAACCAGGCGCTTCCACCAAATAAAATACTTTGTGACAGGCTGGTCCGCCAACAATATCCATTCGATCAACAGAATAAACAATGGCAACAACACGCCATTTTCTTTGGATAACACAGCTAACGTGGTACACACCACCAGCGCCATCGTCATCCATACCAGTCCATAACGCCCACCTTGAAACATCTTGCGGCGACCTAACAGATAACCGTAGATACCGAGCAAGACAAACAATACCGACAGTTCAGTCATCCGCTGAACCACATACAACACCGTCGACACGTGAATGGGATGCAACAGCCAGACGATCGCCGCGATCAGCGCGATCAATTCCGCGCGCTTTAACTCAACATTTGCCAGCACCAGGGCAAGATGCAAACTCAGGAACAGAACTAAAGCATTCGCAATATGAATAATGATATTTACAGTTTTAAATGCGGCGGGATTATTTGGCCAGTGCTCGGCCTGCAAGGCAAACGTGAATAGAGAAATCGGACGCCCCAAAAAACTGGAGACACCATCAAAGACATACAGTAGATACCCATTAAGGCCACCGACTTGTTGTACAAGGCCCAGCCTAGCTAAATTCGCACCATCATCCAATAAAAATGGGCCATTTAAACCATATGAGTAAACCCAGCTACAGACCATGCAAAAAAATATGAGCAAGACCAACGAATAACGACTAAATAACACGAATACCCACTCTCCGTGATCTGCAACCGGATGATGTGATAAAGAAAAAAGTCAGACTAAGCTATGGTGACAACCAACTCAGCACCTGTGGTTTATTTACTTGCCACAACTCAGGTCTGGAAATCCAATAACCTTGACCGTAATCGACCCCCATAAACATCAGCTCGCGTTTGATTGCCTCATTCTCAACAAATTCAGCTATGGTTTTTATTCCCATCACCTTACCGACCTGAACGATACATGCCACCATCGCCATATCAACAGGATCATCAATCATATCTTTAATAAACCCACCATCGATTTTCAAATAATCCACAGGCAAATTCTTAAGGTATGCAAAGGAGCTAAGGCCACTGCCAAAATCATCCAGCGCAAAGCTACAGCCCAGCGCCTTCAAAACATTGATAAATTCAATTGCTGATGAGAGATGTGTAATCGCTGCCGTTTCCGTCACTTCAAAACAAATTCGAGCAGGGTCCACACCACTCGATTTAATTTCATCGGCCACATACTTCAAAAATGACTCTTCGTTGATCGATTTACCAGATACATTGATATTGTACACTTCATCACCGACATCAAGCGCGATCATCGACAACGCCTTACTAATCACCCATCTATCAACATCGGGCATCAGGTTGTATCGTTCAGCTGCCGGGATAAAGGCCATTGGCAATACAATCTTGCCCTCATCATCACGCATTCTAATCAGCACTTCGTAATGAATAGGTGCCCCCTGATCTTTCAGTGATGAGACCTTTTGTCGGTAAAGACAGAATCGATCATGAGCAAACGCATCATGCACCTTATGCACCCACAACATCTCACCATGCCGCATTTGAAGTTCATGATCATCAAAACGATGAACCACAATGCGGTTACGCCCTTTATCCTTGGCCATATAACATGCAGCATCGGCAGCACTCATGACCTCATGTAACGAACCTATATCCCGGCTAATCTCTACAAGCCCCATACTGGCGCCGATATCAAAGGTTTTCCCCTGCCAAACAAATCGAAATTCACGAATGACTGAATGTAAAACAGACGCTATCTCACGCGCCTTTTCGAGTCCACAATGACGAATAATAAGTCCGAACTCATCCCCGCCAAGGCGAGCCAATACATCAGTATCCCGGATATTATTGCGCAACAAATGGGTCAATTGCTTAAGCAGTTCATCACCCGCCATATGACCACAGGTATCATTAACTACCTTGAATTGATCCAAATCGAAATAACAAAGCACATCCTTATGATCACCACTCGAGCCATGCTCCAGCGAATATCGCAATTGGATCTCAAACTCACGTCGATTAAACAGCCCCGTCAATTCATCATGACGGGCTTGATGCGCCATCCGCAGCGCCATCTCTCGTTCATAGGTAACGTCACGAAAGATAATGACAGCCCCCACCTCATTTCCAGCGCGGTCCCGAATCACACCTCTGGAGCTTTCAATCGCGAAACGAGTACCACCTTTATGTGTCAACACATAATTGCCAACGATACCATCCCCACCTACTCCAGCATGACCATTCGCCCCAGGGAGGACACCATTGGACGCCTGCTCTTTTTCTGAAACAAAGACTTGCTTGATCGGCATGCCAACAGCCTCTTGACATCGCCACCCTGTCAAGGATTCGGCAACTTCATTCATGTATTCAACGATATTCTGCGAATTGACCGTAATCACCCCATCCGCAATTGAATGTAATGTAACTTCAACCCTCTCTTTTTCCTTGAATATTTCATCCTGCACCTGCTCATTTTTGATGCTATGCATATAGTCACGACGTAGACCTATATGCGCTAGATACATGGCTATAAAGGTAAGAAATACGACAATGGCCGGCACGACAAAATTAAAATCAGCTATTGATACATGGCGCTGAAAATAAAGTTTAAAAGGAAGCCCTAAGGCTTCCAGATCCAACCGAACTTCAAAAACAGGGAGATATTGATAAACGTATCCATCACTGGATCCCGCTGCCACGTATCTGACCAGATGACCACGAGAGTCTGATTCCAAGAACCTGTTGTGATGCATAGTCAGACTCGTCGTCTCACCATCAAAACTGGCACTTAAATGCGGCAAAAGGAACTCAGTTTTAATCACGACGGCAAAAACACCATCCAGTTGTTCCAGCCGAGTCTTAATATCAGAGGGAACAACCTTTCCTCTATAGGCTGCCTTGAATAGATAAAAAACATTACCGACACCAGGCAGCTCGGTTGGCTCAGAGATGGTCGAGCCTCCACTCTGAATTGCCTCATATATAGACATTGACACCGCAGAGTCTGAAAACCCGTCATACCCCAAAACAATCGCACTTGAAGGATCCAGCGGTTCCACAAGGGTAACTGGCAAATACAAACTTCTTTGTGGGACAGAAACCCTCTTTTGGTCAGAATCCAATGTCACAATGTCATATGTCGCATAACCATCATCACGCAGACCTTCTACAAACCGCTGACGCTCACTTTGATCCACCCGCTTCATAAACATAATAGAGTCTATATGCGGATAGCTATCCATCATCTCCGTAGCAAATACGGAAAACTCACCCGCACGCAGCACCATATGTGAATGATGCCAACCAGCCAATGATGAAACAACAGCCCTGCTGGCATTTAATTTGTGCTGCAACTGTGATGATGTTGCATCTACTTGATCTCGAAATTCACTCTCCACGTCATCAAGCTCAAACATAAACACCAAGCCAAGCAACATCAAAGAAAACAAACTACAAAAGATGATTGCCAACAACAGTCTGACTTGATAAACAAACCGGAACTTATGCTCACTACTATTCTGCATGCACCATCTTGCTCTTTATAATTAAATATTGTGGCAGCTCCAATGAACTGCGAGCCAGCATTCCTGCGTTAATGTACATATCCCAATCTCTATTCGGAATAATCGGGATTGAAGATGGATCAGTACCTGCCAATATTTTCAAGGCTGTATTTGCAGCCCAACGCCCCTGCTCTTCTGCAACCTTAGTCATACCAATCAAGGCATACGCCATCATCCAGTCGTAATCTGTCAGACTCAACTTGGCCGCATGTTCATAAACCGTTCGGCTTGCAGCATCATCGTCCCAGTCATTAATCCCGGATGTTGTACCAAGAATCAGAAAATCCCCTTTCTGAGCGTCTATATAGTTTCGGCTCCAATCACTCATCGTTGAAGACAATCTAGATTCAAGGCGTATATTATATTTCTGGGCGACACGCTTGAATCGCTCATAGCTTTTCTGTTCTGTCAGTGTATTTGCGCCCAGATACGCCCCTACACGCGGGTTAGATAATATCTGCTGAATCTTTTCAAACATCTCACGAATAGGGGATACCTCTATCATCCCTGTCACATTTTTATATGGATATCCATACTCTTGCACCGTCCAGTTAATCCCACAAAACACGACTGGCAACTCAGCATCGCGGTAATATGGCATTACCAAATACTTCGATGCATTATCATCTGCCGCTATCAATACATCCGGCTTCCATTCGTCGATAAAATTTTTTATTTCCAGAGCCTTTGCCTGGATATATTCAGGGTCCTTATTACGTTTGGTATCCATATTTATCTGTTTAAGATCACACTTCCCAGAAAGAACTGAGCGAATACCTTTTTCAATGCCGTCGGCCCAGTCATATCCTGGGTGATATGAAGAGACGAATAAGCAACGCTCTGCCAATGCAGTTTGACTGGCACAAATCAATACGAACATGAGCACACCTTGTGCCCAGGCTGACTTTATAGAACGCATTACATATATGGTTTTATTCGTCACAGATTTCAAAATCATCGACGTTCCTTTAACCCTCTTTCCCAACATCTGACGCCCATAGCGAATAACTTTCCCGTAAACACTACTTTTATTATCCGGAAGAACGATAACGCCGTCCGTAAAATCAACACTAGTCACGATACAAGCTCACCACAAGTTGTCATAGTGCCCAGCATGATTTCCCTTCTTATTTCATACTAAATTAATCAACTATTCATCTCGCCACAAGATACATACCATACCAAACATATAAAGCATCACTAAAACGTTTTATAACGTTTGCACCCCTCTACCCCTGCGACACTATGCCGCATTGTCGCCCTCACCCTCACCCCATAATATTTCATTCATCGCACACGGTACCCGCATCGCTTCAAGCAGATGAAGAGTCGGTACAACAATTAAGAAGTTCAGAGAGGCTGTCATGCGAAAAAAAACACTTGCTGTACTGATTCCCTTGCTTATCAATCCACTGGTCTCACTTGCTAACGACCCAATACAAATTGAAATCACCGAAGGCCAACTAACTAACCCCGCCCAACATAAAACCACCATTGAGCGCCTTCAAAAAGGCATCGCCGCCGACGGTGGCGATCTATTGCGTCAGGTGCCTGGCGTCAGTGGTACACGCATGGGTGGCCACGGCATTGATCCGATTATCCGAGGCCAGAGCCAGAGTCGCCTCAATATCAAACTGGACGGCGCAGTGGTCCAGGGCGCCTGCCCTAACCGCATGGACCCCAGCACAGCGTATTCACCCATCGAGACCTACGACAGCATCACCATTATCAAAGGGAACCACAGTGTCGCCCATGGCTCCGGAGGTACTGGTGGCACAGTCTTGTTTGAGCGACGCACTGAACGGATGGACGACAATGACCCTCTGCGTGGCCAGGCCGGCGCCAGTTACAAGAGCAACTCCAAGACCAAGGACATCTTTGCCGATATCACCACCGGCAGCAGTATGGGCTTTATCCGCGCCATCGGCCAGAAGACTGAAGCCGACAATTATAAAGACGGTGACGGCAACGATGTCCGCTCAGCCTTTGAACAACAAGCGGGCAATGTGAGCCTCGGCTATACACCCAGCCACGACCGTCGCATCGAACTTAGCATTGAAGCCACGGATGAAAAAGACATGCTCTATGCTGGCGCAGGCATGGACGCACCCAAGAGCAATAATGACACCCTGCGCCTGAGTTTCGAAGAACACAACACCGGCCCCTTCAGTCTGATCGACGGTGAGATCTATCAAAGCGAGGTCGAGCACATCATGGATAACTATAGTTATCGCCCGACCCCCATAATGTATATGGAGACCCCCTCAACTTCAGATACCCAAGGCGGCCGCATCAGCGCCACCCTGGATACCAATAGTGACCGCCGCTGGACCATCGGTCTCGATCGACTCGATAGCGAACGCAATGCCACCCGTTATGCCGGCATGATGCCCACCACACTAATGACCCAATCCTACATCTGGCCAGAAGTCACTATCGAACAAAGCGGTCTCTTCACCGAAATGGAACAAAAGCTTGCGGCCGACAAACTGAAGGCTGGGCTACGATATGATCGTGTCTCCTCTGCCGCAGCTAAGGCCGACCTGACCCCGATGGCGATGATGACCATGTCTGCCAACAGCCTCTACAACACCTATTACGGCAACACGGCCAAGGCAAAAGACGATAACAACATCAGTGGCTTCATGCGCTACGAGCATTCCATCCTCGCGGGCAAAGGCATGTTGTTCTCATCACTCAGTCGTAGCGTACGCAGCGCCGATGCCAGCGAAGGTTACATCGCCGCCAACAACAGCAATGCCATGATGCGCTGGGTGGGCAACCCCAATCTTGATACCGAAGCACACCACCAACTGGAACTCGGTTTGGCCTGGGTCAATCACGGTTGGGAGACGAATGGCGCCGTGTTTTACAACGATGTCAGTGATTACATCCTGCGCGACCGCGCTCACGGTCAGGATGGCATCCTGCGTAGCGATGGCGCCACGATCTACCGCAACGTCGACGCCACCCTCTACGGCCTCGAAGCTGGGATCACGCGCCACCTGAGCCCTGGTCTTAGCACACAGTTCTCCTTGGCCTATGTGCGCGCTGAAAACGAAACCGATAACCGCCCGATCGCACAAACGCCGCCTCTGGAAGGTCATCTAGGCATCGATTATCAACGGGGTGATTGGTCAACTGGCGCCCTCCTCAACTGGGCAGCCAAACAGACACGCGTCGACGATAACAGCATGACAGGCAGCGGCCTCGATGCGGGCAAGACAGCGGGATATGGCGTGCTGGATCTCTACGGTGCCTATCGCGTCACATCTACGACCACGATCAAAGCCGGCGTCGACAACGCGCTGGATCGTAGCTACGCCTATCACGTCAACCGCGCCGATGTGGACCCTTTCAATCCGAATACCGTCCAGGTCAAAGAACCAGGCCGCGAGCTGTGGATGAAAGTACGCACCGAATTCTAGACATCGACTACTGAGACCTGCATTCATTGCCCCGCTACTGCGGGGCACTTTTTATTGGGGCTGCAGGAAAAAATACGCGCGCTTGGCCCCCACAAAGACCTGCGCATTCTGGGCAGATTCTGACGATGATGCATAAGGGCTTTGCGCTAATGACGACATTTGCAACCCCTCAACACCACGCAAACTGGCCTGCACACCAAACTCTGACAATAGCGCGCTTAGTGGCACATAGATCTGCAGATCATTCGCCAACCTGACAAACACATGATTCAGTCCCGCTGGTTGCGCTGCAGCTTGCTCAACACGCGCCTGAAACTCAGCATCCTTCACTGAGGCTTCAACCATAAGGCGACACCAGTCAATCTCAGTCACATCACACAGACCATGCCATTTCACAAACTGAATCTGCTGCAATGGGACCACTTGAGTGATACGACGCAGTAATTCACGATGAATGGCAACCTGCTCCGAAAACGACAATGCACACTGACGCGTCATTTCCAGGTAACGCTGCTCCTCATTGGCCACCTCAACAATTTGCCACTGGATACGACAGTTCCCCAATGTTGCGATATAGCGTTGCTCACTAATATCCTGCCCCATTGAATTGGCATACGTATGTAGCTGCGTCTCGACCTCGACCTGTAGATCATTGATCTTCACCCGCTCCGTCTGCGCCAGATAGATCCCGATGATGATTGCCGATAACACCAACGCAATCACGATCTCCAGCGCGATCATCTTCCGTTTGGAAAAACGTGCATTTGCCATCACGCATCACTCCCGGTTGCCACCGGCCGCGCCGGATCAGTGATCCAATGGCTCCACGAGCCGGGATATAACCTCACGGATTCAATCCCCGCATGCGTCATCGCCAGCACATCGTGCGCCGCCGTTACCCCTGAACCACAATAGACAATCGCCTCGCTCCCGCCGAGCAGGGCCTGATAGCGCGCCCGCAATTCGTCACGCAATTTGAATCGTCCATCGACCAGATTCGCCATAAATGGCGCCGACAACGCCGTCGGAATGTGACCGGCCACCGGATCGATGGTTTCGTTTTCGCCGCAATAGCGATCAAAACCACGCGCATCCAGCAGACGAATCCCGTCATCCCCCATCGCCGTCACCACCGCATCCACCTCCGCTACCATCAGTGCATTCAGGCGTGGCTGGAAATTGCAGGCATTCACCTCTGGCAGTACCCCATCACAGACCAGCCCCACCGCCTGCGCCGCCTGTAAACCACCATCCAACACCGCCACCGCCTCATGCCCCAGCCAGCGCAACATCCACCACAGGCGCGCAGCAAACATGCCACCCTTATCGTCGTAGACGACAACCTGCGTATGCTCATCGATGCCCCAACGACACAGCGTCGCGACAAAGGCATCCACCGCAGGCAAGGGGTGTCGCCCCGTCACACCGGGCACGATCGGTGCCGACAGGTCACGATCCAGGTGTGCATACACCGCGCCGGCCAAATGCGCCTGTCGATAGGCATGCTCACCGGCCGAGGGTTGCATCAAATCAAAACGGCAATCGATGAGGCGCAGCCCCTGACCACCTTCAGCGATCAAAGCCGCTAACTGCTGGGGATCGATTAATGTCTTATAAGACTGTCGCATGAAACTTACTGCTCCTTAATGTTCAATGCCGATGCACACGGCGACATCATATGAATATAGCCTTCGGCATCGATCTGCACGAGTTCATCCGTCACCAACCAGCCTTCACCTACCACACTGGCGGGAAACACCACGCATGCTGGGTCAGCGTCAGAAATATATCCTTTCATCAGGTTCGGGCCTTTAATCGCCAGAAGCCCACCCTCAGTAACACCGGGCACCGCTTCAAGCGTACACTCAATCCCAGGCAACGGCCGCCCCACAGTACCCGCCTTGTAATCCAATGGCGAATTGATCGCCACCATCGGAGCGGCTTCCGTCAACCCATAGCCCTGCAACACCCGCAGCCCGAACTTTTCACTCCACATGTCCCGCGTCAGCTGGCGCAACATACCGCCACAGGTGATCACATATTTAACGCTATAAAAATCGTAACCATGGGCCGCCTCGGCATACCCATGTAACAGCATGTCGTCGGCAAATAGCACCGTGGCACTGATGTCGTAGGCGATTTCGGGGATCACGCGCACATGATTGGCCTGCGGATACTGAAACACACGCATGCCATTGAGCGTCGGCAGAATCGCGCCCGCCATTAAGCCAAAGGCCTGGCTCAACGGCAAGACGTTCAACACCACATCCTGCGGCGTCAAGGCCAAACGCGTATTGATCTGATGCAGATTGGCCAACAGATTGTGATGACTCAACACCACCGCCCGCCGACGGCCATCGCGGGGCGAGGTAAACAGCACCACCGCATCATCATCGGCGCACGGCGACCGCGCTGGCTCACACAGCCCTGTCCACACACGCAGTGATCGCCATCGGCATCCGCGTGTTGACTGTGTGAGCTGATCAAGTCTAAATAACTCGCAACGCTCCACCAATAAAGCCTGCCGTTCTGCTGACAAGGCGTGCATAGCACTCGTTGAGGCCAGTACGTATTTAACGCCACTCAGGCGTAGCGCGTCGTCCATCGCGGATCCGTCGTCTTCCTGCGGTAACATCACCGCCACCGCCCCGGCGGCCTGCACCGCCCAAAAGGCGATATATGCATCCAAGCCCGTCGCCAACACCGCAATCCGCTGACCGCCGATGTGCTCCGGCAACGCATCACGAATCGCCAAACAGTGGCTCAGCAGCCGTTGATAATCCAGAACCTCACGTTTGATATCCTCCGCGATCACATGACGTGTGCCATGCAGGTGCCGCGCTTCGAGCAAACGCTGAAACAGGGTTTGCGGCACATGGTTGGTCTTGAACAACATCTCGACCATCAGATCGGCCAACACATCCCCCGCATGTTCACGCTGCTCACGCCCAGCCTGATGTTTGGGTAAGGTCAAATGACGTGGCGGCAGGATCGTCAGCCGCACCTTTGGAAACAGGCGCTGCCGTACTCGGCCTTTTAAACGTGAAAACGGTGAATACTGCGCACCCTCAATCACCACCGGCAACACCTGGGCACCCGTCTTCACCGCGACCAAGCCAGGTCCGTTATAGACCTTCATCAACGAACCTGTGAGCGTGATGCGCCCTTCAGGGAAGATCATGACGCAACCGCCCTCATTCACGCGCTTGATCAAGGCCCTTACCGATAACGGATTGGACGAGTCCATCGGAACGAAATCGACCCAACGCATCAGCCTTTGCACATACCAGGTCTTGGCAATCTCGGTGTTGATGGCAAAAGCCAGCTTTAGCGGCAAACACAAATACAGAAGCACACCATCCAGATAAGAGATGTGATTGGCCACAATCATCACCCGCTCATCCAAGTGTTGCAGATGTTCGCGACCATGGATCTCAACCCGGTAGGCTCGCGTAATGATCCAGGCAGCTATACGTTTAAAGATATTCCAGAGCACGGATTCGCTTTCGTTGAAATCTGTCCACCATCATACCGCAGCGCACAAAAAAGCGGCCCTCAGGCCGCCTTCTCAGGATATAACACCAACTGCAACGCATTAGGCATTCAGGAAGCTCATAATCTCTTTTTCAATATCCTGTTTGTCGATCACGGTCTTTTGGGCAATCTCTTTGTCAAACAACGCCGCAATCTGCGCCGGGATCTTGATCTTGGCCTTGTTGGCGATCATCTCCAGCGCATCGATATCCTGCTCGCATGTCTCGCCGGTCAGGGCCTTGGCGATCACAGGAGAGAACTTGGTCCATTCAGCAGTTGAATAGGCAATCGTCTTGATGGACTTGTCTTCACGACAGGTGTCATAGGCCTTGAAGCAGGTCGCCGTATGGGGACACATCAGGTAATCCGCCTGTTCAAACGCCTGTTTGATATAACCCAGACCCTCTTCATCCGAGCAGAAATCGGCAGCGAACAGTGTTTGCAGCTTGCTGAGTTCAGCCGTCGTCAGCTCATAACATTTTTCGGCATCCAGTTTGAGCATCAGCTCCTTGGTGCGTTCGGCGCCGTACAGATCGAACAAGACACGTTCCACATTCGATGATTTCAGGATATCCATCGCCGGTGATGTGGTCGGAATCACGCGTTTGTCGCTGATGTCGTAACGCCCGGTTTTGATCAGCTGCGTCAGCACGTTGTTGTTGTTTGATGCGATATGGATCTGCTTCACGGGCAGGCCCATCTTCCACGCATAGTAGCCACCCAGGGCGTTACCGAAGTTGCCACTGGGCACGTTCAGGTAAACCTGTTCGCCCAGCTGAATGACGCCTTTGCGCACCAGCTCCAGATAGCTATACACGTGGTAAACAATCTGGAAAATGATGCGGCCGAAGTTCACGGAATTGGCGGCAGACAAGGAGATATCGTGCGCCTTCAAGGCTGCGCCAAAGGTCTCGGATACCAGCAGTGACTTTAATGCACTCTGCGCGTCGTCAAAATCACCGTGAATACCGATGACCTTCAGGTTGGCGGCATCTTCGGTCACCATCTGCAAACGCTGCACATCGGAGGTGCCGCCGTCCGGATAGAGACAGGCGACCTGCACGTTCTCACGGTTTTTAAAGGTCTCGAGCGCAGCAGGACCGGTGTCGCCACTGGTGGCCGCCAGGATCAGATATTTTTCACCGCGCGCCTGCGCCACGGCAGACAACACCTTGCCGAATGGTTGCAGCGCCATGTCTTTAAAGGCGCGCGTCGGGCCGTGGTATAACTCGCTGACGTACAGATCGTCATATACCTTCTCTACCGGCACGGGGTTGCTTGCATCGTCAAACGCGTCGTACAGGCTCAGCGCCGCGTCAATCACCGCCGGTTCGATATCCACCTCAAACGCCTGCAGGATGTCCTTGGCCAGGGTCTTATAGCCAGAATTGATATGCGCCTTAAAAAACGCATCGTCCAATGCAGGCAGGCTTGCTGGCGAATAGATGCCGCCAAACGAAGACATCGGGCTGAGGATCGCCTGCGAGAAGGTAACAGAGACCGGTTTTTTACCGTCGTTACCCCGGGTTTCAATAAACTTCATGTTGAGCCTATCTGTTGCTATTTGGGTTTACGCAAATGATATGGCACACGGCCGTCAAACGGTGCGCATGCCAACAAAATTAGAGTGTATGTGTGCGTTAGGCCCGCCTTGCGGGCCCAACGCACAGTACAAATATTTTAAGCCGCCAGCGTTTCCAGACGGATGCGAGTGACCTTGCCAGTGATGCTGACCAGCGCCTCAATCTTGGCGATGGCCGCGTTCATCTGCCCTTCGCTGATACGGTGCGTCAGCATGATGACCGGAACAGTAGTCGCGCCTTCGGCAGGCTCTTTCTGGATCATCGCTTCGATGCTGATACCGGCATCCGCAAGTATACGGGTCACATCGGCCAGCACACCGGCCTTGTCTGCCGCTTCCAGGCGCAGATAGTAGGCGGTCTTGATCGCATCGACGGGCAAGATCTGGGTGTCTGCCAGCGCACCGGGCTGGAAGGCCAGATGTGGCACACGATTTTCCGGGTCGGCGGTCAGCACACGCACCACGTCGACCAGGTCGGCGACCACGGCCGAGGCCGTCGGCTCTGCACCGGCACCGGCACCGTAATACAGCGTCGGCCCTACCGCATCGCCCTTCACCAGCACGGCGTTCATCACGCCATCGACATTGGCGATCAGACGACGCTCAGGGATCAGGGTTGGATGCACGCGCAACTCGACGCCTTCGGCCGTGCGGCGCGCCACACCCAGGTGTTTGATGCGATAGCCCAGCTCTTCGGCGTATGACACGTCTTCACGGGTGATCTTGGTGATACCTTCGGTGAAGCACTTGTCGAATTGCAGCGGAATACCAAAGGCAATCGAGGCAAGGATGGTCAGCTTGTGACCGGCGTCGATACCCTCGACATCGAAGGTCGGATCGGCTTCGGCATAACCCAGCGCCTGCGCCTCAGCCAATACATCGGCGAAGTCACGGCCCTTGTCACGCATCTCGGTGAGGATGAAGTTACCGGTGCCGTTGATGATGCCGGCCAGCCATTGGATCTGGTTGCCCGCCAGGCCTTCACGGATCGCCTTGATGACGGGGATGCCACCCGCCACGGCGGCCTCGAACGCCACCATCACACCCTTTTGTTGGGCGGCGGCAAAGATCTCATTGCCGTGTTTGGCGATCAGCGCCTTGTTGGCAGTAACCACGTGCTTACCGCCATTGATGGCCGCCATCACCATTTCGAAGGCCAGATCGGTGCCACCGATCAGTTCAACCACCACCTCTACATCAGGGTGATTGACCACCGCAGCGGGATCAGAGGTCAACTCGATGCCGCTGGTGTCAAAGCTGCGAGGCTTGTTGATGTCACGCGCAGTGGCGATCACCACTTCAATGCCACGACCCGCACGACGCTGGATCTCTTGCGCATTCCGTTTCAAAACGCTGACCGTGCCGCCGCCGACAGTCCCCAGACCGAGCAAACCTACTTTAACCGGATTCAAGTTTATTCTCCTACCCTATTCTTTTTCTTAAATATTTTTAACTTAAGATTATTTAGATTCTGCTTCCGCAGCATCCTTGCGGAACATATCGCGTATGCCGCGGATCGCCTGCCGGGTGCGATGTTCGTTTTCGATCAGACCAAAGCGCACATGGTCGTCACCGTACTGGCCGAATCCGACACCAGGCGATACTGCGACCTTGGCCTCTTTCAGCAGCTTCTTGGCAAACTCCAGCGAACCCAAATGCTTGTACTGCTCCGGGATCGGCGCCCACACAAACATCGTCGCCTTCGGTGGCTCAACAGTCCAACCAATTGAGTTCAAGCCCTGGCACAAGACATCGCGACGTTTTTGATACATATCGCTGATCTCACGCACACAGTTTTGCGGCCCTTCCAGCGCTGCGATCGCCGCCACCTGCACCGGCGTGAACATGCCGTAATCCAGATAAGACTTCATGCGTGCCAGCGCGCTGACCAGAATTGGATTGCCAACCATGAAGCCGATCCGCCAACCAGGCATGTTGTAACTCTTCGACAGCGTGAAGAACTCAACCGCGACATCCTTGGCCCCAGGCACCTGCATGATGGAAGGCGCCTTGTAACCGTCAAACACGATATCCGCGTAGGCCAGGTCATGAATGACCCAGATCTGATGCTCTTTGGCGATCTTGATCACCTTCTCGAAGAACTCCAGCTCTACACATTGCGCGGTGGGATTGCCCGGAAAATTCAGCACCAGCATCTTGGGCTTCGGCCATGAATCCTTGATCGCCTTTTCCAGCTCATCGAAGAAATCGACGCCTGCCACCATCGGCACATGACGGATATCCGCCCCGGCAATCACAAAGCCGTAGGGGTGGATCGGATAAGACGGATTCGGCACCAACACCGCGTCGCCCGGCCCCACGGTCGCCAGCGCCAAGTGCGCCAGACCTTCTTTGGAACCGATGGTGACGATCGCTTCGCTGTCATGATCCAGGTCGACATCAAAACGGTTCTTGTACCAGCCGCAAATGGCCTTACGCAGCCGGGGAATCCCGCGCGAGATTGAATAACGATGGGTGTCACCGCGCTGACAGGCCTCAACCAGCTTATCAACGATGTGCTGGGGCGTCGGCTGATCCGGGTTGCCCATACCGAAGTCGATAATATCCTCGCCACGCGCTCGCGCCTTGGCCTTGAGGTCATTGACGATATTAAATACGTAAGGCGGCAAGCGCTTAATTCGTGGGAAATCTTCGATCAAGGTAGTACTTCCAAACAGAGCCCGCTTGGGCGAATGGCCAAATCGGCTAACTTACCGACAGCCCCTAAAGCTGTCAATTATCTAACAAAATCGAACTTGAACCCAGGGGGTAAGTCCCTCAGAATGGGCTTTTTTTAACTAGAAAGCCTGACAATGCAATTCAACCAGGATCTGGACGTCCACAATCACGTCATTCGCAGTTACAGCAAGGGGCAAATCACCATCGTGCTGCCACTATTGGCAAGCCGCAGCCACAACCCGGATACCCCCGCGGACGGAGAAGCGTCCGAAAAACCCAAAGGCCTGCAGCAGGAAATCCTCACCAATGGTTTGGTGGTGACCCCCAAGACCTTACAACGGGATTGGCGACCGCAGACGGCGGCCGAGCTGATGGTAGAAGATGTGGCTGAATTGGCTGCCCTCAAGGCTGAGGTGGTGATTATCGGCACCGGCGAACGACTGCAGTGGCCATCGCCGGAGGTATTGCGCCCCTTGATTCAGGCGGGCATCGGCTACGAGATCATGGATACCGCAGCCGCCTGCCGCACCTATAACATCCTCAGCCACGAAGGGCGTGAGGTTGCTGCGGCCCTGATGATGATCTAGGCGATCTACCCGCCCAGCAGCTGATCGCCGGAGACACCCTCACGCTCGAGGATCTTGCGCAGGCGACGCAAGGCCTCCACCTGGATTTGGCGCACCCGCTCGCGGGTAACGCCGATGCGCTCGCCAACCTCTTCCAGCGTGGCCGCTTCATCGCCATTGAGTCCGAAGCGCTGTTCCACCACCTGACGCTGCTTCTCATTCAGCTGCGCCAACCAGAGTTTCATACAGGCCTGTACCTCTTCTCGCTGCAACATCGCAGATGGGTCGATCTGTTTATCGTCGGCCACTGTCTCCTGCAACATCTTGTCCTTATCGAGCGGCCCGCTATCGACGATCGAAAGCTGATCACTCAGGCTCAACACATGCTGCACTTCCTGCTGGCGAATACCGAGGGTCTGCGCGATCTCTTCCGTGGTCGGTTCGTGATCCAGGCTTTGCGCCAATTGACGCGCCGCACGTTGGTAGCTATTGATCTGCTTCACCACGTGCACAGGCAAACGAATAGTGCGTGTTTGGTTCATGAGCGCACGTTCGATGGTTTGCCGAATCCACCATGTGGCATAGGTCGAAAAACGAAAACCTCGTTCAGGATCAAATTTTTCGACAGCATGAATCAGACCCAGATTGCCTTCTTCAATCAGATCAAGAAAGGCCAATCCACGGTGCAAATAGTAGCGGGCAATTTTGACGACCAAACGCAGATTGCTGACAATCATGCGCTGACGCGCGGCCTCATCCCCCTTTTGCGCAAGACGCGCAAAGTGGACCTCTTCTTCCGCACTCAACAGTGGTGAATAACCAATCTCATTCAGATATATGCGCGTCGCATCGAGCGAAGATTCTACAGGCTCTGCAGTCTGATAACTTTGTTTGTCGGTGACATCTTCTTCGACGACATCTTCCGTCACCGCCAACACATCTTCGTTATCGTCCCATTGAGAATAGGAATTCTCTACGTCATTTTCGGTTGAGGATATTTCGTCATCATTGACATCCTCCGGCACTTCTTTTACCACTACAAAGCCCCCTTATCACGCCTTGAGTGTGTCTTTTAATAGCCTATTAATGAATCGTCCTGAAACTTATTATTTTTATTATTTTTTGTAGCCTATCATGAAGTCGGCTTAGGTAGATAGCGTAAAGGGTCAACGGGCTTGCCATTAATCCTAACTTCAAAATGCAACTTAACGTCAGGGCTCTCTGTATTCCCCATACGGGCAATCGTCTGCCCTTTTTTAACTGTATCGCCTTCCTTAACCAACAACACCTGGTTATGGGCATATGCACTTAAGAATATTTCATTATGTTTAATAATGATTAAATTGCCATATCCTCGCAGGCTGTTACCTGCATAGACCACCCTGCCCTCTGCAGCCGCTGCCACTGGCGTACCCAATGTACCACCGATTGCAATTCCCTTTTTACCACGCCCATTTGGATCAAATGGTTGTAATAGGCGACCTTGTACCGGCCATTGCCACGACACTTTCGTCTGAGATGAAGACAATTGATTGGAACCCACAACTGTAGGTGGAACGGGCTTAGGTGTTTTTTGTTGTGTTTTTTGTTGTGTTTTTTGTTGAGAGGAAGTGGTAGTACGCGGGGGAGGTACAGCCATCGTATTAGGTGGTGCGACACGCAACCACTCACCAACGTGCAATATGTAAGGCGAATGCAGATTATTCCACTTAGCCACTTGATGATAATCATGACCATAATGGAAACTAACCGAGTACAGGGTATCTCCAGGCCGAACCTGATGAAAGGTATGGCTGCCACATGCAGTCAGCAGCATCAGCGCCAACGACACAATAAAAATACGGATAGCATCATACACAATCATGTTAGCAATATACCGACCACGCTTGTTCGTAGTCATTAACAGTATCAACGCCTATCATGAGCGGTCGCCCCGCCATCAGCAACTGGGGCACTGCAGTATCCCGCCGTTGCTAACGTAACAACAAATACCCAACTACCGCCGCCACAACCACGACCCAGCCAAGGATATCGACGTATTTACGCAACAGTTGATCCATACGCTCACCACCCAAGCGGATAATCCCTGCGACCAGGAAAAAACGCGCGCCTCGACCGATAATTGATGCCAGTAGAAATGGAAACAATGCCATACCGACAGTCCCGGCGGACACGGTAAATACTTTATAAGGGATGGGAGAAAAGCCTGCGACAAACACCACCCAGAATCCATATTCAGCAAACCAGTCCACCGCCAATTGGAAACGATCCCAATAACCAACGCGATGCAATAGCGGTTCTACCAACTCAAACGCAAACATGCCGATGAGATAACCGAATAAGCCACCCAGCACCGAGGCAACAGTTGTGATCGTTGCGTAATACCATGCCTTTTCTGGCTTGGCCAAGGTCATCGGCGCCAACATCACGTCTGGTGGAATTGGAAAAAATGAGGACTCAATAAAACTGAGTCCCGCGAGGTACCGCGCAGCAAAGCGATGACGCGCCCAGGTTAAACAGAGATCGTACATACGACTAAATAAACGCATTATCGACTCCCGGGCAATAAAGGGACAAAACTCACAGCCTCAAACACCTTTTGTTCGTAGCCTTCTTCAGTATGGGTGATCAGGGTCAACTGTTGGCTACCTGCTGGCCCCACTGGAATAATCAATCGACCACCCACTTTTAACTGCGCCAGTAATTCCTGCGGCACACTGTTAGGCGCCGCGGTAACGATAATCACATCGAATGGTGCGAATTCTGGCCAGCCCATCGTACCGTCTACATGTTTCAATCTAACGTTATAGAGCTTCAACTCACGCATGCGTTGGCGCGCACGATTGGAAAGCGCACCGATACGCTCTACGCTGTAGACATCCCCCATCAGTTTCGCCAACACTGCCGTTTGATAGCCAGAACCAGTTCCAACTTCCAGCACCTTATCGCAGGCGCCCGTTTCCAACAGAATCTCGGTCATGCGCGCAACGATATAGGGCTGCGAGATGGTTTGACCAAAGCCGATTGGCAATGCGGTGTCGTCATAGGCTCGGCTCGCCAAGGCTTCATCAACAAATATATGACGCGGCAGATCACGCAAGGTATCCAAAACACGCTCATGACGAACGCCTTGATCACGCAGACGCTGCACCAAACGATCACGGGTGCGCTTGGAGGTCATGCCGATACCGATATGATGACGACCCGAGTTCATCATTCACCCTGCCGCAACCAACCGGCCACCTGCTCCAAGGCGGTGTAACGGGTCAGATCGATCTGGATTGGCGTCACCGAAATGTGATGGGTATTAACCGCATGAAAATCCGTTCCTGGCCCAGCGTCCTGTTCAGCACCTGCTGGTCCCACCCAATAGATATCACGGCCACGTGGATCCTTGGTCTTCACCACCGGCTCTGATTTGTGACGACGCCCGAGTCGAGTCGCTTCAAAACCTGCCACCTGCTCCCACGGTATATTCGGTACGTTTACATTGAGGATTGTATCTACCGGCAAAGGTTCTTTCTTCAGTTTATGGATCAACGTGATTGCAGCCCGGGCAGCCGTTTCATAATAGGTCAACTGCTCACCGACCAGCGACACGGCAATCGCCGGCAGCCCTAAAAAACGACCCTCTGTTGCTGCAGCCACCGTGCCTGAATAGAGCACGTCATCACCGAGATTGGCACCCGCGTTAATCCCCGCCACCACCATATCGGGCTCAGAATCGAGCAATCCCGTGATCGCCAAGTGAACACAATCGGTCGGTGTACCATCCACCGCCATCATCTTAGGCGCGACTTCACGCACACGTAACGGTTGTTCCAGGGTCAGAGAGTTACTAGCGCCACTGCGATTACGATCCGGCGCCACCAGCGTGACATCGGCAATCTCGCACAGGGCGCGGTACAGGCACTGTATGCCCTCGGCTTGATAGCCGTCATCATTACTCAACAGTATGCGCATCATCAGGCACTACAGCCGCTACTACGGCAAGAATAAGCAGGAATAATATGGAGAGAATACAAGGCTCCCGGAACTTGCGCCAGTGGTGGCCATTGAGGCTTGAGGCGCAAGACGGGAGTCCGGAAGACGATTAACGGATCACCATCAACTGCATTAGTACCGCCGGGAAGATCCCCAACGCCAACATCGCCAGGCTATTGGCCGAGATCACAATCCGTTCAGCCATGCTCGCCTCTAGCGGCGTTGTATCGTCAGGCTTGTCGAAGTACATCACCTTAACGACACGCAGGTAGTAGAAGGCACCAATAACCGAGAAGACCACGGCATATACCGCCAGCCACACCAGCTCGACCTGAACCACGGCCTGCAGCACAGACAGCTTGGCGTAAAAGCCAACCGTCGGCGGCACACCGGCCATCGAGAACATCAGCACCAGCATCATCAATGCCAACCATGGGCTACGATCATTCAGGCCTTTGAAGTCATCCAGCTTATCCGCCTCAAAGCCAGCTCGACTGAGCATGATGATCATTGCGAAACCACCCAAGCTCATCAGTGTATAGACGACCACATAGAACATGGCCGAAGAATAACCATTTTCGGTGCCAGCCAAGATACCGAGCAGAATAAAGCCCACGTGCGATATCGTTGAATACGCCAACATACGTTTGATGTTGGTTTGCGCGATCGCAATCACGTTACCGAGCGCAATCGACAACACTGCCAGTACGATCAACATATCCTGCCATTGGTGATGCAGGTCACCCAGACCTTCGACCAACAGGCGCATCACCATCGCAAATGCAGCAATCTTGGGAGCAGTACCGATATACAGTGTGACTGACGTTGGCGCACCGTGGTACACATCGGGCACCCACATATGAAACGGTACTGCACCGAGTTTGAATGCCAGACCAACAATCGCGAACACCAAGCCCAGCATCAAGACCACATTGGTGTTATTCAATGCGACATACGCAGCAATTTCAGCCAGGTCCAGGCTGCCAGACATACCGTAGATCAGTGACATGCCGTACAAAAGCATACCGGACGCCAAGGCTCCCAGTATAAAGTACTTCATCGCCGCCTCTGTGGCCTTCAATGAATCACGCTGGAATGCCACCATGGCATACATCGACAATGACAACAGCTCCAGACCCATATACAGCGTCAGCATGTTATGCGCCGACACCATCACCATCATACCCAGTACACCGAACAAACCGAGCACAAAGTACTCACCTTTGAACAGGCCACGTGCTTCCAGGTAACGACGGGAATAGATAAAGGTAAAGGCAGTCACCACATAGATGAAGACCTTGAGCACATCGCCCATCGGATCACGCACAAAGCTGCCATTAAACGTCAGCTCACGAGTGTCCGTAGATAGCGCAATGGTCAAAATCGCGGCACCGACCAGCGTCGCTACTGACAACAGATAGGTAACCACCCGATCCTTGTCACTGAAAAAGAGATCCAGGATCAAAATCGCGCACGCCATACCCAAGACAAACATCTCGGGGATCGCCGGTACAAAATTGGGCATTACGAAACTTACATTAGCCATTCGTCATTAAGCCTAGTTACTGTTCTGCTGCCCATCAGCGGCAGCGAAAAAATCCAAATTGTCCATCCCCGCCCTTATAGCTTGGATGTCACCGCCTGTTGCAACAGATGTTCAACGGTTGCACTCATCACTTCGACCAGAGGCGCCGGCCAGATACCCAGCAACAAGACGAAGAACGCCAGTGTGCCGAGCACAAAGCCTTCACGCTTGTTGATATCTTTCAGCTCGGCCACGTTTTGGTTCTTAATCTCACCAAACACAACACGCTTCACCATCCACAAGGTATACGCGGCACCCAAGATCAAGGTCGTTGCTGCAAGGAAGGCATACCAGAAGTTCGCTTGATACGCACTCAGTACAACCATGAACTCACCGACAAAGCCTGAGGTACCTGGCAGACCGGCATTCGCCATCGCAAACAACACCATGAACGTGGCGAAGATCGGCATCGTGTTCACGACACCGCCGTAATCGGCGATGCTGCGGCTATGCATACGGTCATAGAGGACACCGATACACAAGAACATCGCGCCCGAGATGAAACCGTGCGAGATCATTTGTACCAATGCACCTTCAACACCCAGTGCAGCACCAGAGACACTACCGGTCTGCTCATAGATGCTGTACACGGTGAAGAAACCAAGCGTCACAAAACCCATGTGCGAGATCGATGAATACGCGACCAGCTTCTTCATGTCGTCTTGTGCCAATGCGACCAGTGCAATGTAAACAACAGCAATCAGCGACAGCGTGATAATCAGCCAGTCCAGTTCAAAACTCGCATCAGGCGTGATCGGCATCATGAAGCGCACGAAACCGTAAGCACCCAGCTTCAACATGATCGCGGCCAGGATCACCGAACCACCGGTTGGTGCCTCGACGTGGGCATCCGGCAACCAGGTATGAACCGGCCACATCGGGATCTTCACCGCGAAAGCGATCAGGAAGGCCAGGAAGATCAAGATCTGTGCATCCAAACCGATCTTCACGTCGTGGAAGCCGAGGATGCTGAAATCGCCCGTCTTGAAATACAGGTAGATCAACGCGATCAACAGGAATACCGATCCGAAAAAGGTATACAGGAAGAACTTGATGGTCGCATAAACCCGGCGCGGGCCACCGAACATACCGATCACCAGGAACATTGGAATCAGCAACGCTTCCCAGAAGACATAGAACAATACGGCGTCCAGCGATGCGAAGACGCCATTCATCATGCCTTCCATGATCAGGAACGCAGCCATGTACTGAGCAACCTTCGTTTGAATCACTTCCCAGGCAGCGATCACAACCAATACCGTGGTAAACGTGGTCAACAGGATCAACGGCATGGATATACCGTCTACACCCAGGTGGTAATTGACGCCGAATGCGGGGATCCATGACACCAGCTCAACGAACTGCATCTCTGCAGTAGTGGTATCGAAGCTCGTGTACAGCGGAATCGATATCAAAAAGACAATAATAGAGCCGACAAGAGACGACCAGCGAACTGCATTATCGTTACCGCTGGCAGAAATCGCCAACACACCGAATCCGATGATGATCGGTAACCAAATAACCAGACTTAGGAGCGGTAAATCCGACATTCACCAATATCCTTCAACGTTAAGCGTAAATCAGTATGCCTGCGACCAACAGCAGCAGACCTATAATCATTGAAAATGCGTAGTGGTATAGGTAACCGGTCTGCAGATGACGAATCATCGAAGCGACCTTGCCTACCCCAAACGCGGTGCCGTTCACGATGAAACCATCAATCCCTTTAACGTCACCAAACTTCCACAGAAAACTACCCGCTTTACGGCTACCCGCAGCGAACACCTTGTCATTGAAGTCGTCAGCGCCATAGGCGTTGTCGAGCATTCTGTGAATACCGCCGAATTGCGCCTTGATCTTGCCAGGCAGATCAGGACGTTTCATATACAGATACCAGGCAGCAAATACACCACCCGCCGCCAGCCAGAATACCGGCGTAACAAAACCATGGAGGATAAAGCCCATCACACCGGTATAACCTTCACCGATTCGGGCCAACACATCATTCTGCTCAGCGACATAAATCGCATTGCCGAAATAATCACCAAACAACCATGGACCTACAGCAATCGCACCGACAAACACTGAAGGTATGGCCAGCAGTACCAGCGGTAGAGTGACCACCCCCGGAGACTCATGCAGATGCTCCTTGGTGTGGTGATCCATACGCTCTTTACCGTGGAAGACCAGGAAGAACATGCGGAAGCTATACAGTGCAGTCACAAACACACCCAATAGCACACATAGGTAGGCGAATGTAGCACCAGGTGTCTCTGATTCCCCGACCGCCATGATAATCGCGTCTTTCGAGAAGAAGCCGGAGAAGCCGGGAGTACCGATCAAGGCCAGCGAGCCGATCAACATACACCAATAGGTAATCGGCATATATTTCTTAAGCCCGCCCATCTTACGGATGTCCTGCTCATGGTGCATGGCGATGATAACCGAGCCAGCTGCCAAGAACAGCAGTGCCTTAAAGAATGCGTGTGTCATCAGGTGGAATACGCCAGCGGCATAAGCAGAAGCGCCCAGTGCGACAGTCATATAACCCAATTGAGACAAGGTCGAGTATGCAACGACACGTTTGATATCGTTCTGTACCAGACCGAGGAACCCCATGAACAATGCAGTAATCGCACCAATCACCAGCACTACGCTCAACGCAGTCGTAGACAATTCATACATTGGAGACATACGCGCCACCATGAAGATACCTGCGGTAACCATGGTTGCAGCGTGGATCAGTGCAGAAATAGGGGTCGGGCCTTCCATCGAGTCTGGCAGCCACACATGCAGTGGCACCTGCGCCGACTTACCCATTGCACCGATGAACAGCAGGATACAAATCACAGTCATCACATTCCAATCCAGGCCTGGAATGATCTGTACAGTCAGATTGGCCATATCCGGCGCAGCAGCGAATACATCAGCATAATCAACGCTATTGAAGTACATCAGCACTGCTGCAATACCTAGCAGGAAGCCAAAGTCACCTACGCGATTGACCAAAAAGGCCTTCAGATTGGCATAGATCGCAGTCTCTTTCTTGTACCAGAAACCGATCAACAGGTAAGAGACCAAGCCCACCGCTTCCCAGCCAAAGAACAGCTGCATGAAGTTATTGGCCATAACCAACATCAACATCGAGAATGTGAACAGCGAGATATAACAGAAGAAACGCTGATAGCCTGGGTCGTCCTTCATGTAACCGATGGTATAGATGTGAACCATCAGCGAAACAAAGGTCACGACCATCATCATCGACGCAGTCAGCTCATCAATCAAAAAGCCGACTTCAAAGCGAATACCGTCACTCACCAGCCAGGTGTAGACCGCACCATTAAAGGTTTCACCGTCATTGATGACGATTTGGTTAAACACGATCGCCGACAGAAAGCATGAGATCGCCACACCGATGATGGTCGCCCAATGGGCGCCGGCACGACCGACCTGCTTACCAAAGACCCCGGCAATGATCGAACCGATCAGGGGTGCCAAGACAATACTGAGATAGACCTTTTCCATTATCAAATACCGCCCTATCCCTTCAAGGTATCCAACTTGTCAACATTGATGTCGCGGCGGTTACGGAACCACACCACGAGTATCGCCAAGCCAATTGCCGCCTCTGCAGCAGCAACGGTCAAAATAAAGAATACGAATATCTGCCCCGCAAGATCACCGAGGAAGTAAGAAAACGCGATAAAGTTGATATTGACTGCCAACAGCATCAACTCGATAGCCATCAACAGGACGATCACGTTTTTCCGATTAAGAAAGATACCGGCGATGCTAATACAGAACAGTATGGCTCCGAGCACCAAGAAGTGTGATAAAGAAATCATAATCCCCTCTGCGTTGCGCCTTGACGGCATCAACCTGTTTTCTGTTATTAGTCCGACTTTTTCTTTTCTGCAGCCATGCGCACCATACGGATACGATCTTTGCGCTGCACCAACACTTGTTTAGCAGGGTCTTGATATTTGCTGTCCGGGCGACGACGCATGGTCAGCGCGATTGCCGCAATAATCGCCACCAACAACACCACTGCCGCCAACTCAAAGGCATAGACATAATCGGTGTAGAGCACACGACCGATCTCTTTGGTATTACTGTAATCAGGGCCATGTGGTACCGGCGCTGCAAACTTCTCAAAACCAAAGTTCTTAACACCGACCACGGTAATCAGCTCAGCCACAATGATAAGGGCCACTGGAATACCAACATACAGATTCTTGACAAAGCCTTCGCGCAGCACGGAGATATTGATATCCAGCATCATCACGACGAACAGGAACAACACCATTACCGCACCGACATAAACCAGGATCAGGGTCAAGGCCAAGAACTCAGCTTCCATCAACATCCAGATCGCGGCACTGGTAAAGAAGGTCAGTACCAGGAAAAGCACCGCAATCACCGGATTGCGCACGGTGATCACGGCCAGCGCCGAGCCGATCATCACTGCTGCGAATGCGTAAAAAATAAACAGTTCCATAGTCAGTATCTTTTTCCGATGTCTAATCAGTCTTAGCGGTAAGGCGCGTCTTGCGCACGGTCAGCCGCGATTTGAGTTTCCAAACGATCACCGACCGCCAGCAACTTGTCTTTGGTCATAATCTGTTCGCCGCGTTTTTCAAAGTGATATTCAAACTCGCGGGTTTCAACAATCGCATCCACCGGGCATGCCTCTTCGCAGAAGCCACAATAGATGCACTTAAACATATCAATGTCATAACGTGTTGTGCGGCGGCTGCCGTCATCACGCTGATCCGACTCGATCGTAATCGCCATCGCCGGGCACACAGCCTCACACAACTTACAGGCGATACAACGCTCTTCACCATTGGCATAACGACGCAGCGCATGCAGGCCACGAAAACGAGGTGACTGCGGTGTCTTCTCTTCAGGGTATTGAACAGTGATCTTTTTAGCGAACAGGTATTTACCTGTCAGCGCCAAACCCTTCAACAGTTCCCACAGCAGGAAGCTTTTTATGTAGTGTTTCATTGCACTCATCACTGTCCCCCTTAATCAAACCATGGAGGAATATTGCCCAACACAAATACCCCGGTAACCACTATCCAAACGATCGTGACAGGGATAAATACCTTCCACCCCAAGCGCATGATCTGGTCATAACGATAACGGGGGAATGTTGCCCGGAACCACAGGAACAGGAACAACAGGAATGCAGTCTTCAACAGCAGCCATACAATGCCGGGCACCCAGTCAAACATTGCGCCCAAACCTGGAATTCCTTCAAAAGGTGACAACCAACCGCCCATAAACATCACTGCGGTCAGGATAGAGATCAGTATCATGTTCGCGTATTCAGCCAGGAAGAATACGGCGAAGGTCATGCCTGAGTATTCGACATGGAAACCGGCAACAATCTCCGACTCACCCTCTGCGACGTCAAAGGGTGCGCGGTTGGTCTCTGCCACACCAGAAATAAAATAAACCAGGAACATGGGCAACAGCGGGATCCAGAACCAGTTAATAAAGCCCAGCTCACCCTTCTGCGCCAACACAATATCCTGCAGATTCAGACTGCCCGCCGCCATCAATACCACGACCAGCGCAAAACCCATGGCGATTTCATACGACACCACCTGTGCCGATGAACGCAGCGCACCGAGGAATGCATATTTAGAGTTAGAGGCCCAACCGGCGATGATTACACCATACACACCGACCGAGGTCAGAGCCAGGATATACAACAGTCCGGCGTCGATGTCGGCCAATACCATACCTTCGTCGAAAGGCACGACCGCCCAAGCCGCCAAGGCAGGCGCCAGTACCAGAATCGGTGCCAGGACGAACAAAAACAGATTGGCATTAGTCGGCAGAATAATCTCTTTAAACGCCAGTTTGATACCGTCGGCAATCGGCTGTAACAGACCGCGCGGACCTACACGGTTGGGACCGATACGCACCTGGATATAACCAATTACCTTCCGTTCGGCCAAGGTCAGATAGGCAACGGACAACATAATCGGCACCACGATGGCGACAATCTTTAACGTGATCTGCACNNAGCTGCTTCAATCATTCCTTTATTCTCGACTCTCGAAGCATCAAGCGGACTTAGCGCTTACTTCAGCATTTTTTATACTAACTTGGGCACCATTCGCACCAAAGCCAGCCGTTTCTTTAGTTGCTGCAGGTAACCAGAGTGCCCCACCTGGAACACGCTCATCCACTGCCAGCACTACCTCACAACTTTGCTCGCCATCGCTCACCTCAATCGTTTGACCATCGGTCAAGCCCTGAGCCTTCGCGTCAGCAGAATTCATACGTGCATTTACTACCGCAAACCCAGTTGCCTGCAACGCAGGTGCACGACGCACAATGGCATCGGTTGCATAGGCGGGCACATCCGCGACACGCNNGCCTGGCCCAGTCCGGCTGTTGCTGCATCTACTGCCTGTTTTACCTCGTCACGCACTTCTTCGGACGAAACATATTCAAATCCGTCGATCTCAAACAAATTACCCAGCACACGCAACACTTTCCAAGCAGGACGTGTTTCAGCCAGCGGCTTCACAGCACCAGCAAAACTCTGCCATTTGCCTTCGACGTTAACGAAGGTGCCGGAAGTCTCAGTGTATGGCGCAACAGGCAACAACACATCTGCATACTGCATTACCGCATCGCTACGGAATGGTGTCATCACAGCGACGAAATTCGCATCGGCCAAGGCTGCTTTCGCCAACGCTGGCTCAGCACAGTCGTATTCGATTTCTATGCCATGCAACAGATAACCGCCCAGTTTTTGGCGCCACATGCTGTCTGCATTCAAACCAAATGAAGCACCTTTGCCCGCAGCGGCACGGTGCGGTACAGCACCGGCCAACCAAGCACCAGCGGCGTTGGCGCCCTCTGTCAACTGCGCAACTGAGGCACCCGCCATCTCGGCCACTGCACGCGCGAGTGCAAACAAGGTTGAAGCATGCGCATGATTTTGGCCATATTGGCCGACAATCACTGCCGCACGATCAGCACCCTTCAATGAGGCGGCGATATTGCGCTGAGTTTCAGTAACCGTTACACCAGTGACCAGGGCATCAATACCCTTGGGCGCCTTGCATCCAGCCTCAATCAAGGCCTTGGTTACGCCGGCCAATGATGTCGCCATCGAGGTAGGTGTCACAATTTCTTTTTGATAGGTAGGCAGATTGTTGTCGTAGTCAATCGCATTGATATACGAGACCTTGCCGCCGGCCAACGCGGCCTTGCGCAGACGATGCGCCAACATCGGTTGGTCCAAGCGTACATTGCCGCCAACCACTAATGCGGCTTGCAACTTTTCCAAGCCGGCCAATGACAGACCACCCAGACTTGGTGCCATCGGCATGGATTCTTGATTGGAAAAGTCCTGCTGACGCACACGGTGATCGATATTGGCACTACCCAATCCACGCACCAGTTTTTGCATCAGGTACTGTTCTTCGATGGTCGAACTTGGTGATACCAAGGCACCCAATTGACCAGCACCATTATCAGTCAGCACCTTTTTCAGACCAGTGCGCGTAAATTCCAGGGCCTCAGCCCACTCTACGCTATGCCACTCGCCATTTTTCTTGATCATCGGCACAGTCAGGCGATCACTACTGTTCACACCTTCATAGGCAAAACGGTCACGGTCAGACAACCACGTCTCGTTGATCTCTTCATTCTCTACTGGCGTTACACGACGCACAGAGCCACGAAGGGTTTCAACATTGATATTCGAGCCTACGCAATCATGTGCCGCAACGCCACTGCGATTGTTCATCTCCCAGCTACGGGCATGGAAGCGAAACGGCTTCGAGGTCAGTGCGCCCACCGGGCACAGGTCGATCACGTTACCGGACAATTCAGAACCGACTGCCTTTTCGATATAGGTGCCGATCTGCATGTGTTCACCACGGCCTGTCGCGCCCAGTTCACGGACACCGGCAATCTCCTGGCCGAAACGGACGCAGCGTGTGCAATGGATGCAGCGCGTCATATCGGTGGAGATCAGGGGGCCGATGTTCTTGTCTTTAACAACACGCTTGCCTTCGCCGAACTGAGAGTGATCCGAACCATACCCCATGGCCAGATCCTGCAGTTCACACTCACCACCCTGGTCGCAGATGGGGCAATCCAACGGATGATTGATCAACAAAAACTCCATGACGCTCTTTTGCGCGTCGATGGCCTTGGTTGATTTGGTATAAACCTTCATCCCTTCGGTGATCGGTGTCGCGCAAGCCGGCAAAGGCTTGGCGGCCTTCTCGACTTCCACCAGACACATGCGGCAGTTGGCCGCCACCGACAGTTTCTTGTGATAACAGAAACGGGGAATCGGAATACCGGCGTCGTCGGCTGCCTCGATAATCATCGCGCCGTCTTTGGCCTCGATCACCTTGCCATCGATTTCAATAGTAACCATCTATAGCCCCGTATTCTTTTTTACGCGCTGAGCGCTTTAAACCATGCACTTGCCGTGATCGATGTGGTACTGGAACTCGTCACGGTAATGCTTAATAAAACTCGCCACCGGCATTGCCGCGGCGTCACCCAGTGCACAAATAGTGCGACCCATAATCTTGTTGGCCACATCGTCCAGCAGGTCCAGATCACCTTGGCGACCATGGCCGTGCTCAATTCGATGCACAACTCGCGACAACCAGCCCGTGCCTTCACGGCAAGGCGTACATTGTCCGCATGACTCTTCATAATAAAAATGAGACAGGCGCGCCAAGGCCTTGACCATACAGGTGGTCTCGTCCATGTTGACGCCCATCATGACGTCACCAGGCACTACCGGTGTGGATGACCCACCCGGAATAACGGCCTTCAGTTTGTGACCATCGCGCACACCACCCGCCATCTCCAGCAGCTCGCTGAAAGGCGTGCCCATGCCGATTTCATAGTTGCCCGGCTTATTGACGTGACCCGACACAGAGAAGATCTTGGTGCCACCGTTATTTGGCTTGCCCAGCTCCAGAAACCATTGTCCGCCGTTACGCAGGATCATTGGGATCGAGCTTAGGGTTTCAGTATTGTTGATCGTGGTGGGACGACCATACAAACCATAGCTGGCTGGAAAAGGTGGCTTGAAACGTGGCTGGCCTTTTTTACCTTCGATCGACTCCAGCAACGCCGTCTCTTCACCACAGATATAAGCACCA
>DHYU01000082.1:0-23992 GCA_002415485.1 Proteobacteria bacterium UBA5122
ATCTTCTTGTCGCGGCAGAGGATGGTCAACAGACGTACATAGGCCATCGTGGTCGACATCTCTTTGTCACCACTGCCCTTGAGCAACACATCAAACGCCGACAGGTCTGGCACCTCGAGCGGTGCAGCGCTGTGGTTGCGCGTTGGCAGATAACCGCCCAGTTCCTTGCGGCGGGCGTGCATGTATTGCATCTCGGGGCTGTCGGCCGCAGGTTTGTAGTATTTACCGGCAGCGGCGTCTTCATCGCTCAACGGGATGTTGAAACGATCACGCACGTAGATCATCTCGTCATCGCCAAGCTTCTTCTGTGAGTGCGTGCGGTTCTGTGCTTCACCGGCCGCGCCCATGCCGTAACCCTTGACGGTGTGCGCCAGGATTACAGTCGGCTGGTCATTGGTGTTGACCGCTTGGTGATAGGCTGCATAGACCTTGTGCGGGTCGTGGCCACCACGGTTCAGGCGCCAGATGTCATCATCCGACATCTTCGACACCATCTCCTTCAACTCAGGATACTTGCCGAAGAAGTGTTCGCGCACGTAGGCGCCGTCTTTGGCCTTGTAGTTTTGGAAGTCGCCGTCGACACATTCCATCATGCGTTGTTGCAGCAGGCCGTTTTTGTCCTTGGCCAACAACGGGTCCCAATAAGAACCCCACAGCACCTTGACTACATTCCAGCCAGCGCCACGGAACATGGCTTCCAGCTCTTGTACGATCTTGCCGTTACCACGTACCGGGCCGTCGAGACGTTGCAGGTTACAGTTGACAACCCACACCAGGTTGTCCAGTTTCTCACGCGAGGCCAGCGAGATCGCGCCGAGAGATTCTGGCTCGTCGGTCTCACCGTCACCAAGGAAGGCCCAGACCTTGCGCGTCTTGGTATCGGCCAGACCACGGTCCTGCAGATACTTCATGAAACGCGCCTGATAGATCGACATGATCGGGCCGAGGCCCATCGATACGGTGGGGAACTGCCAGAAATCGGGCATCAGGTGCGGATGCGGGTAAGACGACAGACCGTTGCCATCAACCTCCTGACGGAAGTTGTCCAGCTGCGCCTCGCTCAAACGACCTTCGAGGAAGGCGCGGGCGTAGGTGCCGGGCGAGGCATGGCCTTGTGAATAGATCAGGTCGCCGCCGTGCTCGTGGCTCGGCGCACGCCAGAAGTGGTTGAAACCGATGTCGTACAACACCGCCGCCGAGGCGAAGGTCGCGATGTGACCGCCCAGCTCCGAGGCCTTGCGGTTGGCCTTGACCACCATCGCCACCGCATTCCAGCGGATGTAAGAGCGGATGCGGTCTTCCAGCGCCATATCGGCATGGGCCGGCATCGGTTGCTCCAGGTGGGGCGGGATGGTGTTTACGTAGGCTGTATTGGCCGAGTACGGCAGGTTGGCCCCGCTGCGGCGGGCCTTGTCGACCATTTGTTCTAATAGATAGTGGGCGCGTTCTACGCCTTCGTGTTCGATCACCGCCTCCAGGGCGTCGATCCATTCCTGGGTCTCGATATTATCGATGTCCATCAACGTGTTTTGAGACATGTATCCAACCTCTTGATGAAAAAATTCGTGGTTCCCGCCCGCGCACCACTGGCGCGTTAAAATTATTTGCCTTTATGAAACAGTCAATTACTTCAAAGGCACTGGCAAATTCGGGCCTGGGAAAAGGCGCATAATGGTGTCTGAGACCTATCCCGTCAAGTTTTTAGTTGCGCAACTAAATTTCCAATATTTGACCAAATTCATAGAGTTCCGCCACATTCACAGGCCATCAGCTCCCTCCCGCCTCACCTAAAGCCGCTGCACTTCCAGCTCGACAGACGCGCATGCCAAATATTCACGACATAAAAAAGGCGCGAACCCAGCCGGGTCCGCGCCTGTTTAAACAACCGTGCGTTCGATTTAGAACGAACGCCGATCCTTATAAAAATTGATCAGGCCGTTGGTGGACGCATCATGTTTGGTCGCCGGTGCATCGGTGTCCAGGTCCTCCAGGATCACATTCGCCAATTGTTTGCCCAGCTCCACGCCCATCTGGTCGAAGGAGTTGATACCCCAGATGATGCCCTGCACGAAGATCTTGTGTTCGTACATCGCGATCAGGCTACCCATGGTCTTGGGGTCCAGGCGTTGGAACAGAATTGAATTGGTCGGACGATTACCATCGAACTCCATGTGTTTGACCAGCTCTTCACAGCGGGCACCTGTCACGCCTTTGGCCTCCAGCTCGGCGCGCACCTCATCACGTGACTTGCCACGCATCAAGGCCTCGGTTTGGGCAAAGAAGTTGGAGATCAGGATCGCGTGATGTTCACCGAGTGGATTCTGCGCCTCAACCCCGGCCAGAAAATCTGCCGGGATCAGCTTGGTACCCTGATGCACCAACTGGAAGAACGCATGCTGACCATTGGTGCCGGGTTTACCCCAGATGATCGGTCCCGTGGAATAATCCACACGATTGCCGTCACGGTCGGTCTGTTTGCCGTTACTCTCCATATCGCCCTGCTGCAGATAGGCGGGCAGTTCATAGAGATATTGATCGTAGGGAAAGATGGCGTAACTATCGGCATCAAAGAAGTTGTTGTACCAAACGCCGAGCATGCCCATCAGCACCGGGATATTTTGCTCCAGCGGTGCATTACGAAAGTGCTCATCCATCTCATGCGCGCCACGCAACATCGCTTCAAAGTGCTGCATACCGATAAACAGCGCAATCGACAGACCGATGGCGCTCCACAACGAATAACGACCACCGACCCAGTCCCACATCTCGAACATGTTTTCGGTATCGATACCGAACTCACTGACCGCCTTGGTGTTGTTCGAAACCGCGACAAAGTGTTTGGCCACCGCGCGCTTGTCACCCATCGCGTGCAACAACCACTCACGCGCAGAGCGGGCGTTGACGATGGTCTCTTGCGTGTTAAAGCTCTTGGAGGCGACGATGAACAAGGTGGTCTCCGGGTTCAGTCCACGCAAGGTCTCCACCAACTGCGTATCGTCGACGTTGGAGACAAAGTGCGCCTTCAAGGCCCAGTCGCTATAGGGGCGCAAGGCCTCGCAGACCATCTTCGGCCCCAGGTCAGAACCACCGATACCGATATTGACCACATCGGTAATCCGTTTGCCGGTAAAGCCCAACCAGCGACCGGTACGCACCGCCTCTGAGAAGCGGCGCATCTTTTCGAGCACCGAATTCACATCCGGCATGATGTCGTGGCCATCGACATAGATCGGGCGGTTACTGCGATTACGCAGCGCCACATGCAAGGCCGCGCGTTGTTCGGTGAAGTTGACCTTGTCACCCTTGAACATGCGCGCCGTCCAGCCACTGACATCGCGGGCCCGCGCCAGGTCCATCAACAGCTTCATCGTCTCATCGGTAATACGGTTCTTTGAATAATCGAACAGGATATTACTGAAGAGGATGGAGAAACGCTTGAAGCGATCCGGCTCGCTCTCAAACATATCCCGCATGTGTAATTGATCAATCTCCTCTCGGTGTGCTTCTAATGCTTTCCAGGCTGGCGAATTAATCACGCGCTGCTCTCCATACTATGACTGCGTTTGGCAAGACGTCGGCGACTCAGTGTCGCCGTTTTATCACGTCAAAATGCCTCTGAACTGACATCACTCCCATCGACGCCCAGCGAGTGACGCCAGAACTGGTCTTCACTCTCGAACAGACGATAGGTCCCACGCGGCCCCCAACTGCCGGCCGGATAGGTATTAATAAAATCGCGTTCCATCGACCAGACCTTGAGCACCGGATCGACCACGCGCCACGCCCACTCCACCTCGTCGTAACGCAGGAACAGCGATTGATCACCGCGCATCACGTCCAGCAACAGGTCTTCATAGGCATCACCGGCCTTTTTGTCCGGCGCATGATAGCTGGCGTCGAGACTGGTCAGCCGCGTCTTCATGGTCGTGCCCTGTTCTTTGACGTTGATCTCCATCTTCAAACAATCGTTGGGCTGTATCCCCAACAACAACCAGTTGGGTTGCAGCTGATCCATCTTGGTACCACGGAACAAGTGTTGTGGCGGATGTTTAAAACGAATGCTGATCGCCGAACCGGCCTCGGCCATACGCTTGCCGGTGCGCAGATAAAACGGCACGCCCTTCCAGCGCCAGTTATCGACATACAGCTTGAGCGCGGCGTAGGTCTCAGTCGTGCTGTCTTGCGGCACATCCTCTTCTTCCAGATAACCGGGCACCGATACACCATTGACGTGGCCGCCGGTATACTGGCCGCGGAAGGCATGGGCATGCACCGCGTTTTGATGGATTGGCCGTACCGACTTCAGCACTTTTACCTTTTCATCGCGCAACGACTGATCATCGATGCCTGCGGGTGGCTCCATCGCCACCAGGGCGAATAGCTGCATCAGATGGCTCTGGATCATGTCGCGCAGCGCGCCTGCGCCATCGTAATAATCGGCGCGAGAGCCGATGCCGATGGTCTCGGAATGCGTGATCTGTACATGGTCGATGTAATTGCGATTCCACAGCGGTTCCAGCAACAGATTGGCAAAACGGAAGACCATGATGTTGCGCACCGTGGATTTACCCAGATAGTGATCGATGCGATAGATCTGACTTTCTTTGAGGTGTTTGGCCAGCGACTTTTGCAGTGCCTGCGCGCTCAACAGGTCATAACCAAACGGTTTTTCGATAACAACCCGACGCCAGCCGTGGGCCTCGTTCAACAAACCGTGCGTCCCCAGCTTGTCGATCACCATGCCAAATTCAGCGGGGCGGATCGACATATAAAACTGCGCATTGGCGCTACAGACCTCATCATGACAGAGCTTGTCATGCAGCGCCTGATAAGATGCATCGTCCTGCAAATCGCCTTGAAAGTATTGCAGCTTGGCGCAAAAGCGCGAGAAGGCTTCCTGATTTAAACCCTTCGGATACTTGGCCTCGAGCATGGCCGTCACCTCGGCCAGCCATTCCTCTTGCGTCCACGGACGACGACCAAAGGCGATAATCGTGACGCCTTCAGGCAGTCGTCCTTCGTTTTCGAGCTGATACAGGGCAGGCATCAACTTCACTCGCGACAGGTTGCCTGTCGCGCCGAAGATCACGATCGAACACGGATGCGGTTTACTCATGGTGTTATTCGCCTGCCTTCTTCACCGCATGGCCGCCGAAGGCATTACGCATCATCGACAACAGTTTGAAGTCGTAACCTTCCTGATCCTGACTGGTGAAACGCATGCTCATCGCCAGACTCAACACCGGCGCCGCCGTGCCCTGATCGATCGACTCAATCACCGTCCAACGGCCTTCACCGGAATCCGGCACATAGGGCGCGATATCTTTCAATTTTTGATCTTGTTTCAACGCATCGGCGGTCAGGTCCAACAACCAGCTGCGCACCACCGAGCTGTGACGCCACAACTCTGAGATTTGCGCCAGGTCGAGGTTGAACTCCTCTTTGCCCTTCATCAGCGCAAAGCCTTCGGCCATCGCCTGCATCATGCCGTATTCGATCCCGTTGTGGATCATCTTGGTGAAGTGTCCGGCACCCACGGGGCCGACGTGCGCCCAGCCGCGATCGACGCCCGGCGCCAGCACCTTCAGCGCTGGCTCGACATGGGCGACGGCGTCTTTAGTGCCACCGACCATCAAACAATACCCATTGTCCAAGCCCCAAATACCGCCTGAGGTGCCGGAGTCGACATAACCGATCCCGTGCTGCGTCAGCATCGTGCCGCGACGTTGGCTATCGTGATAATTCGAGTTGCCGCCATCGACGATGACATCACCTTGTTCAAGGATGTCGATCAGCTCGTTGATCGCCGCCTCGGTCGGCTCACCGGAAGGCAACATCAACCACACCACGCGCGGCGCAGTGAGCTTTTCCACCGCATCACGCAATGACGTCGCCGGGATCATGCCCTCTTCCTTGGCCAGGCTGTTGACGATATCCGCCGAGCGGTTATAACCCACCACTTCGATGCCACCCCGGCACAGACGGCGCGCCATGTTGCCGCCCATTTTTCCCAACCCGATTAACGCCATGCGCATGTTATGTTCTCCTGAAATCGATTCATCCGGGCCATCTATGGCCGGATGACAAAAAATGTGTGCCACTACTTTTACAATGATAACGCAGATGCAGGCCTCAGAATCGACTCACAATCGATATTCTTTACTGCCTTCAAGAAAAACTACTGTTTAACCGGCCGCTTTTGCAATTTACGCTGCAGGGTGCGTCGATGCATGCCCAAACGACGCGCCGCCTCGGAAATATTGCCGTCGACCTCGGCCAACACCTTCTGGATGTGCTCCCATTCCAAACGACGCACCGACATCGGTTGCTCGCCCACGCCGACCGAGGCATCCCCCTCGTCTTTATGCAGCGCGGCCACCACCTCATCGGCATCCGAGGGTTTGGCCAGATAATGCAAGGCGCCGAGCTTGATCGCCTCGACCGCCGTGGCGATGCTGGCATACCCGGTCAGAACCACGGTCCGCGTCACCGGATTATGTTCGTGTAAATATTGCACCAGCGTTAAACCTGAATCACCGGGCATGTTCAGATCGACGACCGCGTACTCCGGAAACTCCTCTTCACAGATCAACACCGCAGCCGCCACATCGTGCGCCACGCTGACCTCATAACCACGCCGGGTCAGGGCCTTGGCCAACACCAGACAAAATACCTCGTCATCATCGACCAGCAACAGACTCGGCAGCGTCGTCTCCAGCTGCGCATCATCGTGATTCATCTCACTCATGCCTGCACCAATAGTTTTGCCAATGGCAATTCAATCAAGGTCCGCATACCGCCGCCGTCGCGATCCTCCAAGGCCACGCGGCCACCCAATCGTTTGATCACCGAATAGGCCAGAAACAAACCCACGCCCTGCCCCTGTTTGGTGGAGACCACCGGCGTCTTGCCCAGGCGTGCGCGCATCTCGGGGGAGACGCCATCGCCGCGATCGAGCACCTCCAGCGTCACATGCTGCGCATCCCAACGCCCCAGGATCTCCACGGGTTCACGCGACACATCCGCCGCGTTGTTCAGGATATTGCTGATCGCCTGCGTCAAGCTGTGATCGGCGACGATCTCGGGCTGGGCCATATCGCCCTGCCAATCGCAGACACAGCTCACCCCCGGCCGCGCCGCCTGCCACTGCTGCACCAACTGTTCGAGATACATGCCGACCGCGGTGCGATAGCCGCCCTCCGCCTTCGACTGTCCGGCCGAGACCGAGATCGCCGACAGCGTCTGTTTGCAGCGCGCCAGTTGATCACCCAACAGACTCAGACTACCTGCCAGCTCTTTGTCGTCCGCGTGTTCGTGCTGCAACTCCTTCACCAACACCGACATCGTCGACAAGGGTGTGCCCAACTCATGCGCCGCGCCTGCCGCCAAGGTACCGAGCGTCACCAACTGCTCGTCACGCAGCGCCTGTTCCCGCGCCTGCGCCAGATGCAAGTCCCGCTCGCGCAGCGACTGCGCCAGCTTGGTGACAAAAAAGATGATCAACCCCACGCTCAACAAAAAACTGAACCACATGCCCGTGACGTGCAGGTCAAACTCGTGGCCGAAACGCGAATGGGCATGCGGCATGTGTTTATAGACAAACATCAACACGCTATAGGCCAACACCGTCACCCCGGCCATCGCCCACACATACCGCCGCGGCAGGATCGCCGCCACCACCACCAGCGGCAACAGCAACAGCGACACCAGCGGATTGGTCGAACCACCACTCAGCGCCAGCAGCGCAAACAACACGCCAACATCAAGCATGATCTGGACAAAGAACTCAAATGGCTCCACCGCCCGCGCAAAACGCAACCGGCCCCAGGTCAGCAGATTCACCACACCATGCAGACCGACGACCGCCAGCAGGGCCGCCACCGGCAAGGCCATCTCCAGCACCCACACCGCAATCGCGATCACCGCCAGCTCACCGCCGATGGCGATATTGCGCAGCACAAACAGCCGACGCAGGTTAAACAACAGCGTTTTGTCTAAAGTCGCATCCATCTCTTTTATCGTCGGCCCCGACCATTCATTCTGTTCATTTTACTCAGGCCCCCGCCATCGTGGCCGCGACATTTTGTCGCAAGCCTGTTCGCGCCTGTTCATCATCTCTAACACAATACGGCAGAATATCGGCATAAGGTTATAATGTTCGCCATTACACAACTTATAACAAGGGAAACACCCTGCCCATGGCTGCACACAATGTTTTATTCGTCGCCAGCGAAGTCGCCCCGCTGATCAAGACCGGCGGTCTGGCCGATGTCGCCGGCAGTCTGCCCGCCGCACTCAAGGCACAGAAACAGGATATCCGCGTCGTCATGCCCGCCTATCGTGCGGCGCTGGCCAACGCGCTGCCGCTCTCCATCGTCAGCCTCAACATCGCCGGTGTGCCGGAAGGCACCCGCCTGCTCGAAGGCCGCCTGCCCGGCACCAGCGTCAAATTGTATCTGGTCGATATCCCGGACTTGTTTGATCGCGACGGCGGCCCCTATGTCGATGCCGCCGGCCACGACTGGGCCGACAACCCCGAGCGCTTCGCCGCCTTCTCGCGTACCGCCTGCGCCATCGCCCTCGATCAGGCGGGGCTCGACTGGCGCGCCGATATCGTGCACTGCAACGACTGGCAGAGTGGCCTCGTGCCCGCCCTGCTGTCGCGCCACGCCGATCGCCCGGCGACCGTCTTTACGATCCACAACCTCGCCTACCAGGGGCATTTCGGCAGTTACATGCTGCACCAGCTCGGTCTGCCGCAGGACTTATGGCACATGGGCGGCCTCGAGTTTCACGGCGGCCTGTCATTCATGAAGGGCGGCATCGCCTACAGCGACGCCCTCAGCACCGTCAGCCCGACCTATGCCCAAGAGATCCAGACCGCCGCCTACGGCTACGGCTTCGAGGGCCTGCTTGGCCATCGGCGCGAACGCCTGCGCGGCATCCTCAACGGCGTCGACTACACCCAGTGGTCACCCGACAAGGATCCGCACCTAAGCGCCCCCTATTCGGCCAAAGACCTCAGCGGCAAGGCCGCCAACAAGGCCGCGCTGCAGCAGCACTTTGGGTTGGCGCAAGAGGCCGACACCCCGCTGATCGGCCTGGTCGGTCGCCTGGCCGAACAAAAGGGCATCGATCTGTTGCTGGCCAATATCGAGCGGATCAAATCCCTCGGCGCGCAGCTGGTCGTGCTCGGTAGTGGCGACAAGTATTCACAGACCGCCCTCAGCCAGGCCGCGGCCACCGCCCCCGGGCAGATCGGCGTGCACATCGGTTTCAACGAGGGCCTGGCCCACCGCATCGAGGCCGGCGTCGACATGTTCCTGATGCCATCGCGCTTCGAGCCCTGCGGCCTCAACCAGATCTACAGCCTCAAATACGGCACGGTGCCGATCGTGCGCTATACCGGCGGTCTGGCCGACACCGTGGTCGACGCCAATGAGGCCAATCTCGCCGCCAAGACCGCCACCGGCTTCCACTTCGGCGACGCCACCGCCGCCGAGCTGACCCACGCCATCGAGCGTGCGGTGGGCATGTACCGTGACCACAATGACTTGTGGCAACAGCTGATCCGCACCGGCATGAAACAGGATTTCAGCTGGCGCAACAGCGCCAAGCAGTATCTGGAGCTGTATCAGGCGGCGCTGCAGTGGCGCGATCAGGGTTAGAAGATCACCGCAAAACAGTCACTTAACCGGCCACAGGCACAGGCAAGAGGCAGAAAAGGCCCGAAGGGCGTATAATGCCGACCCTTTGTGGGTCTGAATCTCAGGCTGCCTGAACTTCACGAATTACCAGACGTTGATTGGATACGTTATGTCAGACAAGAAACTGCGCGCGCGCGTCAAACTCTTCGGCAACATCCTGGGCGATATTCTGCGCACCCAGGAAGGCGAGAAGGTCTATTCCGCCGTTGAAGCCTTGCGTAAGGGTTATATCAGCCTGCGCCAAGAGGACAACCCCGCCAAACGCAAACGCCTGACCGACCTAGTCAGCACGCTCGACGCCGACACACTGACCCGCGTCGTGCGCGCCTTTGCCATCTACTTCAGCCTGGTCAACATCGCCGAAGAGGACCATCAGCACGAACAACGCCGCCGCATGCTGCGCAGCCGCGGCCCGCTGTGGACCGGCTCGTTCGACTCCACACTGCGCGAGCTGGAGGCCGACAACATCAGCGCCGAACAGCTGCAGGCCATCCTCGACCGCATGGCCTACAACCCGGTGATCACCGCCCATCCGACCGAGTCCAAGCGTCGTATGGTCAAGGAGTCATTGCGTCGCATCTTCGAACTGAATGAACAACTGAACGACCTGCGCCTCGGCCGCATCGAAAAGGATGCGCTTAACCGTAAGCTGCGCGCCGAGATCCACATCCTGTGGAAGACCGACGAGGTCCGTGCCGAACGGCCCAAGGTGGAAGACGAGATCCGCATCGGCATCGGTTATTTCCAGGACTGCCTGTTCTCGGCCACGCCGACGCTCTACCGCAATCTGGAGCGCGCCGCCGATCGCATCTACGGCCCTGGCCATAAAATCAAAATCCCCAGCTTTTTGCGTTTCGGCTCGTGGATCGGCGGCGACCGTGACGGCAACCCCAACGTCACCCCCGAGACCACCGCCTTCGCACTGCGCCTGCAATCGCGTTCGGTCCTGATTGAATACCTGAAGCGCGTCACCAAGCTGACACGCGCACTGACCCTGTCGACCTCGCTGTGCAAACCCAACGCCGAGTTCGAGGCCGCGATGGCGAGTTACGACTACCTGGTGCCCGAGGCCTTCCCGCAGGAGCCCAACCGCTTCCGCAACGAACCCTATCGCCGCATGTTGTTCCTGATCCGTTACCGGCTGGAGCGCAACCTGATTGCAATCAAACGCATGCTCAACGAAAAGACGGTCGAGAATTACGAACATCGTTATCAGAACGAACACGAGCTGCTGCGCGATCTGTACGTGATCCGCGATTCGCTGATCAGCCATGGCGACGAGATCATCGCCGACGTCAAACTGAACAACCTGATCCGCCAGATCGAAACCTTCGGTTTCTTCCTGATGCACCTCGACGTGCGTCAGGAATCGAACCGCCACAGCGATGCGGTGGCCGAGATCCTGAAAAACACCTATGGCAACGCCAACTACGCGGGCATGGACGAACAACAGCGCCTGGCCACACTGAGCGAGCTGATCGCCGCCCAGCAGGCGCCGACGGTCACGCCCGCCGAGTTCAGCAACGAGACGCGCGAGACACTGGAGGTGTTCCAGGTCATGCGCCAGATGCGCGGCGAGATCAGCCCACGCGCCTTCGGCAGCTATGTCATCTCGATGACGCATTGCGCCAGCCACGTGATGGAGGTCGCCTTCCTCGCGCGCCTGACCGGCCTGATCAATCCGCAGGCCGATGGCTGGGAGTGCAACATCAGCATCGCGCCGCTGTTCGAGACCATCGAAGACCTGGGCCACATCAAAGAGGTCACCGAACAACTGCTGAACACGCCGATCTACCGCCAGTTGCTGCAGGCCAGCGGCAACATCCAGGAGATCATGCTCGGCTATTCGGATTCGTGTAAGGACGGTGGCATCCTCGCCTCCGGCTGGAATCTGTACGAGGCGCAGAAGAAGATCACCGCCATCGCCAGCAAACACGGCATCGAATGCCGCCTGTTCCATGGTCGCGGCGGCACGATTGGTCGCGGGGGAGGCCCAACCCATGAATCGATCCTGGCGCAACCGGCCGGCACCGTCTTCGGCCAGATCAAATTCACCGAGCAGGGCGAGGTGCTGTCGTACAAATACAGCAACTTCGAGACCGCGGTCTACGAATTGACCATGGGCGTCACCGGCCTGCTCAAGGCCAGCCGCTGCATCGTCAAGCCGCCCGCCGACGATCGCAACGACTACCTCGGCATCATGGANNTTCCTCGACTACTTCTACGAGGCGACCCCGGTGACCGAGATCGGCCTGATGAACATCGGCTCGCGGCCGTCGCATCGCAAAAAGGGCGACCGCTCCAAGTCATCGGTCCGCGCCATTGCCTGGGTCTTCGGTTGGGCGCAGTCGCGCCACACCCTGCCCGCCTGGTACGGCATCGGCACCGCACTCGAGAGCTGGCGTCAGAACGCACCGGAACGCCTGGCCAAGATGCAGGCCATGTACAACGACTGGCCCTTCTTCCGTGCGCTGCTGTCGAACACACAGATGGCACTGTTCAAGGCCGACATGGACATCGCCCGCGAATACGCCAAACTCTGTGAAGACCCCGCCACCGGCGAGCGCGTCTACGATCTGATCATGCGCGAATATCAGCGCACGCTGTTCCAGATCCTCAACGTCACCGGCAGCCACACGCTGATGCCGGAAAATCCACAGTTGGCGCTGTCGCTGGCACGCCGCAATCCCTACCTGGACCCGCTCAACCACATCCAGGTGCAATTGCTGCAACGCTGGCGCGACACCAAACTCAGCGAAGCGGAACGCAACATCTGGCTGGCGCCACTGCTGCGTTCAATCACCGCCATTGCGGCCGGGATGCGGAACACCGGTTAACACCGGCCGCTCCCGCGCCCATAAAAAAAGCCGCCCCCGTTTGGGAGCGGCTTTTTTTGTCGCCGTTAAAACGCCGTGTAGCGCTTACGAGGCCATCTGGATCGGCACGTCGTTGCTGCGACGCACGATGCGATTGTCCTGATCGACATAGATCAGATTCGGTTTGAAGCTGGCCAGCTGCTCCTGCTCGATCCCGACATAGGCACAGATGATGACCAGGTCATCGGGCTTGGCCAGATGCGCGGCGGCACCGTTCACCGAAATGATGCCAGAACCGTTCTCGGCGCGGATGGCATAGGTCGTAAAACGCTCACCATTGGCGATGTTGTAGATCTGAATCTGTTCATATTCGTGGATACCGGCGGCATCCAGCAAATCGCCATCAATGGCGCAAGACCCCTCGTATTCCAGCTCGGCGTGGGTCACGCGGGCGCGGTGTAGTTTGGTCTTGAGCATCACGTGCTGCATCGTCAACGACTCCTGTGACTATCTAAAACATACATCTAAAACAAAGGCTTCGCGGCGCTATCGGCGCCCAGGGCATGAAACATAAGCGCGCCATTATCCTATTTTAGCCCTTATGCCGCAACGAAACAGTCAAATTATCGATCAGGCGGGTGTTGCCGAGGCGGGCCGCAGCCAGAATCACCAGCTCATCATCCGCCGCGGTTGGCACGGCCAGCAGCACCGCATCGCGCACGCAGACATACTCCGGCGCAAAGCCCGCCCCCGCCAATCGCGCCATCGCGACCTGCTCCAGGGCCGCATATTCACGGCTGCCACCGGCGATGGCGGCCCGCGTCTCGCTCAGAATCTGATACAGCATCGAGGCCTGCGCGCGCTGTTCGGCCGTCAGATAGCCGTTGCGCGAACTCATCGCCAGGCCATCGGTCTCGCGCACGGTCGGCACGCCGATGATCTCGATCGGAAAACAGAGATCACGCACCAAACGCCGGATCACCTGCAGCTGCTGATAATCCTTACAACCAAACAGCGCCACGTTGGGCTGCACCATGTTGAACAGCTTGGCGACAACGGTGGCGACACCGGCAAAGTGCCCCGGCCGCGCCGCGCCGCACATGCCCTCACTGACCTGCGGCACCTCGATCCTGGTGACCACCTGATGCCCGCCGGGATAGACCTCGGCCACGCTCGGCGTAAACACCGCATCCGCCCCGGCCTCACGCAACTGGCGACAATCCTCGTCCAGCGTGCGCGGATAACGCTCGAAATCCTCATTCGGGCCAAACTGGGTGGGATTCACAAAGATGCTCACCACCACCCGCGCGCCCAGCGCGCGCGCCTCGGTCACCAGCTTGATGTGACCTGCATGCAGGTTGCCCATCGTCGGCACCAAGGCGATGCGCTCGCCGCGTTGGCGACAGCCTTGCACCCAGGCACGCAGCTCGGCAACGGTATCAAATTGAAACATACGACTTACTCAAAACAATGTTGCGGCGCCGGGAAGCGACGCTCGCGCACGGCCGCGGCATAGGCCGCCACCGCCGCCTGGATCGATCCGGCCTCGGCCATAAAATTATGCGAAAAGCGTGGCACCTTGCCCGGCGTAATCCCCAGAATATCGTGCAGCACCAACACCTGGGCATCGGTGTCCGGGCCGGCGCCGATGCCGATCACCGGGATCGACACACTGGCCGTGATCTCGGCCGCCAGCGCACGCGGCACACACTCCAACAGCAGCATGTCAGCACCCGCATCCTCCAAGGCACGCGCACTGTTGCGCATGGCCTGCGCGCCGGCCTCGTCGCGCCCCTGCACCCGATAACCACCGAGCTTGTGCACCACCTGTGGCTGCAGCCCCAGATGCGCGCACACCGGCACGCCTCGCAGCGCCAGCTCGCGCACGATATCCAGCTGCACGCCGCTGCCTTCCAGCTTGACGATCTGGCCACCACCTTCCTGCATCAACCTCATGGCATTGACCAGCGCCTGCTCCATCGTTGCGTAGGCCATGAAGGGCATGTCGACCATCAGCAAGGCGCGCTCACAACTGCGCGCCACCAGCTTGCTGTGATAGACCATGTCGTCGACCGTCACCGGCACGGTGGTCTTGTGGCCCTGCACGACCATGCCCAGCGAATCGCCGACCAGGATCACATCGACCCCGGCCTCATCGACCACACGCGCGAACCCGGCATCGTAGGCGGTCAAACAACTGAACTTGTCGCCGGCGGCCTTCATGTTACGTAATTGAGTCAGCGTCACAGGCTTACGCTCATGGGACATGGAATTCTCCTTGCGAGCAGTGGTTAGCGGGCGAGATCGAACGGCAGCGGATTGAAATAATGACGACCATTTTTAACGCGGCCGATCTGTTCAAGCAAGGCCTGGTAGTCGAGTTCGTTATCGATCCAGTTGGCATTGGCGGCATTGACGATCAACAGCGGCGCGCCGCTGTATTGATGGAAAAAGCGCGTGTAACCATCGACCAGCTTCTGTAGATAGGCCGCATCGATACTCGCCTCATAATCATTGCCGCGCTTGCGCACCCGCTCCAACAGCACCTCCACCGGTGCCTGCAGATAGATGACCAGATCCGGCCGCGGGGGTTCCTCGACCAGGTGTTGATAGGCCTGCTCGTAGAGCACCAGCTCATCATCATCCAGCGTCAACTGGGCGAAGAGGCGATCCTTCTCCATCAGAAAGTCGGCGACGCGCACCGGCCGAAACATATCGCCCTGACGCAATTCGCGGATCTGCTCCACACGCTGAAACAGAAAGAACATCTGCGTCGGCAGCGCGGCGTTTTTGGGGTCTTTGTAAAAGCGTTTGAGGAAGGGATTGGCGTCGGCACCCTCAAGCAGGAGTTCGGTGTTGAAGGTCTCGGCCAGACGACGGGCAAGGCTGGTCTTGCCGATGCCGATCGGCCCCTCGACCACGATATAACCCGGGTTCGGCGGCAACACGAACTCAGCCAATGATGCGCTCCAGTCCTTCCAGCGGGCATGCGTTCAGCAACTCAACCACACGGCGACCATCCGGCAGGTTCAGCTCAGGAGCGATCTCAAACAATGGGAACAACACGAAGTTACGCTCGTGCAGCCCGACGTGGGGCACGGTCAGCTCCTCGTCTTGAATCACCTCGTTGCCGTAGAGCAGCAAGTCCAGGTCCAATGTGCGCGGCCCCCAGCGTTCACCCTCCACCCGCACGCGCCCGTGCTCGGCCTCGATGCGCTGCAGTTCGTGCAGCAATTGCAGCGGTTCTAAACGGGTTTCGAGATGCGCGACGGCATTGATGTACTCAGGCTGATCCTGCGGCCCCATCGGCGCACTGCGATAGAGACTGGAGGCCACCAGCAGGCGGGTGTTGTCCAGTGCCGCCAGGGCCTTGATTGCGCTATTGACCTGGGCAGATGGATCACCCAGGTTGCTGCCCAATCCAATGTAAGCAGCGGTGTAAAGAGATGCCATGATAATTAGTCTTGTGCCTTGGACGACCGCTTGCGCGGCCGACGCCGACGGCGGCGGCTTCCCTGATCCGGCCCCGTGGCTGTTATCATATTCCGACGCAAACCTTCGTCGGCTTCTTGAAACTGGGTCCACCAATCGGCCAACTCCTGCTCAACCTCGCCCGCCTCGGCGCGCAACAGCAAAAAGTCATACGCGGCGCGAAAGCGCTGGTGTTCCATCAGGCGATGGGCGCGGCGACCGGCACGACTGGGCAGGCGCAACTGCATCGCCCAGATCTCCTGCATCGGTGTGCTGAAACGCCGCGGCAGTGAGGTCGTCCGCACCTGCTGCTGCACCACCACCTCGGCAGCCTCGCGCATCGCGATGTGCTCACTCTCACCGGCGCGGACCATTTGCGCCATCCGCTGACGCACCGGCTCCCACAGCAACGCGGCATACAAAAAGGCCGGTGTCACGGGTTTACCCTCGGCGACGCGGGCATCGGTATTCTCCAGTGCCCGCACCAGCATGGTCAGCGGGAAATGCTGTTCTTCGCGCTCCAGTGCGGTTTCGGTCAGGGGGAACAGGTATTGGAATAAATCGTAATGGCGCAGCAGCTCATAGGTCTGCACCGCGTGGCCGCCCATCAGCAGCTTCAACACCTCATCAAACAGGCGCGCCGCCGGGATATCCTCCAGCAGATGCCCCAGTTCATAGATGGTCTGTTCCGATTCGGGGTGGATGCGAAAACCGATCTTGGCCGCAAAACGCACCGCGCGCAGCATGCGCACCGGGTCTTCACGGTAACGCTGCGCGGCATCACCAATCAGCCGCAGCTCGCCCTTCTCCAGGTCAGCGACGCCGCCGGTGTAGTCGACCACCGAAAAATCATTGATGTTGTAGTAGAGGGCGTTGATCGAAAAATCCCGCCGCCAGGCATCCTCTTCCAGGGTGCCGTAGACGTTATCGCGCAGGATGCGGCCGCCCTCCTCCACCTCGTGATCGCCGTCATCGTCATCACCCAACTGACCGCGAAAGGTAGCGACCTCGATCACATCACGACCGAACAGGATATGCGCCAACAGGAAACGCCGACCGACCAGGCGACAATTGCGGAACAGCGACCGCACCTCTTCCGGGGTCGCGTTGGTGGCGATGTCAAAGTCCTTCGGCTCACGACCGAGCAACAGATCACGCACACCACCGCCCACCAGATAGGCCTCATACCCGGCCTTGTTCAGGCGGTACAAGACCTTGAGACAGTTTTCACTGATATTGCTGCGGGAGATGCAGTGCTGATCGCGCGGAATAATCCGCGGTGCGCTGCCAGGCACAGGATAGGCACCGGGGCGATCCCCTGCTCCCTGCTTGGTCAGCTTACTCCAGAATTTTTTTAGAAACGTCGACATGGCGCGACATCATAGCATCTTCAAGCCCCGATTGCGCCCTTCGTAATATGCTTATTTCATTACACAAATTCTGCTGAGAGCCATTTTCTGGGGCAACTGACGCAAGGTTAAGCGACCCGCATGCCCTCTACCCTGCCTCTCCCGCCTTCAAAGTAATGTGAAATGCATCACAGCTGGACTATCATTACTATAAGGTTATTCAGCAGGCACCCCGATAACCCTACTGTAACAATGTTTAACGTTTACCCCGGAGGCAACGCCATGAGTTCAATTTCAGCGATGCATCTCGGCTTACAGGGAATTCAAAAGGGCATGGACGGTTTACGCCGTAACGCCCACGAGATTGCAAGCGCCAATACACTCAACAACCCGCAGAGCGCCAATGCTGCGCCGTCGGTCAACGATGTCACCGACGCCCTGATCGGGTTACAACAGAATCGCCTACAGGCCGAAGCATCGACCAAGGTCGTCAAGACCAGTCTCGACATGATCGGCAATCTGTTGGACGAGATGGCCTAATCGCCCCGAGATCGATCCATGAATATCGGCGCCTCCATCAATGCATCTATTGTCGCCAGCTACACCAGCACGGCGAACGGCGCACGCAACCCCTTACCTGCTCCAGGCAACGGCAATACCAAACCGGCAAATCTGAATCCGGACGCCCGTCTCGACGAGAAGGACAAGGCGCAGGCCAAGAACAACAATACTCACCAACGTTCGTCCACATCAGAGCAACGCCTCGATCAGGACGAACAGCGTGAGATTCAAAAACTGCAACAACGCGACCGAGAGGTGCGTGCACACGAAGCAGCACACCAAGCGGCGGGCGGCCCCTATGTACGCGGTGGCGCCCAATTCGATTACGATCGCGGCCCCGATGGACGTCTGTATGCAGTAGGGGGCGAGGTCAGCATCGACAGCAGCCCGATCCCTGACGATCCAGAGGCAACCTTACGCAAGGCCAACCAAGTGCGGGCTGCCGCACTGGCACCGGCTGATCCATCACCACAAGATCGCGCCGTGGCGATGGAGGCCACCCTAATGGCCGCTGACGCACGTGCAGAGATTCTGAAACAACAACAGGAAGAAACCACGGCACAAAAGGAACAAAGCGCAGAACGCCGCGCCGAAATGAATGAGCAACCCCCAGCGTCAAACAAACGCCCGGGCACCTCCGCCACCAACGCCTATCAGCAGAATTTAATGCCCAACAATCTGCTCGGCGGCCGTCTCGACCTGAGCGCATAAGCTGATTTATTTGAACTAACGACGGACCCGCTCGCGCCACCAGCTCGGCGAAATATAGTCTACTGCATGATCAGTTTCATACTGCGCCGCCCACTCCAGAGCTGATAATCCAGGCGCGACCTTGATCAAATGTAAATGACGTTCAGCGTTCAGCACCCGTTGATAACGCGCCTGCCGCGATGACAACCACGCCTCCAACTCTGATTCCGGCATCGCCTGCTTCAGCTTGAGGATCAACTCCCCCGTCAATGCCATGCGCCCCCCACCCTGTGGTGAATGATAAAACACGGATGACACCCCGGCCTGATTCAATTGACGACGCTCCGCCACCGAATAATCTCTTTGCAACTGCCAGATACGCGCGCCCGGCGCCTGAGCCTTCGCCTCGGCACGAATACCCGCCCCCCGCAGTGTCGCCGCCAAGGCTCTACCGTCCCCCTGCGGCACAAACTCTATCGCCTCATCGGCGCTCAACCAGACCTGGTGATAACGCTCGCCATCAAACCAGCGCAGGCTTTGGGACGACACCTGTCCGGCATTCACAGGCACCACAGCCAATGACAACCACACCAACAATGCTCCAACCCAAACCTTCATACACTCACCATCAACGGGTATAAAACGTCAATTGCCAACCATTGAGCCTGCCAGCGATAACGCCCCGCCCAGCCTTATCGGCCACACGCAGCGTCCAATTGCCGACTGGTGACTCCCCCAGATGCCGGGCCGAACCAAATGTCCACGGCGCATACGAGACCAAACAACTGCCGATCCGCTCAACACCGCCTGTGGTCTTACAGGGGCGCACGTGCGACAACAAACTGCGCGTGCCGGCAGAGCTGGCATTGGGCGCGGCAGGGTCGGGCGCAATCAGGCTGATCTCCAAATCACCGATATAACCGTGCGTAATATCCACCTCGATCGTCACATACTCAATCACGCGCCCCGCCATCGACGCTGGCACTGCGATCGTGTTTTCCACCACGGCACCCGTATTATCGGGGATCGTGACACTGAGCCCTGTGCGCGTGTAACTCACCGGCGCCAACATCGGTCCCACCGAGGACCAGTTCTTGGCCAAGGCCACCGCAGCGCCCGCATCAACCGCACCGAATCCGTATTTATGATTGATGTTATAGACCGGCTGTCCACTGGCGGGATTTGTTTGTACCCAGCCGGTATCCGAGCTATCGTTTTTACGCGCCGACTGCGCCAGGATTAAACGTACATCACGCCAACTGAGCTGAGGATTGATCGACAACACCAAGGCCGCAACACCTGCGACTAGCGGCGCTGCGGCAGAGGTCCCGGCAAAGAAACGGGTGTAGTCCGCATCTCCGACATCATTGGCATCATTGCCCTTGTTCAAACCTAAACTGCCCCGCAAATCGGTGGTCGTTAAACCCGCACCAACATCGCCACCCGGCGCACTCAGCCACAGATTCGCCCCTTCCTCCGAATACGTGGCCTTTTGTCCCTTGCCATTCAGTGCCGCTACCGCCATCACATATGGATTATTGGCCTGAAAATCAAAATTGGCATTGTCTACGCCGCCTACCCCACCATTGCCCGCTGACCAGACATAGACCACACCTTTACCATCACGCCCAGTCGTCGCGCCTTCTTCTACACCCTGTTGCCACAAGGTCGATACCGGCGAATTCACTTCGCCCGTACCATCTGCAATCAAACCCCAGCTATTGCTCGACACCCCCACGCTCTGTTGGTTGCGTACCATTGCATCATAGATATCTGCATCACTCACACCGACCGACCACAACAAATCGTACACCGCGAGTGTCGCCGCCGGTGCCACCCCTCGCCCACCAACGCCATTAGACTCGACCGACGCCAACAACCCCGCCACCAAGGTGCCATGGTTCTGACTATCATTCGGTGTCGCAACGTCGGCAATGTCAAATTGATAGTTCCAGCTCGCGCTCAATGACACATTGGCAACCAAGTCCGCGTGCTGGGCATCCAGGCCATCATCCACCATCACCACACGCACACCTTTACCCCTGGCCCCCTGTTGCCAGGCCGCCTCGGCATTGATGTCTTCGCCGCGTATCAAGCCCTTGAATTGAGCAGTATTACTGAGATGCCATTGTTCTTGATTAAAGAGGATCATTGCCCCCCCGTGACGCAGCGGTCTGCGACGTGTCACCCCCTCCACCGCCGCCACAGGCAACCAGCATTACCAACGAACCCATCAAGAGTGAGCCCTTGGCCAACCACATCATTAGCGCACCCTACGCACCAAGACCAAGGCCAAGACCAAGAACAACAGAGGTGTCACCATTACCCCCAAATAGGCTGGCACACCATAAACCAGACTCATCTGACCGATCGTCTGATCCAGCAAATAAAAACCGATGCCGAGCAAGGTGCCGACAAAGATCCGCTGCCCGATCCCGACACTGCGCAACGAACCAAACACAAACGGGATCGCCAGAAAGATCATCACACCCGCGGCCAGCGGCGACATCACCTTGCGCCACAAGGCCAATTGATAAAGCCCTGCATCCAAACCGTTTCTCTGCATGTAATCGATATAACCGTACAACCCGACCACCGATAAAAACTCTGGCTTCACCGTCACTACACTCAACAGTTTTTGATTGATCAACGAATCCCAGGCCAGGCTTTGATACTGAACACTCGTCACTCCCTCAACTGACACTTGGCTCTGACTGACACGCTGCAATGTCCAACCATCACCATTGATCTCAGCACTATGAGCTTTCGTTACCGTATTCAAACTATTGTCCGGATTGAACTCGTATATTGAAACGTTCACCACCTCACTCTCGGACAGCAGGTCGCGGATATGTACCACCTTATTGCCATCACGCACCCACAGCCCCTGGTCAGAGCGAAAGCTGATCTTCTCCGACAAGGCCTGCGCCCGCAGCGACTGCGCATACAACTCCGCCTTGGGCGCAACGAACTCACCCATCACGATCATCAAGGCCAGCATCACCAGGCCCACGCGCATCACCGACCAGCTCATGCGTTTGAGCGAGACACCGGCCGCACGCATCACCACCAGCTCGCTGTTACTGGCCAGCATGCCCAAACCAATGATGCTGCCCAACAAGGCCACCAGCGGAAACAACTGATAGGCCAGACGCGGCAACAACAAGGCACTGTATTCAGCCGCCGTCCACACGTCGTAATTCCCCTGCCCGACGCGGTCCAACTCACCGGCAAAGGTGGCAAAGGCAAACAGTGCCAGCAGCACAAACATCACTACACCCGTGCTGAACAACACCGCACGCCCAATGTAGGCGTCCAGCAACTTCATCGCGCGCCCCTCAACTGCTGACGCACCCGCCAGGCACGCACACCACCGCTATGCTGAAACCACAACAGCATCACCGCGATCAACAGCAGACCATGCACCCACCACAAGCCCACCGCCGCAGACACATCACCCTTTTCGATCCAGGCGCGGCCCACGCCCAACAGATTGCTGTAGATCACATAGACCAGGATGCCGACAAAGAACTTACCGTAACGCCCCTGCCGCGGATTGGTGCGACTCAAAAACAAGGCCAGCATCGCCATCAACAAGGCCGACACCGGCATCGCCAGCCGCCAATGCAATTCCGCCATCGCCCCCCTGGACCCATCCTGCCACAAGGTCAACACATCCTTGGCCGCGTTCTGATCGATATGGAAGATCCCCTGCTGCGGCTGCTCAACCCGCACCGCATGTTCGCGGTATTCGATGATGCGAAACTCGGCACTGCCCGGAGCACCCTCATACCGATAGCCATCGACCAGCACCAGAAAGTGCCCCTTGCCGGCCGGGTCCTGGTATTTGTAGGCGCTCTTGGCCGAGAACAGATTCAGCTCACCCTGGCGTCCGGTCTGGATGAACACGTTCTCCATCGACTTACCGTCCGCCGACAAACGCTCGGCGTAGAACACCACCTGACCATCGTTCAGCTCACGAAACTGACCCTCGGCAATCGCCTCCAGCCCCGTGGCCGACTTCATTTTTTCCTGCAACACATAACGCTCGGCCTTGGCCCACGGACCGAAATGAAACGACACCGCCGCCACCAGCACGGCAAAACCCGCCCCCACCCAAAACACCAATTTGAGGATGCGCGACATACTGACGCCACAGGCCAGCATCGCCGTCATTTCACTGTCCTTATAGAGTCGGCCAAAGGCCAGCAGCACGGCCAGATAAAAGGCTAAAGGCAGCAAAATCATCAGTGCATCGATGGATTTGAGTGAAAGCAGCTGAAATATCAACTCAACCTGGGCGCCACCGGTCGCTACCTGACTCAATAAGCGCGCAAACCAGCTGCTGACAAAAATCAGAAACAGGACCGCCGTCACCGCGATTGTCGTGACACTCAATTCCCGAAAAACATACCGTTCAATGATCAATCATCAACCCCGCACAGCGCTAACGATCAGGAATACAAGAGAAAAAAATGTCATTTGGAATAAACTCTGGCAATATACTCGGAATATTTATTATTACACTCGGGATCTAATCGAGGGGCCACAGCGGAAGGGGCCGCAAGCACAACAACCTGCAATTTCTGCGGAAATTCACTCAATAATACCCCAAGCCGTTGTTTTTATTATTTTCTACGTTTGAGTTCACGAATTCAGGGGAAGCATGATCATGGAGTTTACTGCAAAAAGCGGCAATCCAGAAAAGCAACGCACCGCCTGCGTTGTTGTCGGTGTATTTGAACCTCGTCGATTGTCACCCGCCGCCGAACGTCTCGATCAGGTCAGCGATGGCTTTATCTCGCACATCATCCGTCGCGGCGACATGGAAGGCAAGATCGGCCAGACCCTGCTGCTGCACAACGTCCCCAACACCCTCTGCGACCGCATCCTGCTCGTCGGCTGTGGCCGCGAACGCGAACTGCACGATGCCCAATACGGCAAACTGATGGCCACCACCGCCAACACGCTGAACGACATCGGCGCCATGGAGGCCGTCTGTTACCTGACCGAACTGCACGTCAAGGCGCGCGACAGCCACTGGAACGTACGCCATGCCGTCGAGAGCATCCAGGACACACTCTATAGCTTCGACGAACTGAAATCGAAAAAAGACACCACCCGCCGCCCGCTGCGCAAGATGGTACTCAGCATCACCAGTCGCCGCGAACTGCACGACAGCGAACAGGCCCTGGCCGAAGGCCAGGCCATCGCCGCCGGCGTCAAGCTGGCCAAAGACCTCGGCAACCTGCCCGGCAACATCTGCACCCCGGAATACCTGGCGCAGCAGGGTCGCGATCTGGACAAGGAATACAAGACCATCAAGACCGACGTGCTCGAGCAGGACGAGCTGGAAAAGTTGGCGATGGGTTCCTTCCTGTCGGTGGCCAAGGGCAGC
>DHYU01000082.1:24153-26958 GCA_002415485.1 Proteobacteria bacterium UBA5122
TCGCCACCCTCACCGGCGCCTGCGTTATCGCGCTGGGCAAACACCCCTCCGGCCTGCTCGGCAACCACAGCCCACTGGTGCACGACCTGCTCAACGCCGGCAAGACCAGCAGCGACCGCGCCTGGGAACTGCCGCTGTGGGAGGAGTACCAAGACCAGCTCAACAGCCCGTTCGCCGACATGGCCAACATTGGCGGCCGCGAGGGGGGTGCCATCACTGCCGCCTGTTTCCTGTCGCGCTTCACCAAAAAATATCACTGGGCCCACCTCGACATCGCCGGCACCGCCTGGCGCAGTGGCGAGCGCAAGGGGGCCACCGGTCGGCCTGTACCACTGCTGACGCAGTACCTGCTTGATCGTTGTAGTGAACAGTAAAAGCGGCTACCCTTTGGCCCCATGACCCGGGTGGACTTTTATATATTGGATGACGACGGCGCCGACAGCCGCGAGCAACTGGCCTGCCGCATTGCGGAGAAGGCCTACCGCCTCGGCCACGGCGTCTACATCCACACCCGGAATCCACAGCAGGCGCAACAGATCGACCAGCTGCTGTGGACCTTCAAACAAAACAGCTTCGTGCCGCATGGCATCGCCGGCACCTGTCCCGACGCCACCGCCCCCGTACTCATCGGCCACCAGCGCGAACCGGACACCCAACACCCGCCACGTGACGTGCTGATCAATCTCGACCACGACGTCCCCATGTTCTTCAGCTCGTTTGAACGCGTCGCCGAATTGATCAACAACCAACCTGAACACAAGGCCAGCGGCCGCGAACGCTTTCGTTTCTACCGCGACCGCGGCTACACACTCGAGACGCATCAGATGGGCGCCGGCCAATGAGCGGCGAACACGACCTCTCTCAGGCCCCGTATTTCAACGTACCGCTCGACGACGAGCGGCCGGCAGCACTGGACGACGACGCAATCCCACTGCTGCAGGACGTCGTCAGCAACATCCCCCAAATCGACAATCCAGAGAGCACCGAGGCAGAGACCACCGCGACACCGACGCCAGACAACAGCATCGCCCCCGCGCCTCCCTTGCCCGCCTCCGCCAGCGCCCTCGACCAGCTGATCGACCAGCGCCTGTCGCGGCGCCTCAGCCAGATCGGCGCCCATCTCGAACGGCAATTGCTGGCGCTGGAACTGCAGCAGGCCAACCCGGACTACGCCCAGCTGCGACAGCTGATTGCCACGGCGCTGGCGGAGACCACCGCCCCACAGACACCACAAAATGACACGGGGAATGCTGTACAATACGCCCCCTCATTTTCTGCCGCCGCCGCTGAACCGGCCGCGAGCGCGAATCAACCGACAGTGATGGAAAGCATGGACAAGACGTATAACCCACACGCAATCGAACAAAGCTGGTACAAGACCTGGGAAGACGCTGGCAACTTCGCCCCCAAGGGCGGCAAACAGTCCTACTGCATCATGATTCCGCCGCCGAACGTCACCGGCAGCCTGCACATGGGCCACGGCTTCAACAACACCGTGATGGACACACTGATCCGTTACCACCGCATGAAGGGTGACAACACCCTGTGGCAACCCGGCACCGACCACGCCGGTATCGCCACACAGATGGTCGTCGAGCGCCAACTGGCCGCCGAAGGCAAGAGCCGCCACGACCTCGGCCGCGGCCCCTTCATCGAACGCATCTGGGAATGGAAACAGGAATCCGGCGGCAACATCACCCGCNNCCGCCAGCTGCGCCGCCTCGGCTCATCACTGGACTGGGACAAAGAACGCTTCACGATGGACGAAGGCCTGTCGGACGCCGTGCGCGAAGTCTTCGTCCGCCTGCACGAAGAAGGCCTGATCTACCGCGGCCAACGCCTGGTCAACTGGGACCCCGTACTGCACACCGCCGTCTCCGACCTCGAGGTCATCTCGCAGGAAGAAGACGGCAACATGTGGCACTTCAAATACCCACTCGCCGACGGCAGCGGCCACGTCATCGTCGCCACCACCCGTCCTGAGACCATGCTCGGCGACACCGCGGTGGCCGTAAACCCGAACGACGAGCGTTACCAACACCTGATCGGCAAAGAGATCACCCTGCCGCTGACAGGCCGTATGATCCCGATCATCGCCGACGACTACGTCGATCCAAACTTCGGCAGCGGCTGCGTCAAGATCACGCCCGCCCACGACTTCAACGACTACGCCATCGGCCAGCGCCACAACCTGCCGATGATCAACATCCTGACCGAAGACGCGCGCCTCAATAACGAAGTGCCCGTCAAATACCGCGGCCTGGATCGTTTCGATGCCCGCAAGAAGGTCGTCGAAGACCTCGAGGCCCTGCACCTGCTGGAGAAGGTCGACCCACACAAACTGATGGTGCCACGCGGCGATCGCTCGCACAGCGTGATCGAACCGCTGCTGACCGACCAATGGTTCGTCAAAACCGCCTCGCTGGCCAAACCGGCGATCGAGGCTGTCGAAAACGGCGACATCAAATTCGTGCCCGACAACTGGAAGAACACCTATTTCGACTGGATGCGCAACATCGAAGACTGGTGTATCTCACGCCAGATCTGGTGGGGCCACCGCATNNCACCGCATCCCGGCCTGGTACGACGAAGAAGGCAACATCTTCGTCGCCCGCAGCGAGGAAGATGCCCGAGCCCAGGCCCGCGCCAAACACGGCCGCGACGTGCTGCTGACCCAGGACACCGACGTGCTCGACACCTGGTTCTCATCGGCCCTGTGGCCCTTCTCAACCCTGGGCTGGCCACACGACACACCCGAGATGAAGACCTTCTACCCGACCAACGTGCTGGTCACCGGCTTCGACA
>DHYU01000082.1:27045-43792 GCA_002415485.1 Proteobacteria bacterium UBA5122
AAGGGCAACGTGCTCGACCCGATTGATTTGATCGACGGCATCGACATCGAATCGCTGGTCAAAAAACGCACCAGCGGCCTGATGCAGCCCGAGATGGCGGCCAAGATCGAAAAGGCCACGCGCAAGGAATTCCCCGACGGCATCCCCGCCTTCGGCACCGACGCGCTGCGCTTCACCTTCGCCGCACTGGCCTCCACCGGCCGTGACGTGAAGTTCGACATGAACCGCATCGAGGGCTATCGCAACTTCTGTAACAAGCTGTGGAACGCCTCACGCTACGTGCTGATGAACACCGAAGGCCAGGACTGCGGCGAATCCGGCGGCGCACTCGAACTGAGCCTCGCCGATCACTGGATCAACAGCCGCCTGCAACGCGCCACGCGCGAGATCCGCTCAGCGATCGAAGGCTATCGTTTCGACCACGCCGCGCAGGCGATCTATGAATTCGTGTGGGACGAATACTGCGACTGGTATCTGGAACTGTCGAAGGTCGTGCTCAACAACGAACACAGCAGCGAGGCGCAAAAACGCGGCACCCGCCACACGCTGATCCAGGTACTGGAGAGCATCCTGCGTCTGGCCCACCCGATCATGCCCTTCATCACCGAAGAGGTGTGGCAACGCGTCGCGCCGCTGGCCGATAAACAGGGCGGCAGCATCATGCTGCAGGCCTACCCCGAGGTCGACGAGACACTGATCAACGACGACATCGAAACCGAGATCCGCTGGACCAAGGACTTCATCCTCGGCGTACGCACCATCCGCGGCGAGATGAACATCCCACCGGGCAAACCACTGCCCGTCCTGCTGCAAAACGGCACCAGCGGCGACTCCGCACGCCTCGAACGCAGCCGCGCCTACGTCAACAACATGGCCCGACTGGAATCGATCACCTGGCTCAAGGCCGATGACGCCGCCCCTGAATCCGCCATCGCGCTGGTCGGCGAGATGAAGGTGCTGATTCCGATGGCCGGTCTGATCAACAAAGAGGATGAGCTCGCACGCCTCGCCAAGCAGATCGACAAACTGGAAAAAGACCTGGCCCGCACCGAAGGCAAGCTGACCAACGAAAGCTTCACCAGCAAGGCGCCCGAGGCCGTCGTCGAGAAGGAACGGCAAAAGGTCGCCGAGATGCGTGCTGCACTGACACAACTGCACGAGCAGGTCGAACGCATCCAGCAGATGTAACGATCCTAACTGCCCCAAAAGCAAACACCCCGCGATGCGGGGTGTTTTGTTTTAAGCCCATTTTGGACGTGCTGCGTTTAATACACCATCAAGGCCTGTGGTTCGATCACGGCCAGCACCTCAAAGAAACGATCATCGGTTTCAGACAACACCTCATCGACGACCGCCTCACTCAACCCGGTCAGCTCCCAGGCCGACCCCTGAATGCCTGCAGACACACAGTTCACGTTGGCGCCGGGTTCGACGCGGCCGGCAATGTTGTTGGCGATATGCACCAGGGCGACTTCAAGGTTGTGTGACGACGCCGCCGCTGGCGAGTGATGCCAGCGCGCCGACATCTGCAGGCCATCCGGCAGGCCCCAACGGTCAAATAATTCTGCACCGACATCGGCGTGGGTAAACCCGAGCACCTCTTGTTCGAGTTCAAACATGGGGCGCTGCTCTTGCGCCGAACGCGTCAATAACGACTGCACCACATCGGGCAATTGAGAATAAAGCACCAAACGCCCTACGTCGTGCAACAATCCAGCGAGGAATACCCGTTCCGAATGCAGCATGTTGATATGACGCGCCAACTGCTGCGCGGCGATGCCTGTATACACGCTGTGATGCCAAAAGGCCGGCATATCGACCAATTCGCTCTTGATCGATTTAAACTTGCCCACCGCCACCGTTGCGAGCACCAAAGAGCGTAATTCATTGAATCCCACCACCGAAATCGCGCGCGAGATGCTATCGACCTTGCCGCGCAAACCATAGACCGGGCTGTTGACCATCTTCAACAACTTGACCGACAGGGCCGGGTCCACCGAAATGACCTCGGTCAGATCATCCGCGTGTGATGTCGGATCATCGAGCAAGGCATTCACCCGCACATAGACATCCGGCAAGGACAAGAGATTTTCTGTTTTTTCAACAAGTTGGGCAGCAGTTAATAACATAGATAATTACTCAATGGGTTTATGGATGTGTCGACCCCGTGCGGCGGAAGTTTAGTCTTAGCAAAACAACACATTGTTGCCGAGCCATTCCTTCAACTAGACTCAAGGCACAATATGACCTGGAGACGGCACATGGATAGACTGATCAAGCTCGGTTGCACGCTGTTGTTGAGCGGCGGATTATTTATCAGCAGCCCCCCTATCCTCGCTGAAGCACCTGTTTCACAAACCTACACTGGAGAGGTCGGTGTCATCGGCGGTTCAGTCGCCCGTTCGGCCTTCACGCTGGCCGTGGTGAAACGCGAACCGAAAGAGGCCATCACCAAGCTCACCACCAAGGATCACCACGTTTACTATTTCACCGAGTTCAAGGGCATGGCCGGACAAACCGTGCGTCACCGTTGGCTCTATGATGGCCAGGTCATGTCTGAGGTCAGTTTCGATGTCGGCGCCAGCCGTTGGCGCGTGTGGTCGAGCAAAACACTGCTCACAGAATCGACCGGCACCTGGAAGGTTGAAGTAGTGAATTCATTAGATCAAGTCGTATGGAGTGACGAACTCGAATATGTAGCGGCTGAATAAATATGCATCCCCCTCGAACGAGGGGGATGCACGTCGGCATTAATGTTCCCGCGTCGCCAAAAATTCAACGTCAGGATATTTCTCGAGCGCCAACTGCAGGTTGACGCGGGTCGGCGCGATATAGACCAACTGCTCGGCGCCATCCAGCGCCAGGTTGTCAGCGGCCTTTTTCTTGAACAGATCAAACGCCTTCTCGTCCTTACCCTTGTTCACCACCCAACGCGCGGTCGCTACCTGCACCGCCTCAAAGGCACACTCGACCTTGTATTCATCCCGCAGGCGTTGCGCCACCACTTCGAATTGCAGCACACCGACCGCGCCCAGGATCAGGTCATTGTTATTGAGCGGACGATAGAGCTGCGTCGCCCCCTCTTCGCACAACTGCTGCAGGCCTTTTTGCAGGGCCTTCATCTTCATCGGATCTTTCAATTGAGCGCGACGAAACAGTTCAGGCGCAAAGTTGGGGATACCGGTAAATTTCAGGTCCTCACCCACGGAAAAGGTATCACCAATTTGAATCGTGCCGTGGTTGTGCAGACCAATGATGTCGCCCGGATAGGCCGTCTCGACGTGATCGCGATCACTGGCCATGAAGGTGATGGCATTGGATACCTGCACGTCGCGACCAATCCGCACATGGCGCATCTTCATGCCCTTGTTATAGCTGCCGGAACAGACGCGCATAAATGCAACGCGGTCGCGGTGCTGCGGGTCCATGTTGGCCTGGATCTTAAAGATAAATCCGCTAAAGCTCTCTTCGCCAGGCTCAACGGTACGTGTCTTGGTTTCGCGCGACAGTGGCGGCGGCGCCCACTCGGCAAAGGCATCCAGCAATTCTTTGATGCCGAAGTTGTTGATGGCAGAACCAAAGAACACCGGCGTCATCTCGCCCTTGCGATAGGCATCAAAATCAAACTCGTTGCTGGCACCACGCACCAACTCGATCTCTTCACGCACCTCAGCAGCCAAGCGCCCCCACAGCTCGTCCAGGCGAGGATTATCCAATCCCTGGATCACCTCACCCTGCTGGATCTTGCCGCCATGGGTCGCGCTGAACAGGTGGATGCGGTCGTTGTACAGATCAAACACACCCTTGAAATTTTTGCCCATACCGATCGGCCAGGTAATCGGCGCGCAGCGGATCTTGAGCACGTTCTCGACCTCATCCAGCAACTCAATCGGCTCACGCCCCTCACGGTCGAGCTTGTTGATGAAGGTAATGATCGGCGTGTCACGCAGACGACAGACCTCCATCAACTTAATGGTGCGATCCTCTACACCCTTGGCGCAGTCGATGACCATCAGCGCCGAGTCCACCGCCGTCAATGTGCGATAGGTATCTTCCGAGAAGTCCTCATGGCCGGGGGTGTCGAGCAGGTTCATGACCTTGTCGCCGTGCGGAAACTGCATCACCGAGGTCGTCACCGAGATACCACGCTGCTTCTCCATCTCCATCCAGTCCGAGGTCGCATGACGCGCGGCCTTGCGCCCTTTAACGGTCCCTGCCATCTGAATAGCCCCACCGTACAACAACAGCTTCTCGGTGAGTGTGGTCTTGCCCGCATCAGGGTGGGAGATGATGGCGAAGGTGCGACGGCGCTGCATTTGTTTGAGAAAATCGGACATAGCTAAACGAATTACCTAAGGTCGGCGTTAAAACGGGCGATTTTATCGTGTTTTGCTCACCGCTGCTCGTCCTGGCGCGGCAAATGATGACTAAAGTATTTGCCAACAGCGGCAGATATGATTAAATGCATACCAAATACATCTTTTGTAACCCGTGTAACTGCCGTCAATTTCTGGCGCAGTAACACACAAAAACGGGTGCGCACGAGCGTACTCACACAATCCACGATGAGGAGAGCATCATGAGTCAAAGTCTATACGACCGCATTGGCGGTGACGCAGCAGTTAACGCCGCAGTCGATCTTTTCTACCGCAAGGTCCTGGCCGACGACCGCATCAACCACTTCTTCGACGGCATCGACATGGCCAAACAACACGCCAAACAAAAGGCCTTCCTGACCATGGCCCTGGGCGGCCCCAACAACTACACCGGTGAAGACATGCGCAAAGGCCATGCCCACCTGGTTGCTCGCGGTCTGAACGACAGCCACTTTGACGCCGTCATGGAAAACCTGGGCGCGACTCTGACTGAGCTGGGCGTGCCTGGTGACCTGATTGCAGAAGCTGCAGCCATTGCCGAGAGCACTCGCAACGACGTCCTAGGTAAATAAACCACACCGCCGAAAGTCACGCCATGTCGAAGATCACATTTAACGAAAAGACCTACGATCTCAACGAGAACGAAACCGTTTTAGAGTGCCTGCTTCGACATGGCGTCGACACCCCATATTCATGCCAAAGTGGCAGTTGTCAAAGCTGCATGATGCGCGCAACTGAGGGCACCCCTCCGATTGAAGCGCAAGCCGGCATCAAGCCGACACTGCAACAACAGAATTATTTCCTGGCCTGCATCTGCAAACCGAGCAGCGATTTGAGTCTCTGCGCCGCAGGCAATGAGGCCCTGCCCAAACAGCAGGCCACTGTCATCGACAAAACACCGCTCAGCGCCAAGATCATGCGCCTGCGCCTCGCCCCAGAGCAGTCATTGAGTTTTCAACCTGGGCAATTTATCAATCTGCATCGAGACGATGGCCTGACACGCAGTTACTCTATCGCCAGCCTGACGACCGAAGGGTTTCTCGAACTACACATAGAGCTGATTGAAAATGGCCGCATGAGCAGCTGGATTCACAACGAGCTGGAAGTCGGCAGTAGTATTACGATTGAAGGTGCACACGGCGATAGCTTTTATCTCGGTGGCCGCCCAGAACAACCGCTGTTACTGATTGGCACCGGCTCTGGCTTATCGCCGCTTTGGGGAATAGCACGTGCTGCACTGCAACAGGGACATAGCGGCGAGATTCATATCTATCACGGCAGTCGCGAACCGCAAAAGCTTTACCTCATGGAAGAGCTGCGCCAACTTGCAACAAAACATGGCAACGTCCGTTATACACCGTGTTTATCGAGCGGAGAAATGAAAGGCGTTCACGTAGGCAGAGCTGCCGACACCGCACTTAGCGAACACCCATCTCTCAGCGGATGGCGGGTATTTCTATGCGGACATCCTCAAATGGTCAACGACACCAAACGCAAGGCCTTCCTGGCGGGCGCCAACTTTCAGGACATCCTGGCCGACCCGTTCACCATCAATACAAATTAAACAACATCTCTAAATCGATAGTATCTACGCACATTATTTGGCGTGATCCTTTTCCTGCACGACACCAGGATAGATCTGACCAGGCAAAACGCCGTAAAGCACCAATGCCAACAGCAACATTAAAAAGGCATTCAGCGCCACAGGCACGGCCACATAGGCATATCCCAGGCTCTGTATGCTATCTCCCCCGATCACCGCAACCAAGGCCGCAGCACCGCCAGGAGGATGCAGACTACGCGTCAAATGCATCAACAGCATGGCACCACTAACAGCAAGCGCCGCAGCCCACATCAAATCACTCACATACAGGGCACAAGTCACGCCAACCGTTGCTGAAAAAACATGACCCGCCAATAAAGGCCACGGCTGCGACATCGTACTGCGGGGAGCTGCAAACAATAACACCGCCGCAGCGCCCATGGACGCAACCAACAAAGGCACATCATCATCTGCCAGCACCCATCGACTAACCAAAAATACAAAGAGTATCGCCAGCATTGCACCACAAGTGGAAACCACCACCTCAAACAATGACCTCCTGGGCAGGAAGTCCATCCCAAAACAAGCCTTCAATGTCTTCAGAATCCTGCTCAAGAAACGCCCCTGCCTCATTCACTCGTGGCTACATTATTTGCCAAAATACATCTTCATGCTATTTAAGCATGCGACAGAGATCGCCACAAATTTATTAATTACTGCCAAGAATTACCGATAAACTAACAGGAATGATTCACACTTGGAGCTGCTACATGACCTCCCCCGGGAATTACATATTTACCAAACCTGCGCACACACTTATTGCGACACTCGGTCATGGACGATTCATATTATTTATAATGGCATTGGTCGTACAATTTTCTATTGGCCTCTACCACCTCCATACCCATAGCACCTCAACTACAGAACTTCTAAGTTATTTGATATTGAACACATTCCTTATCATCTATTTTTTAACCTCTATCCATCAGCACATTACCGATCAAAACCTCACTACAGAGCTATTTGCTTCGAGAATTTCGACAGGAAAATTATCTGCCTCGACAAATCAAGACAACACATGGTTCAACGATGGCAGACATGCGCATCTGAAACAGAGCATCCTAGAAATAGAACGCTCCATGTCACGTATTCAACAATCGGCCAACGAGGCCTACACTGCCGCCCAAAAGGAAGCCGCGCTCGCAAAACAGACACACATAAATGCCAACAGTCAAAGTGAATCCCTCACCAGCATATCTGCCGCACTTGAGCAAATGAACACCAGCATCAACCATGTCGCCATTCAAATTCAGGAAACGGGAACAAATGCTGACAACACACTCACTTATTCTCAAAAAGGCGTCATTAATATCGAAAAAACAGTGCAGCAAATGAATCACGCTGTTGACGCCGTCAACAATGCCAACAATCAATCACTTCATCTAAATGAATGCGCCAATGAGATCACTGTCATCGTTGACGTAATACATGCCGTTTCCGAACAAACCAATCTGCTAGCACTTAACGCCTCCATTGAAGCCGCACGGGCTGGGCAACATGGAAGGGGATTTGCCGTTGTCGCTGATGAGGTACGCTCATTAGCACAACGCTCCGACGAAGCAACTAAAGACATTCTGCGCTTGGTTGACAAACTGAAGTCGGCCATCGACAAAATCGTTGCCGCAACCAAAGAGGTTCAACAACATGTCACCTCTACCAAAACCTTACAAAACAATCTCATACAAGAATTCAACGAAATAAATAACAGTGCAGCCACAACCTCTAATGCGATGAGAAATGCAACGATATCGCTAAACGAACAGACACGCGCCTGTAACGAAATCAGTCTTTCACTCGAAAAAATAAACGACATGGCCCTCGATAACAACGAATCCACCAAAGAAGCCCAAGCAACTGCCATATACCTGGAGACACTGGCCAACCGTGTTTTAAAGCTAACCGATCACAACTCTGTCAGCATATGAATACACCGATGATCGCCTCACCACTCATGCTTTTGGCCATTGTCTATTTATGGTGCTTGTACACCAGAAAGAAGGCGGCCATGACATCGAGGGCTCGCTCCAGCCATGGAATCAAGCTACTGGCATTGTTACGCACACTGTTAGAACACATCCCGCAACATAGGGGGAGCGCAAATGCACTGCTCAATGGTGACTCAAACTTCAGAAACAAGGTCTCGGACCTCCAAAAAGCCATACAAAGCGACATACAAAATGTAAACCATGCTTTTACGAATCAGACACCATCCCTTATAGATCGCTGGCAACACATCAAGAGCGCTTGGGGCAACTTAATTCACAAACTGAACACACTATCCCCAGAAGAAAGCTTTGAGATCCATAGTGACATCATCAATCAGCTCATCTACCTAATGCAGGACATCAGCAACCTCTGCCTATCAAACAGCTCCTCCAAAACACAGGAAACCGCCAACCTTTGTTTTCACCAGCTACCGATAGTGATCGAGTTATGTGGCCAGGCACGTGGAATTGGCATGGGCGCCATTGCCCATGGCAAGCCCACCACAGCTACCAGAATAAAACTAACCTTTCTGCATGAAAGATTAGCCTCTGAATTAAAGGCCATTGCCGGCCAGCACTCATCCGAGTTTGATCAAACATCTCAAACGAATACCCACCACTTCCTCACCACCATCAAACAAGAGATTTTAGATTCAGAAAAGACATCCATCACGCCAACAGCGTACTTTGAACAGGGCAGCAAGGCGATCATGGCAGGCCTGTCCATCATGGATCGTTTTATAACAAGTCAGAAAAAATCACATCAATAATGAATTATTGAACAAACCCTATTCACTTCATGTCGACACATTAATTAGCACATATGTATACTCAACCTTACTACACAAAAACCCCGGAGTAATCAGGCATGGGCACTGCGCTGGATCTACCAATACCACCGTTGACCAGCACCGAAACACCCCCTGTACTATCAGGCGCTGCCATAACCATCGAGTTCATCGACGGCACGACACTTCCGGGAAGCCTGCTCTCTCTGGACCAACAAGCCGGCGCACTCGTCTTTTCAAGCCAGGGCAAACAGCTGACGTATAAGTTTGACAAGATCAAGATCATCCAGATCAATGCACCATTACAATATATTCCAGACGCAGTATTAAATCCGTCCCAGGCCAACAATCCAACCCAGCCCTATCACATCATTTTCAAGGACAACACTGATATTGAAGGTGAAACATATGGCTTCAAACAAGACAAATATGGCTTACATATTTTCAAACGCCATAGCAACAACCCATATATTCAAGAATACATACACATCTATATCCCCCAAACCAATATCCTTAACCAAAATATAGGAAAGAAACTAGGGGAAATTTTAAGTTCAGAGAAACTCATCTCCAGCGACGACCTTAATCATGCACTCCAAGAACAACACCAAAAGGAGGCCTTAGGACAAGTCCTGGTCAGACAGAAGATCGTCAACGAGAAACAACTCAGCCAGGCCCTCGCCCACCAACGATCCTTACCACAGATGCGGCTTGGGGAAATATTAATCAGCGAAGGTCTCGTCAGCGAACAACAACTAGACGACGCCCTGGCTGAACAAAAGGGAAAACAACGAAGACCGCTCGGTGAAATTTTAATCAACATGGGCTTGGTCTCTCGCACCCAGATCCAGCAAGCCCTGGCAAAGAAACTGGGAATTCCTTTTGTGCATATTCAGGAGTTTTCGATCAAGCCTGAGACCCTGAAATTACTTCCCGCTGAACTCGTATACAAACACAAAGTCATTCCGCTGTATGCGTATGACAACAAAATAGTCGTTGCCCTAGAAAACCCACTCGCCTGGGAAGCCCTCGACACGCTACGCTTTCATACCAACAAGCACATCGAAGCAGTAATGGCATTGGAAGAAGACATCGTATGGGCCTTGCAGTTTTACTATTCCTCCGACGAGCTGTTGCACTCAATAGAAGAACTGGACACACAGCTTCCCGCAATTGAGGAGGAAGAAATCCCAGAAGCGAGCGACCTTACTGCCGACAACATTGTTGTCAAAATGGTCAACAAAATCATCCTTGATGCCTACCAACAAGGTGTGTCCGACATTCACATCGAACCCTACCCCGACAAAAGCAAAACCGTCGTCCGCTTTCGCCGTGATGGCATCCTGCATACTTACCATGAATTCCCCCCCCAATATCGGGCCGCCTTCATTTCGCGGATCAAGATCATGGCCAAGCTTGATATTTCAGAACGTCGTAAGCCGCAAGACGGAAAGATAAACTTCAAGAAATTTGGCAATGCCAATATCGAGTTGCGCGTCGCCACACTCCCTACCGCTGGTGGTCTTGAAGATGTCGTCATGCGGATTCTCAGTAGCGGCAAGGCGATCCCGATCAATGCACTGGGACTCAACCCCAGCCTTCGAGACTCACTGCTACAGTTGATTGACAAACCCTATGGCCTATTCCTTGTCTGCGGCCCGACGGGCTCAGGAAAAACCACTACACTACACTCCATCATGGGCCAGCTTAATGATTCCGAACACAAAATCTGGACCGCTGAAGACCCTGTCGAGATTACACAAGTAGGTTTGCGTCAGGTGCAAGTCAACCCCAAAATTGGACTCGACTTTGCCACCGCCATGCGTGCTTTTTTACGTGCAGACCCCGACATCATAATGGTTGGCGAGATGCGGGATACCGAAACAGCGGCCATGGCCATCGAGGCTTCGCTGACAGGGCATTTGGTGTTATCCACCCTGCACACCAACACTGCTGTCGACAGCCTAATTCGGCTATTGGAAATGGGCATGAATCCATTTAACTTTGCCGACGCACTGCTGGGCATTCTCGCACAACGCCTAGCGAAGACACTGTGCCAAGGATGTAAAAAACCGTACGCCGCCACTACAGAAAAACTGCATTTTCTCGCCGAAGAGTTTTGCGAAGAACTCATCCCCGTCGGCACACGCACGGAAGACAGAGAGATCATCATCAATCAACAGATCAGCATCTGGCAGGATGCATATGCCAATTCAGAAGGCCAGATTATGCTGTATCGCCCGGTAGGTTGTGACCAATGCGCCGATACCGGCTATCGAGGACGAATAGGACTGCACGAACTCATGGTTGCCAGTCGTGATATCAAAGATATGATGTTATCGCACTCACGCATCAACGACATTCAACGCCAAGCACTCTCCGAAGGCATGCGCACACTGAAACAGGACGGCATTGAGAAAGTACTACAGGGATTTACTGATCTGCCACAAATCAACGCCGTCTGCATGAAATAGATTAGGCCGTCGGAGATACCGTCTTTTTCTCACCAGAGCGCACCGACGATTTCTTTTTCGGCGGCACATAATGACGCTTCGACCACGAGCGATAAACCATGATCGTAGCGAATATCAGCAGATAGACCAGCGGCTCCACAAGGAAGGCACTCTCCATCTGCAACGCAACATGCACAATGGTCAACGTCGCAACACCATAAACTGTTCGTTGTAGTTTGCGCCAACGATCCTTGCCCATCCAATCAACTACCGTATTAAGCGAAGTCACCGCCAACGGCCACATCATTACATACGCCACCATACCAAGCGCCACAAAAGGCCGATCCCCCAAGTCATGCAACACCAGATCAAACGTGTTGCGATGCCCTAAGGTTACATAGGTAATCAAATGGAGATTGGCATAGAAAAAGGCGAACAACCCCATCATGCGACGAAACTTGGCCAACCACATCCAGTTGAACAGCTCACGCAAGGGAGTTAACAGCAATGTGATGAGCAACAAACGGATAGCCCATTCGCCTGTGGTCTGTGTCACCAAGTCCAGCGACTGCATACCGAGCCGCCCATCCACAAACCCTATCGCCAGCGATATCGCTGGTAATAGACAAAGAAAGAAAACAATCGGCTTGACCACCCAGCTAATGTACTGTGAAAACGTCATCCGCTTACCTTCCTGAACGAGACACTATGTCCACAATACAGCGAAATATCCATGCATTCAATAGGTCAATAACTTAGCACTGCAGTCGGGCAACCTCAAAACCAACCCAAGCCCAGCCAAACTGCTATCATCTGAGATCCAACGACATCTCCAACCAAACACTGCGCCATGCTAAAAAAATACTTTTATTTCAATCTTTTACTGTTTCTGAGTCATTCCTTTGCCCATGCCACGCCCCCCAGTAGCAGTGTCGCCGTATTTATGTACCACCACTTTGGTGAAACACGTTATCCGAGCACCAATATCCGTCTGGAACAATTCGACGCACACCTCGACTATCTGGCCAATAACGGCTTTCACGTCCTCCCCCTGCAAGAGGCTTTGGATGCAATCCGCAACCAACAACCACTACCCGACCGCAGCGTGGTCATCACGATGGATGATGCCTATCGCAGCGTTTACAGCGAGGCCTATCCCCGCCTCAAGGCCCGGGGCTGGCCGTTTACCGTCTTTGTCTCGACCGACTACATCGACAATGGCTATAGCAATTACATGACCTGGAAGCAAATGCAGGAGATGGCCAAACACGGAGCCAGTTACGGCAATCACACCCGCAGCCATGCGTATCTGGTCAGGCGGCTCGACGGCGAATCCGACGATCAATGGCAAACGCGCGTCCGCACAGACCTCGGCGACGCCCAGCAGCGCCTGGAACAACAGCTAAACACCACACTGAAGATCGTTGCCTACCCCTACGGCGAATACAACGACGGCGTGCGCGCGATCGCGGATGGGCTGGGGTTGATAGGCATGGGCCAGCACTCGGGCGCCATCGGACCGCTGTCAGACTTCCTGGCCTTGCCGCGTTATCCGATGGCAGAGGCCTTCGGTGATATCGGCGAATTCAAAACCAAGGCACTAAGCCTGCCGCTGGCCGTACAACACGTCACCCCCGCAGAACCAACCACTGAGCGGGAACGCCCTGCGATCCAGGTACAACTAGCGGCCTCTGATGCCCGTATCCAACAACTGGCATGCTTTGCCAGTGGCCAGGGGCGGATGGAGATCGAGTGGATAAACGAATTGAGCTTCCGCATACAAGCGGCCAAGCCGTTGCCTGCGGGTCGTAGCCGCTACAACTGCACAGCGCCTTCAATGCAGGCTGGAAGATTTTATTGGTTCAGTCAGCCGTGGATCCGGCCTGGGGGCAGAGATGGTGAATAAAACAGCCTAGCTAAGATTCACTCTCAAAGCGTAGATTGGCGACATAACTGGGGAGCTGATTGCTGCGAATCATCGAACGGATCTCATCGATATATTCATGACCACGCGCAGAGTACTTTTCCAAGCCCCCGGCCAACACCAGCGGGTCCAGCCGCTCACCGCGCTCGCGCATCCCCTGACGCAACGTCCGCAGCCCCACATAGGCATCATGCGTGTTCAGTGTGTGTAGGTAGGCACGCACCGAGGCATCGATCGACGAGAATGCACGTACTGCGTAAGTCTCCCCCTCCGGTCTCCCCAATGGCACAATGCCCTTGGACTCGGTATAGGTCCAAATGCCAAACAGATTATTACCTTCGCGGGCAAAACGTGACGAACCCCAGGCACTCTCATTGGCAGCCTGCGCCAGCGCCAGCGACAGCGGAATCACATCCACCCGGCGCAACAGCAGCTCGCGCACCTCGGGCTTAGTCAGATCACCTTTTACACGATAGTGACTGGCCACCGCCTTCAACCAGCGCATTTCAGAAGAACCCAGTGCCTTCACGTCCCGAGCGAACAGTTCCAGCATATGGTTGCGCACGCCCTCGAGGGCCTGGTTCTCGGCCAACACCACCGGCAACAACGCACGGAAAAACAAGGATTTTTTAAGACTTACATCATCAACCTGATCGAGATCAGGCGGCAATTGGGTCAGGCCTATGGCGGGGATCGCAGGGGTATACGGCGGCCACTGAAAATCATAGCGCGCCAACATCGCCTCCAAGGCCTCGGCATTGCCCGCCTGCACTAATACCAAGCGGACCTGAGTATCTGCCTGCACATCAGGCTCCGGCCCGGACTGGGGGATAAAAGCGGCGATCATCCCCGCCAGCGCGATAGGCAAGCCTGCAGCAAAAATTTGATCAATTTTATTCAGCATACAGATTCAATATCGGCCGCAAAGAAACCAAATTCAGTCTACCCCACCCAAACCCGCGCATTACGGAACATACGCAACCACGGACCATCCTCTCGCCACTCAGCCGGTCGTGACGAATACTGGACCGCACGGAATACACGCTCAGGGTGCGGCATCATGATCGTGAAACGACCGTCCTGACTACACAAGCCCGTCACACCCAGCGGCGAACCATTGGGATTGGCCGGATACTGCTCCGTGGCGACACCGTAATTGTCGACCCAACGCAAGCCCACCAAACCCGCATCCAGCGCCGCCTGCGCGCCATTGACCGCCGCAAACTCAGCACGGCCTTCACCATGGGCCACCGCAATCGGCAGACGCGAACCTTCCATACCCTGCAGGAAGATCGACGGTGAGCGTAAGACCTCAACCATCGAAAAACGTGCCTCAAATTGTTCAGATTCGTTGCGTACAAAGTGCGGCCAGTGCTCGGTGCCTGGGATCAGCTCATGCAGATTCGACATCATCTGGCAGCCGTTACACACACCAAGGCCAAAGCTATCGTCACGCTCAAAGAAGGCCTGGAACTGATCCCGCGCCCGCGCATTGAACAGAATCGACTTGGCCCAGCCCTCGCCCGCCCCCAGCACGTCACCGTAAGAGAAGCCACCACAGGCGACCAGACCTTTAAAGTCCTGCAAGGCCACACGGCCGCTAATGACATCACTCATGTGCACATCGACGCAATCAAAGCCGGCACGGTCAAACGCCGCTGCCATCTCGATCTGGCCATTGACCCCCTGCTCACGCAGCACCGCCATTTTGGGACGCACGCCGCGGTTGATGAAGGGCGCAGCCACGTCTTCGTTGATATCAAAACTCGGCGCCGCCTGGATGCCAGGGTCCTTGGCGTCGAGCAGACGATCAAACTCCTGCTGCGCGCAATCTGAGTTATCACGCAGCGCCTGGATGCGGTAGCTGGTCTCAGACCATGCGCGCCACAGATCGACACGCGACTCGCTGAGCACGCTCGCGCCGGCCGCCGTAATCTCGATACGATCGCTGTTGTTCAGGCCACCGATCACATGGCTGTACTTGCCCAGGCCTGCATCGTGCAGGGCCTGCTGCACGGCGGCCAGATCGGCGCGACGCACCTGCAACACCGCACCTAATTCTTCCGAGAACAGCGCCGCGGTTTGATCCGCGCCCAGTCCATCCAGTTTGATATCCACACCGGTGTGACCGGCAAAGGCCATCTCGACGATCGTCGCAAACAGGCCACCGTCAGAACGGTCGTGGTAGGCGCAGATCAGACCCTGTTCGTTCAACTGCTGCATCACATTAAAGAACGACTTCAGTGCCTGCGCATCATCCACATCCGGCGCGTGATGGCCGACCTGTTTGTAGACCTGGGCCAGACAAGAACCCGCCATGCGGTTTTTACCCTTGCCCAGATCGATCAGGATCAGGTCGGTGTCGCCTTGGTCGGTCTTCAATTCAGGCGTCAACGTCTTGCGCACATCACTCACCGGCGCAAAGGCGGAGATGATCAGCGACAGCGGCGCCGTCACGGACTTTTGCTCGCCGTTGTCGTTCCACACGGTCTTCATCGACATCGAGTCCTTACCGACCGGGATACAGATCCCCAGCGCCGGACACAGCTCCTCGCCGACCGCCTTGACCGCCTCGTACAGACCGGCGTCTTCACCGGGGTGACCGGCAGGGGCCATCCAGTTGGCCGACAACACCACGCGGCCCAGCTCGGTCACGCGTGCCGCTACCAGGTTGGTCAGCGCCTCACCGACGGCCATGCGCGCCGACGCAGCATGATGCACCAGCGCGATCGGTGTGCGTTCGCCCATGGACATCGCCTCACCGGTGTAGACGTCGTAGCTGGTCGCCGTCACGGCAACGTCAGCGACGGGCACCTGCCAAGGACCGACGAACTGGTCACGCGCCACCAAACCAGTGACTGTGCGGTCACCGATGGTGATCAAAAAACTCTTGCCGGCGACGGTCGGCAGACGCAGCACGCGGTAGGCGGCGTCTTTGACATCGATCACACGGGTATCGAATTGCTGTTTCTGGAACGGCTTGCGCTGCACATCGCGCAGCATCTTTGGTGGCTTGCCGAGCAGCACCTCCATCGGCATGTCGACCGGCGAATTATCAAAGTGGCCGTCGCCGACGATCAGCTGACGCTCTTCGGTGGCCTCGCCGATCACCGCAAATGGCGCGCGCTCGCGCTCACACATGGCGGCGAAACGCGCCATGTTCTCCGGCATCACCGCAAGCACATAACGCTCCTGCGACTCGTTACACCAGATCTCCATCGGCGCCATGCCGGGCTCATCGTTCGGCACCGCGCGCAGTTCAAATTTCGCACCGCGACCGGCGTCATTGACCAGCTCCGGCATCGCGTTCGACAGGCCACCGGCACCGACGTCATGGATCGAGACTATGGGATTATTTTTACCCAACTGCCAGCAGCGATCGATGACCTCCTGACAACGGCGCTCCATCTCAGGGTTGCCGCGCTGCACCGAGGCGAAGTCCAGGTCTTCGGCCGACGCACCGGTCGCCATCGACGAGGCCGCACCACCGCCGAGACCGATCAACATCGCCGGACCACCGAGCACGATCAGCTGCGCGCCCGGCGGGATGATGTGCTTGCCCACATGCTCCGGGCTCATGTTGCCGAGGCCGCCGGCGAGCATGATCGGCTTGTGATA
>DHYU01000015.1 GCA_002415485.1 Proteobacteria bacterium UBA5122
CTGCATCGAGCAGTCGCGCTCGCCGAGGTGGATGGCGTTGCCGTGTTCGTCGGCGATGATCTGGAATTCGATGTGACGCGGTTTTTCCAGATACTTTTCCATGTACACCGTCGAGTTACCGAAGGCATTGCCGGCCTCGGTGCGGGTCATCGAGATGGCGTTGAGCAGGGTGCTTTCGCTGTGCACGACGCGCATGCCGCGACCGCCGCCACCGCCCGCGGCCTTGATGATGACCGGGTAGCCGATCTCGCGCGCGATGCGCAGGGTTTCGGCCTCGTCGTCACCGAGCGGGCCGTTGGAGCCAGGCACGGTCGGTACGCCGGCGGCCTTCATCGATTCGATGGCCGAGATCTTGTCGCCCATCAGACGGATGGTGTCGGGGCGTGGGCCGATGAAGATGAAGCCTGATTCTTCGACGCGTTCGGCGAAGTCGGCGTTTTCCGACAGAAAACCGTAGCCGGGGTGGATGGCGACGGCGTCGGTGACTTCGGCGGCGCTGATCAGGGCCGGGATGTTGAGGTAGCTGTGCGTCGAATCGGCCGGGCCGATACAGACCGATTCATCGGCCAGACGCACATGCTTCAGGTCGCGGTCGGCCGAGGAGTGAACGGCCACGGTTTTGATGCCCAATTCCTTACAGGCGCGCAGGATGCGCAGGGCGATTTCACCGCGATTGGCAATGACAACTTTATCTAACATAGGCGCAGAGAGCTTCCTTGAACTGATTCCTAGGGGCTGTGATATCGAGGCGCTGCGCGCTTATTCGATAATGATGATCGGCTGGTCGTATTCGACCGGCTGACCGTTCTCCACCAGAATGGCAGTGACCTTGCCTGACTTGTCGGCCTCGATCTGGTTCAGCATCTTCATGGCTTCGATGATGCACAGTGTCTCGCCGGCGCTGACGGTTTGGCCCACTTCAACGAAGGGTTTGGCGCCCGGTGATGGCGCACGGTAGAAGGTGCCGACCATCGGGCTCTTGACCTGATGGCCTGCCGGAATCGCGTCGGCACCGCCGTTAGTGGCGGCCGGGGCTGCAGCGGGGGCTGCGGCGATCGGCGCAGCCATCATGGGGGCGGCCATCATGGGGGCCGGGGCGGCGCTGCCGTAGCGGCTGATGCGGACTGACTCTTCGCCTTCTTTGATCTCGATCTCGGCGACGCCGGACTCTTCCAGCAGCTCAATCAGTTTTTTTACTTTGCGTATATCCATGTTTTGGTTAACCGTATTTTTTATTTAGATGAAAGATAGTGGTCGGCGGCCTGTAGTGCCAGTGAATACCCCTTGGCGCCAAAGCCGCTGATAACGCCGATGGCGATATCGGAAAAATAAGAATGTTTGCGAAACGGTTCGCGTGCGTAGACATTCGACATGTGGATCTCGACGAACGGGACTTTTACCGCGCTGATCGCATCGCGCAGGGCAACACTGGTATGGCTGTAGGCCGCCGGATTGATGATCAGGATGTCGACCTGGTCCTGTGGCACGGCCTGGATCTTGTCGATCAGCACATGTTCGGCATTGCTTTGCAGGCAGCTCAGCCGGTGGCCGAGGGTCGAGGCCTCGCGGGCGAGCTGTTCTTCGATCTGTTGCAGTGTCGTGGAGCCGTAGACGGCCGGCTCGCGGGTGCCGAGCAGGTTCAGGTTGGGGCCGTTTAACAGCAGGATGTGGGCCATTGGCAGTCCTAAAACGCGAAAATGAACGAAGATCGAAGCTTTTTAAACTTGCCGCGAAGGGCGTATTGCACGCATTGGGTGCAGATGCGCGCTATTTTGTCATGTGCCCACAAGGCTTGTCCAACTTTTTACGGATCGCGGCGCGTTCGCGACAAATCCGGGCTTTTCGCCCGGAGTTTGACGTCGTCAGTCGGGATTACAGCAGCTGTTTGATGGTCGGTTCGAGGTCGGCACGGTCGGCGCGGCCGTATTTCATGTGCGCGATCTTGCCGCTGCGGTCGATGATGAGCGTGTACGGGATGATGCCGGCGTCATTGCCGAGCATGTAGCCGACGTCCATCGCATCGCGGTCATTGAGCAGCACGTAGTTGATGCCCATTTCTTTGGCGTAGTCGATGACTTCTTCTTTTTTGCTGTCGATGGAGATGCCGATCACCTGCAGCCCCTGGCCGCCGTATTCGTTTTGCAGTTCGATCAGGACGGGGATCTCATCCTTGCATGGTCCGCACCAGGTGGCCCAGAAGTTGATGACCTGGACCTTGCCCAGCCACTGTTTGTTGTTCTCTCTTACGCCATCGAGCGCGAGCAGTGAGAAGTCGGGCACGCTGGTGCCGACCAGGGACTTGGTTTCGGCCGATGGTTCGGGTGGTTTGTTAAAGCTCTGAATCGCGTAGTTACCGATGATCATGCCGATTGCGAAGATCGCGACGGCACCCGCCATCACCATTTTTTTATCCATTTGCGATGCAATTCCTAAGTGGTTGAGTGTTTAAACATTGAGCGCGGCGCGGACCAGGGTTTCAAATTCCTGCGCACCGACAAATCCCATCAGGCGGTATTGTGTCTGTTCCTGGCCTTGCGGGTTGAAAAATAATATCGAAGGTGGGCCGTAGAGGCCAAACTTGGCGAGCAGGGCCTGGTCGGCCTCGTCATTGGCAGTGACATCGGCCTTGAGCAGGATCACTTTGCTCAGCGCCGCCTGCACGCCGGGGGCGGAGAAGGTCTCGCGCTCCATCTGTTTACAGGAGACGCACCAGTCGGCATAGAAATCGAGCATCACCGGCCGGTTTTGCGCCTGTGCCAAGGCCAGCTCCTGTTGCAGACCGTCGACGCCTTTAACCTTCTTGAAGGCCAGCGCCTGCGTCGGACCGGCGGTGGCGTTGCCCATCGAAAATGCAGCCAGGGGTTTGAGTGGGTCCTTGCCGCCGCTGGCAGCGCCAAGGCTGAGGATGATGCCGTAGATCAGCAGGATCACGCCGCAACCCTTCCACAGCTTGCGCCAGCCGCTGGCCTCGGGCGGCAGATGATCGAGCGCACCGAGGTAGATGGCGCTGACGACAAACAATGCCGCCCACAGCAGCAGCGTCGCCTGCGCCGGGATGATGCGTTCCAGCAGCCAGATCGCGACCGCCAGCAGCAACACGCCGAACACGGCCTTGATGTTGTTCATCCACGCGCCCGCCTTTGGCAGCAGTTTACCGGCCGAGGTGCCGAGGATCAGCAGTGGTGTGCCCATGCCGAGGCTGAGCGCAAACAGCGCCGCGCCGCCGAGCATGGCGTCGCCCGTTTGGCCGATGTAAATCAGCGCGCCCGCCAACGGGGCGGCGACACAAGGGCCGACAATCAGCGCCGACAGAAAGCCCATCACGCCAGCACCGACCAGCGTGCCGCCCCGTTGTTTGTTGCTCAACTCGGTGAGTTTGCTCTGCCAGCGGTTCGGTAGCTGCAGCTCGTAAAAGCCGAACATTGAAAAGGCCAGCGCGACAAAGACGAGGCTAAAGGTGATCAATACCCATGGTGTTTGGAAGACCGCCTGTAGGTTGCCGCCAAACAGGCCGGCGAGCACACCGGCGATGGTGTAGGCGCTGGCCATCGCCAGGACATAGACCAGTGACAGCGTGAAGGCCTTGCGCGTAGTGATCTGGCTGCCCTGGCCGGCGATGATGCCGGACAGGATCGGGATCATCGGGAAGACGCACGGGGTGAAGGTCAGCAGCAGGCCGAGGCCGAAGAAGCTGAGCAGGGTCAGGCCGATGCTGCCGGTGGCGAGGGTCGAGGCGTAGCGGTCCTGTTCAGATTGATAGCCGCCGCTATTGGCCGTGGTCACAGCAGGAGGTGGTGTGGTGGCCTTGGGCAGGGCGACATCGACCTCACGCTCCAGCGGCGGATAACAAAAACCCTTGTCGGCGCAGCCCTGAAATTTAAGCAGCAGCTTGAGCGGTGTGGCCTCAAGGTTGGTGCGCTCCAAGGGGATGCGGATCGCGACCTCGTCGTAATAGACCTGGCTCAGGCCGAAGGCCTCATCGTATTTTTCCTTACCGGGCGGCAGCTGTGCCTGGCCGAGTGTGATGCCGTCGCCGCTGATGATCTCGAAGCCGAATTTGTCTTTATATAGATAATATTCGTCACCGATGTCGAAGTAGACGACGAGGCTATAGGCGTTTTCGATGTCGATGCTGGAGTGGAAGGCCTGATCCGGTGGCAAAAACGCGCTGGCGCTGTTGAGGCCCAGCCGATTGCCAAGGGATGAAAACAGGTCGCTGATGCCGCTGCTCTCGACCTTCTGCGCCGGGATGCCTTCGGCATGGCTGTTCAATGGGGCCCACAGGCTCAGCAGCAGGCATAATGCCAGCGCCCAAGAGTAACGGCCGGGGGTGTTTGGAAACGTGATTGCGGGCATAGTGTGCGTTCTTTTAATTGTTGCGTGATGCTGGTCGCGCCGCCGTTACGGGCTGGGGGCGACCGTGGTCAGGTCAATCCAGTCGAGATAGCCGGCCAGGCCAGCCTCTATGGGGACCGCGATAATCTCTGGAAGTTCGTAGGGGTGCAGATCCTGGATCGCCGTCTCCAGCGCCGGGTAGGCCTCGGCAGTGGTCTTCATCAGCAGCACCAGCTCCTGCGCCTGTTCGATCTGGTCCTGCCAGCGGTAGACCGAGGTCGCGCCGGGCAGGATGTTGACGCAGGCAACCAGTGACGCACCGACCACCGCCGAGGCGATCTCTTGCGCGCATTCCATATCGGGACAGGTGCTGATGACGAGCAGGCGTTTGTTTTCCATCGCGGCAAGATACCGGATCGGCCGCCTGGGCTCAATCTTCGCGTGATGGCCGGAATCAGTGAACAAGCGGGATTTCAGGGGTGGGGGCTTGAAAAACCGGAGATGGATCGCATATAGAGAGGAACCCAACCTTACTTAAAGCGATCTGAGCGGGGGTGGTGAAACCCGGTTTCGGAACAGAGGCATTTTGCGGTAAGGTGTGGCCCATGTTTAAAGTCTTGATGTTGCTCTTCGTCTTGGTCCCCATCTTCGAGATCTATCTGTTGATCCAGGTGGGCGGGATTATTGGTGTGTTGCCGACCATCTTCCTGGTGGTGTTCACGGCCGTGTTCGGTGGCCTGTTGCTGCGCTGGCAGGGGTTGGCGACGCTGGAACGGGTGCGGGCGACACTGGCTCGCGGTGAGGTGCCGGCGATCGAACTGCTCGAAGGGGCTATGCTGCTGGTCGGCGGTGCCCTGTTGCTGACCCCAGGCTTTTTTACCGATGCCATCGGTTTTGTCTGCCTGATCCCCGTGCTGCGCCGTGCCGTCATCATGTGGGCGATCCGCCGTGGCGTGATCGTCGGCGGCGCCAGTCGAGGCCCCGGTGCGCCGGGCGGGCGTTATGATGCCGGTCCGAAGACCATCGATGGCGAGTACTGGCGCGACGACGACAAGCAGCGCTAAATCGCCGCCCTGGCGGCCATTTTTCAGGCCCAATCCCACACCTAAACCCCTGGTGCCGACTTGACTCGGAACGTTTCGCCGCTATCATGTTTGGCACTCGCGCCAGGGGAGTGCTAGCCCCCGGCCGGTCTGGAAACGGTTTTTGTTCTAAAACACATCTATAAATCAAGGAGATACCCTTAATGAATATCCGTCCTTTGCATGATCGCATCGTGATCCGTCGCATGGAAGAAGAACGTACTTCTGCTGGCGGCATCGTGATCCCCGACAGCGCAACCGAAAAACCTGCGCGCGGCGAAGTGATTGCAGCCGGTAAAGGCAAGATTCTCGACAGCGGCGAAGTACGCCCGATGGACGTCAAGGTTGGCGACAAGGTCCTGTTCGGCAAATACGCCGGCACCGAGATCAAGGTAGAAGGCGAAGAGCTGCTGGTGATGCGCGAAGACGACATCGTCGCCGTGATCGAAGCCTAAGCCTGTCTGCGCTTATTCATATCCAAACGAATTTAAACACGAGGAAATACAATGGCTGCTAAAGAAGTCAAATTCGGTTCTGATGCCCGAGCCCGCATGGTTGAAGGCGTCAACATCCTGGCCAACGCGGTAAAGGTGACCCTGGGTCCTAAAGGCCGCAACGTAGTGCTGGAAAAATCTTTCGGCGCTCCTACCATCACCAAAGACGGTGTCTCTGTTGCCAAAGAGATCGAACTGGAAGACAAGTTCCAGAACATGGGCGCACAAATGGTGAAGGAAGTCTCTTCTCAAACCAATGACATCGCCGGCGACGGTACCACCACTGCAACTGTGCTGGCGCAAAGCATCTTGGCCGAAGGCCTGAAGGCCGTTGCTGCGGGTATGAACCCAATGGACCTGAAGCGCGGTATCGACAAGGCAGTAACTGCTGCCGTTGAAGAACTGAAGAACATGTCCAAGCCATGCGCGGACAGCAAGTCTATCGCCCAGGTCGGCAGCATCTCTGCCAACTCTGATACCGAAATCGGCCAGATCATTGCCGATGCAATGGACAAGGTTGGTAAAGAAGGCGTCATCACCGTTGAAGAAGGCACTGGCCTGGCCAACGAGCTGGACGTGGTTGAAGGTATGCAATTCGATCGTGGTTACCTGTCACCTTACTTCGTGACCAATCAGCAAAACATGACTGCTGAGCTGGACAACCCCTTCATCCTGATCTGCGACAAGAAGATCTCCAACATCCGTGAATTGCTGCCTGCGCTGGAAGGCGTAGCCAAGGCCGGTCGTGCGCTGATCATCATCGCTGAAGACATCGAAGGCGAAGCACTGGCGACTCTGGTTGTGAACAACATCCGTGGCATCGTGAAGGTTGCTGCCGTCAAGGCACCTGGTTTCGGTGATCGTCGTAAAGCCATGCTGCAAGACATCGCAGTCCTGACTGGCGCGCAAGTGATCTCTGAAGAAGTTGGCCTGAATCTGGAAAGCATCACCCTGGAAGATCTGGGTACTGCGAAGAAAGTCCTGATCAACAAAGACACCTCTACCATCATCGATGGCGCCGGTGCCGCTGCTGATATCGATGCACGCGTTAACCAAATCCGTGCGCAACTGGCAGAAACCACCTCTGATTATGACAAAGAAAAACTGCA
>DHYU01000013.1 GCA_002415485.1 Proteobacteria bacterium UBA5122
GAAGACCCGGCGGAAATCAATCTGCAGGGGATCAACCAGGTCAACGTCAACCCCAAGGTCGGCCTGACGTTTTCCGCAGCCCTGAAATCCTTCCTCCGTCAGGACCCGGACATCATCATGGTCGGTGAGATTCGTGACCTAGAAACCGCCGAGATCGCGATCAAGGCCGCACAAACCGGTCACATGGTACTCTCGACACTGCACACCAATGACGCGCCGCAAACACTGTCGCGGCTGTTAAACATGGGGGTGGCGCCGTTTAATATCGCCTCAGCAGTCTCCTTGATCATTGCCCAACGGCTGGCACGGCGTCTATGCTCTCATTGCAAGGCACCGGCAGACATCCCCAAGCAAGCATTGCTAAAAGAAGGCTTCACAGAAAAACAGGTCGATGATGGTTTCACCGTATACCACCCCGTCGGTTGTGATCAATGCAACGATGGTTATAAAGGCCGGGTCGGTATTTATCAGGTCATGCCCATCTCCGATGCGATGGGACGACTGATCATGAAGGGCTGTACCGCCATAGACCTTGCCGACCAAGCAGCTCAGGAAGGTATTAACGATTTACGAAAATCCGGCCTATTGAAAGTATCCCAGGGCCTGACCAGCCTAGAAGAAATCAACCGCGTCATCACGGAGTAACGAGTCATGGCTGACAACAAAAGCGCCGCCAAGCTGGACACCTATACCTGGGAAGGCACCGACAAACGCGGCAATCGGGCCAAGGGCGAATTGCGGGGCAGCAGCCCAACCTTGATCAAGGCAGAGCTGCGCCGGCAAGGGATCAATCCACTCAAGGTCAAGAAAAAGCCCAAGCCTCTGTTTGGAGGCACCAACAAAGGTAAAGCGATCACTCCCAAGGATATCGCCATCTTCAGTCGCCAGATGGCGACCATGATGAGCTCCGGGGTACCCTTGGTACAAGCCTTCGAGATCGTTGGCCGTGGCCATGAAAATCCCAAGATGCAAGAAATGTTGATGAAGATCAAAGGCGATATCGAAGGCGGTAACTCCCTCGCCGACGCCTTGGCCAAACATCCGAAATACTTCGACGCCCTATACTGCAACCTGGTCAACGCGGGCGAGCAGGCCGGCATCCTCGAGGGCCTGCTGCATAAAATTGCACTTTACAAAGAAAAAGTCGAGGCAATCAAAGGCAAGATCAAAAAGGCCCTGTTTTACCCAACTGCCGTTATTATCGCGGCGATCATCGTTACAACCATCCTGTTGATGTTCGTTGTCCCTGAGTTTGCGGCCCTATTCCAGGGCTTTGGTGCGGACCTGCCGGCTTTGACACAAATGGTTGTCGACATGTCCGACTTCTTGATGGCTTACTGGTGGCTAGTGTTTGGTGTACTCGCCGTGATCGTCGTGATCATCAAAAAGCTCAAAGAGACTTCCAAGCCCTTTAATGACTTTCTGGATAAAACCATCCTCAAAATGCCGATCTTTGGTGATCTGATCCGCAAGGCCACCATCGCCCGTTTTGCACGCACACTGTCGACCATGTTTGCGGCCGGTGTGCCCTTGGTCGAGGCGATGACTACTGTCGCCGGTGCTGCGGGCAATGTCGTGTATGAACAGGCCATCCTGCGTATGCGTGACGAAATAGCAACCGGCTCGCCGCTACAAGCCTCTATGCGACAAACCAATCTCTTCCCTAACATGGTGGTGCAATTGATCGCCATCGGTGAAGAGGCCGGCTCACTCGATGCAATGCTCGCCAAGGTCGCGGACTTCTATGAAGAAGAGGTCGACAATGCCGTCGATGGCCTCAGTAGCCTGATGGAACCACTGATCATGGCCTTCCTCGGTGTCATCATCGGCGGCCTGGTCATCGCGATGTACCTGCCTATCTTCAAAATGGGTGAAGTGGTATAACGTAGTCCATGCAATTACTGGAATTATTGGCAGGAAGCCAGCTACTTTTTATATCACTGGTCGTCGTGCTATCAGCCATGGTCGGCAGCTTCCTCAATGTCGTCATCCATCGTCTGCCGATCATGATGGAGCGAGAGTGGCGAGGCCAATGCGCTGAACTCAATGGCACCCCCATCGCTGAACAAGCGCGTTACAACCTGGCCGTGCCACGCTCGGCCTGCCCACACTGTAGCCACAGAATTACTGCGCTCGAAAACATCCCCGTCATCAGCTATCTGTTCTTGAAGGGGAAGTGTGCCAGCTGCCAGGCCCGTATCTCACCGCGCTATCCGATCATTGAATCGGTGACTGCGCTGCTATCGGCCACCATCGCCTGGTACTTTGGATTCGGCTGGGAGACACTGGCCGCACTCGTCCTCACCTGGTCACTCATCTGCCTGACCATGATCGATGTGGATCATCAATTACTGCCGGACAGCATCACGCTGCCCATGCTCTGGCTGGGCTTGGCGATTAATCTGTTCACCGGCATGTTCACCGATATTCAATCCGCCCTGATCGGCGCGATGATCGGTTACCTCAGTCTGTGGTCAATCTACTGGATATTTAAACTGCTGACCGGCAAGGAAGGCATGGGATATGGCGATTTCAAGCTATTGGCCATGCTCGGTGCCTGGCTCGGTTGGCAAATGCTGCCCGTGATTATTCTCGCCTCCTCGCTGGTCGGTGCCGTGGTCGGTATCAGTTTGGTCGTAATGCGCGGCCATGAACGCAACACCCCCATCCCCTTCGGGCCCTATCTGGCAGCCGCCGGATGGATTGCGTTGATCTGGGGTGTTGCGATTACCGAGCAATACCTCGGCATCCTCACCTGATCATGCGCATCATTGCCCTAACTGGCGGCATCGGCAGTGGCAAATCAACAGTCGCTGAATTATTTGCCGAACTGGGCGTACCGATCATTGATGCCGACGTCATTGCTCGCGAACAGGTCGAGCCCAGGCAACCGGCCCTTACCGAGATCGTCAACGTTTTTGGCAATAGCATCCTCAATGCCGATGGCACACTCAACCGCCGCGCACTACGAGACATCATCTTCGCCGATGATCAGGCTCGGCTGACACTGGAGGCGATTCTTCATCCACGCATCCGCCAGCGCATGCAGGCTCTCGCAGCCCAACAAACCGCCCCCTACGGCCTATTCGTGATTCCGCTACTGATCGAGACAGGCCAGGCGCCGAGCTATGAGCAAATATTGGTTGTCGATTGTGATGATGATCTACGTCGTCGACGCGTCATGCAGCGAGATCATCAACCCGCTGAGTCCGTCGACGCCATCTTCGCGCGTCAAGCGACACGCGAACAGCGTCTGGCCATCGCGAGTGAAGTTATTCACAATTCTGGCGATATAGAACAGTTACGCACTCAAGTTAACGCACTGCATCGCCGTTACACCCAACAGAGCCTGTAAAATTTGAACCACGCCCCATGCAATCCAATTCGGAAAGCTGTGGGCGTATACCTTTAATCACTGCTCGGCATGGCGTAAACTACAGCCACAGAAAAAATGCAGCACAGGGCAGCACAGTGGACGGTCAAGTCGTTAAATTGAGTAATTCAGACACAACTGGGTCAAACCACTCAGCGCCTCTGGCGAGCAGCGCCTATTCTCCGATTATCTATGAACAACCCTTGAACGAACGCATCCGTACCTTTCTGCGTTTGGAATTTCTGTTTCAACAGGCGCGTTCGCATCTGTTCCGTCATTCTGCCTGGGATAGCCGTGCTGCAATCAACACGCTGTTTGATATCGTCAACATCTTCAGTCGCAGTGATCTCAAGACCGAGGTCATGAAAGAATTGGAGCGTCAGGCCGGTTTTCTCGAGCGTTTGGCAGAGAATCCACAGGTCGACACATCCCGTCTAGAGGACATTCTCAACGATATAGACCTGTTGATCGACCGCCTGTATGCGGCCAATAACCAATCCTTTGATCTACGCGGCAACGAATTATTGAACAGCATCAAACAACGCAGCTCCATTGCTGGTGGCTGTTGCGACTTTGATCTGCCTGCCTATCATTTATGGCTGTCGCAGCCGGAAGAAAAACGAATCATCGATATTCAAAAATGGATTGAACCGTTTGAGCCGATCCAGGAGGCGATCAAGCTGATCATGCGTTTGATCCGCGAAAGCGCCCAACCACGCAACGAAATCGCCGAGGGTGGTTTCTTTCAATTGAATCTCGATCCCAGCGCCATTACACAAATGATTCGAGTGACACTGGACAGCGGTCAACCCTATTACGCCGAGATCAGCGGCGGCAAACACCGCATCACGATCCGTTTCATGGAGTCATACATCTACGAGCGGCCGAAACAAACCAGCCTCAACGTCCCCTTTCGCCTCTACTGCTGCACCCTATGAGCACGACCACCATGGTCAGCTGCCCCACCTGCGGCAATCGGGTGGCATGGGCACCGGAATCGACCTATCGCCCGTTTTGCAGTGACCGCTGCCGTCTGATTGATCTTGGTGCCTGGGCCAATGAAGAATACAGCGTCCCCGCTGAAACGCCGCCCGATGACCTGGAAGACATGATTCACGGCGAACTGCCGCCGCGCTAATCCATCAACGCCTTTAACCCGCCGGCCACAGATCACGAATGGCGGCGATACCCTGAGCACCATGGGCCCAGGCCTCATTCACATCTGCCACACGCATGCCGCCTAATAAATACACCGGCAGATTGACCTCATCGAGCAACAACTTCGCCGCCGCCCAGCCCAGTGGCGACACACCCGGATGACTGGCCGTCGGCTGCACCGGCGCCAGCACCGCAAAATCCACACCGATCAGCTCGGCCTGCGCCAACTCAGCAGCGTTGTGTGTCGAGGCCGCCACCCACATGCCCGCCGGCAACGGCCGTTCATTCAGACACATCAGGCGCTCGCTGGTCAGGTGTATGCCATCGGCCCCGAGCGCCATCACCGTCTCCGCGTCGGCATTCAACAACAATCGCACACCCGCCCGACGACACACCGGCAACACACGCTGCGCCAACAGACGATAATCATCCGCAGGCAGCGACTTGGCGCGCAATTGCACCAAACGCACGCCCTGGGCCAAGGCCTGTGACAGCTGATCGAGAAACAACGCCACGTCGGTCGTGGGTTCAGGCGTGACCAAGTAACGATCGGGCAGACAGGCCGCCGTCACAATCGGCCGATTGGCCGCCGGAAACGCCCGTTCACTGAGGGCCTCCTGCGCCACCCATTCCACCGCCTGCCCCTCACGACCATGGGGCTCGCCGCGAAACCGGCTCACGCGCCAGACATCGAGCATCACCGATTTATCAGGGTAACGATGACGCACCCGCAACAACGGCCGCGCCGCCTCGACCTCTATGCCCAATTCCTCATGAAGCTCACGGCGCAGCGCCTCGGCGGCCGATTCACCGGCATCGATCTTGCCGCCGGGAAACTCCCANNATCGTCGATGACCGCCGCCACAACCTGCACAAACTCCATCAGCTCAACCCCGGCGCACCACATCCAACAAACGGGCCTCGCTCAATTGCACCGCGCGCCCAAAGCCTTCCACATAACGACCGCCGCTGATCTCAAAGCGGAACAGTGAAAAATCACCGAAGTCAAAGAGTGGCTCAGCGTTTGGCAAATGACTGATGTATTTAGACTTGGCCGCGGCATAATCCGCATGCTCGCGCCCCACCTCCAGCAAGCGCCCGGACACCGTCAGCCGCGCCAGGGTCTGCGGATCGCAAACACCGTCGTCGGCCTCGCTCACCGCCAGCGCCACGCGGGGCTCGACCAGCACATGCCGTGTATGACGCGCCAGACGACTCAGATGCAGCCACAAACAGCCCTGATCCGCATCGATAACATAGGCCACCCACGAACTAAACGGCGCGCCATCACCATCGACCGTCGCCAAACCCGCCCAACGCTGGGCATGGAGCACACGCGCCAGACGCGCCTCATCAATTTGCTGATTCATCGCCAGAGATTCCGTTACGAGATTTTAGAAGAGAAAGATCGGATTAAGCGTACACATCCAACAACAGCGCGCGTTCCCGAATGATAGAGCCAGCACTCAACTCCGCATTTTCCTGATACTCCGCCAGCGCCTGCGATGCCGTCAGACTCGATGCCAGAGCCCGCGACGCCGCCTGCTGCTGGTATCGCTGCTGCTCGGGGCTGCCATCTTCATATACCCCGGCCCGTGTCTGCTGGCGTTGCTGTTGCCGCTGCTTATCCAGCAGCTCGCCCTCCAAGACCTGCTCGGCGGGCGGGCGGTGCTGAACTTCTTTTAGTTGCTGATGGTGACGGGAACTGTCGACATTGGCGCCCGTTGCGGCCGTATCCGGCCGCAGGGCGTTGTTACCAAGGTAATAAACGGGATAGGCATTTGAAACCTGCATCCGTCGTTCAATCCCCCGTGCTCACTCATCCATTAAAACGACATCGTGATACCCAGATGCCAGCCCTTGTCCAGATCCACATCGTAACCACGCTCCATGCGTGCACGAATCTTGCGGTAACCGACATAAAGCGATGCCTCAGGCAACACTTCAAAGCCTATGCGTGAATTGAAGGCCAAGAAACGGTTCGCATCGCCGAAGGTCGTCACGTCCGGCCCATAGTTCAAACCAGCGCCCATGCTCAGACGATTTACCTTCGGGGGTACAAAACGCAACATACCGCCCAAGGTCACAGAACCCACGTCATCATTTGTGTTATCGATCGAAACCGCATAAGTCTTGATGCCTACGCCCCCCGTCAGCCCCGGCGCATGGCTACCCGCCTCACCGATCATCTCGATTCCGAGAGCCCCCATCACATCATCCTCTTCGGTGTACATCAAGCCAAGATTCCAATCCGTATGGCCATAACTGCTATAGCTAATGGTTGACGCATATTGCGCCAACACCGTGTCATCACTGACCCCGAGATCAATCTTGCCTGCCGTCGCCTGCCCTGCCACAACCATCAAAGCCACGGCAATACCTACTCGTGCGTTCATTTACGCGTCTCCCTAAAACAAATTACTGATGGATTTATTAACCTACACAGCGCCCGGCGCCGGGCCTGCAAAAAACGTCCGCTATGGTAGCACGCCGCCGCCTAATCGGAACGCCCGGCACGGGCACAAACAATCACCTGTACCCGCCGCGCACCCGCTTTTTTCAGCGCCGCCGCCAATACCTCAACCGTCGTGCCAGTCGTCATCACGTCATCGACGATCGCCAGACTGAGGCCGCGCACATCCGCCGTCACCTCGAAGGCAGATTTCAAATTACGCCGCCGCGCCTTGGCCGACATGCCTGCCTGCTGCTCTGTCTCCCGCTGCCGTCGACACCAGGCAGACTGCAGCGGCACACCCAGCCGACGCGCCAGCGGCTCAGCCAACACCTGGGCCTGATTAAAACCACGCTCGCGCAGGCGCCGCGGATGCAACGGCACCGGCACTATCGCATCCACCGGCTGAACCGTACCCCAATCGGCTGCCAACGCCGCCGCCATCTGCTCGGCCAACAGCCGCGCCAGATGCAAACGTGCGTCGTACTTAAGCCCCGTGATCATGTGGTTCAACGGGAAACCGTACTCGTACAATGCCCACACACCGTCGTAGGCAGGCGCCCGCCGCTGACAGATGCCGCACAGCCCATCCTGGGCCAATGGCAAGGCACAGCGTGTGCAACGGGCGCGCAGACGCGGCAGGTCGGCCAGACAACCGCTGCAGATATCCCTCGGCGCCAACGAACGCTGACCACAGAGACAACACTGCCCCGGCAAGGCCCAAAACTGAACACTATTTAGCCACTTGTAATTCATCACCCCTTCCCTGGGTTGACAATTCACCGGCCGCGGTTAAGATCGCGCAATCTACCGCAACCATATCTAATTAAGGAATGCCGATGGCCAGCCAGCTCGACAACAGCGTCTACACCCGTATCGATGACATCACCCAACGCATCCTCGCCGGCGGCGAGATGAGCGCCGACGAAGGCCGCTGGATGATCCGTCTCGACGACGACTACCTGCCATGGCTGATGGCCAGCGCCGACCGCATCCGTAAAACCTTCCGTGGCAACGAGATCGAGGTCTGCGCGATTGCCAATGTACGCTCCGGCAACTGCTCGGAAAACTGTTCATTCTGTTCACAGTCGGGCCATCACAAGACCCAGGCCCCGGCCTACGACTACATCCCGGCCGACGAGCTGGTGGCGCAGGCGAAAAAGGCGCGCGAATGGGGCGCCAGCGATTTTGGCGTCGTTTCAAAGGGTTGGGGTGTTCGCTCTGACAAAGAAGAGGGCAAACTGGAAGAGTACTTCGCCGCCCTCGACGACGGCAGCGACATCGGCCGTTGCGCCAGCCTCGGCGCGCTGACCAAGGACTCCGCCGGCAAACTGAAGGCGATGGGCATGGAAAACTACCACCATAATCTGGAATGCGCCGAGAGCTTCTTCGACCAGGTCTGCACCACACACACCTACCAGGAAAACATCGACACCATCAACCACGCCCGCGACGCCGGCCTGCGCGTCTGCGCCGGTGGCATCCTCGGCATGGGCGAGTCGCTGGACCAGCGCATCGAGATGGCCGAAACCCTGCGCCAGCTGCAGGTCGAATCGGTACCGCTGAACTTCCTTAGCCCCGTGCTCGGCACACCGATGGGCACCCGCACACCGATGTCGCCACAGGAGATCCTGCGCGCCATCGCCACCTACCGTTTCATGCTGCCGCAGGCCGAAATCCGCATCGCCGGTGGCCGCCAGTTCCTCGGCGACATGCAATCGATGATCTTCATGGCCGGTGCCTCCGGCGTCATGATCGGCGACTACCTGACCACCAAGGGCCGTGGTGTCGAAGATGACCTAAAGATGATCAAAGACCTCAAACTAGACGTGCGCGGCAACACCCAACAACGTCGCCAACAAGACAGCACCGAAGCCGCCTGATGCCTTTCCCTGACGACGAGCGCGACGCCCTGCTACAACTGAAGGGCGTCGGTCCGACTGTGGTCAAGCGACTGGAAGAAATCGGCATCAATTCGCTGCTCGATCTCAAGGACTGCCAAGTCGACACCGTCACCGAGAATATCGCCTCGATGCTGCACGCCCATTGTTGGAAAACAAGTCCGCAGGCGCGGGCGGCCATCGCTGCCGCCATCGAACTGGCCAAACAAAAGGCCTGACATGGCATTCGATTTCCAGGGCCAGCTCAACGCGCTGCAACAGCAGCACCGCTACCGCCGCCGTCGCGTCGTCGACAGTGCCTGCGGCGTGCGGCTGCGCGATGCCAGTGGCGAGTATCTGTCGTTCAACAGCAACGACTACCTAGGCCTCGCCAATCATCCCGAAGTCATCGCCGCGATGCAGGCAGGCGCGGCGCGCTGGGGTGTCGGCAGCGGCGCGTCTCATTTAATTAGTGGTCACAGCAGCGCCCACCACGCGCTGGAAGAGGAACTGGCCGCATTCTGCGGCCGTCCACGCGCCTTGCTGTTCTCGACCGGCTATATGGCCAACATGGGCGTCATCGCCGCCCTCTGCGGCCGTGGCGATCACGTGCTCGAAGACCGGCTCAACCACGCCTCACTGCTCGACGGCGGCCTGCTGAGCCAGGCCAGGATACAGCGTTACCGTCATAACGATGCCGACGATCTGGCGGCCAAACTCGCCAAGTGCTCGGGCAACACACTGGTCGTCAGTGACGGCGTCTTCAGCATGGATGGCGACCTGGCCAACCTGCCCGCGCTGAGCCAAACCGCCCGTGCCCACAACGCGCTGCTGATGATCGACGACGCCCACGGCTTTGGTGTGCTTGGCCAACACGGCGGCGGTTGCGTTGAGCACTTTGGCCTGACTGGCGATGACGTGCCGATCCTCGTCGGCACCCTCGGCAAGGCCTTCGGCACCTTTGGTGCGTTTGTCGCGGGCAGTGAAGAGCTGATCGAACTGCTGATCAATCGCGCCCGCCCCTACATCTACACCACTGCGCTGCCGCCGGCAGTGGCCGAGGCGACACGCGCCAGTCTTAAACTGGTACAAACCGAGTCGTGGCGCCGCGACAAACTGCAAAGCCTGATCACGCAGTTCCGCCGCGGCGCCCAGCAGCTCGGCCTGAACCTGATGGACTCGCCAACACCGATCCAACCCTTGATCATCGGTGACGATGCTTCGGCACTCAAACTCAGCGAGCAACTGCAGACAGCAGGCATCCTCATCAGTGCGATCCGCCCGCCGACGGTGCCCGCTGGCACCGCCCGCCTGCGCATCACCTTCAGCAGCGATCACAGCGAGCAGGATGTCGCGCGTTTATTAAATACATTGGAAACCCTCGTATGAGCCTCTATACCGAGCAGTTTGGAACAGGCGATGACTTAGTATTAATCCATGGCTGGGGCCTGCACAGTGGCGTCTGGGCGCCGGTATTAAATCAACTCAGCCAGCACTATCGCGTGACCACGGTCGACCTGCCCGGCCACGGCCACAGCCCCTTGCCCGCCGGTGGCTTCGACATCATGCGTCTCAGTCAATTGATCTTGAACTCTGTACCAACAAACGCCATCTGGGTCGGCTGGTCGCTGGGCGGCATGGCGGCACTCAACGCCGCACTGCACTATCCGGCGCAGATCCGCAAAGTCGTGATGGTCGGCGCACAGGTGCAGTTCGTGCAAAGCACCGACTGGCCTGCGGCGACGCCGGTCAAGAATCTGCAGACCTTCACCGACAACCTGACACAGGACACCGAAGGCACACTCAAACGCTTTTTAGGCCTGCAGGTGCGCGGTGCGGATGATGAAAAGTCGCTATTAAAACTGATCCGCCAACTGGTCGCCGAACGGCCACTGCCCAACCCGGAGGCACTGCGCCTGGGCTTGGCAATCTTAAAAGAAGCCAACCTGCGACCACAGCTACACAAACTACAAACACCGACGCAGTTGATCCTTGGCGCACGCGACATGCTGACGCCTGTGGCTTGTGCCGACCTGATGCGACCACTGATGCCGAGCGCACAATTCGACATTATGCCGACCGCAGGGCATGCACCGTTTCTATCGCACCCGACTGAATTTTTAAGCTGCCTGAATGCATTTCTGAATAAATAAGATGGACGCCGAATACCAAATCGACAAACGCCAACTGCGCGATTCGTTTAGCCGCGCCGCAGCCGACTACGATGCCCTGGCCGTACTGCAACAAGAGATCGGCAGGCGCCTATTGGAACGCCTCGATCTGATCAAACTACAACCGCAACGCATCTTGGATGTAGGCTGCGGCACGGGTCGCCTCACGAAAGAGTTGAGCACACGTTACCCTAAGGCAGAACTCATCGGGCTGGATATTGCCCATGGCATGCTGCAACAGGCGCGCGGCAAACCTGGACTATTCAGTCGCTGGCGTAACAAACGTCGTTTTGTCTGCGCCGACGCTGAATCATTGCCACTGACCAACAATAGCGTCGACATGATCTTCTCCAACGTCACCATTCAATGGGTGCAGGACCTGGATCGCACACTGGCAGAATTCCAACGGGTGTTAAAACCCGAAGGCCTGCTGATGTTCACCACCTTCGGTCCCGACACGCTGACCGAATTGCGCCAGGCCTGGGCGGCCGTCGATGACAAGGTACACGTCAACGCCTTTCTCGACATGCACGACATCGGCGATGCGCTGGTGCGCAGCAAGGTCGCCGATCCAGTCATGGACAGCGAGACCATCACCCTCACCTATCGTGACCCAAAGACACTGATGCGCGAACTCAAAGGCATCGGCGCACACAATGTCACCGCAGGGCGCAATCGTGGCCTGACCGGCAAACAAAGTTTGACCAAATTGCTGCAAGCATATGAGCAATTTCGCCTCAGCGACGGCACCCTGCCCGCCAGTTACGAAGTGGTGTATGGCCATGCCTGGGGATCAAATATCACACAACGTGCCGATGGCGATGGCAGCATCGCCATCCCGCTGCACACCATTCAGCGACGGAGATAAACATGCACTGCGGTGTATTCATCACAGGGACGGATACCGATGTCGGCAAGACCTATGTCAGCCTGGCGCTGGTGGAGCGTTTAAAAAAAGATGGTGCCAAAGTCGGCGTGATGAAACCCGTCTCGGCGGGTTGCGAACTCACCGCCGATGGCCTGCGCAATGAAGACGCACGCCTGTTGCAACAACACAGCAATGTCGAGCTAAGCTATGACGACATCAATCCATACGCCTACACGCCACCGATCGCGCCGCACATCGCCGCCGCTGAGGTTGGTTCGCAGATCAGGCTGGATACACTGCAACAACATTTCGACACCATCGCTGGGCAGAGTGATTGCGTGCTGGTCGAAGGCGCGGGTGGCTGGCGCGTACCGCTGGACGACCAGCACAGCATCGCCGACATCGCCAAACAACTGCAATTACCAGTGATTCTGGTCGTCGGCATGCGCTTGGGCTGTATCAACCATGCACTCTTAACTGCCGAAAGTATTCGCAACGATGGCTGCACACTCATCGGCTGGGTCGCCAATCACATCGATCCCAACATGGCCTATGCCGACCAAAACATCACCGCACTTGAACAACGTCTGCCTACCCCGCTATTGGCACGCCTGCCGTATCAACGCGACGCCAATGCGCTAGATCTGGCGAACCATTTACCACCATTACTTGCTATGCTACGGCACCCCGGCGTTTAACCATACCAAGGACAGTCTCATGACCAAAAAATACAGCCTGCATCTCGACGCCATCATCGTCATCGGCGCACTCTTCTTCGCCTCTGTCATGGCCAATATCTATTTGATTCAGGGCAACAGCAAAACCGAAAAAGTATTATTGGATACGCAATCTGAGCTCACCTTGACTCAACTCAACCTCGCCACACGCAACGGCGAACTCAAAGTATGCATCAAGGACAAAGATGCCTTAACAGCGGCGCACGCTCCACAACAGCCATAAGCCACTGACAATCACAATCATCGCCCCGACCAGGGTCCAGCTGTCGATCACGTCATCGAACAACAGGTAACCCAACAACACGCCCCATAACATCTGCGAATAATGCATGGAAGCAGCTATTGCCGTATGGGCATAGGCAAAGGCACGCGCCAGACAGATACCACCAAAGGCCGATGCTGCGCCCATAAAGGCCAGATATCCAACATCACCCAGGTCGAGCATACGCAGCTCATGCCCAAACAACAGCGGTGACACCAGAATGATCAATAGATGCGGATAAAACGCCCATGACAACAAGGTATGCTTAGAATCACGCATATAACGCGCCGTGATATTCACCAATGAAAAAAATAAGGCCGACAACACGGCGGCGATCGATGCAAATTCAATCGTCACCAACCCTGGTCTAAGAATCACCAATACACCAATGAAACCGCAGCCGATGCCGACCATGTGTCGCCAGTTCAGGCGATCGCCCAACAATGGCATTGCCAGCAGCGCTGAAAATGCCGGCGCAACAAAGGCGAGTGCATAGGCCGTCGCCAAGGGCAGCTGGGCAAAGGCGTAGACGATCAAGGACAACTGCACAAAGACCAACACGCTGCGCAGAAAATGCAGACCAAGGCGCTTATCACGCAGCGTATCACCTACGCCCCCCAGCCACGGCGACAGCAACAATAAAATCAATAACGCAAAAACAGAGTTATAAAAGACCAGTGAATAACTGGAGTAGGTGGCGCTAAGATATTTGATCGTCGCATCACCAAACGACAACAGACTGAACCCTGCCAAGGCCAATAGCGTACCCAGCAGCCAACTGTTTGGCGTTGTCGAGGTCATATTTGCGTTACCGTATGCATGCTGAATTGATATAGCGCACCATATCCTGCCCCCTGCTGTCTCGCAAGACAAATAACACCTTGTCAGTATGCGAAAAAAAACGGTGGCTGAGCCACCGTTTTTTCAACATCAAATGACGAGCAATCTTTATCGCCGTTCGCGTTCATTGATCTGTTGCAACAACGCCTCCATCCTCACCAGTCGTTGCTCCATCTCCTCGGTGTGCTGTTTGATCCAATGAACCTCACCCGCTTCGCCTTCACCCTGCTCCTGGGCGTATTTTTCATGCTCTTGCTGCATGGAGCTGACGACAACACCAACCATCATGTTCAAGAAGCCGAAGGCAGTTAAAAAGATAAAGGTCAGATAATAGGCCCAGCTCAGCGGGTAGACGGTCATGGTTTCGTACATGACATCCGTCCAGTCTTCAAAGGTCGCCACGCGGAACAAGGTCAGCATCGCGATTGATATATCCCCCCACAACACCGGGTTGATCTTGTCGAACAGGAAACTGCCGATGGCGGCATAGATATAAAAAATAATAAACATCAACAGCGCGACGTAGCCGATGCGAGGGATCGCATGCAACAGGGCCTCCATTAGGATGCGCAGTTCAGGCACCATCGAGATCAAACGCAGGACGCGGAAGATCCGCAGCAGACGCGCCAGCAGGACCATCTCACTGTCTTCGATCGGGATCAGACTGACGGTGACGATCAGGAAGTCGAAGATGTTCCAGCCCTTTTTGAAGAAGTCGCGCAGCCGTTCTTCGGCCGCCATGCGGATCAGGATCTCGATCAAAAAGAAAACAGTGACCCCAATATCGAGCACCTTGAGCACCATCATCCAACCCGGTGCGATGTCATAGGTCGAGGCACCGATCATCATTGCCGAGAGGATGATGATCGCCACCACGGTCATCTCAAAGACTTTGTTACTGCGAATCGCATCAAAGCGATCGCGCCAACACGGACTGGCCGCATTCATGTTTCAAACTCCTCAAATCAAAATTAAACACACAAAAAAACCGGGCGCGATGCCCGGTTTCGTTAATTTCAAAACCGACTGCGCTTAATCTGCGACAGCCGCCTTCAACTTCTTAATGGCATTGTTTTCCAGCTGACGAATGCGCTCAGCCGACACACCGTATTTGTCGGCCAGCTCATGTAGCGTCGCCTTCTGCTCATCCATCCAACGACGACGCAGGATGTCGAGACTGCGCTCATCCAAGGCATCCAGCGCCTGCGCCAACCGCGCCTAGTTATGCTCCTGCCACTGGCTCTGCTCCAGCATATGGGCAGGGTCTGCGCGCTGATCTGTCAGATAGGCCACCGGCGCGACCGCCGGGCCATCGCCATCCTGATCCGCCATCAGTGGATCAAACGATGCATCATGCGCATTGAGACGCGCCTCCATCTCCAGCACGTTTTCAGTGCTGACACCGAGATCGCGCGCAACGGTTTCGATCTCTTCCTGGCTCATCCAGCCAAGACGGGCGCGATTCTTGCGCAGGTTAAAAAACAATTTCCGTTGCGCCTTGGTGGTGGCGACTTTGACGATTCGCCAGTTGCGAATCACGTATTCATGGATCTCGGCCTTGATCCAGTGCACGGCAAACGACACCAGGCGCACATTCAGACTGGGATCAAACCGTTTAACCGCCTTCATCAGGCCGATGGTGCCTTCCTGGATGAGGTCGGTTTCGGGCAGGCCGTAACCGCGAAACCCGCGGGCGATATAGGCCACAAAGCGAAGATGGGACAACACCAGGCGGCGGGCAGCATCCAGATCGTTATGATCACGCAGACGTTCGGCCAGCTCACGCTCCTCCTCTGCGCTCAGCATGGGGATGCTTGCCACGGCGGCCTGATAGGCTTCCGGGCTGCCAACGGGCATCGCCAAACTCAAGTCGAGGCGTTTGTTCATATTCGTTCAGTCTCCCTAGCTTTCTCTGTTGATTAAGCGAAGTGCGAATATTATAGACAGGCTGTTCAAACTCGCCAGCCGTATTTTAGCACTCAAGATCTGTGAGTGCTAAACCATACTAAAAGTTCACAAAATCAGCAACTAACTGGGCTCGATCGCCCGCAGATGGTGATACGCCGCCAGCCATGCCCCTAACCACCCCAGCAACGGCCCGCACAGCAGTAGCAGCAAGGTCGTGCGCAGATCCACCAAGCCGAGCTGGAAGTCACTGCCATATAGCCCGGCCAATTCCGCCACAGGCTGTTTTAGCAACAATAACAATATGTTAACCATCAACCAGGCCAGCAGCCCGCCAAACAGGCCAAACCACATACCGTAATACAGGAACGGTCGCCGCACGAAGGCATCGCTGCCACCGATCAGTTTGACCACCTCGATTTCATCACGGCGACTCTCGATCGCCAAACGGATGGTATTACCGACCACAAACAGCACCGCCAGCACCAATAACGAGCCAAGCACCAACACCCCGCGTTCGACCAACAACAACATGGCGTGCAGGCGCTGCGCCCATTCCATGTCCAACTGCACCAGCTCCACGATCGACTGACTCTGCATCCGGCTCGCCAGCGGCTGTAGCTGTGCGGGGGTCAGATCCGGCTGCGGCTGCACCACGAGTACGCCGGGCAACGGGTTATCATCGAGCATGGCCAACAGCTCACCCATGCCGGACTGTTGCTTGAAGTCCAATAAGGCCTGCTGCGCAGGGATATAGGTGATAACAGCCAGTTCAGGCCACGTGCGCAGCTCCGAGGCCAGCTTTTCGGCCGCCGCATCCTTCACGCCCATCTGTAGAAAGACCGACATCTGTCCGCTCTGCCGCCACTGATCACTGAGCCCCGCCATGCGTTCGACCAACACATGCAGCATCGCCGGCAGACAGAGCGCTATGCCCAGCACGATCGCCGTCATCAGATTGCCGGCCTTGCCCCGGCCGAGCTGACCAAGGCTGGTGGTCATCACATGAAAATGCAGCGCGGCATGGTTTTGCAGCCGCGTGATCACGCCGGGCCGCGCATCGCGCTGCGCGCTCTTCTCGACTCTGGCACCAGACCGACTCACATCGCCCCCCGCTCATCCGCCAACAGGCGACCGCCACGCAGGATCAACATGCGTTTTCTCATACTGCTGATCAGCTCCAGGTCATGCGACGCCACCAGCACCGTCACCCCGACCTGGTTGAACTGTTCAAACAGCGACATGATCTCGCGCGACAGCTCGGGATCGAGGTTCCCGGTCGGCTCATCGGCCAGCAGTACCTTGGGCCGATTGACGACCGCACGCGCAATGCCGACGCGCTGCTGCTCACCGCCGGAGAGTTGAATCGGAAAATCGTGTTCGCGCTTGAGCAACCCAACCTTGTCCAGCGCGGCACGCACGCGGCGGCCGACATCACGCGGGTGGTTATCGCCGGAGACCAACAACGGCAGGGCGACGTTATCGAAGACATTGCGATCGGCCAGCAGCTTGCTGTCCTGAAAGATGATGCCGATGTCACGGCGCAGCTGCGGGACCTGGCGACGCTTGTATTTATTCAACGCACGACCATCGACGATGATCTCGCCACCACTCGGCCGCTCGATCAACGGGATCATTTTCAGGAGAGTGCTTTTACCGGCCCCGGAATGGCCGGTCAGAAACAGCATCTCACCCGCCTCGACCTTAAAATTGATATCGAGCAGGGCCTCACGGCCGCCGGGATAGCGCTTGCTGACCCGATTAAATTCAATCATAAACGACCGCGCTTACTCAGGCTTGGCGACCAGCGCATCGACAAACTCGGCCGCATTGAAATCGCGCAGGTCATCGATACCCTCACCGACACCGATCAAACGCACCGGAATCCCCAGCCGCTTGGCAATCGCAAAGATCACGCCACCCTTGGCGGTACCGTCGAGTTTGGTCAAGGTCAGCCCCGTCACACCAACCGCCTTGTGGAACTGCTCGGCCTGGATCAATGCGTTCTGACCGATACTGGCATCGAGCACCAACAACACCTCGTGCGGCGCGGCATCATCGAGCTTGGCCATCACGCGTTTGATCTTCTTCAACTCTTCCATCAGATTGGTCTGCGTGTGCAAACGCCCGGCAGTATCGACGATCAACACATCGACATTACGCGCCTTGGCCGCCTGCACCGCATCAAAGGCCACCGACGCCGGATCGGCCGCGCGCTGCTGCGCCACCACCGGCACATTGTTGCGCTCACCCCAGGTCTGCAACTGCTCGACCGCCGCCGCACGGAAGGTATCACCCGCCGCCAGCAACACCGATTTGCCCTGGCTTTGGAAACGCTTGGCCAGCTTGCCGATGGTCGTGGTCTTGCCCGCACCATTGATGCCGACCATCAGGATCACATAGGGTTTATGGCTCGTCAGCACCAAGGGCTGGCTGACCGGCTGCAGGATCTGCAGCATGTCTTCGCGCAACGCAGAGAACAGCGCGTCCACATCGCCCAGCTGTTTGCGTCTCATGCGCCCGGTCAGATCATCGATGATCTCACTCGTCGCCTCGACACCGACATCCGCCGTCAGCAGTTGCGTCTCCAACTCCTCCAGCACATCGGCGTCGATGGTCTTCTTGCCCATCACCAGCGAGGCCACGCCCTCGGTGATGTGAGAACTGGTACGGCTGAGGCGCTCTTTCAGACGGCCAAAGAAACCCTTCTTGGCGGGCGGTTCAGCCTGAACGGCCGGGATGGGCGTAGATGGCGGCACCACGGGTGCTGCGGGCTGAATCACGGCCGGTGTCTCGGCCACCACCTCCGGCGCAGGCGTTACCGCCACCGGGACCTGCAGTTCTACCGGCTGTTCTGCCAACGGCGCAGGAGCAGGACTCTCAACCGACACGGCGGCCACGGTCTCCTGCGATACCGGCGGCGCGACCTCTGCCTGCACCGCATCAGCTGGCGCTACCGGCTGCGCGGGGGCTGACGTCTTGTTTTTATCCTGGTCTTTCTTTCTTCCAAACAGCGAACCAAACATAGCTACTCACGGTCACTAAACACTGAAATCACACGAGCGGCAGCCCATGAATAAAAACCGCGCCGCCCATCGCAAACGAATGCGCTATGCTATCACACTTGTTTGTCGACCCCAGGCTATTTGCCGGGGCACATAGGGACCATAGGAACGAGGACATGCTCATAAAAAACATGCGTACCACGGCTGTCGCCATCACACTATTCGGCAGCATCGTCACCGCGCCCGTCAGCGCCAACGAAGTCCACAGCCACACACTCACCAACGGCATGCAGATCTTTGTCAAACAGGATCACCGCGCCCCCGTCGCCGCATCCATGGTCTGGTACAAGATCGGCAGCGCCCATGAGCCCGAAGGCCTCACCGGCATCTCGCACGTACTCGAACACATGATGTTCAAGGGCACCGACAAACTTGAACCCGGCGAATTCTCCAAGATCATCTCCGCCAATGGCGGCAGCCAAAACGCCTTCACCAGCCGCGACTACACCGCCTACTTCCAACGCCTCGAGGCGCAGCGCATCGAGATCAGCTTTGAGCTCGAGGCCGATCGCATGCGCAACATGAAGGTCATCGACGACGAATTTGCCAAAGAGATCCAGGTAGTCATGGAAGAGCGCCGCATGCGCACCGACGACAAACCAACCTCACTCACCTATGAACAATTCAGCGCTGCGGCCTTTACCACCAGCCCCTATCGCAGCCCGGTCATCGGCTGGATGCACGATCTGCAAAACATGACCGCCGACGACATCCGCGACTGGTACAAGATCTGGTACGCACCGAACAACGCGACGCTGGTCGTCGTCGGTGACGTCGAGCCGGACAACATCTTCAAACTGGCGGAGAAACACTTCGGCCCGCTGCAACCCAGCGACATCAAACCGATCAAACCCACCCCTGACATCGAACAAAAAGGCGAACGCCGCATCGTCGTCAAGGCCCCCGCCGAGCTGCCCTACCTGATCATGGGTTACAAGGCACCGCGCATCGAACCGGATGACGCCAGCTGGGAGCCCTACGCGCTGTCGGTCCTGGCCGCGATCCTCGACGGTGACAACAGCTCCCGCTTCGCCAAACACCTGGTGCGTGAGCAACAGATCGCCACCTCGGCCGGTGCCGGCTATGACGCCCACACGCTGCACCCTGGCCTATTCCTGTTTGACGGTCAACCGGCCCAGGGCCGCACTATCGAGGAGCTGGAAAAGGCCATCCGCGCTGAGATCGACAAGCTGAAGACCGAGCTGGCCAGCGATGACGAGCTGGCACGGGTCAAGGCCCAGGTTGTCGCCGGCAAGGTCTACGAAAAAGACTCTGTCTTCTATCAGGCCATGCAGATCGGCGCCCTCGAGACCATCGGCCTCGGCTGGGAGATCGGCGAGGTCTACGTCGACAAGATCCAACAGGTCACCGCCGAACAAGTACGCGACGTGGCGAAAAAATACCTGATCGACGACACCCTCACCGTCGCCGTGCTTGAACCGCAAAAGATCGACCGCGACCAACAACCGCTGCGGCCCATCAGCGGCATGCGCCATTAATCCGGGCTCACCAACATGAAAGATATCAGCATGATGAATCGATTCCGCAGCCTGCTCGGCCTCTGCCTGAGCGTTGTCCTGTTGGCGCCCATCGGCGCCAGCGCCACCCCCAACATCCAGACCTGGCACACCAGCAACGGCGCGCAGGTGGTGTTTGTCGAGGCGCCCGAACTGCCGATGGTCGACATCCGCCTCGTCTTCGACGCCGCCGCCAGCCGTGATGGCGAGCGACTCGGTGTCGCCACGATGACCGCCGGCATGCTCGACGACGGCGCCGGCAAACTCAACAGCGACCAGATCGCCGAAGGTTTCGCCCGCGTCGGCGCCCAGTTTGGCGCCAGCGCCCATCGCGACATGGCCGTGGTCACGCTGCGCAGCCTGACGCAAGACGACATGCTGCAACCGGCGCTATCGCTGTTCACCACCGTGCTCAGCAAGCCGACCTTCCCCAAGGAGGATTTTGAGCGCGAGCGCAAACGCCGCCTAGTTGGCATCCAGGCAAAGAAACAATCCCCGGAGACCCTGGCCAGCGACGCCTTCTTTCACGCGCTGTACGGCGATCACGCCTATGCCAAGGAATCCTCGGGCACCGAAGACTCGATCAGCGCGCTGCAACGCAAACACCTGGTCGAGCACCACAAACGCTATTACGTCGCACGCAATGCCATCGTCGCCATCGTCGGTGCGCTGGATCGCAAACAGGCCGAGGCCATCAGCGAACAGATCATGAAACCGCTGCCCGCCGGTGACAAGGCCAAACCCTTGGCCAATGCCGCCGCACTGACCGAGGCCAACACCGTGCGCCTGAACTATCCNNGACTATTTCCCGCTCTACGTCGGCAATCACATCCTCGGCGGCAATGGTCTGGTCTCGCGCATCAGCGATGAAGTCCGCGAAAAACGCGGCCTCTCCTACAGCGCCTACAGTTATTTCAGCCCGATGCGCTATTTGGGCCCCTTCCAAATGGGCCTGCAAACGCGCAATGACCAGCTCGACGAGGCCTTGCAGGTGTTGAGACAAACGCTGATCGATTTTCGCAACGACGGCCCCACTGAGGACGAGCTGACCGCCGCCAAACAAAACCTCACCGGAGGCTTTGCGCTACAGCTGGATAGCAACAGCAAGATCGTCGACTACGTGGCGATGATCGCCTTCTACGAGCTGCCGCTGGACTATCTCGACACGCTGATGGCCAAGATCGACGCCGTCACCGTCGACCAAATCAAAGACGCCTTTCAGCGCCGCATTGATCCCGACAAACTGGTCACCGTGATCGTCGGCGGCCACAGCAACTCACCCAACGCCAGCGCCGGAAACGACTGAGTGCAGCGCCCCCGCAAACCCACCGCCCCCAAACCTGAGATGGGGCGGCAACAACTGCGCATCATCGGCGGCGACTGGCGCGGGCGCAAACTGAGCTTTCCCGCCATCGCCGACCTGCGCCCGACCTCGGACCGTGTACGCGAAACGCTATTCAACTGGTTGCAAATGGACATCGGCGGCGCGCGTTGCCTCGACCTGTTTGCCGGCAGCGGCGCGCTCGGACTGGAGGCACTGTCGCGTGGTGCAAGCGAGGTGTGCTTCGTTGAAAAAGATGCCATCGCCGCACAGCAGATCCGCGACCACCTGCAGCTGCTGCAATCTCAACGTGGCCGTGTGCTGCAACAGGATGCCTTGGGTTTTCTCACCCACAACACCGAGCGGTTCGACATCATCTTCCTCGACCCGCCGTTCAAACTCGATTGCATGGCCGAGTGCAGCCAGCAGTTGAGCGAGCGCGGCATCGCCACCAGCGGCAGCCTGATCTACATCGAGACACCGAAACAACGCCCCCTGCCTGCCCTGCCCGAACCGTGGCAACTACTCAAACAAAAAGCTGCTGGCGATGTGGCCTATCACTTGGTGCGCGTCGCCTAAGTCGTTACCATTAACGCCATTGTCAGCCTGAAACGGATTCAACCCATGAACAAACTCGCGGTCTACCCCGGCACCTTCGACCCGATCACCAACGGCCATGTGGATCTGGTGCAACGCGCCAGCCCCTTGTTTGAGCGCATCATCGTCGCCGTCGCCGGTGCGGGCAGCAAATCGCCCGCCTTCAGCCAGGATGAACGCGTCGAGCTCGCGCGCGAGGCGCTGACGCATCTGCCCAATGTCGAGGTGCAGGGCTTCAACCGCTTGTTGGTCGACTTCACACAGTCCGTCGGCGCACGCGTGATCCTGCGCGGGCTGCGCGCCGTGTCAGATTTTGAATACGAGTTTCAGCTCGCGGGCATGAATCGCAAGCTCGCGCCGCAGATCGAAACGCTGTATCTGATGCCGGCCGAGAAATACACCTATGTCTCTTCCAGCCTGGTCAAGGAGATCGGCCGTCTCGGCGGCGATATCAGCGAATTCGTGCCCAAGCACGTAGCCGTCGCCCTCAAGCAAAAATTAGGCTAAAATTCGGTCCCTTAATTTATACGCCTTACTTAGAAACTGGTTTCGAGGAAGTAAACATGGCTTTAATCATCACTGACGAATGCATCAACTGCGACGTCTGCGAACCCGAATGCCCAAACAGCGCGATCTCTCAAGGCGACGAGATCTATGAGATTGATCCGAATCTGTGCACCGAGTGCGTCGGCCACTACGACGAACCACAATGCGTAGAGGTCTGCCCGGTCGACTGTATCCCCAAGGACCCGAACCACGAAGAAACCCGGGAAGAACTGCAAGCCAAGTACGAGCGCATCTCCGCCGCGTAAGCTGCAGCGCCGCGATGCTGACCAGCACCTTTCAACGCGGCATTTTCTCTTTCACCCGCACCCTCCTCGCCGCCTGGATCAACCCAGGTCGGCGCGGGATGTTGGCCCTCGTCTGTAGCCTCAGCCTGAGCCCCTTGTGCTGGGCGCAAAACGGCCCCGGCCAACATGCCATCGCCAGCGCCCACCCCATCGCCACCGCAGCCGGCATGCACATCCTGCAACAGGGCGGCAATGCCTTTGATGCGGCGGTCGCTGTCAGCGCCACCTTGGCCGTCGTTGAACCGGCGGGCTCCGGCATGGGCGGTGGCGGTTTCTGGCTGCTGCATCGCGCCCAGGACCAACACCAGGTAATGATCGATGGCCGCGAACGTGCACCGCTGGCCGCTCACCGTGATATGTATCTGGATGCCCATGGCGAGGTCGTGCCCGGTCTGTCGATGAATGGTCCGCTGGCAGCGGGCATCCCCGGTCAACCGGCAGCACTGGCGCTGATCGCCGAGCGCTACGGCAAACTGCCACTGGCCACCAGCCTGGCACCGGCGATCCAGGCCGCCCGCGAGGGCTTTGCCGTCGACAAGCGTTATCGCGCCAAGGCCACCTTCCGGCTCAAGGCAATGCAGGCCGACAGCGAGACCGCGCGCATCTTCCTGCTCAACAACGAAGTGCCGCCCGTCGGCCATCTGGTCAAACAGCCGGAACTGGCCACCGTGCTGGAGGCGATGGCCCGCAATGGCGCCGATGGTTTTTATCGTGGCCCTGTCGCCGAGCAACTGATCCGCAGCGTGCGCGCGGCGGGCGGCATCTGGACACACGAGGACCTGCAACAATACCGCGCCGTGGAGCGGACACCGATCCGCGCCCGCATAGGCGACATCGATATCACCACCGCCGCCCCGCCCTCATCCGGCGGCATCGCGCTGGTGACCATGCTCAACATCCTCAGCGCCTATGAGCTGGAGACGTTGGAGGACAGCCAACGTACCCATCTCATCGTCGAGGCCATGCGCCGCGCCTATCGCGATCGCGCGCAATATCTCGGCGATCCCGACTTCGTCACCATCCCCAGCGAGATGCTGACCCACCCACAATACGCCGCGGGCCTGCGCGCCAGCATCCATCCGCACAAGGCCACGCCCAGCGACAGCCTGCCCGGTCAGGCCATCGTCGGCCAAGGTCAGGACACCACCCACTTTTCGATCCTCGACAGCGCTGGCAATCGTGTTGCCGCCACGCTCAGCATCAACTACCCGTTTGGCGCCGCCTTTGTGCCACCGGGCACCGGCATCCTGCTCAACGATGAGATGGACGACTTTTCCGCCAAACCCGGCGTGCCCAACGCCTACGGCCTGGTCGGGGCCGAGGCCAATGCCATCGCGCCCGGCAAACGCCCACTGTCTAGCATGAGCCCGACCTTTATCGAATACCAGGATCAGGTGGCCATCCTCGGCGCCCCAGGCGGCAGCCGCATCATCAGCATGGTGCTACTAGGCGGGCTCGAGTTTTTGGCCGGCAGACCGGTCGAACAGTGGGTCAGCCGTCCACGCTTCCACCATCAATACCTGCCCGATGTCATTCAATTTGAATCTGATGCACTAAATGAACGATTACAAGCGGAACTCACGGCGCTTGGCCATGTCCTAAAGCCCGTATCACGCCCCTACGGCGATATGCAGGCCATCCTCTGGCAGCGGACTGCAAACACAGTCAGCGCCGCCAGTGACCCACGCGGTGTAGGCACCGCCAAGGTCCAGCAGGCGGATTAAGGCTTGCACCGTTAGATATTTTTAATTAGACTCGACCGTCGGGTAGGGGTTACAAATATTAAAAGTAACAACTTAGTTATTTAAGGGAGAGAAAAACAATGTTTCCTGAGATTCTGGTACCGATCGCAATCTTCTTCGGCATGACTGTTTTCATGTGCAATGCTATGACCAGCACTGCCATCAAGAACATCGAACACAAACGTCAACCAGACTAAGCGCAGGCTGGTCTTAGACGAAGAAAAGCCCGGCCTAGCCGGGCTTTTTAGTTATAATCCAGACGCGTATTTTTTGTAGTTTAAATTTAGGTCCCGTAGTCATGCCTGAACAAAACCATCGCCATCTCATTAAGTTTCTTGCTGCTTCATTATTGTTTTTCCTTGCAGGCAGCATACACGGCGTTGCGCAACTCATGCCCGGTGTCCGCGCCTGGCTAGATTCCGTCGGCAGCCCCTACGGCGGTCCCGGCCATATGATCGACCCGCTGGCCCACGCCCATATCAACCTGATCGGTGGCGTCATGATCCTGGCAATGACTATCGCCTATTATCTGATACCCAAACTGACCGGCCGCCCGGTGTGGTCGACCAAGCTGATGAACTTCTCGTTCTACGGCACCGTGATAGGCGTCATCTGTTTTTATTCCACACTGATGATCTTCGGTATCTGGCTGGGTACTTTACTCCTGGCTGGCGACCCATCCATCGATGATGTCTACAAGATCTACAAGCCTCTGGTTGCGATCTCGGCCACCATCATGGGCATCGGCCTGTGGGCCTTCCTGATCAATGGTCTGATCTCATTGAAAAAAGGTTATTCAGGCAAATGACCTTTCCCTGCGGCTGCCCGGAACACTTTCCAGACTGGGACGGCAAGGATGTCGACCTGGGCGGGCAGCCTGTGTTGGACTTTCCAATGCGGACCTTCCTGCACATGCCAACCGGCTATGAGGTCTATCTCGGCCGCGTACGCAAGCTGCTCACCGACCTGGAGCTGACGGCACAATATCCGGGATTTTTCATCAGTCAGACGGGATGGATGACCGGCCGCATCATCAGCTTGATCGAAAGCAATGACTCGCCCTCGCGCCATGTCAGTCGCCTGGAGCGGCCTTTCCAAATGCGTGTCGCACTGCACAAGGGCACAATGGGCACCATCAAGAATACAGTCAAAGCGATGCAGGCCGAGCTGCTCGACAGTGGCCGCATGCCGAAAGATTTATTGCTGAGTTATTTGACCTGCCCTAACTGCGCAGAGCAACGCGGTGGCGACATGATCCTGGTTATGCGCCGCTGGGAAACGAGCGAGCGCCTGCAAAAACGCATCGACGCCCGCAATCAAACGAAATAGATCTATTGCGAGATATTGAGCGGAAACTCCAGCTCAACCTTTTCATCCGTGCGCTTACGGCGCAACTCAAGATATAGCGTTGCTGGTACAGACTGTATCGGGATCGCACGACGGTGCACACCACTGTGGCCATCCTGAATCGCCTGACGCCACTCACCCTGTGGATCGGTACGCAATGAGACCAGCAGATCGGGCACCGGTTTGCCGCGCTCCAGCGTCGTCAGAATCAGAAACTCATTCATCCCCACCTTGGGTGGAATCGGCCGCGTCTCGACCTCAATCACCACGTCGTTCCATTTCTGAGCGGGAATCACATATTCCGCCGGCGGCGCACCACATGCCGCCAAACCCAACGCCAATCCTGCCACTATCCATGCGCGCATGTTTTTAACCTTTCGCGTGTTTCTGTAGATATGTCGCCAGGGTATCGATTTCATCCTGGCTCATGGGTTTATAACCTTTCAAACGCAGCTTCTCGCTCATGCGATAGATCACGTTTGGCCACTCTGCGGCCACATGTGCATTCGGCTGTGGCGGCGCATGACAACTGGAGCAATGCTCCTTCATCAACTGTGCACCTATCGACTCTGGCTCAGGTAAAGGCTTAGGTGCGGACGGGATCTGACTGCTACCACATGCACTGAGCACACCGACCGCCATCAAGATGACTGATAATTTAAGGCTGCTTGTCATCCTGCTTACTCGTTGTGAGTGATGGATCAGCATCCGCTTGCTTCTCATTGTCACGCTCTAATTCTCCAACTGCTTTAGAGCCATACATCTTGACCATAAAATATACAAAGGTGCCACCAACAGCCAGGTACAAAATTGCTACCACAAAACCAGAATTCACCCACTCACGCTCGTAGCCAGGACGATCTCCCCAAAACGGAAAGCTCAAGCCAATCGCCAATAGCAGTACCACAACCACTACACCGAGAAACCACTTCGGCACCGGCTCTTGAGAATCAGGAATACTGTTCACCAGCTCCCAGTCTTCCATGCCGCGCTTGGCCCGACGCTCTTCATCACTGGCGTAACCAAAATGATCTTCAGGCGTTTTGCCCCACTCGCTATTGATCTCTGTCAAATCTTCCTTAGGCAGCGGTTTGCTGCGTGTATCGTCTCTGCTCATACTCCCCCCGCCGTCGCAACGTGATGGACTCGGAAGGCCTCTTCCCAGCCATCAGGTGACTTTACCCGCACCAGAAATGGGTGCAGTCCTGCCGGCAAATCCCGGCTGATATTCAACTCAACATTAATTCGCTTCGCTGTATCAAATACGACTTCACTTTCAGCCAATCGGTAACTACCTTCAGGCAGTCCTTCTACGCTCAAGTTCAATGTCGCCTCGTGATAAAATTTGTTCGCAACCGAAATTCGGTAATCTTGTATATGCGCCCCCTGCAAGGTATCCGCACGATAGACTGATACGTGATGAGCCTCCCAGGTCACCAGCCCCCAGCCAAACATGATCACACCCAACATAAAGATCGGGAATGACCAGCGCACACGCCCAAACAGGCTATTGACGTTGGTCTTGAAATAATCAAAGTTCTGACCAACACGCTCACCAAAGGCAAACTTCAACAAACCAGCGCCACCGCCTTTTTTCCGTACCTGCAGCGCATCACAGGCGGTGATGCACTCTCCGCAGTTGATACAACTGTCATAAACATCAGTTTTACGCGGATCGATCCCCAAAAAGCATGAACTGACGCAATAATTACACTTTTCGCATTCTTTGGAGCGCGCGTCATCGTAGGCGATATGCAGGGTCTGCTTGGTTTTGAAGGTATGTTGCCAAACCTTGTAGATACACATGAAGCGACACATGAAATGGCGAATCATCAGCAAGTCGACAAACAGGATCAACACAAACACCATGTAGATCCAGTGCAGCGATGGCGCCAGACCGGGGTCATGACGTATTGTCACAAACTTCCAGATCAACTGCGGCTCATAAAAATAAAACAGCGGGATGAGCGCAATCGCCAGTGACATCAGAAAACACAGCACGCCCAACACCACCCAGTTAAACCATTTGTTCTTGGCGGCGGCGACCTTCATCGGTTTGCCATCAAGACTGACATCGGCGCGACGACCGAGCAGTTTGTAGGTCACCAGATTGGCCCATTCAGACAGCGTGTTTTGCGGACAGGCCCAGCCGCAAAAGGCTGTGCCCAATATCGAATACATCATCGCCAGCAAACAGGCGACCGCAACCCAAAAACCAAAGACAATACCGAAATCGGAAAACCAGATCTGACGATCCAGAATAACAAACGCACCTTGGATCGGATCGATACGAAACAGACCCGACAACGGGATCAGCAACGACAACAACAACACCGACCACTGGAACGTGCGCCGCGACCAATGCAGTTTCTGACCGCCTTTCAAGGGCGCCACTTGACCGTGCCCAGGGCCACCGCCTTCGACAACGACCGGGATCTCTCTCAAGGATTTTTGACTACTCATGTTTATCCACCCAACCTACCGCTGCGGACTCACTGTTCTACGCCCGCCGTCGCTGAAAAACGCTTATCGAGCGGACTCAACTGCCGCCACCGCTCAAAATACTCTTTCGCCTGCGCCATCTCCCCGGCGGCCAGGCTCAATTGCCACAGATCTATCAAACTGGGCACGTGGTTCGAATGCAGCTCGAGAATCCGTTGCAAGGCCTGGCGACGATCCAGCCCCCCGGCTGCTCTCGCCTGCGCCAAACCAGCGTACATTCGGTCGGCCATTGTACCACTGATCCATGTGTCCGCCGGATTTGCCTGATAGGCCATGCGCAACAAGCGTACCGCTTCCCCTGTCTGCCCCTGAAACTCGGCCAACCAGGCGCGCAGCGCCAGCTCCGTGCCGATGTAAGCACGCTCAAAGGACTCTGCCTCAGCCGCCGGTACCGATAGGTGCTGCGTCGCCAACGCCAGGGAGGGGCGCTGTGCCAGCAGCCACTGCAAGGACTGCACAACATCCAGACCACCTTCAAACCGTGCACGCGGCAATTGATATTCGATCACGGGCGCCCACTCGCTTTGTATTGGGCCATCGCCAACGGCAATCGGCCCCCAATAACGTCCGAGCCAGGTCCACGCCCCTTCGCCGCCACTCGCCAGCGCCTGATCGTGGGCACGCGCCAATGCTGCCTGCACATCGTCCGCGCTGGGCTGGCGATTTTCAAAGCCTACCAAGGCCACACGAAAGCCGTCGACAAACACGGAGTTCACTGCAAACACCGAATCAAACGTGCGTAGTACCACCGCCAAGGAATGAGGATCAAACTGATTCAGCGCCAACCATTGCACAAACACGCCGCCGTCCGCCAGGCGCTGCTGCGCACGCTCAAACTGCTGGCGCGACAACAAGGCACTGCGCCCGACCAGGTCTGGATGAAACAGATCGCCAATAATCACGTCGTATTGTTGCCCGCTGGCCCGTAGATAGCGCCGCGCATCATCACGCACTACCTCCATCTGCGACATAACACCACCGTTCACAGGCGTGAACCACCGCTCGGCGGCATCGATTGCGCCCTGCGACAACTCCACGGCTGTGCGCTGTAATTGCGGATAGGCCAGTGATGCGGAGGCCGAGATCGCCGTACCGAGCCCGAGGAACAATACACTCTCGGCCTGCGGATGCAGCATCAACGGCAGACGCACCTGGTTTTGCTGCGTCACCACTGCCAGCGGCTCCGATGAGGCATCCATGCGCTGCAGATCGCCGAGCAACAGACGCTGGCCATCGGCCTGTTGCACCACATGGGTGATTGCCAGTGCATCTTCGTGCACCATCAGATCAACGCTCGCCGCCTGCCCCTGTGGCAACAGCGCCGCCACCGGCGGCATCTGCAAATAGAAACCACCCGCTATCGCCAGCACCGGCAGCGCCAACCATGCAGGACGCCGCGCCCACGCCATGCCACACACAAGCAACAACAGGGCCGCGATCACGATCGTCGTGCTACTGCCAAACAAAGGCGTCAACACAAACCCCGCCAGCAGCGCCCCTACCGCTGCACCGACGGCATTGGCCCCGTACAAGACACCACCGCCGACCTTGTCGGCGCCCAAACGATGGCTCAACAAGGGCAGCCATGCGCCCAACAACAACGTCACTGGCAGCGTCAGCGCCGCCAGCATCATGCCCTGCTGCCACATTGCCGCCGCCAGACTGGTAAACGTCATGCCCTCCGCCCACGCGGCCAACAAGGGCACGGCCATCAAACTCGCCAACGCAAAAAACGCCGCCAACAGCGGCAGCAGCTCAAACCAAATACGTCCGCGCAGCAGGCGTGAAACCAGACTGCCCAATCCAATGCCCAATAAAAATACCGCGAGGATGATTGCCATCACGTATTCGGTACGCAGCAGCAACATGCCGAACAGGCGCGTCCACGCAATCTCCAGCATCAGGGCCGCCGCCCCAACCCCGGCATAGGCCCACAGACTCAACGCTGGCAGACGTGTCGATTCAGGCAGCGGCGTGGCCGGTGTCACTGAAGGCCCCACACTGCGTAGCGACAGCCACCAGGCACCTGCAGCCACCGCGGCGCCAATCAACGCGATCACAATCACTGCCGCCTGCCAGCCCAGCATCGGCAACAAGGCCAGGGGCAGCAAGGCACCGATCATGCCACCGAGCGTATTTACCCCATAGACCCGCGCCAACGACACCGGCTGCTGCGTCAAGGCCTGCAACACCAGCGGAAAACCCAAGCCCATCGCCAAGGCGGGCAAGGTGATCAGGGCCAGCGCACTGACGCCATGCAGGCCATACCAGGCGGTCAAGGCCTCAGGCCCCAGGGAGTGAATCAGCGCATCGACACCGCGCAATAACAATGGCAGGGACAAGGCATAGATCGCGACGCCGCCTTCGAGCCAGGCAAACATCCGCAAAGGACTGGAGATTTGACGAGCCCAGCGCCCACCAAACAAGGCGCCCGCACCCAAACCAATCATGAAGGCGGCGGCGGTAATCACCACACCAAAGATACTGACGCCAAACTGCAACGACAGCATACGCGCCCATAAAACCTGATACGCCAGACCAACCAATCCGGAGCAAAAATAGAGTCCCACCAAAAGGTGGGCGTAACGAAGGTTAGGTTCAGCGCCTATGGAGCGGGCTGTGTGAGTCTCAGACAACAAGGCATGAACGCCGAGCGGCGCTTAGAACGGGAAGAACCAAACAACAGCAGCAACAGCATGGGCAAAGGCCAAGGTCACTGTTAGCCCTGCACATACCATATGTGCCACAAACACCTGTTTACCTTCCATTACCATGGACAGGCCTAAATAAGCTGTTGCGCACAAGAGCACCAACAGAACGACCCCCATATAAAACAAAATCCGATGCTTTTCATTTTCTGTCAGCTCAAATTTTTCACGCTGAATTTCGGCCTGTTCATTAAACGCCTGCATAACTTGCAGACCATCATCACTGCTGCTCTGTGCCGCAGCCGCTGGCATATAAAAACTGATCGCCATGACGATCATGGCCAGTAAGGTTCGTACGTACTTCACCACCACCCCCAAATCGATATTTATATGACTACGATTGCTTTTCTGTTTCGTTACCGGCTTGCGCTTCTTTCTGATCTGCCTCGGCACTGCGACGTATGGCCTGGCGCCAATACAAAACCGCCATCAGAATAAACGGGGCCAGCACTGCAACCGAAAGAAAAATAAATATCGCCCAAGGCGTATCAATAGTCACATGCATATAACGATAGCTGTCCGCCCACGCAGCAGGAGACAACGCTAATAATGCAATTACACTTAAAAATTTTATATTCAACATATTAATTACCTTCTGCATCCGCCGCACAGCGGAAACCAAAAAAGTCAGAGGCATAATGTGGCCAAGAGTAATTACGGTGATAAGTGGCAGTAGAAAATGGATCACTCTTCCATGATCCACCACGCAACACCTTATACTTGGCATCCACACCGACCAAATCAACAACCTTCATTGCTCGATCTGCTGGCGTCGTTGCAACCTGAATTTTGCCCTTAAACAATTCTTCTGGCGCATCACTACCAGGATAGGCTTGAAAATCGTCTTCCAACCATTCAAAGACATTACCCGCCATATCCATGACCCCATATGGGCTTGCGCCATTACTATATGTCGTAACGTCAGTGGCAGAACCTACCGAATAATATGTATTAAGACGGGTAACATCCATTTCGTTACCCCAAGGCCAACGCCGACCGTCTTCACCACGAGCAGCCTTTTCCCATTCAGCTTCAGTCGGCAAACGTTTACCGGCCCAAACACAGTAATTACTCGCGTCATACCAAGAGACCATTGTCACTGGATGTAATTCCGCATCACGCGGAATTACACCATTATCCCAATCAAGAGGTGGCCGATACCCTTCAGTAGCAACAAAACGAGCGTATTGGGCGTTGGTCACAGGGTATTTATCAATTCGATACTCTGGCATCGATAACGTAAACCGAGGCCGATTTTGAGCACTGGTTCGCTCGCGATCAGATCCCATCAAAAACTCTCCGGCGGGAATCGTAATTAACTGATCAATCTCCTGCCACATCTCAGCAGGCAGCATCTGCGCCAAGTCTTGTTCACTATAATTGTGAACCTTGGTTTTGCCGGCTTCATGTCTCTCATGCCGAGTAATATCTTCACCTGCAGCGCGGATGCGATTCGGCATATCGGCAATATCATATGTTGACTTGGCTGGCATATCATTAAATACGCGACCATGGCCAACATCAATGATATGAATGGCTCCACCAACCATTGCCAACGCTGCACACGTAACGAGTGTGGCATTAAAATAAAGTTTTCGTTTTGTTCGCTCTGCCGCTGACAGCTGAACTCGCTTATCGTACTTCTTGATCATTTAACTTTCAGACTCACCGGATTTCTTATCAGAACTACTTTTGTACAACAGATGACGGGGGCGCCGGCCATACGTTTTTTTAATCATAATCTCACCAGCCACTCCTCCAATTGCAGCAGCCTCTACCACAAGAATCACAATCAATATCCAGTAATAAACTGGCAACACTGTGACACCTTCTGGCATATCCTGATAGTTATGCATCTGGATGTAGCTGATTATTCGAGGGATAAGCGGCGCGAAATAACATAGAACCTTGCCCCCCAAGCCGTACACCACGGACACCACAAAACCGGCAATGAACGGCAACACAAACACCGTCAGCATCCAGGTTGGCGAAAACGTACTTACCCCCCAGAACAACTCAAGTCGCACCCCGACCATGCGTTCAAGTACATAATTCACCAAGGCGCCAGCACTTATTGCCACCAGCGCCATGAAAAATGCCATTTGTTTATTGCTTAGCTTCGGCATCGAGTTTCTCTTGGTAGGACCGCCCTGTCAGCTTTTCATATTCGGACTTTTTCACCTCTTCCAGGTACCAGTCTTCAACCTTCAAGCTTGCAAAGTAACGCGCGAGAGTACGGCGTTCATCCTCAGGTAAATCAGCAAAGGATGGCATTTGATACTCGGCCTTCAAGCGCGAGGGCAATATCTCTTGTGGATTCGGCGCGGAGAAGTATTCAAACAACCACTCTTCTGTCTTTAATGACCCGATACCATCCAAGGATGGTGACGGAACAGACTGCATCGGATTCCGCACCCCCCAAATTGTATGACAGTCACGACAATCATACTTTTTGTATAGCTTAGCCCCCGCGTCCTGCAACGCTTTATCCGCAGTAGAGTAAAAAGGAATACCTGGATCTTCCCCTTCTTCCTGAGCATGGCGGTGTTGGTTAATAAAAAAGAAGCCCACTACCACCACTGCCATCAAGGCAAATATTCCTTTTTCTCCCTTACGCATCAACTTACTTACGACCTTCTTGCTGTGAGCGCTTCTCGGCCAGCACTTCTTCTCTACGCTTCATCTGCTGTTCCAGAACTTCACGACTCTTCTTAAAATCTTCTGGAGACATTTTGTCTCGATCATTCTCATCAAACACGAGATATTTTATATCTTCATCGAACTGCTCATTCTTTTTGGCCCAGCGAATGCCGTAAATCGCAGCAGCAATAATCAGCGCCCCAGCAATCAACCATATATAGATGGTCCAGCCATCCGCCCATTGATCAACATTCATCGATATTGCTCCTTCAAAACAGGTAACCTTGCAACAACTGCATCACAGCCATAATCACCGCAGCAATAATCCCTAGGAAGATAAAAAAGAACATCACCTTCTCCCCGGTCTTTAAAGACTTCCCTTTCTCTGTTTGCATGTACTTCACGACTATTACCGTAAAAAGCACTATGCAAAACATTAAAAAAAAGAATATCGCAACACTAAAGTTCTGACTGTAGATTCCCTCTACCCCCCAGCGATCATCAACAATCGATTTAACGCTGAGACTCACATCTGATACCAGACTCAAACCTTCTATACCGAGCGACACAAACAATGCACCTCTATAGCAGACACTGTAATTAGCGAAGTTAGACAGTGAATTCGTCAATTATATCCAAAAAAAATGCCGCTCAGTGAGCGGCATTTCAGCTGCATCTTGCCGAGGCTATCGCCCCAACAAATTAGCGGCCGTAGGTGCTTACACCTGGCTTATCTTTATCATAGTTATCTACAAAGAAGCTGTAGATAAATGGTGCAATAAAGACAACAGCAATGATAACAGCCATTACCAGTGGTGGATTATCGATATCAATCATTTTTATCTCCTAAAAATTTATCTATCAATACGCTTAGTGAGCGACGCTGTGGTCTGGCTGCCAGCTATAGTGTGGCAGACGCTTGATCACTATCAACACTGCGATACAGAAGTAGGCAACGTAGAATACGTCAATTGTGTAACCTTTATCCCACCAAGGTTGCTTGCGCATGACTTCGCCATTTTCCTTGATAGGACCTTCGAAGTTTGCCAACACCACCTTATCACCAATAACGGTGTATTCTTCCAGGTCTACGTTCTTACGTTGCAGCTCAATGACTTGATCTTTAATCATGCGCAAGTCATCCATAGTCAAAGGATGGCGATCCTGCTCTGACTTATGAGGACCAACCGGCGCATTTTTAACGATATATTCCATCTTACCCTTGTCATCAGCGATAGCTTGAACTTGTGGGCTATCCATCAGCTGAATGTAATCTGCATAAATCGCAGCCGTAGGGCGCTTACCCCACAGAGGGAACGTAATCGCAAAAGCTGTCAGAACCGTCAGAACCAACAACCAGACAACGGCTTGGGGCAGACGATTATTGTCCTCAGCGATACCACCGAGACTTTCACCCTCCCAAACATGCTTAGCCTTGTTGTTTTGCTCTTCATCCGCCATTGAATACAGCGGGTTATCAAGTTTCCATGCCATTGTTTTCTCTCCCCTTTACTTCAGGCTCAAAATGAAGTCCATCAGGTAGCGAATTTGACTATCTTTCGCGTACTCAGGGACATCTGGTGGATACATCGTTTTGCCTTTGGCATACGCATCATACTCAGCTCTCCAAGCTTTGAAATCGATTGGATTACCGTTGGCATCAACATCACCCCACATATAGTCATACCGAGGCATGATTGAATGTGGTTGAACCAGGCGAGGGTTAAAGAAGTGCATCATCATCCATTCTTTAGATGAGTTACGTGCACCAACATGCAACAAGTCAGGAGCCTTACGGTCTGAACCGAATGCGGTCGGAGACTCACCATTGAAGTCACCTAGGCGAGGCGGAATACCGAAATACTGCCAGTCTTGAGTTTGTTCAGGCAGCAAGGTATGACACCACCAGCAACCTTCTTTAACAAACATGATTTTGCCTGAACCGATGTAATGGGTGTTTTCATCACCACCGGTAGACAAAACTTCTGCAGGTTGCCAGCCACGAGTTGCGGTTGCATTTTCAATATAGGTCACAGTCTCACCGTTGTGAGTACCGCGAGCGATAACGAATACAGCACCAGCATCTTCGCTAGCCGAGCCAATTTGTCCTTTGTCCAGACTCAATTGAGTAATGCCATCACCCAGAATGCGAGGATGAACAATACCACTTGGGAATGGAATCCCAGGCTCGTACACATAAGCATCTACAGTTTCGATAGGCTGACCAGTCTTGGGATCCTTGTTCAGAACCACAGTCTTTGGCTTGCCTTCACCCAGCATCCATGGGTCCTCATAAGAGAACCCACCGATACGACCGTAAGACAGCTGTTTTTTCAGACCGGTTTCAGTTACCGCTACTGACGTCATGTCAACAATCGGCATGTACAGGGTGATTACCATAGAACCACCCAATGCAACCCCAAACAAACGGGCCCCTACTTTATATTCTCTAAAAGCCACTTTGGCATCCTCCCTTTAATTATTATTAACGCTCGTAGGCCAATTCGTGCGGCAGACGACCTTCTGGAATTTCAGTACCAGCGCGGGCAGTCATGTACATGTTGTACAGCCAGACGATATTACCGGTGAAGACCATGGTCCCACCAACCCAGCGAGCGATCATGTAAGGATGCTCAGCAATTACAACATCGATATAAGGTACTTCGTAGATCTTACCTGCACCTTGGATCAGACCAGCGATGGTCATAGAAATCCAGTAGATAGCAAAGCCGATCAGCAAGAACCAGAAATGGAAGTTCGCCAACGCCAGTGAGTACAGCTTACGACGCAGCAGTGTTTGGATACCGTAGTAAACCGCAGCACCTTCCAAGAAAGTAGAGAAGCCCAGCAACGCCAAGTGCGCGTGAGCCACGATCCAGCCAGTACCATGAACATACCAGTTAATCGCACGAGTTTGCTGGAAACCACCTTGCATGTTCAGAGGAATCGCCAGCAGTACACCTGAGATGGTGAACTTGATTTCGACGTTCTCGACGAACATGTGCCATTTACCTTGCATGGTCAGCAACAAGTTAGACACGAAGGCAATTGCAGGCACCAGGATCAGTACACCTTCCACAGATGCGAAAGACTTCAGCCATTCTGGCAGAGGTGCAGACATCAAGTGGTGAGCAGCTGGGGTAGAGTAGAAGACAACTACCGACCAGAAGTGCAAGTGACCGATACGGTGAGAGTACAGTGGGTTACCAGTTACTTTAGGTACAGTGTAGTACGCGATTGCAGCAGCAACCGGGGTAATCCACAGACCCAGTACGTTATGAGCAAACCACCATGTCAGATAAGCTTCTGACAAACCAGTCAGGTTGAACCACTCAGGTGAGTTACCAACGATGAATACGATGGTCACCATGAAAACGCCGGCGCCAAAGAACCAGTTAGTAGTATAGATACCTTGGGTACGACGCTTGATGATCGTCATCCACACATTGATTGCCAGCGGCAATGCAATGAATGCAGCGATATACAAATCGATCGGCCATGGGAAGTCAGAGTACTCACGACCTGAAGTGATACCAGCCCACAACAGAGTCAAACCGAGAGACAGACCTACGTTCCACAGGAAGCAGTTCCATACACCCAACTTTTCAGACCACAGCTTGGTGTTACCCAATGCTGGAGTGATATACATCATCGCCATAGCGAATGCCATGGAGATCCATCCAAAGATTACAGCAAAAACGTGGACCTGACGCATATGACCAAACGAGAACAATTCGCTGCCCATAACGAAATCAGGAAACGCCAGCTTGGCAGCATTAAAGGAACCAAGACCGGTACCAATAACGAACCAAATGATAGACGAGAAACCGAAAAACACCGCGGCCGTACCTGGCGGGATGTCCTCGTTCCTCGCAAATAGGTATTTCAACATGGTTAGTAACCTCCCCCTTAGATAAACTTCTTTATGAAACTTAAACCGTTGAACCAAAAATTCGTGACTTAGCTATGGTCACCCGGCATCAGCAGATACCACGCAAACCACATACTAGAAAACGCAAGCAAGATTCCCAAAATAGATGCAGCAATAGATAGCATTGAATCATCCCCTCTTAAAACTTATTAGAACCGCCAAATCCTCGTTCCCCCAAGGATTGACAATCAAAGAACAATTTATGAACGTGCCGCAGCAGCTTCAAGTTCGCCGTGACGATTCAAAGCAATCAGCATAATAACAGTGAAAGCCACACCAAAGATGATCATGCACCAGTTAACGAAGCCATTAAATGTGGTGGGATCGAGATTTTGCATACCCATTCCACCCCAATCATCGAATGAGCCACGACCCAGTGCACACATCAATGCCGCACCGAATACACTCCCATTCCCCATGCCTGTAGTTACGCCGCCGATCAAGCTGACGATAAAGGTCTTACCTGGCGTCAGGTTGTTTACCATGATTCCCCCTCCATACGCGGTTTTGGTAGATTTTAAATTCTTAGCTTTACCTTGCTAGCTCAGCTCTCGACTCCTGGAAGCTCCCCCTTCCACGAGCCTTACTCCCGAACAAAGGAAGCATAGGCAACTAACACGCGATGGTTGCATAGCACACCATGCCAGTCAAGTCTTTTTTGGAACAAGACCTACGCAACTCACCGTGCAAAACTCACAAAAATCCTTGCCTTCCATCCTTTATTGCGCAAACATCAACAAATAAATCGAGTCTTTGCTCAGATCCAGACAACACTCACACAACACCTAGAAAGACCAACGACACCATGAAAGAAATATTAATTTATTCCCTCGCCGCCGTCGCATCACTGACGGTGTTTGGTTATTCAATACACATGTTTATTGGAGGACTCGTTAGCCCAGAAACAGAAATACTGATTATTTCTGCAGGCTGCATAATCGCCACCGGTGTAATGGGGGTAATGGCCTGGGACGTGGTGCGCCGCAGACGAAATAGCTAACAGCTATACAAGCAATCTATTTATACACAGCCAGTAACGATCGCAGATCTTTAAAATTAGATTCGCTTGCAAACTGCCCCTTATGAAATACAAACTGGCGCTTTCTACCTGAGACATCCATGCCAGTCAAACCAAAAGACTTGCCTGCATAGTCAGGAAAATACCGAAGATCCTTCACTAGCTCTATCTTGTCGCCACTTTTGAGCGTCACCGCAATCGACTTCTTAGCCACCTCCAGCCCTCGAGGCGCGCTTGGCATCAACATTAGACGGCTCATCAATACACGATTAGCCCCAATAAAAAAGATAAACGACGCAGCAAACAATAGGATATACGCGTAATTCTGATAGGTTCCGCCATACCACAACTGGAGTGCAATAGAAACCAATACCAAAACCACTGGCACATACATTAGCAAGTCCCAGGTCGCCCCCTTTTTATCAGGCGCCAACTCATATACTTCTGACTTAGCCATTAACCCGCACCACCCTCAAGCGTACGTTTAATTACCAGATCCAATTCACCATACAACATGCGCCCAGCCTGCTTGAAAACGACCTTATTGTTTTTATCGATCATAAAGGTCCAGGGGTCTCCCATAACACGGAATGCCTTAAATGCTTCTGGATTCTGATACTGGTCCATATGCAAAAAAATCACATCCCGCTCATATTCAGCCAGCAAACCCTTAAGCATTTGCAATTGCTTGTCACACACAGTGCAATGCCCAGGCGTCGCAAACTCCAATAGTATCGGCTTACCCAGCGTCAGCGCTTCATCCAATGAATACTGATACATTCTCTCATCCGGGTATCGATAGCTCGTAATTCGACTAAAATCCCCATCGACATCAGCCAGAGTTTTTGTTTTAACCGGAGGCGCCACCGCCCCCACCTGCATCGACCCTTCAGGCTGCGCGCCACACGCCGCCAAAACAACAGACAACACCAGCACGCATATCGTACGCATAGTCATTACCCCTTCTCCCAACCTTTGCAGGTTCGATACAGGTTGTACGCCCAAATCACATTCGCCGCCAACACCAATGTACCAAACATCCCCATGCTAGCCAGCCAGGGACGCACAATCATCTCAACCTCAGACGGCGACATGGTCACGCTTGCAGTACCACCAAGCACGCCTGCCACAGTAAAAAACACAACCATCCCAATCAAGCCTATATTGTGCACCCAAAAATGCCACTTAACGAGCTTCATGCTATAAATTGGACGACGCACCAGGCGAGGAATAATGTAATAGAGCGCAGCAAAGATCGCCATCTCCACCCAGCCCAACAGATTGATATGCGTATGCGCACGAACAATCAAATTACCGTGCAGACGGTGATCAACAAAATGACGGAACTCATGGATCCCCCCCATCAGCGCCCCCCATGAGAAGCCAATCATTGCGTAAATCAGACAGCAATACACGAACCACAGCGTATACTTGACGTACTCACGATCCTTCATCCACGGATCATTCATCACACTCATTTTTCACCCCCTTGCACTGCCCCTTCTTCAATAGGCCGCTCACGCACATCCTGATATTTTTCTTTCCATTCTTCCGGTGCAAAGGTTTTAAGCATATTGTCAATAAACTCCGACTTACCTTCTGGCGGCATAGGCGCCGATGCAGAACCCTGCTCAGATCTCAGCTCAGATAAAAAGATCGATATAGCACGCAACTCATCCTTANNCAACATAACCCGCCTCTTTCGGGCGCATAATATTGTGATCAAAGGTCTGGGTTTCGTATGTACCCTCTGGATCAATCAGAAACGAATAAATCCACTCCTGCGTACGGCGTGAACCAAGACCATCCAGGTTCAATCCCATATTGGTCCCATTGCGCATCGCCCGATGACACGCAGTACAGCGCGATTCCCGAAACAATCTCGACCCCAACTTCCCTTCCTCGGAAAGCGCAAACGAGGTTTTAACCTCAAACAAAGGCTTCTCAGAATTTAAGCGCACCGCCTCTAGAATCACATAACCTATTACAGCGGCTACGATAAACACTCCAAAGACACCAAACAGTACCTTCTCCCCGACCTTCAACGGCTGATTTTTCGCCATAACCTCGCAACCCTTACCACTTAAAAGTGCAACACAGAAATATAACCAAATTCGTGATTTATTGCAGCATAGGACAACAAAAAAAGGGCGGTTATCCCGCCCTTCTTGAAAATTGGCCAAATAAATTCAGCCAACGATTCCTTAAACAATAACCACCAAAACTTAAGGCAGAACCTCAGGCGTCACACGACTGCTACCCATGGTTGTTTGAGGCGCTTGTGTCAGATATGCAGCAACATTGTAAATATCTTCATCAGTCATCTTCTTCGCAACAGCGCGCATTTGACCCATAGGATCGTTGGCACGACTACCGTCACGCAGCTTCTTCAACTGAGAGACTAAGTATGAGTATTTTTGCTCATTAATCTTAGGATACATAGGCTCTACACCACGACCATTAAAGCCGTGACACGCGTAGCAAGAAGGAATGCCGCGCTCTGGAACACCGTAAAGCACCATGATTTTGCCGATATGAGTCACACCAACATCCACGCCAGCCTCTCTCAAAGCGGCCAGA
>DHYU01000068.1 GCA_002415485.1 Proteobacteria bacterium UBA5122
GGTCATGGCTTGACGGTGAGGCCAACAATTTTGCCATTGGCAGTGGGTGGCAGTTCAACCTTCGAAATTGCAGTTTCTTCATTTGATGAATTCAACGGTTTGGTTGATTTAAGTGTGCAGTCAGAAAACAGTGCTATTTCAGTTCAATTGGCTGAGCAATCGGTGTTGGTTACGCCTGAAACAGAAGGTCGGGTGTTTGCGTATGTGACAGACCATGGTGTAGTTGCAGGTGCATCATATGCGGCATCTTTTACAGCAATTTCACCGGTTGATGCTGGTACGGCTGATGCTACGGTCAAGGCAATAAATGTTGATTATGTGCCTGTGTCGCTTATCAGTGAGACTAATAATGTCGTTGATGGTGGTCAATTGAGAGTAACTGATACGGTTTTAAATAACGGTACAACTGAATCATTTGGTGATGTAGTAGTTAATTTATATCTGTCTACTGATAGTGTGATAGATACAACGGACATTTTTGTCGGTAGGCGTAATGCCGGAGTATTGGCTGCAGGTGCGCGAAGTACGAGTCAGTCCTTGGTAACTGTGCCGGTTGGAACTGTCGGTGGTATTTATTACTTGGGGATGATTGTTGATGCAGAAGAACGTGTGCCCGAATTGATAGAGAGTAACAATGGTTTTCTTGGAGGTGAAGTGACAGTCCTGACTGCACCAGATTGTCCAATAACCTGTGTATATCAGCCATTCAATATTCCATTGGATGCCAATCCTCCGTATCCCACCGGAGTTAACTCCGCAGGCACTGTTGTGGGCTACAAGCGGCCAGCACGGAGTGGAGATCGTTGGGAGGGTTTTTCGTGGACTGAAGCTGGGGGGTTGTACAGTTACGGCGGGGGTTATACGAAAGCCATGGCGGTGAACGAATTGGGTGATGTGGCTGGAGTGGTCGGATCTAGTGCAATGTATGCCTATTCAATCATATGGAAAGAAAACGGTAGTACTGCCCTACATGGAATGACCAAAGAAATTATTGGCTTGAATGATAATGATAGTGCTGTTAGCTATTGGAACGGTAATTCACTCAAGTGGAAGGTGTCGACAGCTCAATCAGTTGAGATTCCAGGTATGGGGGGGAATGCAACTTATGTTCAGGATGTAAATAATTATGGAGTATCAGTTGGGCATGCATTGATTAGCGGTGGATATACTCGTGCATTTTTTCATACAGATACCTCGGGGACGCAGGCTTTGGAAATGCCGGATATGTCTGCCAACAGCTATGCATACGATATCAATGATCGTGGCCAGATTGTAGGTTATGTCGACAGCTCTTCATCGGTGTGTAACGGTTGTGCGTATATTTACCACGATAGCACTGGTATGCAGCTACTACCATCACTTGCTCATGGAAAATCTGGTGTTGCACTGGAAATTAATAATGAAGGCCAGGCTGTTGGTTATAGCTACAATTCTAGTGGTGCTAAGCGTGCAACAATCTGGATGCACGGTCGTGTATATGATTTGAATGATCTAATTGATCGTTACTCAGGATGGGTGCTTACAGAGGCGCGTGCAATTTCCAATAATGGCTATATTTCAGGAATAGGAAGTTATCAAGGAGATTATGCGGCGGCTTTCTTTTTGAAGCCGACAGAATTGCCAAAAATTGAGCCGATAACTGTCGATGTATGCCCGACGGGTTGTCCATTTACCTCCATTCAGGCTGCGGTTGATGTTGTTGGTGGTGGCCAGTCAGTTGTGGTTGGTGATGGCGTTTATAATGAATCAGTTACTCTAAATGATAAGTACATCATCAGCCGAAATGGTGCAGAGAATACAATTCTTGATGTTGGTGGGCTGGGAGTGCGTGCGGTCACTATCAATGGGAATGGCGGGGTTGATGGATTCACTATCAAGGGTGGTCAAGCCACTGATGGTGGGGGAGTGTTTATTAGTGGGGTTTATACTCAGACGGCCTTTATCCGTAACTCTATAATTCGCGACAATATTGCACAGGGCAGTGGTGGTGGGGTGGCGCTGTCAAATGATTATTTGACCAAGGTATATATCGAAAATACAAAGTTTATCAACAACTGGGCTGGAAGTCTGGGTGGTGGCATTTCTAAGTTGAATGGATATTCGACGTATTTTATTCGTGACAGTTATTTTGAGGGTAATAGCGGTTATTCGTGTGGGGGAGCATATTTGACTAGCCCAAGCTCTGGCTATATGAGCTATGCAGTGCGCAGTACATTTGTTGCTAACGAGGCTAGAAATGGAGCTGGTGGTGCGCTATGTGGTGGTTATTCAGCCAATATTCTCGCCTACGGTAATAAGGGGCAAGGAGGTGGTGCCTATTATCATCCAGAGAGATTGGTGAATAGTACTATCGTCAATAACCTTGGTGAAGGATTGTATTTTTCTAATTATCCTGTATCAACAGTGATCAATTCAATTGTTTGGAGTAATAGTGGTGCCAATATCTCGGCCAAGTACGGTGGTGGGCATGTAATCAGTAATAATATTACTAGCGTAGATCCAAGATTTGTCGGTTCTGCGAATGGTGATTACCGCTTGCAGGCAGGGTCGCCGGCGATTGATACAGGTTTTTCTACCTCAATCAGTACGGTTGGCCCCGAGTTGGCTGTTACGGTTGATATTGATGGAACTAAGCGCCCTCAGGATGGTGATGGTTTGGGGTTGGGCGGTAAAGGTGATGGCTCAGATTATGATATTGGTGCTTATGAATTTGTGAGGCCGGATAATTTCCCGCCTGTCGTCAATGCCGGACCAGATATAACTGTGAACGAAGGTGTTGCTGTGCTACTGACTGGCAATGCAATTGACAGTGATGGTGTGATTGTCAGTTATTCATGGACTCAAACCGGTGGGCCAGCAGTTACATTATATGATTCGGGTACTGCCACAGCTTCTTTCACTACGCCGCTGACTGCTACGGTCGCAAAGCTGACATTTGTATTGACCGCGACGGATGATCAGGGGGCAGTTGGTAGCGATGAAATTCAGGTGACTGTGACTCCAATAAATACTCATCCTACAGCCGAGGCCGGGGTGGATCAACAAGTTAATGAAGGTGATGTGGTTGTATTGCATGGCAGTGGGGCTGATCCAGATGGAAGTATTGTCGGTTATTCTTGGCTGCAGGTTTCAGGTCATACTGTCAGCTTAAATGGTGCAAGTAGTGCAAGCGCAAGTTTTACAGCGCCAGTGACGAGTGGAGTGTTGGTGCTCGTATTTGAGTTGACCGTGACTGATAACGAAGGGGGCACGGCAACCGCTCAGGTGAATATTACTGTAAACCCGGTAAATGAAGCCCCCGTTGCTGGAAATTTGATGTTGACCACAGATGCCGGTGTTTCGCTGACGGGCATATTAACCGCCACTGATGCCGATAATGATTCATTGAGCTATCGTGTCATTAGTAATGGCGTACGTGGCCTCGCTGTGATTAATAATGCCCAGACAGGTGATTTTGTTTATACGCCTGACATTGGGCAAGCAGGCAATGATAGTTTCACCTTTGTAGCCAACGACGGCAGTATTGATTCTAATGTTGCGACCGTCTCGGTGGCAATCAATGCAGTGGTCGCTACCGATACCGACGGAGACGGTATGCCTGATGATTGGGAATTGTTGTATGGCTTGAATCCTCATGATCCTGGTGATGCTGGGAAAGACCTAGATGGCGACGGTTATACGAATCTCACTGAGTATATGCAAGGCACTGACCCTACAGTCGCCATTGTGGTTAGCGAGGCTTGCAACAAACTGTGGATCTCTGATTACAACAATAATCTGGTGTACAAAGTTGACGCCGATGCCGCGAAGGTAATTGCATCAATCTCTGTAGGAGCAGGGCCAAATACATTGGCTGTCGACAACAGCCATGTATATGTGGCGAACCGTATCGATCGTACTTTGAGTCGAATTGATAAACATACCGACCAGGTTGAAACGGTGACAAGTCTTGGTGTTTTCTATCCATTTCAAGTTGCGTTGTCCGGGGATGGTTATCTCTATGTAACCGCATCCGATACGATCAATTCGACCAGTACTACAAAAGGATATTTGCTTAGAGTGAATCGTCAAACTGGACAAGTTGTGACCTATATGCAAATAGATAATGTAAGTAACTGGATGGGGCTGGGTATCAATAAGGATAATATTGCCTATCTGCCCCTAGAGTTCTCGTGGAGTGCTAGAACTAGATTGGCTATCGTAAATTTGAATACACTCGTAAAAACCAGGACGATTACGACATCTCCTAGCTCGACTGGCTATTATAGGGGAGAAGCGGAGATTGATGATGCCGGTAACGGTTGGTCGGGCAGTCATCGTACTCATACTCAGACATCTATGATGTCCATAACCCCATCAGGAAATTATCAGCAGTACTGCACGAATGGCAGTTGTGGGCCGCTTGGATTTAGCACCACCATGGATGATGTTAACAACCTGTGGAGTACAGGGTATGAGTTGGTTAAGTTCAATCTCTCAACTCAATCTCCAACCCGCTATTCGTATTCTGCATTAGGAGGGATTGGTTATCTGCGCGACCATGTTTGGGTAATAGGAGGGGACTCTATTAGAAAGATTCGTACGACCGATGGTGTGTTGATTCACACCATAAATATACCCGGGGCAAACTTTGTCGCCAAAGGAGATATTACTGGTTTCAAGGCGAGACGACTGGGATATGCTAGTCAATGTGTGTTGCCATAAGTTTATGGAGTCTCTTAACAGGCCAAATTTATTGAAGGAAAAGGAGTGAAGTTGTAGTTCAATCATGCTTGGATATTTATGTCTAAAGGAGGAGATAAAATGATCGTGCGTGATAAATTGGCAGTAGCTTTATTGTTAGTGTATGGAGTAGCCGGAAACGCAGTAGCTCAGATACAAACATTTGATGCAATTGAAATCACTCATCTGAGCGTGGTAAATGGAATCAATGACCATGGTGTGGTGGTGGGCAGAATTCCCGCTGCATTGACTGCCGATGGGCGTGACCACGCAGCCCACTGGCATCAAGGGCAGATGACAGACTTGGGGATTATTGGTTGTCGTTCGACTGTGACTTTTTGTTGGAGCATGGCGTGGGATATCAATAATGCAGGAAAAATAGCTGGCGAATCATTTACCAGCAAGTCATGGCCCTCTATGTATAACTGGCCATGGGCAATGGCCTACCCACATGATGTGGTTTGGAATTCCGTGGGTAGTCAACCGCAACATATTCGCTCGTTAGGGCATGAGTATGCCCATGCCGTGGACATTAACGAGAATGGGCAGTTGGTCGGTTGGGCGCGTTCGATGGATTGGACGCGAGTCAGTGGTGATCGTTTTATTCATGGTTACGTTTGGCACAACAATAATCAATACTACGAAATAGGTGCTTACGGGCAATACAGTAAGGCCTTTGCCATTAATGATGCTGTGCAGGCAACGGGTGAGATCAATAGTGGAGGTAATATCCAGGCATTTATCTGGCAAAACAACGTTACAACCGTACTTGGTCACTTAGGTGGAGGGACTAGCTCAGGAAAAGATATCACCAATGACGCAAGTCCAAAGATTGTCGGTGTTTCCAGAGATAGTTCAGGTAACAATCGGGCCTTCCTGTGGCAAAACAGCATAATGAATGATCTTGGAGCGTTACCAGGATCAAGCTCCAGTGCAGCAACTGCAATCAATGATGCAGGTGTTGTCGTTGGAGACTCGGGTGGTCGTGCTGTTATCTGGCAAGGTGGTCAGATTAACGACATTAATGCAATGATCGGCGAGTCCATCGGTACAGTGTTGACAAGCTCTGTGGCGATGAATGAATCATCACAGGTCGTGGCGCGAGGCTCAAATGGTCGATATTACCTATTGACTCCCGTGCCATAAGAGCTCTGAGTGATTGATCTTTTGGCACGTTTCCATCTGTTTCGTGCCATTGGGTGAAGTATAGCCAGCTCCCTAGGGGGCTGGCTTTTTTGTGGGGCGGGGTGATGATTGCCAAACTCTGGCACAACGTGGCGTGGTCGAACGCGCGCCTGTTTCACGGCCTATCCCAGCGTAACGACCGCTTTGTTCATGCAGCAGACGTCTATGGCCGATGAGACGATAGGCAGCTGTTTGCCTATAGTCGACACTTTTCGAAACAAAGGTATCAGGCTAGATTGAATTTAATAAAAACCAGAGCTGTTACAGTGGTACTGAAACTCATATGAGTCGCACGCGAAACGAACGACCTTTCAATTTTCCCTTGGCAAGTTTGTTGAGAGCTGTGTTTGCGACATCGCGGTTTACAGCAACGTATGACCACTTATCGTAAACCTTTATTTTTCCTACTTGTTCGCCGGAGATTCCACTTTCACCAGTGAGTGCACCAAGAATATCGCCAGGGCGTATTTTTTGCTTTTTTCCGCCATCTATTTGTAGCGTAGACATCGAAGCCTTGTAACTAGGTTTGTCTAGTACTCTACTATCAGGCAGTGCCTGCAATTCGATCTCTTTATCCAGGTACACTTCTAGTTGGACTATTTTGTATTGCTCTTTTTCGTAATACAGTGTGCAGGCCACGCCTTTGCTACCGGCGCGGCCGGTGCGGCCAATTCGGTGTACATGCACTTCGGGCTCGTTGGCGAGGTGGTAATTAATCACGGCATCTAAATCGTCGATATCTAAACCGCGTGCAGCCACATCGGTTGCGACGAGGATAGAGGCGCTTTTGTTGGCGAACTGTATGAGTGTTTGGTCGCGTTCGCGTTGATCCAGATCGCCATGCAAGGCAACGGCGCAAAAGCCCTTATCTTTGAGTGCGTTGGCAACCTCATTGGTTTCTTGTTTGGTATTGCAGAAGACAACGGCGGCTGTCGGTTGATAATGCATTAGCAGCAGGCGTAAAGCAGTAAACCGATCTTGATTGTCACTGAGCTTGAATCGATATTGTTGGATGCTGCTGTTGTCATGCGTCTCTGCGATGATGACTTCAGTAGGGTTGCTCATAATGTGTTTGCTTATTGAGCGTACGGGGTCAGAAAAGGTCGCACTGAATAGCAGTGTTTGGCGATGGGTGGGGATGTGCTCGATGATGGTGTTGAGCGAATCCTGAAATCCCATATCCAACATGCGATCAGCTTCATCCAGGATCAGCATGTTTACGTTTTCCAGCTTAAGCGTATTTCTGTTTAAATGATCTTCCACGCGACCGGGCGTGCCAACAACAATATGCGCGCCATATTCCAGCGACTCTGCTTGGGGTTTAAATGGAACGCCGCCGCAGAGTGTGAGTACCTTTACGTTTGGAATGGTGCGGGCTAGCTTGCGTATCTCTGCCGCGACCTGGTCGGCCAATTCTCTCGTTGGGCATAGCACTAGCGATTGGACTTCTACTCGTTTTACATCGAGCCTATCCAGCAGACCGAGTGTAAAGGCTGCGGTCTTGCCTGATCCTGTTTTGCCTTGGGCCAATACATCTTTCCCCTCCAATATTAATGGCAGGCTCTGAGCCTGTATGGGTGTCATCTGCGTATAGCCCAGGGTATCGATGTTGGCGATCAAGGCTGGGTTAAGGCTGAGAGATGAAAAGGAGAGTGAGCTCAAGGTGGGGTTCCGTCTATAGGGGCAATAGTAGGATGTCATTGTAATGTATTCGTGCGATGGGCGTGTGGTTAGCTGGTACACTGGGCCTGAATTTTTGAATGATGTGAGATGCGATGATCCCTTGGGAACTGCTAGATTCATGCGTTGTGCCAGGCGATGGTGGTGAGCTACACCTCTATCGTCGTGGTGAAGAATATTCAATCAGGGCGGGGCACTATGAGTTGATGAACAGCCGCGTTCACGGTTCAGAGGAAGCCCTGGCGGAATTGGCTTGTCAGCGATTGAGTCACTCACCCAGGCCGCGTGTATTGATAGGCGGACTGGGCATGGGCTTTACGCTGGCTGCGGCCTTAAAAACCTTGGGTGACGATGCTGAAGTCGTTGTCGCCGAGTTGGTACCCGCTGTGGTTGAGTGGAATAGAGAATACCTGGCGCATTTAGCGGGTAGCCCCCTGGATGATCCGCGTATCGCGGTGCATATCGGTGATGTCGGTCAGCTTATCCGTTCAGAAACGAATAACTTTGATGTTATCTTGCTGGATGTGGACAATGGGCCTGAAGGCTTTACCCGTAAAGAGAACGACAGCCTTTACAGTGCAGAGGGTTTGAAGGCGGCACGATTGGCGCTGCGCAGCAATGGTGTATTTGGTGTCTGGTCGATTAGCCCGGATCAACCGTTCAGCAAGCGCCTCAAACAGTCTGGTCTGGAGGTTGAAGAGAGGGTAGTTCGTGCGCGGGCGGGTAAGCGGGGTGGACGCCACACGATCTGGTTGGGCACGAAGATTTAGTCGCTAATCAGGTGTTTTTACCCCATAATGCGGCGCCTTTTCCTCTGATGATCGAGAACCCTATGGCCAACACCAAGATCTACCTCGGTAACTTAAGGTCGGTGACCGCAGAACAGCTAAAAGCCCATTTTGCGCAATATGGTGAAATTGTTGACGTTATTCTACCGACAGATCGTGAGACCAATGCGATCAAGGGTTACGGTTTTATCAATTTCGCCGAAGAGGCCTCGGCGCAAAGCGCCTTGGTTGAAGATGGCTCAACAGCATTTGGCGGTACTATGAGCGTACAGATCGCCACCGAAAAAAAACGTGGTAAGAAGAAACAATGACGAATAACGAAATCCTGAAAAAACTACGCATTGCCCTGGATCTTAAAGAGCTGGACATGATAGAGATCTTTGAGTTTGCCGAGTACGAAATTACCAAATCCGAACTATCAGGTGTGTTTCGTAAAGAGGGACACAAGAACTATAAGGTGTGTAGTGACGAATTGCTCACGGCTTTTCTTGACGGGTATATCATTTATAAAAGAGGCCCTAAAGAAGGGTAGGGGATATACGACGATGGTTCCGGGTTTTACTCGATTCCATCCAGGCTGCATCGCTACGCAGGGCGACTACTAAGCGTAGTGCATTGCGCCGAACGAAAAGATAATCAGGAATCGCTATCGCGAGAGCCTGCCCCGCGAAGTGCATTGGGTGTGCTTGGTGGATGATGAAATCAAAAGCATTTCTAATCCACCCGACATTGAATGCCAGGTTATAGGCCGTGATCCGGCGGTTTGCCTCCCTTTTGGCGATGGCCACACATCAACTCTTTGGCTTGAGCAGTGTGATGTGGTCTAGCAGATAATCCAGAAATGTTTGTGCTACCACGGAGGGTTGTTTGTCTTTGTGGTGCACCACATACCAGTCACGTTTTACCGGGAATCCTTGCACATTGAGTATGCTGATCTCTTTCTGGCTGGGATCGAGGTGTAGGGTGCTTTGGGAAAGTAGTGATATGCCTAGACCACCGGCGACGGCTTGTTTGATGGCTTCGTTGCTGCCCAGCTCCATGCGTACGTTGAGCTTAAGTTTGTGTTGTTTGAACATGTTTTCGAGCAATAGGCGGGTGCCGGAGCCTGATTCACGCAGTATGAAAGGCTCTTTTTCCAATGCCTTGAGTGGGATGCGTTTGCGCTGTGCCAGCGGGTGATCGGCCGAGGCGATGACGACCAGTATGTTTTCAAAGAAGGGTTCGGCGATGACGCCTGCCGCTTCGGGCGGGACACCCATGATATAGAGGTCGTCTTCATTGGTGGCGAGTCGCTCCAATACCCGGTTGCGATTTAATACCTCCAGGCTTACATCAATGCCGGGGTATTGTTGGCAGAAGGGGCCGAGGATACGTGGCAGGAAGTATTTGGTGGTGGTCACGGCCGAGATGGCGAGCCGCCCCTGTTTCACGCCCTTCATGTCGGCGATAGTCTGTTCAAAGCGTCCCCAGGTGTGCAGCCATGTGCCACAGGTGGCGTAAAGCTCCTTGCCAGCCTCGGTGAGATACAGTCGTTTGCCAATTTGGTCGAGCAAGGGTAGGCCGATCTCTTCCTGCAGCAGTTTGATCTGCTTGGATACGGTGGGTTGGCTCACGTGCATCTCTTCAGCGGCACGCGAAAAACTGAGCAGCCGAGCAACGCATTCAAAGGTCTGTAACTGTCGAAGGGTGACACGCATCATGGCGGTAGCTCCTAAATATCGATCATAGCCATATGGCTATGATTAGTATCATAACAATTCATTATTATTGCTCAAACCCGATCGATACACTCTGCCATAACTGGTGGTGAGCTGCGCCATTTTTTGGTGATGCGAGTCGCTTTTATACTTTTAACGAGGGTAAGCGTGTGGATATTTCACTGTTAAACAACCTGATGGACCCCGCCATTCTGTTCTTCTTTTTTGGCCTGTTTGCCGCGTTAGTGAAGTCTAACCTGGAGATACCGCCTGCTATTGCCAAGTTTTTTTCACTCTATTTGTTGGTGGCGATCGGTTTTAAGGGCGGGGTGGCGCTCTCCGATAGCGGCATTACCAGTACCGCGCTGGTGGCCATAGGCGCAGCACTGTTAATGGCGATCTTGGTGCCTACTTATAGCTTTTTCATTCTGCGCAATCGCACCAGCCCTTATAACGCAGCAGCGATTGCTGCCACCTATGGTTCGATCAGTGCTGTGACCTTTATTGCCGCGCAGCAATACCTCACCAAGAATGGCATAGACTTTGGTGGTCATATGACGGTCGCGATGGTCTTGATGGAGTCGCCCGCAATCATCATGGCTGTGCTGCTGGCTGCGCTGGTGCGCAAACAGGAGGCGCAAGCACGGTTGTCTCCTTCAGTAGGTGCGGCGGCGGTGCGTATCGACAACCGTGATGCCTCACCGTCGATCTCTATCAAAGATGTCTTGCATGAGGCCTTTACCGATGGGGCTCACCTGTTGTTGATTGGNNCACTGCAGAGATCTTCAAGGGGATTCTTGCCTTCTTCCTGCTGGAGATGGGGTTGTTGGTGGCGAGACAACTGCGTCAGAGCCGTGATCTGGATATGTTCCTGGCAGGTTTTGCGCTGTTGATGCCGATGGTGAATGCCAGTATCGCCATTGCGCTCGCGCATAGTTTCGGCATGGCGCAGGGCGATGCGTTGCTGTTGGCCTGTTTGGCCGCCAGTGGTTCATACATTGTGGTGCCCGCCATCTGTCGGTATGCGATTCCAGAGGCGAAGCCCGGCGTCTATTTCAGTATGTCGCTGGCCTTTACCTTCCCGTTCAATATTGTAATTGGGATTCCACTTTACTACGCCGTGATCAATGCAGTGTGGAACTGATGACTCTTTGGGAGATATGAAATGAAAGCAGTAAAGAGGGTTGAATTTGTGGTGGATGCCATGGCGGTAGAATCTCTGCTGGCATCCTTGGCCGAGATCAATATCAAGGCCTATACGGTGATTCGTGACGCGTCAGGTAGAGGTGATCGAGGCTTGCGAGGGGGGGATATTTTCGGTGGAACTTTTGATAACAGTTATGTGTTGATCGCGTGTAGTGACACCGAGGCAGAGCAGATCGTAGAGACACTACGACCTGTGTTAAAGCGGCTCGGTGGGATGTGTCTGGTCTCTGATGCCCTATGGGTATTGCACTGATTGGGTGTTAAACCTTGATGCCCTTGGTGGCATCAAGGTCTGGCTCCGAGTTTATTACACGGGCGGTGCGTCGATCATTTCACCTCGTTCGAGTTGAGGCGGCTCTGCCTAACCCCAGTTTAATCCCCCGCCGGTTTGATATTCCGTCACCCGTGTTTCAAAAAAGTTTTTCTCTTTACGGATATTGGATTGTTCATCCAGCCAGGGCAGCGCGCACTGGGCGCCCGGAAAGGGTTCTTCAAAACCCAGTTGTTTGGCACGACGGTTGGCGATGTAGCGGAACTGTTCGATGTGCTCTTCGGCCTTGTAACCGAGGATTGGTTGGCGCAGGATGTAGTTGGCATAGGCAATTTCTGCCGCCTCTGCCTCTTGCCACATGTCGTTTAATGCCTGTGGGTCTGGGCGGATGCCTTCTTCCTGCATCAACTGTTTGATAGTGCGGATGCCGAAGCCGCAGTGCATCACTTCATCACGCATGATGTATTGCAGCTGTTCAGCAGTCCCTTTCATCAGGCCGCGACGTTGCAGCGAAAAGATGGGGCTGAAACCATTGAAGAACCAACAGCCTTCGAACACGGCGGCAAAGAAAATATAAGACATGAGAAACTCTTGTAGATCGTCTTTGTTTCGCAGGTCGATATCAGTACGCAAAACCGAGTTCAAACGATGGTTGGCGATCTTGATCTTGCCATAGATCTCCGGCACCACACGGTAGCGGTTATAGATCTCACTTTGATCCAGGCCGATCGTCTCGATGCAGTGCTGATAGGTCCAGGTGTGTAGTGCCTCTTCGTAGACTTGGCGTGCCTGATAGATTTGCAATTCAGGTGCACTCATCTTTTCCATCACCGCGAGGCCGACATTGCGCATGGCCAGGATGTCGGAGGTGGTGAGGTAAGACAGCACGTTTTCATAGACATGGCGCTCGTTATCGTTGAGCTTGTGGTGATAATCCTGTACGTCCTGGCTCATGTTGATGTCCAGCGGTGTCCAGTGATTCTTGTTGGCATTTAGAAAGTAGTTCCACGCCCACGGATATCGAAACGGTGCCAGTTGATTGATGTCGGCAATGCCGTTGACCACACGTTTGTCATCGGCACGTACTGGCTGGAGTGTATTTCTTTCGATAGAACCTTGTTCCAGTTCGTCGATCATCTTCTGTACGGCAGGTTCAATAGTGTTTGCTGCCTGGTTAGGTTCGACTTTGGTCGGCTTGGTTTTGAGTGGGTCATCCCAGTTCAACATGTTTTGATCTCCTATTGGCAGGCTTCGCAGTCGGGGTTGTCTATGGAACAGACCTTCTGAGTCTCGTCGCTGACCACTCGGGTATTGCTCTTTTCTACATGGGTGGCGCCTAGTGTGCGCAGGTAATACGTGGTCTTAAGGCCTCGCACCCAGGCGAGTTTGTAAAGGCTGTCCAGTGCCTTGCCATTGGGTTCGGCCAAATAAAGGTTGAGCGATTGTGCCTGATCGAGCCACTTCTGACGGCGACTGGCTGCTTCTATTAGCCAGCGTGAATCAATCTCGAATGCAGTGGCGTATTTCTGTTTCAGTGGTTCGGGAATGCGTTCGATCTGCTGTACCGAGCCGTCAAAATATTTGAGGTCGTTGACCATGACGTCATCCCATAACCCCAGCGCCTTGAGGTCTTGCACCAGTGCTGGATTGACGACAGTAAATTCACCGGAGAGGTTGGATTTCACAAATAGGTTTTGATACGTCGGTTCGATGGATTGTGAGACGCCACAGATGTTGGAGATGGTGGCCGTCGGTGCGATGGCCATGGTGTTGGAATTGCGCATGCCCACGGTTTTTACGCGTTGACGGAGGCTGTCCCAATCCATAAGGCGACTGTCATCCACCTCGACAAAACGCCCACGTTGCTCTTTAAGCATGTGTAGTGAATCGTACGGCAACACGCCTTTGCTCCAGAGTGAGCCGTCAAAGGTCGAGTAGCGACCACGCTCTTCGGCCAGGTTGGTGGAGGCGGCGATTGTGAAATAGGCGACCGCTTCCATTGATGTGTCGGCAAACGTAACTGCGTCGGCCGAGGCGTAAGGTGTGTCGAGTTTATACAGCGCATCCTGAAAGCCCATCACACCCAAGCCAACCGGGCGATGGCGCAGGTTGGAATTGCGCGCCTGCGGGACTGCGTAGTAGTTGTACTCGATGACGTTATCCAGCATGCGCATGGCGGTGTTGATCGTGCGTTCCAGTTTTGCCAGATCGAGACCGTTTTCATCCACGTGCGCTGCCAGGTTCACAGAGCCCAAATTGCAGACGGCAATCTCTTTCTCCGAGGTATGCAGGGTGATCTCGGTACAGAGGTTGGAGCTGTGTACGACACCCATGTGTTGGTTGGTGTAACGAATGTTGCATGGATCTTTGAACGTGATCCACGGGTGGCCGGTCTCGAATAGTTGACTCAGCATCTTGCGCCATAGTGTGACAGCAGAGACGCGTTTGAAGATATGCAGTTCACCGCGATCGGCCTTGGCCTCATACGCTTCATACTTTTCGCGGAAGGCCTTGCCGGTGAGGTCGTGAAGTTCGGGTGTTTCGTCTGGAGAAAACAAAGTCCACTCGGCCTCATCGGCGACGCGCTCCATGAACAGATCAGGGATCCAGTTGGCGCTATTCATGTCGTGTGTGCGTCGACGTTCATCACCAGTGTTTTTGCGCAGTTCCAGAAACTCTTCGATATCGATGTGCCAGGTTTCGAGATAGGCGCAAACGGCCCCTTTACGTTTGCCTCCCTGATTGACGGCGACGGCGGTGTCATTAGCGACCTTGAGAAAGGGCACGACCCCCTGTGACTCGCCGTTAGTGCCTTTAATATGCGCGCCTAGGCCGCGTACTCGTGTCCAGTCATTGCCGAGGCCGCCTGCAAATTTCGAGAGCAGTGCGTTATCCTTGATTGCGTTATAGATGCCACCTAGATCGTCGGGGATGGTCGTGAGGTAGCAGGACGAGAGTTGAGGGCGGAGTGTGCCGGAGTTAAACAGTGTTGGAGTCGAACTCATAAAATCGAATGATGACAACAGGTCATAGAACTCGATGGCACGTTTTTCGCGCTCCATCTCGTTGATCGCCAGGCCCATGGCGACGCGCATAAAAAAGGCCTGTGGCAGCTCCAGCCGTTGTTTGTTGCTATGAATGAAATAGCGGTCATAGAGCGTCTGTAGACCGAGGTAGGTGAACTGCATGTCGCGCTCGGGTTTGATTGCCTCGCCGAGGCATTGCAGATCGAAGGTGAGTAATTCAGGATCGAGCAGTTCCAGCTGAACTGCGGCCTTCAGATAATCAGCAAAGTATTCGGCATACTGTTGCGCCATGGCGTGTTGATCGACATGGGGCACAGCCCCCTGATGGATGGTGTGCAGGGCCTCCTGGCGCATACTGTCTAATAACAGGCGCGAGGCGACGTAGGTGTAATTGGGCTCCTGTTCAATCAGCGTGCGCGCACTCATGACGAGGGCGGTGGCGACATCTCTGGATGCAATGCCATCGAACAGATTGCGTAAGGCATTGTTCAAGATGAGATCTGCATCCACATCGGCAAGACCGGTGCAGGCTTCATCAATCACTGTCTTTAGTTGTGCCTTGTTGAGTGGTTGCAGTGAACCATCGGCTTTGGTGATGCGGATGATGTGTTTATCTTCTTCAGCCGCTTCGCTCTGACGCTGGCGGGCGTGTTCTTCGCGATACAGTACGTAGGCACGTGCTGTTTTGTGATGGCCGTTGCGCATGAGTGCCAGCTCAACCTGATCCTGAATGTCCTCGATGTGCACCGTGCCACCGTCGGGTTGGCGGCGAAACAACCCCTCACAGATCTGCTGGGTGAGGTCGGTGGCGATGTCGCGAATCCGGTGGGAGTCTGCTGCCTTGGCACCTTCGACGGCCAAAAAGGCCTTGGTGATGGCAATTTGAATCTTGCCGGCATCAAAACCGGTGAGCTGACCGTTACGGCGGATTACGTCGTAGTGGGAGTATTCAGCGTTATGTGTGGTGACAGCTAATGACGCGTTAGTGTGCATGGTGGCCCTCTATGTAAATCGATAGGGCCTGGCGATGAAGAAAACAGGAGGCGGCAACACAGGCGGGTGGTCTCGCCAAGGCACACACTCACCCTGTGACCTTGACGCGAGGCCCGGTGAACGGAACATCATCGCCCGTGCAACGCACTCAGCGACATGCTCCACCGTTCCGGCAGGTATTCGGACTTAGGGGCGAGGCCTTCATTAAGAATGACCGCCTAGGCTACGGCTTCCCACTCCATTTGGAGCAGTGCCTGTGCTGGGCACATGTAGCGTTCGTTCCCCAATACCGCTGCGCGACAGTCCCGGATTCACACCGGGTTCCCTGTTGTCGTAACCACTATATTTTGTGATCACACCGGAATTGGACACAATATAGGGGGGTTTTGCTTTGGTTTCAAGAGGGGAATCTGAGGCCTGTTGTGAGCAAGGTGCAGGGGGGAGTCTTGCCCATATATGATTCAGTGCATGCTGATTACATGGGTGTTTGGCCCGGATAGAGGGACATAACTTAGCCTGGGTTCAGTACGTTCTCAGGCTGTTGAGAATTTTGTTACTGGTTGCTGCATGTGATGTGTTCATGGTGCGTGCGCGTAACATCATGAGTACAAGCTGTTTGTGCTGGCGCATGCGGTCATCGCATGGTGTTTATTAAATACTAACTGCCTGATCTTGCTGATAATTAAATAAGTATGTGCTTAACTTCTTCCGGCAGAAGGTTAGCTTTGCGGCGAACTGACAAACTGAACTAGAATACCCGTCCTTATTAATAAGGTGCTGACGATTGACGTTGGGGGAATGTCATTGGTGGTGTCGGGGAATAGTTTGACTCAAAGGCGGGATGCTTGCGTAAAGGGTGTAGTGGCCCTCTGCGCGCTGTTGCCGCTATTCACAGCCTGTACGTCGACGGGGCCGCGGGTCAATACCTTGCTGAGTTTGGAAAAGGTGGCAATTGAGTTCTCTCCTCAGGCGGAGATTGATTTGAATCAGCTATCCGAAGTTAAGCTGCAGGGCGGTGATATTCGTAATTTTTATCGCTTAATGGCCGAGATTGGGCCGGATGAGGCCTTGCGCGCCAGTGCTGCCCGGCGTTTGGCAGATCTCGAATTTGACATGGCGAGTGCAAACGATAAAGGCTATTCGGAGTACGAGACACCGCTGGTGCTGTATCGCCAATTGCTCACTCAATATCCCCAGTTTGTTGATAATGATCAGGTCTTGTATCGTCTGGCCAATGTCCACGATTTGCGCAATGAGCCCGAGCTGTCACTGCTGGCCTTGAATTCGCTGGTGGATAATTTCCCTGACAGCAAATATTTTCATGATGCGTGTTTCCGTTTGGGTGAGCTCCACTTTGAAAAGGGTGATCACCAGACTGCGCTGGATTTTTACACAAAAGCGTTGATGGGGAATGAGAGCGAACAACTGCAACAGGTGGCGTATTACAAGCAGGCGTGGTCGCAATATGGCCTGCAACAGAATGACGAAGCACTGCGCTCTTTTTATAAAGTGCTGGATCTGAATTTTGAACCGCCCGCAGATGGGCAGTACGCGCAAATAGACGATGCGCACAATCAGGCAATGGTAAAAGACAGCCTGCGTGGCATGAGCCTGGTATTCATGCAAAAGGATGATGTACATGCCATTGAGTCGACCATCACCGGATACGGTGCAGATCGTTCAGCCTATTTTGATCACCTGATCTATCAAAATCTGGTTCAGCTCTATGTACAGCAGGGGCATATTCAACGTGCTGCACAGGTGTACGATGCCTATGAACTGCACTATGCGGGCAGTGTGCAGGCCGCGCGGTTTAAACTGGCGGCCATAGATCTTTTTCTGGCCTACGATGAGCCCGTGTTGGCGATGCAGCATAAAAAAGAGTTTGTACGTCTGTATTCGCCAAATACCCCCTTCTGGATTCAATATGACGCAGATGTCCGTGCCGAGCTGATACCCACAGCCAAACAGCATATGGCGACGGTGAATCAGCACCTGCATGCGTTGGCACAATCCGAAAAAACGCAGACTGCTTATCGCGCCGCTGAAAAACACTATCGCCACTACCTGGCTGCTTTCCCGCAGGAGGCCGAGACCGGCAATGTGCGTTATATGCTGGCGGATCTGTTGCTCCAGGCGGGTGAGTTTGGGCGGGCGGCCGATGAGTTTGAGGAGGCTGCCTATCAAGACCAGGGCAGTAATGCCAATGAGGCAGCATATGCCGCAGTGCTGGCTTTACGAGAACAAGTCAACAAGGCCGAGGCCGATGGGCGTAAACAATTACAACACGATCTACATGAAGGTGTGAGGCGTTATGTGCAAGCTTATCCTGACGATGCACGGCGCATACCATTGTTGTTAAGTCTGGGGCATGAAGCGGTACAGCAAAAACAATTCCCGTTTGCGGTTGATCTGGCGCAGTGGATATTGGATGAGGGCAGTCAGCCCAATAATCTACAAGCTCAACAGGCCTGGGCGATTCAGGGCCACGCTGCCTTCGATGGCAATAGTTATGAGGTGGCAGAAAAGGCTTATCGTGAGGCGCACAGTCGTGCCCGTGACAGTGGCGATCGCAAGGAATTGAATAACTGGGTTGCGGCCAGTATCTATAAACAGGCCGAGACCTTGCGTCAGTCTGGAGACCATTCAACCGCAGCGCGAGAGTTCCTGCGTATCGGTACGGTTGCGCCCGGGGCGGATATTGTGGCCCAGGCAGAATATGATGCAGCCGCCAGCTGGATGCAGATGGAGGCGTGGCAGCGCGCCAGTATCATTCTGGAGGGCATGCGCCAGAAGTATCCGAATAACGAGCTATTGCCGGATATCTCTTTAAAGTTGGCCCATATCTATGATGTGACTGGCAAACAGGAAGAGGCTGCGAGTGAATATGAGCGCATTGCCTACGGTGAATACGACAACGATACGCGTCAGCAAGCCGCTTGGAAGGCGGCCGATTTGTATGCCGCGATGGGCAAGCATGACCGCAGTGCTTCGCTGTTAGAGGCATATATTCGACAGGCCGAAGAAACACCACTGGCGATGGAGGCGCGTTATCGTCTGGCGCAGGCCTATGCCGGGCAAAACAAACAACATCGTGCGGACTTTTGGTTGCATCAGGTCATAGAGGCGAGTTCCAAGGCCAAGAGTGATCTGGATGGTGAAAGCCGCCGTATTGCAGCGCAGGCGGCCTTGGACCTGGCGGAGTCAAAATATCACAGTTTCTCAGAGGTGAAGTTGCGCGCACCGCTGCGTGATAATCTCAAGAATAAAAAATTTCACATGGAAGTCGCGCTGAAGGCGTATAACCAAGCTGCGGAATTTGGTGTGCCGGAGGTGGTGACGGCTTCAACGCATCGTATTGGTGAGATGTATTTTCAATTCAGTGATGCATTGTTGAAGTCTGATAAACCCTCTGAGTTGAGCGGTCTGGAGTTGGAACAATACAACCTGATGCTGGAGGAAGAAGCGATTCCGTTTGAAGAGAAGGGGATCGAAATCCTTCAGGCAAATACCGAATATGCCAAGCAGGGCATTTATGACGAATGGGTTAAGAAGAGTTTTAACACGCTGGAAAGAATGATGCCCATGCGTTACCGCAAGGAAGAGCAGGGAGAGCAAATTGTAGATGCGCTGGAGTAGCGGGGCCTTATTGGCCTTAATCGTATTGACAGGATGTCAGAGTAATCCACAACGATCACAGGTTTCACAGCCGGTGCCGGCCGCAGAGGCGGCGAGTGTCGATGCAGAGGCGGAATTGGCCAAGGCCCGTGAGGCATCGCAAGAGAAGGTGCGGCAGGCCTATAAGGCAGCACTGGTCTATATGGAAGGGCAGCGTGACCGTGAGGCCGAGGCCGCTTTGCAGGATATTATCCGGCGTAGTCCGAATTATCCCGGGCCACATGCGAATCTAGGGATTTTGTATCAACGGCAGGGTAAGCTTGAGCAGGCGCTGGCGTCGTTGGATAAGGCCTTGCAGCTCAATCCAGATAACGCCGTGACTCAAAATCGCAAGGGCATGGTGTTGCGCGAGCTTGGACGCTTTAATGATGCAGCTGCAGCATATATCCAGGCTACTCAGATTGATCCTGATTATGGCGACGCGTATTTGAATCTGGGGATCTTGTATGATCTCTATTTGCACGATGCCCATGTCGCACAGTTTTATTATCTGCATTATCAATCGTTGCAGACGGTGGAAGATAGTCGCGTTAAGGTGTGGTTAGGTGATTTAGAACAGCGGTTGCAGTAGGCGAATTACATTTATAACGATTGTTTTTGACGCGCACCGTCGATGTCACGAAAAAGGCGGAGCGCTTGAGTGTAAAAGGGGACTGGTGGGAAAACCGTGTCCTTTGGCACATGCATACGGAGAGGTACGGCGTGAACCCTGATAACTTTGTGACCCAACTGTTACACGACTGGCGCGGTGGTAATCAGCAGGCCTTGGAGAAATTGATGCCGATGGTCTATGACACACTCCGTGAGTTAGCCGGGCGTTACATGCGGCGCGAGGCAGCACATCACACCTTGCAGGCGACGGTCGTCGTCAATGAGGCCTATATGAAACTGGTGGACGCCGATGTCTCCTGGGCGGACCGCAGCCATTTCATCGCTATTGCCGCCCGTGCTATGCGCCGTATCCTGGTGGACCACGCACGCAACAAAGGGCGTGATAAACGGGGCGGGGATGCCACGCGCATTACCTTGCAGGATACGCGCATCAACCCCGAGGGTGGTTCGGCGGTTGAGGGTATAGACCTGATTGAGCTGGAAGAGGCGCTGGAAAAACTGGCCGCCTTCGATGATCGCAAGGCCAAGGCCATTGAATTGTCGTTCTTCGGCGGGCTGACCTACGATGAGATTGCAGAGGTCTTGGAGATTTCACCCGCCACGGTCGACCGTGAGCTGCGTTTTGCCAAGGCCTGGCTCTACAATAATCTCAAGCCAAAATAGTTTATAAACAATGAGTTATCTGTGATCCGTCTTTCTTGAGTAGAAAAAAGTAAATTTTTTTAAAATTTTGTGAGGGGATTCTCCGCGTAACGGCGCATTAACAGGTGTAAGGACAGAAAACACTGTCACCGAACACCCAAATAGCCAAGGAGAATCGACATGAAATCAGTACAAGCACAAGCCGCCACTACCCCAGCTCACAACGCCCTGCTGCCCATGATGATGCCCGTCAGCATCGAAGAAGAGCAGGTGATGGGTTACGAGGCCGCGCATATGGACGGCTTTATGTTGGATGACGAGCTGCGCCGTATGATTGCGGAATTTGATGAAGAGTGCCTGCGTGAGCGCGAGTCAGCCGACAAGTGTAATTGCAGCAACTGTGACGATAGCTGGATGCTGATTTTCTAAGCGGAAAAAACAGCCCCTCAACCGGCCGGAGAGGGGCGTGGGCGGGAGAGCATCAATCGTCGAGCAGACTCATCGCATTAACCAAACTGCGGCGCATACGACTAAACGATTCTCCCAGAGATGCCAATTCATCCTTGCCCTTGGCTTCAAACTCAGGGGCTTCCATATTGCCAAGGCTGACCTCGCCGGCGATCTCCGCCATCTTCTTCACTGGGCGGATGACGATGTAGTGCAGCAGTAGGTTGACCAACAGAAGTAATGAAATATAGACCGCTGCCAATGAGATTATAAAGGTGCGGAACACCTCGTCAGCGCGGGCCAGCGGCAGTGACATTGGCACACTGACGATTTGAGAACCGACGACTTCTTCCATGCGCCAACCAAAGCCATTGGCGCTGCCGTAACGGGCCAGCATCGATTCAGGGGCATCATCTATCTTGCCGTGACATGCCAGGCAGGCCTCATTTTTCACTGCAATCGGGCGTGCGATATAGAGGCTGGGGCCGGTGGCGGTTTGGCGTTCGCCGATCAGTTCGTTGGCATCGCGGTTATCACGGAAGTAATTGACGACACTGGCCTCCCAATCGGTGGCGCGGGAGGCTGGATTGGTGGGGTTGAGCGTCGCCTCTTTATACGAATATTCAGGGTACTTTTGGCGCAAACCTTCGATGTTACGTGAAGCGGCATAGGCCGGTACGGTTTGCGGCAGGAACTCGGTGCCGCCATAGTTGGTGTCTAATGCGGGGCGGACCTCATTGATGGTGTAATTCCGAACTGAATGTGCACTTTCCATAATCAGTCCAGCGGTATTAAGGATCTCTTCGCGGGCATTTTTTTGCAGGATTTGGTCGATCACATAGGCGGCGATGGAGAATCCGAGCAGGAATACCAGTGAAATGGCGATATTGAATTTTAAGCGCAGGCTCATGGGGCGGGTATCTTCCGTGACGTTAATGCAAATGTAATGGGGGAGTGCCCCCGTTTGTTATTTATGGCACAGGCTTTTGGTTTTCTTTAAGAACGCCTGTTTGTCGTTTTCATCCACCAGCAGGCACGCGATCTCCTGGCAGATATTATTACAACCACTGTGTTTGGCCTGGGCGCGCTTGACCATGGACTTGGCCACCGGGCCGATAATCGGGATCAACACCTCTTCAACCTTGCGTACACACTCCGGATCGCTGATGGTGGTGCTGACGTCCATGTGCTGCGGGCAACTGGTGGTCGTGCTTTGGCTGAGGCCAGTGAGCGTGCCGCCCAGTTTGTTCAGTTTCTTGATAAAGGCGCTGCGCTCGGCTTCGTTGGGTAGATGTTCGGCCAGTTTATGACATAGCTCCGGCAGCGAGCGTGTGTGTTTGGCATATTTCTTTACCAGCACGGTGGCGATCGGGCCGACGCGTAGTGTGAATTCTTCGCTGATGCCGGAGAGCGTCATCGCATCCCATTCGGTATCCTGCTGTGCGGGGGCACTGGCTACGGCCTGGGTGACCTCGTCACGCAATATGGGCAACTGACCTTCGCTAATCACCAGAGTCGCTTCGGTGATGTCTTCACGCAGCATACGGGCGTTTGGATAACGGTCTTCCGGGTTGCGCGCCAACATGCGACTGGCGAGACGATCAAGCACGCGATTACTGCTTTGCAGATAGGCAGAGATGGGCTTGGGCGTCGTGTTGAGCACTGAGTACATGACTTCGTGCGGCTGTTTGGCGGCAAAGGGATGGGTGCCGGTAATTGCTTCGTACAATACCACGCCCAGGCTCCAGATATCGGCGCGGCCATCCACAGCCTCGCCCTTGATCTGCTCGGGCGCCATGTAGGCGACGGTGCCGACCGAGGTGCCGGTGCTGGTGTTCTCGACGCCGCTGACCTTGGCGACGCCAAAGTCGAGGATCTTTACCTCACCGCTGTGGGTGAGCAGTATGTTGGCCGGTTTGATGTCGCGGTGAAAGATGCCATGGCTGTGCGCAGCACTGAGGCCATCGCAGATCTGGCCGCTGATGGCCAGTGCGGTGTCTGCCGGAATGGTCTTGCCATGCATGCGGTGGCGCAGGTCGTGGCCTTCGTAATAGGGCATCACGATATAAGGCGTGCCGTCTTTGGTCTCGCCAATGTCATAGATGGTGCAGATGTTTGGGTGTTCGACCTTGGACGCGGCACGGGCCTCAGTGATGAAGCGTTGCCGTGCCTGTTCATTGAGATTGTTGTGCGAGGACAGACACTTGATGGCGACGATGCGATCCAGACGCGTATCGAGCGCCTTATAAACCACGCCCATACCGCCCGCACCGACTTCTTCCATGACTTGATAGGGGCCGATGGTTTCGCCGCTGCGATCCTGGTGACCCGCAATTTGATGGATGGCGGTGGTGGAGAACGAGATCTTGTCGAGCGCGCCGACCTTGCTGACCTCGGCGTCGGCGGCCAGCAGAGATTGCACCTGAGCCAGGACTTCGGGCTGTTCACCACACGTGTCGCGCAGATACGCCGCCCGTTGCTCTTCATTCATATAGAGCGCAGCGTTGAATAAGGCTTCAATGTGTTCCCAATTGAGTGTTTGTTCGGACAAGATGTTCGCCTTAAACGAGCCCTGGAAAAGCGGGCATGGTAGAGGATTTACCTGTCATCAGCAATAGCCGCGGGGTTTGCTGGGTTATTAATTAGTGAATGCTAATTCGTTGATGTCTGTGGTGAAACTGACGCCAGCCCCATTTTTCGAGGGCGACAAGGCTGCTCATCAAGACGCCAAAACTGAGGATGCGTAACCAGGACTCGAGGCCGATGGCCTCGGTGCGAAACATTGCATTCATAAACGGCAGATAGACGAAGCACAATTGCAGGATCGCCATCATGGCGAGGCCAAGCCAGATCCACGGATTTGACCACAGCCCCACCGACCACAACGAACCTTGCAGTGAGCGGCAGTTGAGTAGATAGGCGGCCTGACCGACGACAAACACGCTGGCGGCGACGGTGTGCGCCTGCGCCGTTGTCGCGCCGAGGCTCAACTCATAGTGGAACAGCCCAAAGCCACCGAGGCACAAGGTGGACGACACGAGCAGCGTGCGCCATATCAGTGCGCCGTCGATGATACGTGTTTGCGGCGGAATCGGCGGCCGGTGCATCAGGCCACGCTCTTTCGGCTCGAAGGCCAGCATCAGGCCGAGACATACCGCGGTGGTCATGTTGATCCAGAGGATCTGCGCCGGCAGGATCGGCAGCGTCAGCCCCAGCAGGATCGCCGTCAGCACAATGCCGCCTTCGCCGCCGTTGGTGGGCAGGGTCCAGACGATGAACTTACGCAGGTTGTCGAAGATGCCGCGACCTTCCTCGACCGCGGCCTCGATGGTGGCGAAGTTGTCGTCGGTCAGCATCATGTCGGAGGCCTCACGTGCAACCTCGGTGCCACCGAGCGCCATCGCGATGCCGATATCGGCGCGGCGCAGGGCAGGGGCGTCGTTGACGCCATCGCCGGTCATCGCCACCACATGGCCGCGTGACTGCAGCGCCTGCACCAGGCGCAGCTTGTCATCGGGCGCGACACGGGCGAAGACGGTGCAGCGCTCGGCGGCCTGAATCAGTGCATCGTCCGTCATCTCGCTCAGCTGATGGCCGCTGATGATTGTGTCATCGTGGGCGGCCTGTGGATTGATCAGGCCCATTTGCCGGGCGATGGCCGCCGCTGTGTGGCTATGGTCGCCAGTGATCATCTTGACCTGAATGCCGGCCTGGCGACAGTGAGCGATGGCGCGGATGGCCTCCGGCCGCGGCGGATCGATCATCGCCTGCAGGCCAACGAAGATCATGCCAGCGGCGACATCGTCATGTTCGATGCTGCGCAGCTGCGCATCGCCCTTGCGGTAGGCAAAGGCCAGCAGGCGCAGGCCACGGCCAGCGAGGTCTTCCACCCGCAGGTGGATCAATGCCGGGTCGAGGGGCTGCAGGCTGCCATCTGCGCCCATCGTGTGGCTACAGCGTTTGAGCACACTTTCAACTGAACCCTTGAGATAGATCACGGTATCGCCACGGGCATCGTGGTGCAGGCTGGCCATATAACGGTGGGCAGACTCAAACGGCACGCTGTCGAGCCGTGGCAGGTCGTGTTGGACTTGCGCGGGCTGCATGCCCGCCTTGGCGGCAGCGATCAGCAGGGCGCCTTCGGTCGGGTCACCGTCCACCTGCCAATGCCCGGCCTGTTGGCGTACATGCGCCTCATTGCACAGCAGGCCGGCGCACAGGGTGTGCTGCAGGGCGGCATTGTCGTCGTGTGGCGTGATCTCTCCTGCGGGTTGATAGCCCAGGCCGCTGACGGCGTATTCGCGATCACCGGCGTAGATCGCCTGCACCGTCATCTGGTTTTTGGTGAGGGTGCCGGTCTTGTCGGAACAGATGACCGTGGTGCTGCCGAGGGTCTCGACCACGGGCAGGTGACGGATGATGGCGCGGCGTTTGGCCATGCGTGCCACGCCGATGGCGAGCATGATGGTGACGGCGGCGGGCAGCCCTTCGGGGATGGCGGCGACGGCGAGGGCGACGGCAGCGAGAAAGACATCGAACAGCGGCAGTTGGTGCAGCCAACCGGCGAGCATGGCCAGTGCGGCAAAACCGAGGATGACGTAGACCAGGATGCCGCTGAAGCGCCGGATGCGGCGCGTGAGCGGGGTTTCGAGGATGGCGGCGCTGGCGATCATCTCCGAGATCTGGCCGATCTCGGTCTCGTCGCCGGTGGCGACCACAACGCCGTAGGCGGTGCCGTAGGTGACCAGCGTCGATGAGTAGGCGATGTTGTTGCGTTCGGCGAGCACGGTCTCCTGCGTCAGGGTGTTGGCGGTTTTGAGTGTTGGCAGCGATTCGCCGGTCAGCGCCGATTCGTCGATCTGCAGGTTGCGCACGCGCAGTAGGCGCAGGTCGGCAGGGACCTTGTCTCCGGCCTGCAGAAAGATCAGGTCGCCCGGCACCAGTTCGGTCGAGCTCAGGCGCCGGCGTTCGCCGGCGCGGATGACCATCGCCTCGCTGATGATGTGTTGACTCAGTGCGCTGATGGCCTGTAGTGCACGCGCCTCCTGGATGTAGCCGACGATGGCGTTCACCAGTACCACGGCGAAGATGACGCTGGAGTCCACCCATTCGCCCAATGCCAAGGTGATGACACCGGCGGCCAGCAGGATATAGATCAGGGCTTGATGAAACTGCAGTAAAAAACGCTTGAACGGGTGCTGGCCTGGGGCCGGTTTGAGTGCGTTGGCACCGAACTGTTGCCGGCGGTTTTCTACCTCGAACTGGTCGAGTCCCTGGTGGGCGTTCGTCTCCAGCAGCGTGAGGACTTCATCCTCCGACAGGTGGTGCCAGTGTCTGCCAAGCAAGGGTTGCATGATGAATTTAAGCTTTTACCTTAAGCAGGTTTTCTTAAGAATTGTTTTAGCATCTTTTGGGGCGGGGTGTCAGTTGTCAGCGTCGAACATTCATAGACCATTCGGATTTTGCTGGTAGAATTTGCGCACTGCGTATGGGGTTGAACAGCATATTTGAGGGCGTTTTAAATGGGCGGACGACACACTACAAAACAGATAATGGTGGCACTGATGGGCGTGAGTGTGGGGCTGCTCAGTGCCTGTGGCGGCGGAGGCGGCGGTGATGCCGGTGCGCCGAGCCAGCAATACCCGATCGAGACGCGGGCGATGCAGTTAACCTCCGGGGGCGCCTCGTCAGCCTCAACATCAAGCCCTGCAGATAGCGCGCTGGCAAACGAGACTGCATCGCCGGTATCAAACCAATTCGGCCACAACTACGGCCAGGCCCTGCAGCGGGCCTGGTATTTCTATGAGGCGCAGCGCTCGGGGCCACTGCCCAAACATGATGGTGATCTGCCTTTTATTCATCCACGCACGGGCCAGCAATTGCACAACGGCTTTTTGGCCAATCGCATTCCGTGGCGGGGGGATTCGGGTCTGATCGATGGTCAGGATGTCGGTCTGGACCTGACCGGCGGTTGGCACGATGCCGGTGACCATGTGAAGTTTGGTCTGCCGATGGCGTTCTCTGCCAGCTTTACGGCGTGGAGTGTGCTCGAGTTTCGTGATGCGCTGGCACAGAGCGGACAACTTAAATACGCCAAGGACAATCTGCGTTGGGTGGCGGATTATTTTATGCGCGCCCATCCTGAGCCGAACGTGTTGTACGGCCAGGTCGGCAAGGGTTCGATCGATCATTCGATTTGGGGGTCGCCGGAGGTCATGCCGCATGTGCGTCCTGCATGGAAGATCGATGCCACGCAGCCGGGGGCCGATCTGGCGGCGCAAACCGCGGCGGCGCTGGCGATCATGTCGCAAGTATTCAAGGATGATGAGCCCGCCTACGCGGCGGCGATGTTGCAGCATGCGATAGAGTTGTACGACTTTGCAAAGTTGGCGCCGAACTCGCGTTATTCCGATGTGATCACCGATGCACAGGGTTTTTATCGTTCGGTATCGGGTCCCAAAGATGACATCCCGTTCGCCGCCGCCTGGTTGTATCTGGCGACCAAGGAGGCGCGTTTTCTGCACGATGCCGAGGCCGTGTACAACCCGATTGCACACAACACGGGTCATGCCACATGGACGGCGGTGTGGGACGATGTGCGTTACGCGGTCTATGTGGTGATGGCCAAGATCTGGGACGACCCGGATTACGCCCGTGATTCATTGATCGGCAGTCAGCGTCGTGATGGCTATTACGACTACGATCTGCACGCGCGCAATTTCTTCCAGTTCTGGATGCACGGCGTGCCGCGTACACCGGGCGGCATGGCCTGGCTGACCAGTTGGGGCTCGGCGCGTTACAACACCATGACCTCGTTTTTGGCCCTGGTCTACCGCAAACACCTGATCGAACAGGGTGAGCAGCCCGCGTTGCAGCAGCAGTATCTGAATTTTGCGACCGAGCAGGTGAACTATGTGCTCGGCGATAACCCGCTCAATCTCAGTTACATGGTGGGTTACGGTGATAACTGGGTGCAGGTGGCGCACCACCGTGCCGCGCATGGTTCGTCGACGAACAATATCTATAACCCAGCGCTGCCGCGCCATGTGTTGTACGGCGGCCTGGCCGGTGGCCCGGATTCACAGGATGGCTACACCAATAACCGCGCCGCGTTTGCGATGACCGAGGTGGCCACCGACATGAATGCCGGGATTACCGGCGCGTTGGCTGGCCTGGTGGATGCCTATGGTCACGACGGCAATACCCCGGATGCGAATTTTCCACCGGCAGGGCCTGTGTATAACGAGATCTTTGTCCAGGCGCGCCTGAAGACCAATTCACAGATTGCCACCGAAGTTGAAGTGAAAGTGATCAACGAATCCGCCTATCCACCACGGCAATCGGATGGTTTGTATTTCCGTTATTTCGTCGACCTGGCCGAGGTCTTTGCCAGTGGTTACACCATCAATGACATCACCTTGCAGGAGTACTGGGGGCAGGGCAAAGGCGTGACCTTGCACCAGTTGGCGAACAGTTCGATCTTCTACGTTGAAGGTTCGTTTGACGGCGTGAACATCAGTCCGATTGGCACGGTGGAAAAACAAAAGACCAGTCAGTTCATCATCCGTCTGCCGTGGACGGGTAATGGCTGGAATCCTAACAACGATCCGTCGTTTGCAGGTTTGAGTGGGGCGTGGACCGTGACCGACAAGATCGCGCTCTATGATGGCAATCTGCCAGTGGGGGAGCAGCTGATCTGGGGGGCGGAGGCGGTGCCGAGTGATGGGGTGATTCCGCCGGTTAAAATGACGGCTAAGCTGAAGGTTGATTCCGAATCCGGTACCGGCTATTGCGCGACGGTAGAGGTCACCAACGACAGTGCGATCGTTGCCGCGCCCAAGGGTGTGGTGTTCCGCCTGCCTACCGCGACGGTGTTGGGCAGCAGTTGGAATGGCGCAGTGACGCGCGATGGCAATCTGATCAATGTCGTTTATCCGGATTGGGTCGAACCGATTCGCCCCGGCGAGACGCAGCGTGAGTTTGGTTTTTGTGCGACGGGGCTGGATCAGCCGCAGCACCTGACGGCCTATCTGGCCGGGGCGTTACCGACGCTGCCGGCCTTGGTGGTGCCCGAACCCGCACCACAACCTGCGCCGACACCCACACCTGCGCCGGCACCACAGCCCGCTCCGACGAGCCCGCTGAATGTAACTGCCAACCTGTATAGTGTGTGGGCAACAGGTTATTGCGCGCGCATCGTGATCAAGAATCCGACCACTCAAGCGCAGAGTCTGGCAGGCGTGGTGTTCCGACTGGCGACGAGCGTGAATCTCACTCAGAGCTGGAATGGCACGGTCACGCGCAGCTCGGATCGCGTCGTGGTGACTTTCCCGGGGTGGATGAATACCTTGGTCGCGGGTGGCACGCAGACGAACTTTGGTTACTGCGCAACCGGCACCACGCCGCCGTCGGACCTGATGGCGTATGCCGTAGGTGAAACAGCGCCTGCATTGCCGTCTGCGACGCAGGTACAGGCACCACCACCTCCGCCGCAACCCTCGCTCACTGGAACGCTCAACGTGTATAACGCCTGGGCGACCGGTTATTGCGCGCGCGTGGTCGTGAAAAACGTCGGCACGGTGAATGCGGTGGTCAGTGGTGTGCGTTTTAATCTGCCGACAACCGCGGCGATTACCAGCAGTTGGAACGGCACGGTGTCGCGCAGTGGGGAGCAAGTGTCAGTGGCATATCCGGCGTGGGCGCAGGCCCTGAGTGCCGGAGCGACGCAGAGCCATTTTGGTTATTGCACCAATACCACGCAGGTGCCGGCGTCGGTGCAGGTGCTTTTTTGAAATTAGTTTTAAACAAGCTGTTAAATTCGCTTGCAATTTAGGGTGAGGGTGGTTAAATTAGCGCCCTCTTTAGGCGCGTAGCTCAGTTGGTTAGAGCACCACCTTGACATGGTGGGGGTCNNTTCGAGTCCAATCGCGCCTACCAGTTTTCAAACACCGCGTCTCGACGCGGTGTTTTTGTTTGTGGACCCTGCTTGTGGATCCGGTAAGCCAAGATAACTAAGGACATCGCCATGCCAGTCGTGACTCTGCCCGATGGAAGTGAACGCAAATTTGACCAGCCCGTAACCGTGATGGACGTGGCGACCGATATCGGTCCCGGTCTGGCGAAGGCGACGTTGGCGGGCAAGGTGGATGGCAAACTGGTGGATGCGTCTCATCTGATCGAGACCGATGTCAGTCTGTCGATCGTGACCGAACGCGATGAAGAGGGGCTGGGGATCATTCGCCACTCGGCCGCCCATCTGTTGGCGCAAGCCGTCAAACAACTCTACCCCGAGGCGCAAGTGACCATCGGTCCGGTGATCGACGATGGTTTTTATTACGACTTCTCATACTCCAAAGGGTTTACGCCGGACGATATGGCGGCAATCGAGAAGCGTATGGAGGCCCTGGCGGAGCAGGATATCCCGGTCGAGCGTTCAGTGATGATGCGCGATGATGCGACCAAGTTCTTCCGTGACATGGGCGAGGCATACAAGGCGGAGATCATCGCCAGCATCCCGGGCAACGAAGAGATTTCACTCTATCGCCAAGGCGATTTCATCGATTTGTGCCGTGGCCCGCATGTGCCATCCACCGGCAAGCTCAAGGCCGTTAAGCTGATGAAGCTGGCGGGTGCCTACTGGCGCGGCGATTCGAAAAACGAAATGTTGCAGCGCGTGTACGGTACCGCGTGGACCAACAAGAAAGACCTGAAGGCCTATCTGCATCGTTTGGAAGAGGCGGAAAAGCGAGACCATCGCCGCATCGGCAAACAGCTGGGTCTGTTTCATACCCAGGAAGAGGCGCCGGGCATGGTGTTCTGGCACGACAACGGCTGGAAGATCTATCAGGCAGTCGAACAGTATGTGCGCCAAAAGCTGCGCGAGAATGATTATCAGGAAGTGCGCACGCCGCAGATGGTCGATCGCAGTCTGTGGGAAAAGTCCGGTCACTGGGACAAGTTCCAGGACATGATGTTTACCACGCACTCCGAAAACCGCGATTACGCGGTCAAGCCGATGAACTGCCCATGTCACGTGCAGATCTATAACAACGGCCTGCACAGCTATCGTGACCTGCCGCTGCGGATGGCGGAGTTCGGCTCCTGTCACCGTAACGAGCCGTCGGGCACGCTGCATGGTTTGATGCGCGTGCGCAACTTTGTGCAGGACGATGCGCATATCTTCTGTACCGAAGATCAGATTCAATCCGAGGTCTCGGCCTTTATCGACCTGTTGTATGAGGTCTATGCCGACTTTGGCTTTAACGAGGTCATCATCAAACTGTCGACACGTCCAGAGAATCGCGTTGGTTCTGACGAGGTGTGGGACAAGGCCGAGAAGGCGCTGGAAGATGCGCTGAACGCCAAGGGCCTGGCCTGGGATCTGCAGCCGGGTGAGGGGGCGTTTTACGGGCCGAAGATCGAATTTTCGCTCAAGGACTGTCTTGGCCGGGTATGGCAGTGCGGCACGATCCAGGTCGATTTCTCAATGCCGGGTCGCCTGGGTGCCAGCTATATCGACGAGGCCAGTGGCCGTCAGACGCCGGTCATGTTGCACCGTGCGATCCTGGGTTCGCTCGAGCGATTCATCGGTATTCTGATCGAGCAATACGCCGGGGCCTTCCCGTTATGGTTGGCGCCGACGCAGGTATCGGTGCTGTCGATCACTGATCGGTCACGAGATTTTGCTGAAAACATTGTCAAATCGCTGACTGCGGCCGGTTTTCGTGCAAAATCCGACTTGAGAAATGAGAAAATTGGCTTTAAAATCCGCGAACATACGCTTGCGCGGGTTCCGTATCTCCTGGTTCTGGGGGATAGGGAAGTTGAAAACAATGTAGTGGCCGTACGCTCTCGTGGTGGCGAGGATCTGGGAACGATGTCTGTCGAAGACCTTATCCAGCGCCTGTCAGGCGAGGTAAAGCGTTACGGCCGCGACGTATTAGAGGATTAAGAGAATCGCTGCTTCTGACAAGAAAGTAAGGGTAAACGGGGAAATCAACTGTCCCGAGGTTCGCCTGATCGGTGCCGAAGGTGAGATGGTCGGTGTGATGTCTGCGCGTCAGGCATTGCAGGTTGCCGAAGAGGCTGAGCTTGATTTGGTGGAAATCTCACCAAATGCGTCGCCCCCAGTGTGCCGCGTCATGGACTATGGCAAGTATGTTTTCGAAGAAAACAAAAAGCGCCAGGCGGCCAAGAAGAAGCAGAAACAGATCCAGGTTAAGGAAATCAAGTTCCGTCCTGGCACTGAAGAGGGCGATTACCAGGTGAAGTTACGTAACTTGGTGAAGTTTCTCTCTGAAGGTGACAAGGCCAAAATCACCCTGCGTTTTCGCGGGCGTGAAATGGCCCACCAGGAATTGGGCATGAATTTGCTTAAGCGTTTGGAGACTGATCTGGCTGAGTTCGGTCAGGTGGAGCAGTTTCCAAAGATGGAAGGTAGGCAGATGGTTATGGTGTTAACACCAAAGAAAAAGGTCGCTTAACAGTCGTTAAGTCCTTACCTACTCGCCGCTGATATTTACTATTTGGAGAACTAGAAGATGCCAAAGATGAAGTCTAACCGAGGCGCTGCAAAACGTTTCCGTGCCAATGGGGCCGGTAAGTTCAAACGCAATCAGAGCTTTCGTCGACATATCCTGACCAAAAAGAGCACCAAGCGTAAGCGTCAGCTGCGCGGCGCCTCACTGGTCTGCGCTGCTGATACCCCAGCATTGCGCCGTATGTTGCCTTACAGCTAATTGATAAGTTTGGAGTAGAGAACCATGGCAAGAGTTAAACGCGGTGTAACCGCACGTGCAAAACATAAAAAGGTAATCGCCCAAGCAAAGGGCTACCGTGGTCGTCGTAAGAACGTCTACCGCGTAGCTGTACAAGCGGTAACCAAAGCAGGTCAATATGCATACCGTGACCGTCGTCAACGTAAGCGTCAATTCCGCGCTCTGTGGATTGCACGTATCAACGCTGGCGCACGTGAGTGTGGTTTGTCATACAGCCGCATGATCAATGGCCTGAAGAAGGCTGCGATCGAGATCGATCGTAAGATCCTGGCGGACCTGGCTGTGTTCGATAAGGTTGCTTTTAGCGCATTGGCAGAAAAAGCCAAGGCCAGCCTCTAAGAGTATCGAATACGCCGCCCGACGGTCTTGCGGCCGTGGGTGTGTAAGCTTGAAGAGAAGGGGAAGGCCTGGGCCTTCCCCTTTTTTTGGTTTAGACCTTTGCGATGGCCTCTAAGCCTTTTGCGACAGCATCTAACAAAGAATCGAGGATATACGCGTGCAGGAGTTATCGACATTAAGCCAGGCAGCTTCTCAGGCTGTGGCTGCAGCGACTGATCTGAATGAACTGGATCAGGTGCGGGTGCAGTATCTGGGGAAAAAAGGCTCGTTAACCCAGTTTTTAAAGCAGCTCGGTGATCTGCCGCCAGAGGAACGTCCCAAGGTAGGACAGGCGGTGAATGACGCCAAGCAGGTCCTGCAGGACGAGATCAATGCGCGCCGTGATGAATTGCAGCAATCGGCCTTGAATAGCAAGCTTGAGGCCGAGAAGATCGATGTCACGCTGCCGGGCCGTGGCCAGGAGGCCGGTTGTATCCATCCCGTGACACGGACGATGGATCGTATCCGTAATTATTTTTCACATGCCGGTTTCGATATCGCCGAAGGGCCGGAGATCGAAACGGATCACTATAACTTTACTGCGTTGAACATCCCGGAGACCCATCCGGCGCGTGCGATGCATGATACGTTTTATGTGCAGGATGGCGTGTTGTTGCGCACGCATACCTCGCCGGTGCAGGTGCGTGTCATGGAAAATAACGAGCCGCCGCTGCGCGTGATTGCGCCCGGTCGTGTATATCGTTGTGACTCCGATGTGACACACACGCCGATGTTTCATCAGGTGGAAGGGTTCATGGTCGATGAGAATGTGACCTTTGCCCATCTCAAGGGCATGCTCAACGACTTCCTGCGTTATTACTTTGAACAGGACTTGGAGACGCGTTTCCGTCCATCCTATTTTCCGTTCACTGAGCCATCGGCCGAGGTCGATATCCAGTGCGTCATGTGCCAGGGCGAGGGTTGTCGCGTCTGTAGCCACACCGGTTGGCTGGAGGTGTTGGGCTGCGGCATGATCCATCCCAAGGTGCTGGCCAGTGTCGGCATCGATAGCGAGCGCTACACCGGTTTTGCCTTTGGCATGGGTGTGGAGCGTTTGACCATGCTGCGTTACGGCGTGAATGACCTGCGTTTGTTCTTTGAGAACGATCTGCGTTTTCTGTCTCAATTCAAATAGCCTTATCTCCGGGTGATACATGAAATTTAATGAACAATGGTTGCGCGAGTGGGTAAACCCCGCCGTTGATACACAGACTTTGTCTCACCAGCTGACGATGCTGGGCCTGGAAGTGGATGCGATTGAACCCGTTGCCGCAGCGTTTAGTGGCGTGGTTGTGGGCGAAGTGTTGTCGGTTGAGCCTCATCCAGACGCTGACAAGCTGCGTGTTTGTCGCGTCAATGTCGGTGAGGCCGAGGCATTACAGATCGTCTGCGGTGCGGCCAACGTGGCGGCAGGTATGCGCGTGCCCGCGGCCTTGATTGGCGCGGAGTTACCTGGTCTGAAGATCAAAAAATCCAAACTGCGTGGTGTCGAGTCGTTTGGCATGTTGTGTTCGGCAGCCGAGCTTGGCTTGGCCGAATCGGCGAGTGGTTTGTTGCCCTTGCCTGTAGATGCGGCCCCAGGCACGTGTATCCGCGAGTATTTGAAACTCGATGATGTGGCGATCGAGATCGGTCTGACGCCGAACCGGGCTGATTGCCTTAGCGTGGCGGGCATCGCCCGTGAGGCGGCGGTCGTGAACAAAATGCCGCTGCAGGCATTGAATGTATCTCCTGTCGCGCCGACGATAGATGAGCGTTTTTCCGTATCAGTAGAAGTATCAACTGCGTGTCCTCGTTACCTGGGGCGTGTGATCAAGGGCATTAATGCTCAGGCGGAAACACCGCTGTGGATGCGTGAGCGTCTGCGTCGCTGTGGTCTGCGCAGCATCAGCCCGACGGTTGATGTCACCAACTATGTGTTGTTGGAGCTGGGGCAGCCGATGCATGCCTTCGACTTGAATAAGCTGTCTGGCGGTATTCAGGTGCGCATGGCACAGCAGGGCGAGACATTGAAACTGCTGGATGGCCAGGATGTCACACTCAATGCCGAGACACTGGTGATCGCCGATGCCAATGGGCCGGTGGCGATGGCCGGTATTATGGGCGGCGATGAGAGTGCGGTTGCCGATGACACGACCAACATCTTCCTCGAGAGTGCATTTTTCGCACCGCTGGCCATCGTCGGCAAGGCGCGGGGTTATGGCCTGCATACTGATTCATCGCACCGCTTTGAACGCGGCGTAGATCCGGAGCTGGCACCAAAGGCGATGGAGCGTGCGACCCAATTATTGCTGGAGATCGTGGGCGGTGCTGCAGGTCCGGTGGTTGAGGTCTGCCACCACGAGGCACTGCCTGCGCGTCCGTCGATCCGTCTGCGTCGTGAACGTATTCAACGTCTGTTGGGCTTTGATGCGCCTGCGCAGGACGTGCGCGATATGCTGGCATCATTGCAAATGAAGGTGGAAGAGACGGCCGATGGCTGGCAGGTCGTGCCACCGAGCTTTCGCTTCGATATCGAGATCGAGGCAGATCTGATCGAAGAAATTGGTCGTATCTACGGTTACACTCAATTGCCGACCGAACTGCCGGTTGCTAATTTGCGCGTCAATCTGCCGCAAGAGGCCTTGGTCGATGACAGTGCAATGCGCAAGATTATGACGCAGCGCGGCTACCTCGAGGCGATTACGTATAGCTTTGTTGATCCTGGGCTACAGGCGCTGATCGAGCCAGAGCAAAAGGCAATCAATCTGGCCAACCCGATTTCTGCGGATATGAGTCAGATGCGCACCAGTTTATGGCCTGGTTTGTTGCAGGCGGTAAGCTATAACTATAAGCGTCAGCAGTCCCGCGTGCGTTTGTTTGAGATCGGGCTCAAATACTCGCTGCAACAGAATGAAATAAAAGAGAAAAACTTCATTGCGGGTGTGATCACCGGTGCAGTTGCCCCGGAGCAATGGGGGCAGCCGACGGCCAAGGCGGACTTTTTTGATGTCAAGGCAGATGTAGAAGCGTTGCTGGATGTGACGGCGCGTCGGCAGGCGTTTGAATTTCGCGCTGCGACTCATCCCGCATTACACCCTGGGCAATGTGCGGATATCATCGCTCCAGGTGGGGAGACAATTGGCCGGATAGGGGCACTGCATCCGTCTATTCAATTGAAATTAGGTATAAAACAACCTGTTTTTATTTTTGAAATTGCCGTTAACGAGCTTAGGGCGGCGCGTTTGCCAAAGTTTGAGAGCATGTCCAAGTTTCCGGCGATCCGCCGCGATTTGGCCTTGGTGGTCGATAACGAGGTCTCTGCCCAGCGTGTCCAGGCAACCATCCGCGATGTGGCGGGCGATTGCCTGACTAATTTGCAGTTGTTTGATGTGTATAGTGGCGAAGGTGTTGAATCCGGTAGGAAAAGTCTGGCACTGGGCTTGACCTTTCAGGACAGTTCGCGCACCCTTACGGATGAGGAGATCGAAGGGATGCTAGAGACAATACTAAGCCAATTGAATCAGAAGCTTAATGCATCGCTGAGGTGATGATCTATAAGTATAAAGAGAGTGGATTATGGCGCTGACAAAGGCAGAAATGGCTGAAAAACTCTTTGAAGAGTTGGGGTTGAATAAGCGCGAGGCAAAGGAACTTGTCGAAATGTTTTTTGAAGAGGTCCGGGGGGCCCTCGAAAACGGCAGACAGGTAAAATTGTCCGGCTTTGGGAATTTTAATTTACGCGATAAAAAAGAACGTCCGGGACGTAACCCGAAAACGGGTGAAGAGATCCCGATTACTGCGCGTCGCGTGGTGACGTTCCATCCTGGTCAGAAGTTAAAGGCGAGAGTAGAGGCGTATGCTGGAAGCAGGGAACAACAGTGAGTTACCGGCGATCCCGGCGAAGCGTTATTTCACCATCGGTGAGGTAAGTGATCTTTGCGGGGTGAAGCCACATGTGCTGCGTTATTGGGAGCAGGAATTCCCGCAGCTGAAACCGTTGAAGCGACGTGGTAATCGTCGTTATTACCAACGTCACGACGTGATCATGATTCGCCAGATCCGTGGTCTGTTGTATGAACAGGGCTTTACGATCGGTGGTGCGCGGTTACAGCTATCCGGTGATGATGCCAAAACAGACATTACTCACAGCCTGGAGTTGATCCAGCAAATGCGTCGTGATTTGGAAGATGTACTTGAGGCCCTGAAGCACTAATTACACCGAATTTGCCGAAGATTTCGGCTAGCGAACCAGGCGCTTATGCAGTATGATAAGCGCCTTCGTTTTTGGGATTCTCCCGAAACGATTTAAGCATTTCTTAACGGGCAGTAGCGCAGTCTGGTAGCGCACCACAATGGGGTTGTGGGGGTCGGAGGTTCGAATCCTCTCTGCCCGACCAAATCGTCTCTTTCCTCAGTTGTTCAAACTTCTTTAGTTGCGGCCTGGCAATGTCAGCGATAAGGCTGGCCAGTAGGTAATGATCAGCACCGACGCGAACAGTATCACGAAGTACGGCAGTGTGGCGGTGTATAGCTGCATGATCGGGCGTTTGAAACGATAGCTGGCAATGAACAGGTTCATACCAACTGGTGGCGTGAAATAGCCAATCTGCATGTTGGCGAGGAAGATGATGCCCAGATGGACCGGGTCGATGCCATAACCCAAGGCGATGGGCAGCAGCAGCGGGATCATGATCACCAGCGCGGAGAAGATGTCGAGGATCGTCCCCAAAAGAAGCAGGAAGATGTTCAGCAGTAATAGAAAGGTCAGTGGATCACTGACGTGGCCTTGGATGAACTCAAATAATTGATTGGGGATCTCGGCGTCGATCATGTAGTTGGTGGAGGCAAGCGACAGGCCTAGGATGATCAACACCGCACCGACCAGCACCATCGAATCGCGCATGACCGATGGCAGTTTGCGCAGCGGGATCTCGCGATGGATAAACACTTCCACAACCAGTACATAGAGCGCGGTGACTGCTGCGGCCTCTGAAACCGCAAAGTATCCGCTATATATGCCGCCCAACACGATGAAGGGCAGTGGCAGCTCCCATTTGGCTTCATTCAATGCACCGGTCACGTCTGACCAGGTGCGCGGCTCGATCTTGATGCCTCGGCCTTGCCACATGGCATAGGCGCTGAGCATGGCGATCATCAACATACCTGGCAGTAGGCCTGCAAGAAATAGATCGTCAATACTGAATGCATCGCCGGTGCTGACTTGTTGGGCAATGACGCCATACAGGATCAAGGGTAACGATGGTGCAAACAACACACCCAGGCTGCCGGAGCTGGTGATGAGGCCTAACGAAAAATTCTCTTTGTAACCGGCGCGTATCAGGGCTGGGAATAGCAAGGCGCCCAGGGCAACGATGGTGATGCCGGAGGCACCGGTAAAGGCGGTAAACAGTGCGCAGGCAATGAGGGCGACGATGGCCAGTCCACCGGGCATCCAGCCAAACAGTGCCTGTGTCAGCCGCACCAGACGACCGGGCGCGCCGCTTTCACTCAATAGATAGCCGGCAAACGTGAACAGCGGGATCGCGAGCAGGATGGGCATCTCGGCCAGGCGGTAGAACTCGATGACGACGACGGATAGATCAATCTCGGCTTGATGAAATGCCCACAATGCCAGTGCGGCGATAACGACAAACAGAGGCGTGCCGATGAAGGCCAGCATGCCCATGATTAATGTGAGTAGGTTCATGGGGCGTTGCGTTGCTCTGGTGGTTGATAGCCGACTAGATCGGAGGTTGCGTTAAAAAAGAACCGTATTGCCATGAGACCGAAGCCAATGGGGATGATGATTTCGCAGATCCAGGCCGGAACGTCGGCAAAGGCAATGATGCCGTCTTCCTTTTCCATCATGACGAAGCGCCAGGCATGGTAGGCAATCAGGCCGCATACGGCCGAGCTGAAGAGTTGTGCGATAGCTGAGGTCAGACGCTTGCCGAGTGGTGGCAGCAGGCGGGAGACGGCGTCGATACTGATGTGGTTACGGTCGCGCACGGCGGCCAGTGCACCGAGCAAGCCGAGCCATAAAACAGCAATGCGCAGCGCCGGGTCGCTCCAGCTTATGCCGGTATCCCATATGTTGCGCAGCGCGATCTGGGTGGCAGCAAGAATGACCATGGCGCTTAGAATCAGGATCAATAGGCTGTCTTCCAAGCGGGCGCTCAGACGCGAGACGCCATGAAGGGCGTCTCCGATACGATTGATTGCTGACCTATCGGCCGCCATTGCGGTAGTCGGTCAGGTGCTGATACATGGTATGGGCAATCGCAGGGCTCACCGTGCCGTTACGGGTGACGAGTTCTACGGTTTCGTTGACGGCCTTGCGCCACCCTTCCTGTTCTTGTGCCGTGGGCACTATGAATTCAATGCCCTGGGTTTTGAGGGCTGTTTGCGCTTGTTCATTGTCGTCACGGTTACGTTTGCCGAGCTTTACAAATACATCATTCATGATGCGGCGAGTGGTGGTTTGATCTTGTGGCGAAAGTTTTTCGAAATCGGAGCGTTTGATGACCAGGGTGCCATAGAGATAGACCAGTGGTGTATGTGTGATATAGCTCACACGCCCATACCATTGCAGTGCAATGGCGCCCATAGGTGATGCTGAGATGGCATTGATGAGACCGGTCTGCAGGCCGGTCAACACGTCAGTCAAGGGTAGAGGGACTGGGGTGACGCCCAGCGACTTAAACACGGCGGTATTGATTTCGTCGCCTTCAGGCACCCAAACTTTATGTTTTTGTACATCGGCAGCACTGCGAATCGGGTGTTCCGACATGATATAGGCGAAGCCGCCTTCGCTAATGCCGAGGCTGACAAAGCCATTGTCATAGATACCTTTGATGATTTGATCATCCATTTTGGCACGTACATAGTCGGCTTCGTCGTAATCACGGAACGTCAGTGGCAGGCTATACACCTGGGCGTCGGGGTAGATATCTGCCAGGCCGCCGCCGGTCAAGGCACCACCATGCAGTTGGCCGATACGAATTTTGCGTAAAACACTTTGATCATTACCCATTACCCCCCCGGGGTAAAAACGAAATTTGACGCGGCCGTTGGTTTCTTTTTCGACCTGGTCAGCGCCTGCTCGTAGCTCGTTCATCCACGTTGTGCCGTCAGGGGCCAAGGTGGCTATTTTGAACGTAACCGCCTGAGCCGTGCCGGTGAAACCGAGGCTGATCAGGCAAAAGAGCATCAGGGTCTTAAAACGCATATCTAGTCCTCAAAATAAGCAGCGGATGTTTGTAGTAGTTTATCGGCCTCACGCTTGGCCAGGGCGTTGCTCAGAATTAAGCTATTCACCCGTTCATCCATCGTAAGCACATCATTCAACAGTCGATCGTGCAATTCTTGATCGAATACCAGGCGGGCATAGGTGCGGGCAAATTCAACGTGGGCAATTAGGTCGCGTCCGTTGGAGATATTGATGGCTTGTTCAAAATGGGCGCGCCCGATGTCTGGTTTGCCTCCCAGGGAGGGTGGCAATTGGCTGTTGATTACGCCTAGATAGACATGGGCACGGCCCCAGTCGTGCGTCTCGTCTAGCTCTATAACCCGCTTCATGACCTGCTCGACGCGTGGTAGGTCGGCGATGGCGTTCCAGTCATTGCGGTGGGTCTGAATCCAACCCGCCCAGCTGGTGCCCCAGGTGTAAAGTAGATCGATATCACCGATTCTCAGCGCGGCGAGCTGTTCACGAAAGGCGTCCGGATTGCCCCGCTCATTGGCGCATAGGGCTTTGTGTTCACTGCAGATGGCGGTTCGGGCCTGCTGGTAGGCCTTGGTGGCGAGTCGTTGCGAGCGTTCTGTGTCAGAGACAAAGATGGTGGCGTAGGTGCCGTAAAGCGTGGCACTCGCTCGCAGTACATCCGGGTTGTCTGGTGCATCGAGCACCAGGCTGTCGAGCAGCAGCAAATAGGCGGGGGCACCGTCGCGGACAGTCTCTGGATCGTCCTGATTGAGGATGGCAGCACTCAGGTTATTCGCAAAACGATCGGTAATCATGCTGACGCAGCCGCCAAGCAGGCTCGCCGATAAGATGATAGCTATTGATTTATGCCAGTTGGAAAGTGTTTTCATGGATGCGAGTTAATTTTGCGGTTTGATTTATTGTCTGTCTTGGCCGCACTAGATGCATAGTGTATGGATATTTTGGTGTTGGAGCAAAGGGAAAACGGCGTCGAAGTTGATTTCATTCAATAAAGTTTTGTTTTTGTAGGACGATATGGTTGGCATAGGGGTGGTCTGGCAGTCAGCTGTTATCTCCACGGCGGGGGTGCCGATTCCATTATGAATTTTTGTTTGGACCCAAAGGATTAGGGGGTGGGTACTATGAATAGTCCGCAGCTGGCCGTCACGGTCGTGGATAATTTGGAAATTCTTAAAGACATACTCGAGCATGCACCTATCAATATTATGATGGCGGATGCGGAAGAGAACGTTGTTTTCGTCAATAAGCGGGCGCGTGATGTATTGAGTTCAGTTGAGTCTGAACTGGCGAAATATCTCCCCGGGTTTAAGGTCGCCGAAGTTATGGGTGGCAGTATTCACCGCTATCACAAAGATCCAAGTGCGATAAAGCGTATCCTGGCGGGTTTGAAGCCGGGTGGGGCGCGCCAAGGCGAGATTTTGGCAGGCCCGTTTGTGTTTGAGCATGAGACTCGGGTACTGGTTGATGGCAGTGGTACCCGTTTGGGGTATGTCGTGCAATGGCACGATGTGACCGAAAAACGGCAAAAAGAAGAGCAGGCATCTCGTTTGCAGCGTGCAATTGATGGTGCGCAAACGGCGATGATGATGATCGACCGGGATTTTAATATCACCTACGCCAATGAAGAGACTCAGGCGTTGATGCAGCGTCATGGGGCAGCTCTGAAATCGGTGTTCCCAAAATTTAATCCAGACAAGCTGCTGGGCGCAAATATCGATATGTTCCACAAGAATCCGGCCCATCAACGAAAGATGCTGGCAGATCCCTCCAATCTTCCATTTGAAACCGATATCCAAGTGGGGCCGTTGCAGTTCCATATTCGTGTCAGTGCTATCCATGACCTGCAAGGCAATTACATCGGTAATACCCTGGAGTGGGCTGATGTGACCGAGTTGCGAGCCAACGAAATCGAGGTCTCTCGTCTCAAATCTGCTGTTGAAGGTGCTCAGACCGCATTGATGTTGTGTGATGAAGACCTGAATATTACCTATGTCAATCCAGCAGTGGTTGAATTGCTGAGTCGGCGTGAGTCGCAATTGCGCCAGATATTCCGTGGCTTTGACCCGCGTAAACTAGTTGGTGTGAATATCGATATTTTTCATAAGAACCCCGCGCATCAGCGTGCGTTGCTGTCGGATATGAAGCGTTTGCCTGCCAATAGTCAAATTAAGTTGCTTGATCTTGTGTTTGAAGTGAACGCCACTGCGATCGTTGGTCCCGACGGTAGTTACATGGGCAACATGGTCGAATGGAAAGACCTCACCGAACAGAAAGATGCCGAGCGTCAATTGGAAGAGCTGATTGCATCCGCGGTGGATGGTGATCTGGAGCGCCGGATTGATACCAGAAGTTATTCTGGCTTCATGAAGGTGTTAGGCGATCAGGTCAATCAGATGATGCAGGCGGTGGTTGATCCGATTCGCGAGTCTACCCGTGTCATCCAAAGCCTGGCGGAAGGGGATTTGACCCAGGCGATGGACGGTCAATATTCCGGTGAATTTGAAGTATTGAAAGATGCCCTGAACGCATCCATGGAAAATCTGCAGCGCATGCTGGCTGAGATCGGTGGCGCTTCCAGCAGTATTACCAATGCGGCCAGTGAAATCTCCAAGGGCAATGCGGATCTAAGTCAGCGCACTGAGGAGCAGGCCTCATCGGTGGAAGAAACTGCGTCGACCATGGAAGAAATGACCAGTGTCGTGAAACAAAATGCTGACAATGCGCGTCAGGCCAATCAATTGGCTGGTGGTGCCCGTGAACAGGCCGAGAAAGGCGGGGAAGTGGTCGGAAGTGCGATCAAGGCCATGACCGAAATCAATGCCAGCAGCAAGAAGATCGAAGACATCATCAGTGTGATCGATGAAATTGCCTTCCAAACCAATCTGCTGGCCTTGAATGCTGCGGTGGAAGCGGCGCGTGCCGGTGAACAAGGCCGTGGTTTTGCTGTGGTTGCAGGCGAGGTGCGTAGCCTTGCCCAGCGCAGTGCCGCAGCTGCCAAGGAGATCAAAGGGCTGATCAAGGACAGTGTGGCCAAGGTTGAAGAAGGATCGCGCTTGGTCAACGAATCAGGCAAAACCCTGAGCGAGATCGTGGTGGCATCGAAGAAGGTCAGCGACATCATCGCCGAAATCGCCGCCGCCGGTCAGGAACAGGCCTCTGGTATTGATCAGATCAATAAGGCGATCGCTCAGCTTGAGTCGGTGACTCAACAAAATGCGGCCTTGGTGGAAGAGGCGGCTGCCGCGAGTGAGTCAATGGCTGGACAGGCCAATACCTTGCAGGATCTGGTCTCCCAATTCAAAGTGGATGAGGGGTTAATGCAGGAAGCAATAGCCCGAGCAGATGATGGCATTGGTGGGAGTGGTTCACATCGCCCTGCCGCGCCAGCCGCCGTATCACGGTCAGCAGCCAAACCAGCGGCCAAGGCGCCTGTTCGTCCCGCACCACCGCAAAAGGCTCCCCGCCGTAGTGCGCCTCCTCAAGATGAGGGGGATGAGTGGGAAGAGTTCTAGATCATTCCTTTATGTAAGCACTAAAAAAGCCGGCATTATGCCGGCTTTTTACGTATTTCTTGTTGCGCTTAGTATAGAATAGCGCATCGAATTACGAACTGTGATGATCCGATGAGCTGGGAAGCCTGGTTTACTCTCGCCGTAATTGGCCTCTGTTTAGTCTTGTTGATATTTACCCGCTGGGCAGCCGATGTGGTGTTGATGGGCGGCGTGACCTTATTGTTGTTGTTTGGGGTATTGTCTCCAGGTCAGGCCTTGGTTGGCTTTTCAAATGAAGGTATGGTGACTGTCGCTGTACTCTTCATTGTATCTGCGGCCCTAAAAGAAACGGGTGCGATCTACTGGATCAGTGACGCCTTGCTTGGGCGGCCAAAGTCTCTGAAGCAGGCGCAGCTGCGAGTGATGTTGCCGGCAGCCTTTATCAGTGCCTTTCTGAATAACACCCCGGTGGTGGCGATGATGATCCCCGCCATTAACGACTGGGCCAAGAAGCTCAAACTCTCTGTTTCCAAATTGATGTTACCGCTTAGCTACGCAGCGATCGTTGGCGGTACCTGCACCTTGATCGGCACGAGCACCAATCTGGTGGTGAACGGTTTATTGATCTCCGAGACAGGGGAAGGCCTGTCGATGTTTGAATTGGCCTGGGTAGGCGTACCGTGTGTGATTGTCGCGGTGATTTATGTGCTGGTGTCGAGTCGTTGGTTATTGCCCGAACGCAAACCAGCGATATCTCAGTTTGCGGATGCGCGTCAGTATACGATCGAGATGATTGTCGATGCCGCCGGGCCGCTGGTGGGAAAAACCGTTGAAGAGGCCGGGTTGCGTCAATTACCGGGTATGTATCTGATTGAGATTGAACGCGGCGAACACATTATCCCGGCGGTGGCTCCGCAGGAACGCCTGAGCTCCAGTGATCGGTTGGTGTTTGCTGGCGTGATCGACTCCGTCGTTGATTTGCAGAAGATCCGTGGCCTGACGCCTGCCACCAACCAAGTCTTTAAACTGGATGCGCCGCGGCCTGAGCGTTGTTTGATAGAAGTCGTTATTTCGGATACCAATCCGCTGGCGGGCAAGAGCATCCGCGAAGGGCGCTTTCGCAGTCAATACAATGCCGCAGTGATTGCCGTTTCTCGTAATGGTGAGCAGTTGAAGGTGAAGCTTGGAGACGTGGTGCTGCAGCCGGGTGATACCTTGTTGCTGGAAAGCCATCCGTCATTTCATCAGCAGTATCGAGCATCGCGAGATTTCTTTCTGGTGGCGAGACTGGAAGACTCGACGCCGCCACGGCATGAACGGGCGGGATTGTCCTTGACCATTCTTGCGGCGATGGTGCTGCTGGTGACGTTCGGGTTTATGTCCATGCTGACGGCGGCGATGCTGGCGGCCGGGGCGATGATCATTGGTCGTTGTATTACGGGCGGCGCGGCGCGGCGTGCGATCGACCTGAATTTGTTGGTGGTGATCGCTGCATCCTTTGGTATCGGTCAGGCGATGCATCATACCGGTGCGGCAGCTGCATTGGCTGATAGTATGATGGGGGGCTTGGCAGGACATCCGATGTATGCCCTGGGGGTGGTCTTTGTGGTGACGGCTTTGCTCACCTCGCTGATCACCAATAATGCTGCCGCGGTGCTGATGTTCCCGATTGTGGTGGCCCTGGCGGAGACCATGGGAGTGAGCTACATGCCGTTCGTGATCACCATGATGGTGGCGGCCTCGGCCAGTTTTGCGACGCCGATCGGTTATCAGACCAATCTGATGGTACTGGGCCCCGGTGGTTACCATTTCAGTGACTACTTCCGTCTTGGTGGACCACTGACGGTGCTGGTCGGGATTGTCACCGTCTCCGTCGTGCCGCTGGTGTGGCCGTTTTAGCCGCCAACCGTCGAATCGTGTAAAATGCCCCCCTTTTCCGCCGCGCCCTTCGGTGCGCCGTGCTAAGTCTTTTGAGTCAACTTTCTGGAGAACAGTATGAACAAGGCCACCAATATCGTTTGGCACCAAGCCACGATCACCCGCGATAACCGCCAACAGCAGAACCAACACAAGAGCACGATCCTGTGGTTTACCGGTCTGTCAGGCGCGGGTAAGTCGACCTTGGCCCATGCGGTAGAAGAGCGCCTACACGAAATGGGTGTACGCACCTACGTACTGGATGGTGACAATATCCGCCACGGCTTGTGCAAAGACCTGGGATTTTCTGATGCCGACCGTACTGAAAACATCCGTCGCATCGGCGAAGTAGCCAAGCTGTTTGTTGATGCAGGCGTTGTTGCGCTGACTGCGTTCATCTCCCCGTTCCGCTCTGACCGTGATGCGGTTCGTGCCTTGGTGAAAGATAATGATTTTCTGGAAGTCTATTGCAAGTGCTCACTCGAGACCTGTGAAGGTCGTGATGTAAAAGGCCTGTACAAGAAGGCGCGTGCTGGTGAGATCCCTGCATTTACCGGCATTACATCTCCCTACGAAGAGCCACTGAACGCCGAGATCGTGGTTGAGACCGATAAGCACGAAATCAGCGCCTGCGTTGATCAAGTGATTGCGGTGATGCAGCAACGCGGCATCATCCCAGCGTAATTCGAATGTTGGGTCTTTATCCTCTTGTGAAGCCACTGCTGTTCCGCATGGACGCGGAGCAGGTGCATCATCTGACACTGGATAACCTCAAGCGCCTGCATGGCTGGGGTTTGTTGCCATCACACGGTGGAGGAAAGCCGGTTGAGGTGATGGGGCTAAGTTTTCCCAACGCGGTTGGTTTGGCTGCCGGGCTCGATAAAAACGGCGATTATATCGATGCCCTGGCAACACTGGGCTTTGGTTTTCTCGAGATCGGCACGGTGACGCCGCGGCCGCAACCGGGCAATCCCAAACCGCGTTTGTTTCGTGTGCCGCAGGCTGAAGGCATCATCAATCGCATGGGGTTTAACAACCTCGGTGTTGATCACTTGGTGGCACAGGTTCAGCAGGCCAAGTTCAAGGGTGTGCTGGGCATCAATATTGGCAAGAATTTTGATACCCCGATTGAAAAGGCTGTCGATGATTATTTGATCGGTTTGCAAAAGGTCTACGCGCATGCCTCGTATGTGACGGTGAACATCTCGTCGCCGAATACGGCCAATCTGCGTGACCTGCAGCAAAAGGATCAATTGGGGCAGCTGTTGGCCGCATTGAAAGAGACGCAGTTGAGTTTGCAGCAACAGCACCAGCGATACGTACCGGTGGTGGTGAAGATCGCGCCTGATATGGATAGCGAGCAGTTGCAACAGGTCGCAGAGCAGTTGTGTCAGCATGGTATCGATGGCGTGATCGCCACCAATACCACCTTGTCGCGGGTCGGCGTTGAAGGTATGACCAATGGCGATCAGCAGGGCGGCCTGAGTGGGGCGCCGTTGACTGTGCGCTCTACGGAAGTTGTGGCGCAACTGTCTCGCTTCCTCGATGGCAAACTACCAATCATCGCCGCCGGTGGCATCATGTCGGCCGATGATGCGCAGGCGAAACTGGCTGCCGGCGCCAGCCTGGTCCAGGTCTACAGCGGTCTGATCTATCGCGGTCCTGCCTTGGTGCGTGACATCGTCACACGTTTGGCTGCGTAATACCGTCCCTGCGTCTCGGCGCAGGGGCGATTTCTTTGTACACACCCCTTTGGAGTTTTTCGCACAATGACTGTCGCTATCGATATTCAGCAGGTGCACAAGCACTATGGTGCGAACCATGCGGTGCGCGGAATCGATCTGCAGATCGCGCAGGGCGAGTTCTTTGGTTTGCTGGGGCCGAACGGCGCGGGTAAATCGACGCTGATCAACATCATCGCCGGGCTGACTCGCATGAGCAGCGGCAGCGTCAGCGTCATGGGGCATGATGTGGTACGCAACTATCGCCAATCGCGGCAATGCCTCGGCGTGGTGCCACAGGAACTGGTGTTCGACCCATTCTTTTCGGTGCGCGAGCTGTTGGAAATCCAAGCAGGCTATTTTGGCAAGGATCGTCGCTCAAACAGGGCCTGGGTCGATAGTCTGCTCGATGGTTTGAAGTTGAGTGACAAGGCAGATGCCAATATGCGCAGTTTGTCTGGAGGTATGAAGCGGCGGGTATTGATTGCACAGGCGCTGGTACATAAACCGCAGGTGTTGATCCTGGATGAGCCGACGGCGGGTGTTGATGTTGAATTGCGTACCTCGCTCTGGGCCTTTGTGCAGGGGCTGCACAATGACGGTCACACCATCATCCTGACGACTCACTATCTCGAAGAGGCGGAGAACCTGTGTCAGCGCATCGGCATCATCAACCAGGGACAGTTGATTGCGCTCGATACCAAACAGGCTCTGCTCGAACGGGGTATGGGCAAACATGCGCGGATGTTTGTGGAGTTGAGTCGTCCCTTGGCACAGATTCCAGAGTCATTGCAGGCGCTGTGCAAACAGCACACGGAGACTCGCTTGGAGATCAGTCTTGAGCGTGGCCAAGGCGCGATCATGGCGGTGCTGGATACGCTGCGCGCAGCGGGTGCCGATGTGGTGGACCTGAAGACCGAAGAGGTCGATCTGGAAGATATTTTCATAGAATTGACGAGACGCAGTGCATGAACCTGACGGGCTTTTATACGCTGACCTATAAAGAGCTGTTGCGCTTCAGCAAGGTGGCGCTGCAGACGGTGATGGCGCCGGTGATTACCGCGTTGTTATACCTGTTGGTGTTTTCGCATGTATTGGAAGAACACGTGCAGGTGTTTGATGGTGTTTCGTATACCGCGTTTTTGATTCCCGGCCTGATCATGATGTCGATTATCCAAAACGCGTTCGCCAACAGTTCATCGAGCCTGATTCAATCTAAGGTGACCGGCAATATCGTCTTTGCCTTGCTGGCGCCGCTGTCGTATCTGGAGTTTTATCTGGCCTTTGTCGTGGCGGCGATGGTGCGCGCAGTGGTGGTGGGGTTGGGTATTTATCTGGGTGCCATCTGGTTTGTCGAGCTGCCGATTCACAGCTTTGGTTTTATTCTGCTGACCGCCGTGATGAGTAGTATGGTGCTCGGCAGTGTCGGCATTATTGCCGGAATCTGGGCGGAGAAGTTCGATCACATGGCCGGTTTTCAAAATTTCATCATCATGCCATTGTCGTTCCTGAGCGGTGTTTTTTATTCAATACATTCGTTGCCCGAGTTTTGGCAGGTCCTCTCGCATTACAACCCATTCTTTTACATGATTGATGCATTTCGTTGGGGCTTTTTCGGCCAATCCGATGTCAGTCCATGGTTCAGTGTATCGATGATTGCGCTGGTGTGGGCTGTATTGGCCTTGGTCACCTTGTGGATGTTAAGAACAGGCTACAAACTGCGTGATTGATATAGGCGATTTCAACCTTGCGTCTACAGGGAATCAGGCATAAGGTTAAGGGGGAGTAGCCTAGGTTGTGACGCGCTCATGATGATAAGGAGGTCAGTGTATGCGCCAATATATTCGTCACCCGTCAGACATTCCGATTGAAGTTAAACTGGATGAAGTGGTGGCTGAAGAGCAGGATTATCTGAACGACATCAGTTTCGGTGGTTTGTCATTCAAGGCCAAGGCCCGTGTCTCACCCGGCACATTTATCCGCATCCGAATTCCGCTAGTCAATCCTGAGTTTGAAGTGCAGGCCAAGGTTGCGTGGTGTCGTCGTAGCAATGAAAGCGAGATTTTTAATATTGGGGTCGTCTTTCTGCATAGCGAAGAGGCCTATGAGACCCGCATGGTCGAGCAGGTGTGTCACATAGAGCACTATAAGCGTGAGGTGCGTGAAAAAGAGGGGCGCGAGATTAGCAGTGAGCAGGCGGCGCTCGAATGGATCAAGCGTTATGCCAGCAAATTCCCGGCCGTTGAAGCCAATAGTTAAGTTGAGAAAGTGATGAATGTATTGATTACCGGTGCCGGGCGTGGATTAGGCCTGGGCTTTGTTCGCCATTATCTGGCGCGCGGACATCAGGTGTGGGCTGCGTATCGGCAGGATCAACAACAGCTGCTTGAGATTGATGATGCCAATTTACATCTGCTGCAATGGGATGTGCGGCAGACAAAATCGCCAGCGGACCTGGATCTTGCGGGTGTGCCGGATGAGCTACATCTATTGATCAATAATGCCGGCGTATATGGGCCTAAGGATGACGTCGGGCAGTCGTTGGATGGCGTGACTGCCGAGACCATGTCGCAGACCTTCGATATCAACTGTATCGGTCCGTTGCGTGTGGTGCAGTCGTTGTTGCCGCGTTTGCGTCGCGGGCGTGCCTCGATCGCCAATCTCAGTTCAAAGATGGGATCTTCGGGGGATAACAGTAGTGGTGGGTGTTATGCCTATCGGGCGTCCAAGGCGGGGCTGGTGATCGTGAGCAAGTCGATGGCTGTGGACCTGGCCGATGATGGTTGTCGTGTGATCTGTCTCCACCCAGGCTGGGTGAAAACAGATATGACCAATCACACGGGTTTGATCGATGTGGAGACCTCTGTCGCGGGAATGACGCGGGTGATCGATAATATCGATAACTATGAGGCGGGTGCCTTTATTGCCTTTGATGGCAAAACCGTCCCGTATTAACTGCTGAGTTAGGGGCAGTCCTGGGCTGGTGCAGCCAGCGCCTGTTTGATGGCTCGCTCAATGGAGGGTAGCTTGGCCTCACATTGAACTTCGCTGTGATATTCACCATTGTGATACAGGTGCAGTGCAGGGAGGTGAAATACGTCAAATTCTTCTGCCAGCGCCTGATCTTTGCCAGTATCGATGCGAAAGATGTTGAGGCCGGGATGACTGCCCTGATATTCATTCAGCAGTTGTTCCCAAAATTTACACGATGCGCATTCGTTGCTGCTGAAAACGACCAGCGAATCCCCCGCGGTTGATTCTAGGGTTTGATGAAATTCAAATTGTTCTAATTGCTTAAGCGCCACGTTTCTCTCCTTCCTCGATCCCATGCAGCGCTTCTATCCTATCTCATTCTCATCGTGAAGTAATCAGTTGTGAGTTCTTAGAGGGTCAATTTTGTTTGATGATTTCAAAACGCTGGCCCAGTGAGATGCCCAGTCGCTGGCGTGTGCCAGCGTTGAGCTCCAAGACGTAGATGACAGGGCGTAAACTCGGGTAGTGTGGGCAGGGGAGAGAGGTGCATGGTGGGGCGCTGTCATGATAGTGAACCAGTGTGGCGTCGCTATCGAAATACAGGATGTCGAGTGGGATGAGTGTGTTCTTCATCCAGAAAATAAGTTCGAGCGGTTTGTCATAGATGAATAACATGCCGGTGTTTGGCGCAAGTGACTGACGATGTTGTAGGCCACGGATACGCTCTTCTTCAGTAATGGCCAGTTCTATTTCGAAAGTATGGTTTGCAATCGATAACTGAGCATCTTGTGCTTTGAGTGTCGAAGAATGGCTGAGGGCCATCAGACACACCGCCAGCGTTGTGATGAAGATTCTCATATGCAGGGGGATTAATCGTCGTTACTGCTGAGCAGTGTTTGTATGAGTCGTTTGACCTCGGCCGGTTCAAATGGTTTGTCACACAAGGCAGAGACACCCGATTGTTTTACACCTGCCAAGTGACTGGAGTTGGCCTCGCTGGTGACCATTAAAATAGGAATCGATCGTTGCATGCCGTGTTCGCGTACATGGCGCGCGAGTTCTTTGCCATCCATCTCGGGCATATTGTAGTCGGTAACCAGAAAGTCGAATAGTTTGTGTTCCATCAGACTGACGGCTTCACGGCCATTTTCTGCTTGGGTGATGTTGTGCATGCCCAGGCCATTTAATACCCGTGTGATGTGTTTGCGTGCGGTGGGGCTGTCATCTACCACTAGGACCTCCAGGTGATCGATGTCGAGTTCAGCCAGGGTGTTGTTGTCGGGTTCAATATATTCCAGTGTGGAAAAGAGTGCACGTTTGAGCGCTGAGGCCTCAAAGGGTTTTGGCAGGATGGCAATAACGCCAGCCTGTTTGAGGGGTTCTAGGTAATAATCGGATTCTTCACTTGAGACCAGCATGAAGGGGATGTGTTCGAGTATTTGGTCCCCTCGCATCTGCTGGACTAACTCTGTGCCTGTCATGTCTGGTAGATGCATGGCACTTATGACAAGGTCTGGCTGATAGCCGCGCATGTCACTGAGCGCCTGCGCACCTTCTTTGAACCAATCAAGGCGTGTGACATTGAGGTCTTGTAGATGCCGTTCTATGACCCGCCATTGGGTAGATGAAGGTTCGATAACGGTGACGGCAAGTTCAGAGATGGATCGTTGCATGATGGCTCCTTGCTGGTGCGCACATTTTTTATCGGGCCTTTGCCAAGTTCGCTAAAGCGCGATTAAGGTATCGATATACCTTCGTTTTTTAGCATACGAATGAGTCTGATCAACGGTAGGCCGATGAGTGTATTCGGGTCGTCGCCTTCAAGTTTGTTGAACAGTGCAATGCCCAGTCCTTCAGATTTGAATGAGCCCGCACATTGGTAGGGCTGTTCTTTGTGCAGGTAGCTCTCAATCTCGTCCGCTGTCAGTGGGCGAAAGTGCACTTTGAATGGGACGACTTCCAGCTGCAGGTGATTGTTGCTGGCGTTCAGCAGGGCCAGTGACGTGTAGAAGGTGACGGTGTTGCCGGCAGCGGCGCTGAGTTGTGCATGTGCATTCTGGTGATTGCCGGGTTTGCCTAGGATGCGGCCATTGAGTACGGCAACCTGATCGGAGGCGATGATCAATGCATCGGGGTGCTTGACCGCAACGGCGCGGGCCTTGGCCTCGGCCAGGCGCGCAACCAGTTGTTCGGCGTGTTCGCCGGTGAGGGGAGATTCATCGATCTGCGGTGAGTTGCAGCTGAAGTCCAGCCCCAGCTTTGCCAGCAGTTGTTTGCGAAATGGTGAAGATGAACCAAGGACGAGTGGTTTCACACGGCTTCCAGTTCAATCAGGGTTTCATCTGGATTCACGCTGTCGCCCTTGGCGACATGCACGGCAACGACCTTGCCGTCGATTGGCGCCTGCACTTCGGTCTCCATCTTCATCGCTTCGGTGACGAGGACCGGGTCGCCGGCCTTGACCTGATCGCCAACCTTGACCAGGACCTCGACAATGGTGCCGGGCATTGAGGTGGTGACGTGGCCCGGTTCTTTGGCGCGCGGGCGTTTGCTGCCCTTGGATTTGACCGGCGGTGTGCTGTCGTTGTTGCCGCGATTGTCGATACCGATTTCTTCGAGCGTCTCGAGCAGGATCTCTTCTGGTACGCCGTCGACGGATACGTAAAACGGACGCTGGCCTTCGGCACCGTGGCCGGTGCCGTTGATGCGGATGTGATAGGTCTCGCCGTGCATGGTGACGTTGAATTCGATGGGGGTCACGGTGTGACACTCATTGACCTTGGGTATCTCCAGCGGCTCGGGCACCAGCTTGCCGGCGGCGCGTTCCTCGAGGAAGTTTCGACCGACCTCGGGAAACATCGCGTAGGTCAACACGTCTTCGGCGGACTCGGCCAGTGCGCCGATCTCTTCTTTGAGTCGGGTCATCTCGGCGCTGAGCAGATCGGCGGGGCGGCAGTCGATCACGTCTTCATTACCGATGGCCTGCTGGCGGACGGCTGCGTTGACCAAGCCAGGTGCCTTGCCGTAACGCCCTTGCAGATAAAACTTCACTTCGTTGCTGATGTTTTTGTAACGGGCGCCGGTCAGCACGTTGAGCACGGCCTGGGTGCCGACGATCTGCGAGGTCGGGGTGACCAGTGGTGGAAAACCCAAGTCTTCACGCACGCGTGGTACTTCTGCCAAGACCTCGTTCATGCGCTCGATCGCACCTTGTTCCTTGAGCTGGTTGGCGAGATTGGAGATCATGCCGCCTGGAATCTGGTTGACCTGCACGCGGGTATCGATGCCAGTGAATTCGCTCTCGAAGCGCGCGTATTTTTTACGTACGGCAAAAAAGTACATGCCGATCTGTTGCAGCAGCTCGAGGTCCAACCCGGTGTCATAGTCACTGCCACGCAGAGCGGCGACCATACTTTCGGTGGGCGGATGACTGGTGCCGCTGGCGAAGGTGGAGATGGCGGTATCTATGTGGCGACAGCCGTGTTCGATCGCCTGCAGCTGACACATGCTGGCCAGGCCTGCGGTGTCGTGTGAATGCAGATGGATATTGAGTTTGGTCGCCGCGTGCAGTGCGTCGATCAGTTCGGCAGTGGCGTAGGGCGTGAGCAGACCGGCCATGTCCTTGACGGCGATGCTGTCGCAACCCATCGCCTCGAGTTCCTTCGCCATCTCGACAAACAGCTGGGTGTTGTGCACGGGGCTGGTGGTGTAGCAGATGGTGCCTTGGGCGTGTTTGCCGGTCTTCTTCACGGCCTCAATGGCGACGCGCAGGTTGCGCACGTCATTGAGTGCATCAAAGATGCGGAAGACATCGATGCCATTATCGGCCGCACGTTCGACGAAGGCCTGCACCACATCATCTGAGTAATGACGATAACCGAGCAGGTTTTGGCCGCGCAGCAGCATTTGCAGGCGCGTGTTGGGCAGGGCGGCGCGCAACTGGCGCAGGCGTTGCCAAGGGTCTTCTTTCAAAAAGCGGATGCAGGCATCGAAGGTGGCACCACCCCAAACCTCCAGTGACCAGAAACCGACCTGATCGAGTTTGTCGCAGATCGGCAGCATGTCTTCGGTGCGCATGCGGGTGGCGATGAGCGATTGGTGGGCATCGCGCAGGATGGTGTCGGTGATGTGAACCTTGGACATAGATATTCCCCAGAGTATTTGGTCGGAGTATTGGGTTAGCGCCCCAAGTGCGCAGCGATGGCGACGCCGATGGCGGCGGCGAGTTCGCGGGGCGGGCGTCTGACCGAATAGTCAACAAGCTGTGGATGATTCTCGACGAAGCTGGTGTCAAAGACACCGTTCTGGAATTCCTGAGACTTCAGGATCTCCAGGTGATACGGGATCGTGGTCTTGACTCCGTAGACGCCCATATCCTTGAGTGCACGTTGGGCGCGGTCTAGTACCTCGTCCCAGGTCAGGGCCCACACGGTGAGTTTTGCGCACATGGAATCGTAGTGCGGCGGGATTTCATAACCGGTATAGATCGCCGCATCGGTGCGCACGCCGGGGCCGCCGGGGGCAAAGTAACGGGTGACGCGGCCAAAGCTCGGCAGAAAACCGTTCTTTGGGTCTTCGGCGTTGATGCGAAACTCCATCGCATAGCCACGCTTCTGGATCTCTTCCTGTTTAAAGCGCAACTTGAGGCCGGAGGCGATGCGGATCTGTTCCTGCACGAT
>DHYU01000064.1 GCA_002415485.1 Proteobacteria bacterium UBA5122
TTGGTCTGGATCTGGTAGAAATTGGCGGGCAGCTGTTTGTAGCTGCGGATCTCGCCGCGGATCAGGTCGGTGATGACCTCTTCGTGGGTCGGGCCAAAACAGAAGTCGCGCTCATGGCGATCTTTCAATCGCAGCATCTCGTCGCCCATCTTCTCCCAACGGCCCGACTCCTGCCACAACTCGGCAGGCTGTACCGCCGGCATCAGCACCTCCTGCGCGCCCGAACGGTTCATCTCCTCGCGTACTATCGCCTCCACCTTGCGCAACACGCGCAGCCCCAGCGGCAGCCAGGTATACAGGCCCGACGCCAGCTTGCGGATCATGCCTGCACGCAGCATCAGCTGGTGGCTCACCACCTCGGCATCGTTAGGGGTTTCACGGAGGGTGGCCAACAAAAATTGGGAGGTACGCATGGTTCGATCGTCTTCCGGCTAAAAATGAGGAGCGCCAATTCTAACGATCCCGCCCCCGCCATGCCAGCGACGATGTTTATTCAAAGATGCACGCCGCCGCCAAGCCGGGTACCATGCGGGGCAAAAACCGCAGCGGATCGGACCAGCATGAGCAGCAAACGCAGAAAAATCTTCTTTTCGACCATGGGCATGAGCATCCTCGTCGGCACCGCCGTGCTCTTTTTCTATATCGAAGAGCGCAAATACGAGGCCCTCTACTACCAGACCGAACTGGACAAACTGCAGCAGCAACACAGCGGCATCCACTACCTGATCGACGCAGTCAACAGCCACGGCTCGGCCATCGCCAGCCTCAAGTACGCCGACGGCATCCGCCGCCTCAATCCGGAACAGGCCGAGGCCCTGCTCAAGGCAATCAAGGACAATACCGCCAGCGAACAACTACAGCACGACTACAAACTCAGCGCCAGTGAGGTCGATACCCTGCGCCAGTTATTTTTCGCGCCTTAAGTGCCGCTAAAACTCAAACCCAGCCTTTTGGATTCACGATGAATATGCGAATTGCCACCTACATTCTTGCTCTGATCTTTTTCGCCTCAGGTGCGGCCAAGCTTGCCGCACTGCCATTCGAGGTTGAGGCCTTTGCGCGCTGGGGATACCCGCCCGCCTTCATGTATCTCACCGGAGTGATCGAGGTGATCGCTGCGCTGGGGCTGCTGATCCCCCGCCTCTCGGCACTCGTTTCGTTGTGCATGGCAGCCTTCATGCTCGGCGCCATCGGCACCCATCTCATGCATGCTGAGTGGGGCATGCTCGTGCTCGCAACAGGCATTGCCGCGCTGGCGGCGTGGCGCGGTTGGTCGGGGCGTTGCGAGATTCGGCGGCTGCTCGGCCGAACAAGTCCGTAACTGAAATATTCGTCTGCCAACATGAACCAGTGTTCATGTTGTTAGCTCAATCGTAATCAGTCTACTTCGTTCCCAGTGCCCTCTTAGGCATCACTGCCACCATCATTCGGCGACAGCCACCACTGATATCCTGCCCCACCAGATACAAACACGGAATCAGCAACAGCGTCAGCGGTGTTGCGAACAACAAGCCCCAGGCCAGCGCAAGCGCCATCGGCCCCATGTACGGGTCCGCGCCACCGATACCATAGGCGAGCGGCATTAAACCGGCGACGGTGGAGACAGTCGTCAACACCACCGCGCGCAGGCGGTTGGCCGTGCCCTGGGCGACGATCTCACGCAAGTTCATATCAGGATGTTTTTTGCGCAGTTCATTGATATGTGCGACCAAGACCAACGAATCATTGACCACCACACCGGCGAGGCCGACGATGCCGATCATCGCAAGAAAACCGAGCGATTCGTCGTGGATGTTAAAACCGATGATGACGCCGACCAGGCCAAATGGAATGGCCGTCATCACCATCAGCGGCTGAAATACCGAGTTAAACAGCAGCACCAGCAACAGGTAGATACCAACCACGGCTATGCCCATGATGACCATCAACTCGTTGACTGATTGCTGGCTCTCTTCCGCCTCACCACCGATGACCAAGGACATGCCCGGATAATCACGTTCGACATCAAACGCCGCCTGCACCGCGCGCGATACCTTGAGCGCCGTGGTCACATCCTTGTTGATGTCTCCGGTAATCGTGATCGACCGATCACCCTTGTAATGGGTAAACACCGCCGGCCCCGGTGCCGAGACAAACTTGGCAACATGCCTGAGTGGCGTGAGATGGCCGTTGCGATTCGGCAGCGTCAACTCACCCAGTGATGCAGGATTTTTACGCACATGCTCGTTAAAGATCACGCGAAAGTCGACATCCTCCTCGCCATAACGGACACTGGTCACCACCTCGCCGCCGTAGGCAATGCGCACGTTACGCGCCACATCCGCCACCGAGATCCCGACTCGCGCCAGTTGTTCGTAATCGAATTTAATCTCGACTTGTTCCTTGCCATGTTTGTCATCGCGATTGAGGTCTTGAGCCCCATCAAAACCTTCGAGAAACCGATACACATCATCGGCCAAGCGTTGACGTTGCGCATCATCACTACCCACCACACGCACCGTGATCGGCAGACCGACGGGCGGCCCTCCGGTATCGATCTGGAAAAAGGCGCGGTCTACACCATCGATCTGATCGACCTTGGCCCGCAACTCATCGACGATTTGATCGGCGCTACGCTCACGACTGGCATAGGGCGTGAGATAGACCCAGGCCGCACCATTGTTCTCGCGCACACTGGAACCGATATCACCATAGGTGCCGATGCGAGTGACATAGGACGACAACTCGTGCCCATCCATCTCATCCAATACTTTCTCAACCTCTCGCATCACATCCGAGGTGGCCAACAGCGACGAACCCAATGGCGTCTCAACCATGATGATGAAACGCTCCGCCGTCGACGAGGGGAATAACACAAAGTCCATATACTTGTAGGCATACTCCAAGGCACCGGCCAAACCAGCACAAAACGCCAACACCCATAGATAACGCCAACGCAGCAGACGGGTCAGCAGCCGCTGATATCCATGCCGCCATGCATCGGAATAACGCTGTTTACGAGACACGCCACCATTCGGTTTCATCCCCCCAGCCAAATGAGCAGGTAACGCGCATGTCGATTCCAGCATCGAAACAATCAGGGCCAAGGTGATGACCAGCGGGATCACATAGACAAACTTACCCAACATGCCCGGCATGAAGAACAACGGCGCAAAGGCGATAAAGGTCGTCAGTATCGTGGTGATGACCGGTTTAAATACCTCCCGCAGACCATCGACTGCGGCCTCGGTCGGTGACTTACCCATTTCGGAGTGACGATAGATACTTTCAGAAATAATGATCGCATCATCGACGATGATGCCGAGCACCAACACCATCGCGGTCAGAGTGATGCTGTCGAGAAACACACCGAACATCGGCAACATAAATATCGTACCGAGTATCGATACCGGAATCCCCAACGCCACCCAAAAGGCAACCCTGAGATTGAGAAATAATGCCAGGACGATAATCACCGCCGCCAGACCAATGAGGCCATTATTCAGAACGATCGAGAAACGGTCCCTGACGTATTTGGACTCATCCGAACTGAGGATCAACTGCACGCCTTCCGGCAACAAGGCACTTTCTTTTTCAACCAGGGCGCGAATTCTATCGGCGGTGCGAATGATATCGGCGGACTCGGACTTAAAGGCGATAAACGAAATGGCCTCTTCGCCGCCCACCCGTGAGGCCACCGTCTCTTCTTCAAAGTCGTCGTTGATTCTGGCCAGGTCTCGCACCTTGATACTTGGGCCATCAAAGGTCGTGCGCACAATCACATCGCCCACTTCCTGCGGGTCGCGAAACTGCGCCAGCGTCACGATGTTCTTTTCGCTGGTATACGACTCAAAGTCACCGCCAGTAGCACGGACATTACGCGCCTGTATCGCGCCCACCACTTCGGCCAAGGAAACTTCTTTTTGTTGCAACGCGTCCGGATCGACCTCGACCCGCACCTCACGTGCACGATAACCAAAGCGCTCCACCCTGGAGACGCCATCGATGTTCTCCAGCTTCTTTTCAAAACGCCGCGCCAAGGCGCGTAGTTCGTCATACGGCAGATCTCCCGCCAGTCCCACCTCCATCATCGGGAAACTGGCCGTAGTGAGTTCAGTCACCAGGGGCGACTCTGTGACCTCGGAGGGAAAATCCGTTACACGCGATACCGCCTCGCGAATATCCCGCACCACCTTTTCTTCATCGCTTACATCAGGGTCGACGACGATGTAAACCGTGGATGCGTTTTCCATCGACCACGAGGTGTAGCGTTTGATACCCGTGACCTGTTTGAGCTCCTGCTCAATCTCATTCGTCACCATCAACTCCACATCCTCGGGCGATGCGCCGGGATACGTCGTGGTGATCAACAATTCACCGAATTCAACGGAGGGAAAACTATCGCGTTTGATCGTCGCCAGCGAACTCAAACCCAGAAGGATGATCAGCAGCGTAATGACATAGGCCAGCAGATTGCGCTCGGCAAAAAATCGAAAGAAGGCCATGATCACTACTCCCCTTGCAGGCCACGCACATCACCGAGCAAACGGTCACTCAGCGATTGGTATTGCAGCCATAGTCGCTGATAGGTAGCCGCGTTTTCGGCATAGGCCAGTTGTGCATTCTGCTCGTTATCTCGACTTTGGATGACAAAGGTCAGTTCGCTGCGCCCTTGATTATGCAGCCGCAGCTCTTCCTCGGTTTTTTGCTTCGCGATATCGATTTGACGCTGATTAAGCGCCAATACATCCAACAGGACCGTCATCTGCGCATGTAACTGACGCATCTGCGCCGCCAGTTGCAGCAACACATTGGCCCGTTGCTGACGCAACTGTTGCTGTTGCAAACGGGCACGACTGACATCGGCCTTTGCGGTGCGTTGTCCCAATGGATAACGGAAATTAAAACCGATGCTGTATTGTGGCTGATCCAGGTCGTATGAATCATTAAAATCAGGATGTTCGCTGGCAAGACCGGCGCCTAGAACCAGGTCCAGCTCAGGTCGGGTTTGATTCTCCAAACCATCCAGCTCTTGTTGTGCCTGCCCTAATCTCAAGTCAATTGCTTTCAATAAGCGCGACTCAATGGTCATCGTTGCCAGCACCTCATCCAGGGAAGGTGGTGCATCGGTACGATACAAATCAAATGCAGGTGTCGCTTGAGGGAGCGTCTCATCACCACTCTCGGTCGCCAGCCAAATCTGTAAGGCCTGGTGTTGGGCTGCAATACGCTGCCGCGCCTGTTGTGCGGTGATGACTGCGTCCTGCGCCCGCAATACATCCACCTCAGCCGCCAGCCGCGCACGGCGCTTCTGTTGGCTGCGCTGCAGCTCCTCTTCCGCCAACAGCAAACGATTATTCGCAATCCGATACTGTTCATGCAGCCACACCCAATCGAGATAGGCCAGCGCCCGCTGCGCCAGAAAATCCTCCTGCACCTCGTCGGCCTGGATCGCCGCCACATCGACTTCATACGCCTGTAGCTCATATGCAAGACGACTCAGGACACCCCCGCGATTTTTAAGCAAGGGCAGGCTGTAACTCAGATTAAGACCGTGGCTGTGTTCCTCCAGTGTATTCAGCGAGCTTGGATACTGCTGATCGAGATAGTGGTAGTCATAATTCAGTGCCAGCCGACTGCCATCGGCCCAGAACTCACGCTCAACACCGGCGCGCGCACCAAACTGCGCATCTTTCTCAGCAAAAAAACCATTGCCTGCACTGCGTTCACGATACTGATAGCCAGGGTTGGCGACGACCACCCAATCCTCAGCCCCGGCATAGGCACGCTGCTGTTGCTCGGCGATCTGGGCATTCATTTCCTGCTGATCAAAAAAGGGATGATTGGCATAAACCTGGCGCAGAAAATGATGTAGTTCGACCCCACGATCAGCCGATGCGGGTGAACTCACTCCCATGCCTATCAATATCCCCAGCAACGCTCTTTGCATGTTATTTCCGGACATCCAATACCCTGTCATCTCGATCGATATGTGCAAGATAATGCTTCACATACTGGTCTTTTAACGCATAAGACCGTGTAACCAGACCGAGTCTTAAGCGTCTCCCGGCCCAAGGATCTGATAACACGGGCGCATACGCATCACCCGAATGGGTGATTTAGTGCTCTTCGATGGATTCCAGCCCCAAACGACGGGCAGCATCAACCGCCTGTAATCGCGACTCAACGCCTAGCTTGGCATAGATGTTTTTCAGATGGGTTTTGACCGTATTCACAGAGACAAAACTACGTTCCGCGATATCACTGTTACTCAATCCCTGGGCAAGCAACTTCAGTATCCGCTGCTCTTTCTGACTCAATATATCCGGCTGAGATTCAACTCCTGGGTCTATGGACTGCAATACAGAACGCACACGTGCCTGATCACCATGCCGCTGATCTTCCTCGGCCATAGAGGCCAACTTAATCAATACACCTTGTGCTGCCTGGCTATGGCCATTGGCAATCCATAACCGCGCCAACGCGAAATGCTCGTTAAATTGACCTCGCGCAATCTCCCTCTCGATATCGAATCCGTCAACATCCATCCCACTGATTTGCAAATATTGACGAGCCTTGGTTATATCGCCCACCTGCAAACAGGCATCTGCATATTCCGTTGCCTGCGCAGGAAACAATGGCAGCAACGGTTGTCGAATATCGACCTTTCCGATCGAAACCAAGATTGCCTGGGCCTCATCGGTCTTATTCTGTTCATACAAGACACGGGCACGCATCATCGGCACATAAAATACCAACGCATCCCAGAAATCACAGGCTGGGTGCTGTTCAGCTTGTTGAATCCACGCCTCTGCCTGCGAATAGGCACCTCGCAATAACGCGCAATGAGCTAAACCCAGGTATATCCAGGCATCATCTGCCAACTGATCATATACCTCATACTGCTCGCTATTCTCTAGCGCACTCATCAGCAATTGTTCGGCCTCTTCAAAGCGCCCCATGCGTTTCAGACAAGAGGCCATACCCCCCACTGCCCCGCCCACACACACTGCGATATTATTCGCGACGGACAAGGTCCAAGAACGCTTAAATGCCTGATACGCCTCAGTCAATCGGTCCTGAAGATAATATGCACCGCCTAGCTGCAACTCCATCCCCGCTATCTGATAAGTTGCGTCACCTGTATACGCTGACAGAGTCTCCTCAGCCAATCTAACTGCGGTGGATGCATCACGTAACTGCAAGGCCTCAAATCCACGCATTATGTTTATTTCAAATTTGAAATAGGGGGCATCTGCTTCCGGAATGGAGTTTTCCAGCATCGACAATAATTCACCATCCAGAAACCCCGTACCAACGAACCTGGCCCAGACATAACTCAGCAGCAGCTGTGGACTCCGCTGTAACAGGTGCCGGGGGATCTGCTGACACCAGCCGATGAGTAACCGATTTTGCCCAAGGGAGAACAGACGCTGACTATGTTGTGCCAACACATCAATCGCCAACTCGAAGTTCTTAGCTGCCAAGGCATGCTGCATCGCCTCATTCGGAAAGTCCTGGGCGCTAAACCATAGAGCAGCACGTGTATGGAGCTGATCGACGTCGACACCTGCCTGCTGCACCAGCTGTCCGCGCAACAATTCGCCGAACAAGTGGTGATAACGAAACCATTGACGACTATGATCCAACGGAATCATAAACATATCGGTTCGCTCCAGTCTTTCCAACATCGCCTGACTATCGGAACGCTGCAGGATCGCATCGCAGAGAGAAGCATTCATGCGCGCCAATAGAGATGTCCGTAATAGAAAATCACGCACATCTTCACTTTGCAATCTCAACACTTCTTCGGTCAGATAATCTGTAATGAAACGATCATCGCCCGAGAACGCATTTATAAAATCTGCGGGGATAGACTCGCGCTGCAATGACAATGCAGCCAACTGCATGCCAGCCACCCAGCCCTCGGTGCGTTGCTGCAAGACATCCAGCTCTGTTTCAGACAAATTTTCTATCTGATTGAGTTTGAAGAATACCTTGCTTTCATCACTAGTAAATCGGAGGTCCTGCTCTGATAGTTCGGCGATCCGCCTCTGTGTTCGCAAACGTGACAACGATAATCGTGGTCGACTGCGACTAGTCAGTGCAATGTACAAATCACGGGGTTGATTTACCAACAGACGCTCGAACAACTGAATGACATCCGGTGACTCCAGGCAGTGAAAATCATCCAGCGCCAACACCAACGGGCTCTGGCATTTTTCTATGGCATTGATCCATAACGATAGCATCTGCTCTGGCAGGCGCACCTTGCGCGCCATGGCTTGCGCCAGATCATCACTCGCAATATCAGGAAACACTTTCTGGGTAGCCGCGATTAGATACGCCATCAGCGTCAACGGATCATTATCATCTGCATCTAACGAAAGCCAGGCCACCGGAAGAGGTTGCGCCTCCAATGCAGAGATCAAGACTGTCGTTTTACCAAAACCTGCCGGGGCACAAATCAGCGTCAAGGGACACATCTCAGCGCCAACATTTACCTTGCCCAACACGCGCGGACGCGGGACCAGATCTTTGGTTACACGAGGCACAACTAGCTTTGTCGCCAGCAGCATTGACGAAGTATCGATGGTGCTCAAGTATCGACATCCATTATAAAATTTACCGAATGTTCGACAGTATACCCACAAAGTGGGGGTTAAAATCGGATCAGGTCGCTACAGAATACGCGCAACCCGTGCAAGTGGAGGGTTCTTCGGGGAAAAGATGTACCTAATAAAACTACACCGCGACATTATTGATCAATAACGATACGCTAATGAAATAACGATCACAGCCAGTAAATAGGCTTATATTCAAAAAAAAGGCCGGCTCGCCTACGCGACCGGCCCATCACCATTTTGACGCACTAATTATTCTGCGCTACCAGCAGCAGTGGCGTCAGCGGTTTCAGCTTCGATTGACTCTGCCAAGGCAGCTGATTCAGAATCGCTTTGGGCTGTTTGGTCAATGCTCTCCATCGCGAAATCAGATCCTACTTCGCTCTCAATACTCATGGACGATGAAGTCTCTGGACTTGCTGAAACAGTTGAACTTTCTTCAACTGGTGCAGACATCGAAGATGACTCCTCTTGGCCACAGCCAACAAGTGACAGGGTCATAGCAGCCAGACCGATGAACGCAAGCTTGCGCATAAATTTATTTCCTTCTCTAGTATTTGAAATGTTAGGGGGTATGAACCACTCCATGCGTTCGGTACTGTGTACCCAGGCATCGAGTGTTATGCATTATCGCTATCGCCCATAAAAAAGCCATAGCCCAGAAACATATTTTTATCCTTAATAAACAATATGTTGCAATGCGGCAACGCCCACTCAAGGGCTTGACTGTGGACTTTTTTTATGCATCACCCTGTCAGTCGTTCGCGATTTAAGACAATTACAACCAAACAATGGGAAATTATTTACGAAGGGAACTCAGCCCGAGTGGGCTGACCAAGGGCAACAATAATTTGTGCTAGCTCAGTCCTAATATTGAGCACACATGCACAGAGATGCCAGTACTTATTGATCAGACCTGTGACTAATCCGATGAATACTGCATCGAAACGATGTAAATGAGCATCCAGATTTTCAGAGACCTCTGATGCTCACATTCAATCGCTGGTATATGAATCTAAATATACCGCTCGTTCGAGATCCGAGATACGTAGATCCACAAGCGGATAAACAGGCTGCCGACATGCGCGATTGATTTTTGCGCCATCGGCCTTGCCGACGGCTTTGGAAGTAGATCCGCCACACTGGCTTACCCGACGCTCAACCTTATTGCTGGCCATATGCAATTCCCCCGACGTTGTTCCAGCGTACGGCACATGACCGCACAAAAAAACTATAGCTCTCAAATCCTGCTAAATAAAGAAGTTACACAGGATTCTTAACATTAATCGAACAAAACAGGGCTAAGCTTTAGATTAGGCGAATATTTCGACAAGAGCTCACACTAGCGATATGGCAACGACGAGGGATATTGCTTGACCCCACTGAGGATACGCTGCTCCTGCTCAAGCAATCGTTTCAGCAGCAAACGATCATCTACATTCTGAACGCCAGACATTTCTTCAGAGTCGACCTGGTCTTGAGATACTCGCCCTACCATCACGATTTTCTTTTTACGCTGAAAATAGTCGCATGCCATTTGCCGTTCCCCATTGAGTAGAGTTGTTTGTGTGGTATCGACTGCAAACCCCCGGGCTAAACAGCAAAATAGCTAAGGAAAACTATGTTCACATTTCGCGGTACGTTTATAGTTATAGTCAATGATGTCGCGCTTTAGGAGTGTTACCGTAAGATTATGAATGGAGATCCATTACAAAAAGCCATCACGGTCTTCCAGGCCCAGGCCATCACCAAACGCTATACCATGGGTGAGGTCAACGTCACGGCGCTCGATGGTGTCGATCTGGACCTGTATCAGGGCGAGTTTGTCGTCCTGCTCGGCCCGTCCGGCAGTGGCAAGTCGACCCTGCTCAACATTCTCGGCGGCCTCGACACCCCCACCTCAGGCAGCGTGCGCTACCACGATCACGACCTCAGCGTGTATGACGACAACGCCCTCACCCGCTACCGGCGCGAGCACGTCGGCTTTGTCTTCCAGTTCTACAACCTGATCCCAAGCCTGACCGCACGCGAGAATATCGCCCTCGTCACCGAGATCGCCCAACACCCCATGCCAGCGGAAGAGGCGCTGCGCCTGGTCGGCCTCGAAGCACGCATGGACCACTTTCCGGCCCAACTCTCCGGCGGCGAACAACAGCGCGTCGCCATCGCCCGCGCCATCGCCAAACGGCCTGAGGTCTTGTTGTGCGACGAACCCACCGGCGCACTCGACGTCACCACCGGCATCCTGGTGCTCGAAGTGATCCAGCAGATCAATCAGCAGCTCGGCACCACCACCGCCGTCATCACCCATAACGCCGCCATCGCCGCGATGGCCGACCGCGTCATCCATTTAAGTGGCGGCAAGATCACGCGCATCGAACACAACAGCCAAAAACTGCGGCCACAGGAGATCAGCTGGTAGTGCGCGCCCTCGACCGCAAGATGCTGCGCGACCTCTGGCACCTCAAGGGCCAGGCGCTGGCGATCGCCGCGGTTATCGCATGCGGCGTCGCCATATTCATCATGCTGCTATCGACGCTGGACTCACTGCGCCTCACCCGCGCCATGTTTTATCAGGACCATCGCTTCGCCGATGTCTTCGCCAGCGTGCATCGCGCACCGATCAGCGTGCAGGCACGATTAACCGAGATCCCCGGCGTGCAGGATGTGGAGACACGCGTCGTCGCCAGCGCCAATCTGGATGTCATCGGCTTCGACGAACCGGTCAGCAGCCTGATGGTGTCGATCCCTGACAACGGCGAACAACTGCACAACAAACTCTACCTGCGCAGCGGCCGCCTGCCCGCCAGCGGCCGCGACGACGAGGTACTGATCAGCGAATCCTTCGCCCTCGCCCACGAGTTTCAAACCGGCGATGTGCTCTACGCCATCATCAACGGCAAACGCAAAAAACTGAGCATCACCGGCACCGCCATCTCGCCCGAATACATCTACCAACTGCAACCCGGCAGCGCCTGGCCCGACTACGCCCGCTACGGCATTTTGTGGATGAACCAGCAAGCCCTCGCCGCCGCCTTCGACATGGAGGGCGCCTTCAACAACATCACGCTGCGCCTCAGTCGTGATGCACAGGAGGCCGAGGTCATCGACCGCCTCGACGAGATCCTCGCACCCTATGGCGGAGTCGGCGCCTACGGTCGCGACGATCAGCTTTCGAACAACTTCCTCAACGAAGAATTCAAATCGCTGCAACAGACCTCGTCGATGTTCCCGACCATCTTCCTCGGCGTCGCCGTGTTTCTGCTCAATGTCGTCATCGGCCGCCTCGTCACCACCCAGCGCGAACAGATCGCCGCGCTCAAGGCCTTCGGCTATCGCAACCGCGACATCGGCTCGCACTTTCTAAAACTGATGCTGCTGATCGTCGCCCTCGGCATGGCCATCGGCATCGGCCTCGGCGCCTGGCTCGGCAAGGGCATGGGCAACCTTTATATGATCTATTTCAAATTTCCGTACCTGATCTACGACCTGCAAACCTCGGTCATCCTCAGCGCCATCGGCGCCAATCTCGGTGCAGCGCTGCTCGGCACCTTGTTCGCCGTGCGCAAAGGCGTCAGCCTGCAACCAGCCGAGGCGATGCGCCCCGCACCACCAACGGTCTATCGCCAGACCTGGCTCGAACGGCTCGGCATCGGCCGCTGGCTGTCGCCGCCCAATCGCATGATCCTGCGCCACATCGAACGACGACCAGTCAAGTCGACATTGACCGTCATCGGTATCGCCTTCGCCTGCGGCATCAACATGACCGGCCAGTTCCAGGGCGACACCGTCGGCTACATGATGGACCTGCACTACAACATCGCGCAGCGCCAGGACCTCACCCTCACATTCACCGATCCCACCTCGCTGCAGGCGCGCCACAACCTGCAAGGCATGCCCGGCGTCGAACACGTCGAGGTGTTTCGCGCGGTGCCGGTCAAATTGATCCATGGCCATCGCGAACACCGCACCGCGATCCTCGGCATCGAGGATCATAGCGATCTGCGACAACTGCTCGACGCCGACCTCAATCCGATCCCTCTGCCACAGAGCGGCATCGTGCTCACCGATTTTCTTGGTCAGATGCTCAACCTCAAGGTTGGAGACACGGTGCACGTGGAACTGCTGGAGGGCCGTCGCACCGTCGAACAACTGCCCGTGGTCGGGCTGGTTAAAGAATATCTCGGCGTCAGCGCCTACATGCACATCGATGCCGTCAACCGGTTAATGCGCGAAGGCCACGCCATCAGCGGCGCCTACCTGGCCATCGATCCCGCACAACAGACCGATATCTTCCATCAGTTGAAACAAACGCCGCGCATCGCCACCACCGTGCAGCGCCAGCATGAAATCGACAACTTCAACAAGACCATGGACCAGACCATGATCTTCATCACCATGATCAGCACCTTCTTCGCCGCCATCATCTGTTTTGGCGTCGTCTACAACAGCGCCCGCATCGCACTCACCGAACGCAGCCGCGAACTCGCCAGCCTGCGCGTGCTGGGCTTCACCCGCGGCGAGATCGCCTATATCCTGCTCGGCGAACTGGNNATCTCCTACATCCTGCTCGGCGAGCTGGCCATCCTCACCGCAGCCGCCATCCCGCTCGGCCTGTGGATCGGTTACGCCCTCTGCGGCATGATCGCCAGCGAACTGCAGTCAGAACTTTATCGCGTGCCGGTCATCATCAACGCCAGCACCTACACCTATGCCGCCATCGTCGTCGTCATCGCCTCGCTGTTATCGGGCCTGCTTGTACGGCGACAATTGGATAAACTGGACCTGATCGGCGCGCTGAAGACCAAAGAGTAATCAGCACCGAAAAAACAGAGGACATCATCATGCAAGGCCGCAAACTCGCCACCCTCATCATCGCCAGCTCCGCCGTCATCGGCCTGGCCGTACTCGGCCTTCAGCCGATGCCACAGCAGGTGGATACCAATATCGTCGATCGTGGACCACTCACCATCGCCATCGAAGAGGAAGGCAAGACCCGCATCGTCGATCGTTATGTGATCTCAGCACCGGTGGCAGGTTATATCCGCCGTGTTGCGTTGGACGTAGGTGATACCCTCAAACAAAATCAGGCACTCGTCACCATCGAATCACTGCCATCAGAACTGCTCGACCCACGCAGCCGCGCCACCGCCCTGGCACGCATCGAAGCAGCCAAGGCCAATTTTGATGCCGCCCGCGAACGCACTGCCGCCACCCAGGCCGAGACCCAACTGGCGCGTATCGAATACGAACGCATGGTCGCC
>DHYU01000025.1 GCA_002415485.1 Proteobacteria bacterium UBA5122
GCCTGAGCGATTCCGGGCGGGTTGCGCCTTCGGCGGTGTCTATCGACACACTCTCCCGCGGAGGGTCTTGGTTGAACGGCGACTATACCTCTAAATGCAAAAAGCGGCCACCCCAAAAGAGGCGGCGGCCGCACATAAATCCGACTCAGTAACGTCCGCCGGACTTGCGGATGTAGTTGGTCAACTGCTCACTCTGCTGATTCATCCGCAGCAGGTTGGAATGGGTGATCCGGAACAGCGAACGCATGACCTTATAAACGATGCCCGGCTGACTCTCCAGCAACGATTCGAAGTCATCCGGCTCCATCGTATAGACCACCGTAGAACCCTTCGCCTGCAAGGTGGCATAACGCGGAGAGCGGTCAACGAAGGCGCGGGTTCCGGCCACTTCGCCGGGGCGCATGGTGTAGACCGTCTCTTCAACGCCGTTTTCACCCTCGCTGATGACCTCCAGCTTGCCCTTCACCAGCAGAAACAAGGTGTGTTCACCACCCTTTTCACTGACCAGACGCTCGCCATCTGTCAGCTCGCGCACATTCATGATGGCCGACAACAGCTCACACTCCTTGAGCGTCAGCTCGCCTCCGAGGGAAGACTCCCCGACCTTTTTAAAATCCGGCTTTGCCGCCATAGCCATATCTCCTTAATTTAGTGATCCACACCGCAGACAGTACACCCCTGCGCATCTCGCGATTCTCCCTCATCTTAACGAACACGCCCAGCATTTCTTTACTTAAATACCCCGACAATCCATTGCCCTCATATCCAGAAATACTTTTTGCTTCAGCCACTTAATCTCACCCAAGCAACCCCAGCCCCATTCCCCCACGTAAAATACACAGTTATTCACCTGCGGAGCCTTGCCCCCTGCGGATAAAAAAGAGTAAATTACTGTCATAAAACGTATGGAATTACCGCCAGGACGGCCTCGATCGCAGTTATAACAGAGGAGCGGCTCCATGGCTGTCAATCACCCCCCAGAACCCGGCATCTGGTTCACCAATCTCAGCGGTCAAAATCTACTCGTCTTCGCCACCAGCTATCGCGATGGCACAATCAGCAGGGTCGTCTTGCGCTATCTAAGCGGTGTGCAAAAGATCATCACGATTGAAGACTGGCGTCGCCTCGACCTGATCCGCCGCCATCTGCCACCACGCCAAATGGTGGAACAGGGCTAGCGTCGCCAACGGGTAAACCAACGCCAGACATTAAACAAACTGGACAGCGACGCAGCCACATAGGTTAAGGCGCAGGCACGCAGTATCCGTCTCGCGGCGCGCGCGTCCCGCTCGTCGACATAACCGCCTTCACGCATCATCGGCAAGGCACGGCGAAAGCTGGCATCCAACTCCACCGGCAATGTCACCAGGTGGACCACAACGATCGCGGCCATGGATAGCAACCCCAGCCCGAACATCAACGCCCCCAGCGTTGGCGAACGCGTCACCGCCCCCACCACAGGCAACACCAGAAACACCACCGACCCCAAACGCTCAAAACGCTGCGCAATCAACACCAGTTGACCACGCAGCCGCAGCGGCGCATACGCCGTATGATCCTGGATGGCATGGCCAACTTCGTGGGCGGCGACCGTAATCGCCGTCAATGAATGGCCATGCAGATTGGCCTCGCTCAGGCGCACCGCCTTGGCCTGTGGATCATAATGATCGCCCTGGTCCGTGAGCTCAACCAGCACCCCCTCGACCCCGGCCTTGCGCAACAGATGGCGGGCAAAATCACCGCCATTGCCTGGAAAATCCTGGCGCGGACGACTATAGCGTTTCAATACCCACTTGGCCCACAACGCCGGCCCATAGACCAACACTGCAAACGCAATCAGCGCAATGACTAGAAACATGGATCAGAGATTTGAAAAAAGGCTTACCAGGTGCCCGCGTGCTGTTTACGCGCACGACCATATGGCACGAGGTGTCTGGCAATCTCCCGGGCCTCATAGACAGGAATGCTCTTGGGTTCGAAGTGAACCCCGCGAAACTCGCCGTCCACATTATGCGCCAGAATATAGTAGGTTTGCCCAGGCTTGAGCTCGAATTGCCCGCTGCGCTTCAACTCCTCAACCTCCCAGCGCCCACGCGTCTGCGTGAGGTTGCGCATGGTGATGCTGACGGTGCGCGGACTCAGATAAAGCACCGTATATTCACCCTTGGCCAGGGACAGCAAGGGCTGACCATCCAGGTCTACTGCCAGATCATTATCTGGATAACCCTGCACATGCTCGGTCTGGGGTCTGATAAAAAACACCTTGGCACGCTGCGCATCCGGCTGATCCTGGGCCAAGTCATGCTGATGATGACGCGTCAACGGCGCATCCACCAATCGACCATTCGTAAACATCCCGAACGAGCCACAACCGCTGATCATCCAGACCAGCGCCACCACCACTGTAATTTTCAGGGCTTCGTGTTTCATTATGCGTTCAAATCAAAAAACAAACTGCTGTGCAGTGTAGGGCATGCCGCACACATGCGCCAGCGCACAGGCGCAACTGGATTAGAAACTATGCTTGGTCCCAACATAGGCCTTACGCCCCGTATCGCCCAAGGCCCAGCCTAAGTCAAAACGTAATTGCACATCGACAAACATCTTGAATTTATAGCGGAAACCCAGTCCACCACCGTATTCGAGATCGCCAAAATCTATCATCCGCGAGTCTGGATACGTATTGCCAATATCCATAAACACTACCCCACGGAAGGCCGGATGCACGATGGGACGCAAGAACTCAGTATTGGTCGAAAAGTACGAGCGTCCTTCCAAACTGCTCTTTTCATAGCCGCGCAGATCATTACTCCCCCCCAGGCTAAACGGCGCATCAATACCAGGATTCCCACCGGAGGTACCCATGCGCATTTGAAAATGGAGCGCCTGATGTTCCGTGTCTCCGATTGGCCAATAACGACGATAATGCACTGAGTGAATGGAATAATTGTGATCCGACCCCATCCCCTCAAGCCCAAGCGTCAACTCATAGCCGTATTCGGCACCTTCACGACTATATAAATAGTCATGCACCTTGCCGTATTCCAAGCCGCCCACGAGACCAACCGACTGCCGATCTGAACGCAGCCCCACCTCACCATCAACATGCGTGAACCGATCCCCGGAATAAAACACACCGGCATTCACACGCCAGCCAGCACTTGGCCCCTCTTCCAGCAACCAACGACTGCCCACAATACGGATACCATCCACAGAACGATCATAACGCCCTGTTATGGTCGGATCGGCGTCTGTACCCACCTGCTCTGGGCGTCGCGATAACTGCCCACCAATCGACAATCCATACACCGAGCCTTTCAGACGAGGGTAGTAATAGCTCAAGGACAACTCCTGCTCATCCCCTGTCTGGCCACAGCATTGCTGGTTATTTTTCAACGTTAGACGCATGCGTTGATTCAAACCACCTAGATTATCGAAACGCAGCTGCACTCCGTACGAAATTTCTCCGTCAGCATCACGATTCAACTTGGGAATAGGAAAGAAATAGTGTTTTTCGCTGACCGCGACCTCCAGGATCACTCCTTGCTCACCAGGGAGGGTATTGATATCCGCAGACTTAAACAGCCCCAAGTCCATAATAGCCTGGCGAGACTTGGCGATTCGCTCCTCATCAGCCACATCCCCCACCTTAACCGACATCTCCTGCAGCAGGATCGACTCTTCGGTATGTTCATTGCCAATGAAGCGGATCTCTTCGATCACCAAATCAGCCGCCTGCACCTGCCCAGACATTAGCAATATAACGACAGCCGACGCCCTCAAAAAAACAAAAAAGCTGCTTCTTATCAACATCATACAATTACATCACCATCTTTCCAGACACTCATTTGGCCCCATTAACTCCTAACTTCCATATCGACCCAACATGGCAATCCCGACAGAAAAATCCGCAGGCCATCCCAAAACGAAGACGATGTAGTATAATTGCGCGCTTTGTGACAACCAGGATGGCGTCCTAACTCTACACGCGCGGCCGTAGAGAACACAACTTAAACACTAAGTTATAACGACCACCCACCTGCACCAGGATGCCTCCGGCCCGGCCTAGAGCCGCCGCCCGGCCGATGCCAACAAGAACTGCCTACCCAGCAGTCACGGCTGACCTCACTCCTGGAGCACGAGATCACAGTCAGAATTTTTATTAGTTTGTAGTATTTGTTAACAGGAGAACCTCATGTCCAGGAAACATCCTATCGTTGCCATCACCGGCTCATCAGGCGCTGGCACATCCACCGTTAAAAACGCCATGGAGCACATCTTCCGTCGCGAAGGCATCAAAGCCGCCATCGTCGAAGGTGACAGCTTCCACCGTTATGACCGCGCAGCCATGAAAGCAGCCGTCACCAAAGCGCTCGCCGAAGGCAAAAATCTGAGCCACTTCGGCCCTGAAGGCAACGTCTTTGATAAATTGGAAGAGCTGTTCCGCACATACAGCGAAACCGGCAGCGGCAAGGTTCGCAAATACCTGCACTCAGCGGAAGAAGCAGCTCCATACGCGCCGCTGCAACCCGGCCAATTCACACCTTGGGAAGATGTTGAGCCCGGCTCGGACATCCTGTTCTACGAAGGCCTGCATGGCGGCGTAGTCAGCGAAGATGTCGACGTAGCCCAATGGGTCGACCTGCTGGTCGGCGTCGTACCTTCAGTCAACCTGGAGTGGATCCAGAAG
>DHYU01000073.1 GCA_002415485.1 Proteobacteria bacterium UBA5122
TACAATGCCGTCGACGTCAGCAGCACGGATGCCAGCATCGCGCAGCGCGCGTCGGCACGGCGCTAGCGTACGCGCAATCAGAGGATCGATCAGAGTACTGAGCGTGTTGCGATCCAGCACACCCCGCCATAAACCTGCGCTTCCCTGCAGCTCGACTTGCGCACTCGTGCGCGTGGTAAGCGTCTCTTTTACCGCCCGCGCATCGCGCAGCAGCCGCCGCAGCGCTCGATGGTCTGAATCGTCAGCAATGCTGGCCTCNNATGTCGAAAGTGCCACCGCCCAGATCGAACACTGCGTAGATTCCTTCGGAACCTTTGTCGAGACCGTAGGCCACCGCCGCGGCGGTGGGCTCGTTCAACAAACGCAGCACATTCAGTCCCGCGAGTCGCGCCGCATCTTTGGTTGCCTGGCGCTGGGCGTCATCAAAATAGGCCGGCACTGTAATTACCGCGTCCGGGATCACCGCTCCCAGCGTGTTCTCAGCGCGCGCCTTGAGGACTTTGAGAATCTCCGCCGACACTTCCACCGGGCTAACATCACCGGCAACTGTGCGAATGCGCGGCACCGGCGAGTCGCCCGCAACGAACTCGTAGGGCAACTGTGTGCCGAGCTGCTTTACATCGGCCACGCCGCGGCCCATAAGTCGCTTCACCGATGCAATCGTGTTGAACGGGTCATCATGGGCGTCGCGAAGTGCCTCATGGCCAACCAATGGCGGTGCCGTCGTCTGGTAGCGCACGACCGACGGCAGCATATGGCGGCCTTGTGTGTCCGGCAGCGTCTCCGCCACGCCACTGCGGACCACGGCCACCAGCGAATTCGTCGTACCGAGATCGATGCCCATGGCATACCGATGCTCATGGGGCGCGGTGGATTGTCCCGGCTCACTTATTTGTAAGAGTGCCATGATGAATACAATTGACGGATAGTTTGCGTCTGTTTCGGCATTACGCCCGACACACCGACGCGACTGCTGACCCTCAGGTCAGCTCCTCTTCCTGGTCACGGATCTCCCGCAGGAGTTTCCCAAGAAACTGCAGTTCGCGCACCGCATTGCGCGTGGCCGCGAGCGCACTCTGACCGCGGCTAAAGTAATCGCGCAGTTCCTCGAGCTTGGCGGCGTGACGACGCTCGATGTCGTTGGCGAGTTCGGCCAAACGCCTGAGCGAGTCTTCCCGCGCACACGCCTCCTCGAGCGCTTCGCGCAGCTCCATCTGTTCTACCAGGAACTCCGGCTTCATCGAGGTGTCGGTCTCGTCATTCATCGCCGCACCCGATAGCTCCAGGAGGTAGCGCGCACGCCGAACCGGGTCGCGCAATGTCTGATAGCCTTCGTTGACAAGCGTCGTGAGTTGCATCGACAGGCGCCGCTCTTCCGCCGAGGCGCTGGCAAACTTGTCCGGATGAACGCGGCGCTGGAGCTCGCGATAGCGCGTCAGCAGGTCAGAGGGGTCGAGATCAAACTGGACAGGCAAACCAAACAGTTCGAAGAAATTCTTGCTCCAGTCGACCTGCATGGAACGGGACCAAAAGACATCCGGCGCCGCGGCGCTCAGACGTTGAAACTCTCACCGCAACCGCAGCTGTCCTTCACGTTGGGATTGTTGAACTTGAAGCCCTCGTTCAGTCCCTCGCGCGCAAAATCGAGTTCCGTGCCATCAAGATACACCAGGCTCTTGGGATCAACGATCACCTTGACGCCATGGGACTCGTAGACGAGATCCTGCGGCTCAACGTGATCTGCATACTCGATGACATAGGCCATCCCCGAGCAACCTGACGTGCGAACGCCCAGGCGTAATCCTGCGCCCTTGCCCCGCTTGGCGAGAAACCCACGTACACGCTCCGCCGCCGATTCGGTCAATGTAATTGTCATGCTGCCTTACCTCTGCGCAATCAGGCCGCGTCGGCCTTGTCGTCGCCACCCGCCGTCTTCGACTGGTAGTCCGCTATCGCCGCCTTGATGGCATCTTCCGCCAACACGGAGCAATGGATCTTTACCGGCGGCAGAGCCAGCTCCTCGGCGATCTGCGTGTTCTTGATCTGCGCCGCCTCATTCAGCGTCTTGCCCTTGACCCACTCCGTCAGGAGCGAGCTAGACGCAATCGCCGAGCCGCAACCATAGGTCTTGAACTTCGCATCTTCGATGACGCCCTGGCCATTCACCTTGATCTGCAACTTCATCACGTCCCCGCACGCGGGCGCCCCTACCATGCCCGTGCCGATGTTCGGATCACCCTTATCGAACGACCCGACATTGCGTGGATTCTCATAATGGTCGAGTACCTTGTCACTGTAGGCCATGTTGCTTCTCCTCTGTAAATCAAACGTAAATTGATCGGTGTCCGGCCGCTCAGTGCGCCGCCCATTGTACCTTACTGAGGTCGACTCCCTCCTGGAACATCTCCCAAAGGGGAGAAAGCTCTCGTAGCTTGTTCACCTTTTCGCGCACCAGGCGCGCCGTGAAGTCGATTTCTTCTGTCGTGGTGAAGCGCCCAATTGTGAACCGGATCGAGCTGTGGGCCAGCTCGTCGTTTCGCCCCAAGGCACGCAGCACGTACGACGGCTCGAGACTCGCCGACGTGCACGCCGATCCTGAAGAAACCGCAATGTCCTTGAGCGCCATAATCAGTGACTCGCCTTCAACAAAGTTGAAGCTGATGTTGAGATTTCCCGGTACGCGGTGGTCGAGGTCGCCGTTCACATAGACCTCCGGCATCTCCTTCAACGCGCCGAACAAGCGGTCACGCAGCACTCGAATACGTTCGCCCTCCGTCGCCATCTCCTCGCGCGCGATGCGATAAGCCTCGCCCATGCCAACACATTGGTGTGTGGCCAGCGTTCCGGACCGCATCCCCCGCTCATGACCGCCGCCGTGAATCTGCGCTTCAATGCGCACGCGCGGCTTGCGCCGAACATACAGCGCGCCGATACCCTTGGGTCCGTAGATCTTGTGGGCCGAAAGCGACAGCAGATCAATGTTCATGCCATTCACGTCGATCGGTACCTTGCCGGCGCTCTGAGCAGCATCCGAGTGGAACAGCACACCTTTCTCGCGACAGAGCGTACCGATTGCCGCGACGTCCTGAATCACGCCAATCTCGTTATTCACATGCATGATCGACACCAGGATCGTGTCGGGCCGAATGGCTGCTGCCAGCTTGCCGAGGTCAACCAGGCCGTTCGACTCGGGATCGAGATACGTCACCTCGAAACCCTCGCGTTCCAACTGGCGACAGGGATCGAGCACCGCCTTGTGCTCCGTCTTGCACGTAATGAGGTGCTTGCCCTTCTTGCTGTAAAAGTGCGCCGCGCCCTTGATGGCAAGGTTGTTGGCCTCGGTCGCGCCCGAGGTCCAGACGATTTCCTTTGGATCGGCGCCGATTAGTGCCGCGACGTCCGCGCGCGCCGCTTCCACGGCCTGTTCGGCACGCCAGCCGAAAGTGTGCGAGCGAGAGGCCGGGTTACCGAAGTCGCCATCCATGGTGAGGTAGCTGCACAGCTTGTCTGCCACACGCGGATCCACCGGCGTGGTTGCCGAATAGTCGAGATAAATTGGTCGCTTCATCATTTCCACATCCTGATTCGAATCACGTCCTGCTCAAACTCTTTCTTAAACTGCACGGCGGCGGGACGGCGGCCGCAGCCGCTGAATCTCCATCGCTAGTGCGGCAGCAAAATCATCCACGTCACGCTCGTTGTTGCCAGCGCCGAAACTCACCCGAATCGCGCCTATTGCAAGATCCGACTCCACCTGCATGGCGCGCAGTACGTGACTTGGCTCGTGTCGCACGCTACCGCATGCTGAGCCACTGGCGCAGGCGAACCCCTTGCGATCCAGCCCGAGGATCAACGTCTCGCCATCGATGTCGCGTAAACCAAAGTAAACCGTATTAGGCAGACGATTCGCACCGGCACCAAAGATTGCTACTCCCCCGATGGCGCGAAGCGCCGATTCGAGCCGCGTGCGCAACTCCATGAAATGCGCAGTGCGTACCCCCATCTGGTCAATAGCCAAGGAAGCGGCGGCGCCAAAACCGACGATGCCGGCCACGTTCTCGGTACCCGATCGTCTGTCGCGTTCTTGCCCGCCGCCATGAAGCAGCGGCCGACACTCGATCGCCTTGTCCACCACCAGCGCACCGACGCCCTGCGGTCCATTTATCTTGTGGGCAGACAGACTCATTAAATGGACGCCCGAGGATGGGAAATCCAGTGCGAGCTTGCCAGCCGCCTGTACCGCATCCGTGTGGAATACCACGCCTTGGGAACGCGCCGCACTCGCGAGGGTCGGCACATCCTGAATCACTCCGGTCTCATTGTTGGCGTACATGAGCGACACCAGCCTGGGGCGCGCCGCGATCGTCTCACGAAACAACTCTGGGTGGACTCTTCCTTCGCGATCGACGGTAATCTCCTTCACTCGCCAGCCATGCACTGCTAAAGCACGCGCCGGCTCTATGACCGAAGGATGCTCCGTGGCCCCAATTGCGAGAATACCGGGCTCGTCGGCTGCTGCCACACCCTTGATCGCAAGATTGTTGGACTCGGTGCCCCCACTCGTGAAGATCACTTGTGATGCGTGAACCTTGACCAGTGCCGCCACCTGCTCGCGAGCCGCGTCAATCGCAGCACGTGTGCGACGCCCGAAGCGATGCGGACTCGAGGGATTGCCGAACTGCTCGCGCAGGAAAGGCATCATCGTATCGAGCACCGTCGCATCAAGCGGCGTTGTAGCGTTGTGGTCGAGATAGACCGGCATAGCCGTTACACGGATTTCCGCGCTGACCTCAAACCGCCGACGCCTGCACGCGTTGCTGTTGGCGCGAAGCCAGTTCCTGAACACGTGGACGATTCACCAGATCTGCAAGACTGATTCCAGCCAGGAAGTCGTGAATACGAGTGCTCAAGTCGTCCCACAGCTGATGGGTCAGACACTCTTCGGCGCCATGACAATTGCGCTCGCCGCCGCAACGACGGGCGTCTATGTTTTCGTTGATAGCGAGAACGATATCAGCGACCGAAATCTTGGCAGGATCCATGGCGAGGTTATAGCCACCGCCCGGTCCGCGGATGCTGTCTACCAACCCGTTGCGGCGCAGCTTGGCAAAGAGCTGCTCAAGGTAGGAAAGTGAGATTCCCTGTCGCCGGGCAATGTCGGCCAAGGTCACGGCACCCTTTTCATAGTGGAGCGCCAAATCAAGCATGGCCGTCACCGCGTAGCGGCCCTTGGTGGTGAGTTTCATAGGCCTAATCCTTACATGGGTTAAGACAAAACCAAGCTTTCCATACCTGATTAGAATTGTCAACAATTAATCCGGTTTTGTCGGGTATTAGTCCTCCTTTGGTGCTCCGCTACCACCGGCCTTTTCCAGGTTTTCGACGTCGAGTTCGGGAATTTCAAGATCCACCCTGATCCCCGCCTTTTCTAGCGCCGATGCCAACGCCTTCATTTTGCCGTCCACACGATGCATATGGTCGAGCATGAGATCGATGGCGTGCGCCACCGGGTCGGGCATGTCGCGCGTTTGCCCGTATGCATCAAAGCCGAGCTTGCGCGCAAGGGCTTCGCGCTGACGCGTCTCGTCATCGCTGCGCGGCGTGACGACACGCCCCGGAATACCAACCACCGTCGCGCCTGAAGGAACGTCCTTCACTACTACCGAATTCGAGCCAATACGCGCGCCGTCGCCAACCATGATAGGTCCAAGCACTTTCGCGCCGGCCCCGATCACGACGCTGTTGCCCAGCGTCGGATGACGCTTTTCCTTGCGCCACGTGGTCCCGCCTAGCGTCACGCCATGGTAGAGCGTGCAATCATCGCCGATCTCGGCGGTCTCGCCGATGACTACGCCCATCCCGTGATCGATGAAGAAGCGCTTGCCAATGCTGGCGCCGGGATGAATCTCGATTCCGGTAAGCCACCGTCCGAACTGCGACAGGGCACGCGCCAGCCAGCGCAACTTCCATCGCCACAACCGATGGGAGACGCGATGCAGCGCCAGCGCCTGCACGCCCGGGTAGAGAATTAGCACCTCGAGCGCTGAGTGCGCAGCTGGATCGCGTTGGAAGACGCTTCTTACATATTCACGCAGACCATGAAACATCGGGTGATCTCGGGGTAAACGGCTATTAACTTATTCCTGATTCACGGCGTCAAGTTTTGTGGCGTTCCGGATGCTCCACCGCCGTGAGAATGCCGCGCAGGATATTCAACTCACTCTGAACGGGTTCGGCCCGATTGAAAAGCCGCGTTAAACGCCGCATGAGCAGCCGCGGATTGGCCGGATCGAGAAACCCGATCCGAACCAGCACCCGTTCGAGATGTTCGTAGAAGCGGTCCAATTCTTCCGTCGTTGCCGGTGCGAGTTCCTGGGCGGCAGCACCGCGAGCAAGTGCGCCATCGCTGCGTTGGATCGCCTGAAGAATCTCATACGCAAGGATCTGAACTGCGCAGACTAGGTTGAGGGAAGGATAGGCTGGGCTCACCGGAATACTCACCACGGCGTGGCACCGGTCGAGCTCTTCGTTCGTGAGGCCTGTGCGCTCCTGCCCGAAAAGCAGGGCCACAGGCCCGGTAGATTGGGTCGCGACCAACCGCGCGGCGCACTCACCTGGTGTAAGGGTGGGCCAGCCGATTCGCCGCGCTCTGGAACTGGTACCGATGGTGAGCACGCAGTCGCCCACGGCAGCCTCGAGCGTGTCGAACACGAGTGCTCCCGACAGCACGTTGCTCGCATCGGCGGCGCGGGCCTCAGCTTCGTCATCCGGAAACCGTTCCGGGGAGACCAGGCACAAACGGTCGAGACCCATATTCTTCATGGCGCGCGCTGTCCCGCCGATATTCCCAGGGTGAGTGGGCCGCACCAAGACGATCCGAATATTCGCTAGCGACATCGCCCTCTCCCGTCGTGCAGCGGCCTCCCATCCCCTTTCATGTGAAGGAGGTGACCGCTACAATGCGCGCCGTCTCCTCCCCACTCCGTTCTTCGGCGGTCAATTCATGCATCCCATGCTCAACACGGCGATCCGCGCCGCGCGCCGCGCCGGAACGATCATTATGCGTCATCTCGATCGGCTTGAGCGGGTCGCCATCGAGACCAAGGGTCGCGCGGATTTCGTGACCGAGGTCGACCGCATGGCTGAGGCGGAAATTATCGCGATCCTCCGAACCGCCTATCCCAACCACGCCATTCTCGCGGAAGAGTCGGGTGCACAGGACGGCAACGAATTCCGCTGGATCATCGATCCGCTCGACGGCACCACCAACTACCTGCACCAGTTCCCGCAGTATGCAGTCTCGATCGCGGTCAAACACAAAAACCGTCTTGAGCATGCCGTCGTCTACGATCCACTCAAGGACGAACTGTTCACCGCCAGCCGCGGCGCCGGCGCGCAGCTCAACGACCGCCGTCTGCGAGTCAGCAACAGCAGCCGCCTTGAAGGAGCGCTGATCGGCACCGGGTTTCCATTCAAAAACGAACACGAGTACCTGCTCGACAGCTACCTGCAGATGTTCCGTGCCATGGTCACCCCCACTGCCGGCATCCGCCGCGCCGGCTCAGCCGCGCTGGACCTGGCCTATGTTGCCGCCAGCCGCCTCGACGGCTTTTGGGAATTGAACCTGAATCCCTGGGACATGGCGGCCGGCGTACTGCTGGTACAGGAAGCAGGCGGCATCGTCAGCGATATTGAAGGCGGACACGACTTCCTGGAGAGCGGCCACGTCGTCGCTGCCGCGCCTAAGGTATTCAAAGATATGATTAAAATCCTGCGCCCGTTCGGCACCGAACTGCCGACACCGCCCTAAGCCTCACCCTCACTCACACCCACAGGAAAATTGCCGCCTCCGGGCGGCAATTTTTTGCCGTTTTTCTTTAAGATTGCCCCGCTCGCTGCCGATAAAGGAGTTAATCCAGAGGGAGAAGTCCGAGCATGTCCGACAACCTAAGCAAACACATCTTTTCAACCCGCACCAAAGAAGAACTCGTAATGCGGGAAGTGCTGGCCGGACTCGAGGACATCGTCACCACCCTGAGCTACAACCCCTGGCCCGGTGATTTCGAGATCGTCGCTATCCACAACTCCGACCTCACATCCAATACCCCAGCCCGGGAACAAACGGTCATCAAGACTACCCCCGTGATTTTGCCCAAGGCCGACGTCATCTCTTACGACAGCGAAAAACAGCGCCGCAGCGCCTAAGCACATCAATCACACTTGAAATCCGGCGCCAACGGCGCGATGCTTGGCGACAACCTCTTATCGCCGCCACCCAACACCCAGGCGCACAACTCAGGGACCGAGCATGACCATCGAGCTGCCACGCCTCATTGAAGCAGACACCTTAATTCCATTACTCAACAGCCCCGGCCTGCGCATCATCGACCTAGGCTCGACCGACACTTATGCCGCCTACCACCTGCCAGGCGCACAGTATCTGAATTACGCACAACTGGTCGCCGCGACGCCCGAACACAGTGGCCCGCTCGCTCACGACAGCGCCCTTTATCAATTGCTGAGTGGCCTGGGCATCGATTCACACACCCATATCGTCGCCTATGACGATGGCGACGGTGTGCAGGCCTGCCGCTTTCTATGGACCCTCGACCTGCTCGGACACACGCGCTATTCCCTGCTCAACGGCGGCCTGCGTGCCTGGCTCGACGAACGCCACACCACCGAACGCACCATCACCCCGGTCGCACCACGCCAACCGGACTACCGGGTTGATCTTGAATCCCATGCCGTCGATCTGCTGCACATCCTGCAGCACCTGAACGATGCGCAGACCCAAGTCGTCGACTGCCGCACCACCGCCGAGTACAGCGGCCAAGACCTCCGCGCCCAACGCGGCGGCCACATCCCCGGCGCCATCAACCTCGACCATCGGCGCCTGATCGACCCCAACCACAGCCTGCGCCTGCGCCCAGACGCCGAGATCAAACACATCCTCACAGACGCCGGGCTGCAAACAGATCGCACCCAGATCGTTCACTGCCAAAGCCATCGCCGCTCCGCCCTCGTCTACTTCGTACTCAAACAGCTGGGATATGAACATGTCAAAGCCTATGTAGGCTCGTGGGCTGAATGGGGCAACAACCTCGACACCCCCATCGAATAAGCCAGCCGACAAACGCCCGACACCGACGCTTGCCACTGTTCTGAGCAGGAACGGTTTGATACTCTGTGCCGCACAGCCATCGCTGGGACAATTCGCACTCACAACTGAGCCTTCCCGTGACTGACTCAAGCAAACCATCATTCAAAAAACAATATTAAGCAACGAATCCAACCGCATGAGTTCCAAAGAAAAAAGCACCCAGCACACACCCATGATGCAACAGTACCTGGGCATCAAGGCCGATCACCCCAACATGCTGGTGTTCTACCGCATGGGTGATTTTTACGAGCTGTTCTATGACGACGCTCGCAAGGCGGCGCGTCTGCTCGATATCACGTTGACTGCCCGCGGCCAGTCGGCTGGCCAGCCGATCCCGATGGCCGGGGTGCCGTTTCACTCGGTGGAGGGGTATCTGGCGAAGCTGGTCAAGCTGGGCGAGTCGATCGCGCTGGCCGAACAGATCGGCGATCCGGCGACCAGCAAGGGGCCGGTCGAACGTAAAGTGGTGCGCATCATCACGCCGGGTACGGTGACCGATGAGGCGCTGCTGAACGAACGACAAGACAGCATTCTGTGCGCGGTGTTTCAACACGATCTGCTCTACGGCATCGCCAGCCTCGACCTGAGCAGCGGCCAGTTCAGTGTGATGGAGGTCAACAACCTCGCCGCCGTCCACGACGAGTTGGAGCGGCTGCGTCCGGCCGAGTTGTTGGTCTGCGAAGACAGCCCGCTCAGCGCCGCGCTCAAACCCCGCCACCGCATCAATCCGCAGGCGCCCTGGCACTTCGCGCTGGAGACCGCCGAGCGCCTGTTGACCGAACAGATGGGCACGCGAGACCTGTCCGGCTTTGGCTGCCAGGGCCTCACCTGCGCCCTCAGCGCCGCCGGCAGTCTGCTCAACTATGCCAAGGAGACCCAGCGCACCGCGCTGCCGCACATCCAGGCCATCCGTGTTGAACGACGTGAAGACAGCGTCGCCATGGATGCCGCCTCGCGCCGCAACCTTGAGATCGAGACCAACCTCATGGGCGGCCGCGACAACACCCTGCTCGATGTGCTCGACCGCTGCGCCTGCGCAATGGGCAGCCGTCTGCTGCGCCGCTGGCTGAACCGGCCCTTGCGCGACCGCAATCTGCTCAATCACCGCCTGACCGCCATCGATACCCTGCTGCAACAACAGTCATATGGCGAACTGCATGACAGTCTGCGCGGTGTCGCCGATGTCGAGCGTATTCTGGCCCGCGTCGCACTGCGCAGTGCCCGCCCCCGTGATCTGGCCCATCTGCGCGACACCCTGTTGCTGTTGCCCGATTTGCAAAACCTTAGCCGGTCCCTCGATGCACCACTGATCGAAGACATCCGCGCCCGCATCGGCCAACAGCCTGAACTGGCGCGGGAGCTGTCCCGCGCCATCATCGACAACCCGCCGGTGGTGATCCGCGATGGCGGCGTCATCGCCACCGGTTACGACGCCGAGCTGGACGAGCTGCGCGGTCTCAGCGAAAACGCCGGCCAATTCCTGCTCGACCTGGAGACCCGCGAGCGCGAGCGCACCGGCATCGCCACGCTCAAGGTCAGTTACAACCGTGTCCATGGTTATTACATCGAGATCGGCAAGGCACAAAAGGCCGAGATCCCGGCCGACTATCAACGCCGTCAAACCCTGAAGGGTGCCGAGCGTTACATCACACCCGAGCTGAAAGAATTTGAAGACAAGGCACTCAGTGCGCGCGAACGCGCCCTCGCCCGTGAAAAGGCCTTGTATGAGGCGCTGATCGAGAGCCTGATTCCACACCTGGCGATGCTGCAATCGACCGCCAACGCCATCGCCGAGCTGGACGTGATCACCGCGCTGGCCGAACGCGCCGACAGCCTGAACATGAACAAACCCGAGCTGGTATTGACGCCAACCCTACAGATCGAAGGCGGCCGCCACCCGGTGGTTGAACAAAACCTCGATCAGCCGTTCGTGCCCAACGACGTCAACCTCCACGACCAACGCCGCATGCTGATCATCACCGGCCCCAACATGGGTGGTAAATCGACCTACATGCGCCAGACGGCCCTGATCGCGCTGCTGGCCCACATAGGCAGCTTCGTACCCGCCACGCGCGTCGTGATCGGCCCGCTCGACCGCATATTCACCCGTATCGGCGCCTCTGACGATCTGGCCGGCGGCCGCTCGACCTTCATGGTCGAGATGNNCGGCCGCGGCACCAGCACCTTCGATGGCCTGTCCCTGGCCTGGGCCTGTGCCGAACACCTGGCCGACAAGGTGAAAGCCTTCACGCTGTTCGCCACGCACTACTTCGAGATCACTGCCATGCCGGAACAACATCCGGACGTGGCCAATGTCCATCTCGATGCGGTCGAACATGGCGACAGCATCGTCTTCATGCACAGCGTCAAGGAAGGCCCGGCCAACCAAAGTTATGGGCTGCAGGTCGCCGCGCTCGCCGGCGTGCCCAAAGCCGTCATCCGCGCCGCCAAACAACGGCTGCTGCAACTGGAACAAAACGCCGTCGCCGCCGAGGTCGCTGTATCACCGGAGTTACAACTGGGCCTGTTTCAGCCGGAGGCCCCCAACCCCGTGATTGAAGCACTGAAAGAGATCGACCCCGATGCCCTCACACCGCGTCAGGCCCTGGATGCCCTGTATGCGCTGAAGGCCCTGGAAAGGGCCTAAGAGAAAGCCCCTAGGTTCGCGGTGTTGAAATGACACGCGGCTTGACACGTATAATGGGCGCCACGCGCTAACAGATTTAATCACAGGAGATTCAGATGACTTTTGTTGTAGGTGACAATTGCATACGCTGCAAATACACCGATTGTGTCGACGTATGCCCCGTCGACTGCTTTCACGAAGGCCCCAACTTTTTGGTTATCGATCCCGATGAGTGCATCGACTGCGCCTTGTGTGAGCCGGAGTGCCCCGCCCAAGCGATCTTTGCCGAAGACGATGTACCGGACGATCAACACGCCTACATCGCGCTCAATGCCGAACTGTCGCAGATCTGGCCGGTGATCAATGAACAAAAGGATGCACTACCCGATGCCGCGGAGTGGGATGGTGTCACCGACAAGCTGCAATATCTGGAGCGATAGACGGGATACCCCGCCTCGCTCACACACAAAGGGCCGCGTTGCGGCCCTTTGTCATTCTAAGATTCAGCACAATCACTCATCGCCCAACTGCACCGTCAGCACATCACAACTCGCACTATGGATGATCCCGTTGGCGGTACTTCCCAACAAACGATTGATCCCGTGCCGGCTATGGCGACCGATGACGACCAGGTCCACACCATGTTGCGCGACGAATTCCAGCACCGCCATCTTCGGGCTGCCGATCACCACATGGGCATCGGTACTCGATATACCGATCTCATCGGCAAGTTCCACCATCTTGCGCTCTGCCCGCTGGACCAGCTGTTCTTCGATCAGCGGGGTATCGGGCATCATCATTTCATCGCCCATGTAGAGCGGGATCATCTCTACGCCATGCACCGCACTCAGTCGTGCCTGATAAAACTCCGCCAGCTGACGCGCCCGATGCGCGACCGCCAGGGTGTCAGGCTGTAAGTCCGTTGCCAAAAGAACATGTCGGTATTGCGCGTTCATCTGAGCCTCCTCTACGCTGCCGCCTATATGCCAGTATAGCCATCATCATGATCGCTGGCAGCAGCAAGGTGAGCGGTGCGGGTTCAAACAATTCACCGGTTGGTGGTGTTTGAGGTGGTAACTGGGGTTGTGGCAACGGCCCTGTCCCTGGCGTTGGCGCAGATTGAATCTGCCATAGCCCTGTCAAAGAAATGCGTTCGATTGAACTGCCTGCTGGGGCATCGCCCACATCAACAGCACCAGGCAGGCCTGTTTCATCGAGCAGATCATTGATATTCACTGCGCCATAGATCACCGCATCGACAATCTGGGCTGTGGGTGAAAACAGCGCGATGCCATCGGCATCAGTACCGCTGTTTTGCAGATCCGGATTGAAGTTAAGACTGAGATCAAATGTGATGCCGATGTTGCTGGGACCACCAATCACAAAATACGCGCCGCTGGCGATGATGCCACTGAGAGCCAAACTGCCGGTCGTATAGTCATCGCCACCATAGCCTAGCGAATAACCGCTGAGATCAATCGCCAGGTGATTGTTGTTGTACAACTCCACCCATTCGAAGCCGTTATCGACACCGGGATGATCGTAATAGACCTCGGAGATCAACAGCGCCTGCGCATTGAACGGCAGACTGATCAACAAGGCCGCCAGGCAGCGGCCATAAAGGGAATGCAACTTACTCATGTTTCCTCCTTGAAACATCTTTCAGTGGTGTTGGTTATTTAAGCCGCCACCACTGAACGAGTAAGTCCTGTGATGTCAGCCTGTGTATTTCGCCTGAAACGCCTGCGCGAAGTCGTCGAACATCTCTGGCGGCAGATGATTGATCCCCGCAGCTGCCTTGCGCCCGCCGCCGGTCGGGAAGCTACGACACAACTCATCCGCCCCGGTTTTGTTGTTCAGCGGCGCCCGCACACTGACCAGATAACCACCGCCCGGCAGGGCCGTTAGCAAGGCATGGGCACGATCCGGATGATCCGTCGCCAGTTGATTGCTAAACACCCCCGAGACACGGCGCGCCCAGGCCTCGGCCGGGAACACGTAGAGCGCGACCTGGTCGTTGACGATCTCAGGCTGCATCTGTTCCGCCTTGACCACATCCTCTGCCGCACCGTCACGCAGNNTGGCAAACGGCAACATCCTTTCTGCCAACACTGCCGGGGCAAAATACAGATCCGCCACGGTTGCGCCATAACCGTTGTAGTTCAGGCCGATGCCCAGGGTGCGTAAATCGGCCAACTGGGCCTCCGTCAGCCCCAACCCCGCCGCAGCCTTTAGCGCGCTCTGGTCAAAGTTGTCACCGAAACTACCAACCACGGCCCAGGCACAAAACTGACCGTTCAGATAGCGGTTCACAATCAGGCTGGTACAGGTGTCGGCAGACAGATCGATATGACTCTCCAACCCGGCATGCTTGGGCAACTCTTCACCCGCGTAATGGTGATCGAAGTACTGCACCTGCGCGCCAGCGGCCAGGATCTTGTCCAGCGGCTCACGGTTTTTATCGAGCGACACATCCAGCACCGTCACCCGATCACCTTGCGCTGCGTTCACCCGCTTCAATAAGGCGATATCACGTTTGATGCCGGTGACAAGTGTCGACTGTCGTGGCTGCGCCAAACGCAGCTGCTGCAAGGCGCACAAGCCGTCAGCGTCACCGTTAAATACGTCGAAATGCATAATGATCCTTTGAGCTGGCTACAAGATAGTTTCCCGAGACGGGCGTAATAACAACCGATTTTAAACCAATTCACCCGTACTTGCGGACCTTATCCGGCTTCGGCAACGCCCCTCGCTGTGCTGGTTTGAAAAAAGAGTTAGACATCGCGCGACAAGCTATCGACAATGCACAGACACTCAACACACAATCACCCCCATGAACCACGGCTACTTCATCGGCATCGGCAGCAACATACATCCCGAACACAATATTCCATTGATTGTGGACCGCCTGGCGCATCGCTTCCGCCGTTTGGCAATCAGCCCCTGCATCCACACGCACCCGGTCGGCATCAGCAGCCATAACGACTTTATCAATGCGGTGATCCTCATCGAAACCCGTGAAGACAAACACCAAATCAAGGCGTTTTTTAATCAGGTGGAGGCGGAGCTAGGCCGCGACCGCAGCGATGCCGACAAGAAGATCAAGGACCGGACAGCGGACATCGACATCCTGTGGGAGATCGCCAGCGGCACCACTCGACTAAGCGAAGACGCGATCCCGCACGAGGTCTATCTGCACGCCGCCTTTATTGCACTGGCGCGCGACCTCGAACTGCTGCCGACCACGCTCGCTACCGCACCACTGACTACTGTTGAATTACAACTCCACGGCCAATCATTCGGCCATGCTACGACCACCATCGACTACGATGCTGCTGCCGGTGGTGTAGTGATTATCCAGCAGGCTGCGTACCGCTAGATAGATCGCCTCGGCACCGCCTTCAATCTGCAAGGGCGTGCGTGACAAGACCCGCTTACGATCTTCTTCGCTGTGCGAGTCCAAAAACATCACCGGCCCCGGCTGCACGGTATTGACCTGTATCCGCGGCGCATAACGCTTGGCAAACGAGATACTCAGATTCTCCAGGCCGGCCTTGGTCGAACAATAGATATCGTATTCAGGATTGGGGCGGCGGACATTGATATCCGTGATATGAATGATGTCTGCATTGCCGTCCTTCGATTTCAACAGCAACGGTTGCAGACCCTCGTTGAGCACATACGGCGCCACCATATGCACGCCAAAGAACAATTGATACTGCGCGAATAGATCGTCATCGAGTTCGCGCCGTGTGGGGGTATACGAAGAGGCATTGTGGATGATCGCACGCAGTGAATCCGTCTGCGCCAACACCTGTTGCAACACCGACATCACGCCGTCGCGCGTAGAGAGCTCGCCTTGCACCAGAACCGCCCCCGCGTCCCGGAGCGATGCAATATCGTCGGTCTCGCTGCGATAATGACCGATCAGCGGACAGCCCTGTGCCAATAACCGCCGGGCAATGTGCAAGCCCACCCTGCGCCCCACCCCGGTGATAAAAATCGGACTCTGCTCACTCATACGCCATCTCCCGGCAATAAAAATAGAAAGCCCCCGTGACACACGCCACGGGGGCTCAATAAGATTCTAACGCGGATCAAACCTAGGTGTCTTCGCAGAACTCCTGCTCCGGATCCCAGCCCATCGCCTTGGCCCGTTCCACCGCCTCGCGCTGAATCCGGTCGAAGCGCTCGCGGATCTCTGGCGGCAAGTTGCTGACCAAAAAGCCGTATTTTTCCCACTCGGCACTGGTCTTGGACCACAGGTCCATCATGCCCTGCCCTGTCCAGCCTTCGCAGGTCTGGGTCTCGGGGATCAGGCCAAAAATCCAGGCATCGCGCACGACCTTGCCGGAATCCGTCATACCACCGAACTTGTCGTTGGTGATCCCCACGTATTTTTTATCAAATCGACCGATTTGCATCTCAAACCTCTGCATGTCAAACACTGGGGCGGATTATAAACCATTTTCTGCCAGTGCCGTCCGAATCGGCACATCTACAGGGTGCTCGGCGCTATTATTTTCGCACTTCGAGTCGACGCAGGAATTCCTCCATTACCAGATCAAACAGGCGCTCACCCAGGTAGCGATCTTCGACGCCGACATCCAGATTGGGGTTGTCGTTGACCTCAATCACAAACACGCCCTGCTTGGACTGCTTGAGGTCCACACCATATAAACCATCGCCGATCAACGCGGCCGCCTTCACCGCCTGATCCAGCACCTGCTTCGGCACCTCGGCCACGGGCCAGGTCTTGGCGCCGCCTTCCTGATAGCCACCACCGGCCTCGTGCTTCACGATCTGCCAGTGTTTTTTATACATGAAGTACTGGCAGGCATAGATGGGCTTTTTATTCAAAATACCGATCCGCCAATCGAACTCGGTATAGAGATACTCCTGCGCCAGGATCAATTCAGACGTTTCAAACAACTTGGCAGAAATCGCGTTTAACTGCTCCCTGTTTTCTGCTTTAAAAACACCTAAAGAGAACGCCCCTTCCGGCATCTTCAAGACCATCGGATAACCGATCGCGGCCTCAGCGGCATCGATATCCTTGACGGCGAGCACAACACTCTTGGGCGTTTGGACCTTGTTGGCCCGCAACAGCTCTGCCAAGTACACCTTATTGGTACAACGCAATATCGAGGCCGGATCATCGATCACCACCATGCCTTCGCTCTCGGCCTTTTTGGCAAAGCGATAGGTATAGTGATTGATGCGGGTCGTATCACGAATGAACAGCGCATCGTATTCACTGAGACGTGCATAATCCTTTTTCTCGATCAGCTCGACATCGATACCGATGCGACGCCCGGCCTTCACAAAGGCCTTCAGCGCCTTGGCATTGGAAGGTGGCAGCGGGTCATTCGGATCATGCAAAATCGCCAGATCATAACGACCATGCACCTTCTGTTTGGGCGAACGCCAGCGTTTGTTTAAATAGGCCGACAATGCCTGATTAAAGACCGGTTTGTCTTTGCTCTTAAGACGCGGATATGGCAAGGCCTTGATCGATGCGATATGCCAACGATCCAAAAGTTTGAGCGACACCTGCAACACAGGGTAAGGGAAGGTCTCAAACAAACGCCGCGCCAATGGTTGCAACTGCGTCTCACTGCACTCACCGAACATCACACTTAGTTCATAGGTGTTGTCGGTGGTCTGTAGTTTCTTGAATGCCTTTTGGATGTCGTCCTCCAAATAGACCGCATCCAGGCTGTACATCGCCTTGGAGCTGAGGTCGAGCATACTTTTGACCGACGGAATCACCTTGTGTTTACGCGCCTCCGCCATCAACGAACAGTAATACCCAACACTGGAATATGCATAGTTCTTACACAGGTTGATGACCTGTACATTCTTGAGCGAGAAGTATTCCACCGAGGTCAGATAATCATCAACATCCACCACCGGACAGGAGAATTGAGACAAATCGTGATCAGCCAAACCTTCCACGACAACAATTTGGGTTACCATGTTTTATTCGCCTTTTCCTTGTTTGGCATACACTATCAATGCCGCTCGCTGCCCGCTCTTACCATAACGCGTCATGCGCTCGAACTCATGCCTGGGGATAGGCATATTTAAACAATCTGTCACCGATTTGTCCTTTTCTTCATCCACAAAGGGGTCGTGCACATACACGAAATGCTCGTCATACCCTGTGACCACCACCCAATGGGGAAATTTCTCACGATAAATTCTATACGACGAGATCAGCATGATAGGAATCCCCCCTGCCTCCATCGCCGTAATCATGTCGGCAATCGTCAGCCGAAAATTAATGAGCGGGATCTTCTGTTCTTCAATCTCGCTGAGGAAGTCCAGTTCAACCAGACGGATGACCTCTTTCTTTTCCTCACTGCGCACCGAATCCACAAACAGTGGCTCGCCCTCTTTGACATAGACCTCGACCGGAAAGCCACGACGCAATACTGCCAGCGCCATACCGTAGGGCCCACAACCACCGTGACCGGAGGTCATAAACACCGCCGTAGACTCCCTCCATAATTTCAACTCTAAACTACGTGTCAACTCCAAGCCAGGCGCCAAAGCCGCCATTGCCATCATCAAGCTGGCCGGCCCACAGGTGAAATCGAGTGTTTGCTGGTAATGCGGCACCTTGCGCAACGTGGCCGGCACCTCACCACTGAGCCGCTTTTCATAACGGAAGGCGTCGGTATCATCTTCGTAATATTTGGAATAATGGCCGAATCGACGATAGCCCAGGTTCGAAAATAGTTTGATCGAGGCCGTATTATCAACCCGAATTTCCAAACGCAAACTAACACATTCGTGTGCGAGCACCCGCTCCTCAGAGGCCTCAACCAGACCTTGAGCGACACCCGCTCCTCGCGCCGAGGGCAGTACGGCAATTGAATAGAGGCGCGCTAGCGACGTGCCACGATGATAGAGCAACAATACATAACCGACGATCTGTTGCTCACGGACATCAACCAGGATGTCGGCATGGGCCCGCGTCAACATGTGTCGAAAGCTGCGCCGACTCATGCGGTCGGTTTCAAAGCAACTGTTCTCTATCGAAACGAGTTGCTCTATATCAGAAACTGTAGCGTCGCGAATCAATGGCTTTCCTTCTCATCATCTAAACCTTCGCGTTCGGTCGATAAGACGCCGATTCGCGATCACTGCTTGAACCACGCTCTATTAAACACTTATCGACGTAACCTTGAACATCGGTCATTTCAAGCAAACCCGCCACGCATCCACCAGGGATTCTTCTGTAGCGACAGCGGCACCCGCCATATAAAGTGTAACCAACACCAAGGAGAATGGTATCAGTTTAATGATTAACCTCAATAAATACGCCTTTAACCACAGCGACTCCCTTTCAACACTGGGCACGCCAAATACAGAAAGCCAAAACCTTGGTAAAGCGCATTAATTATATCGTCACAATCGTTATTTTGAATCGTCCGCCATACAATCTGTAACAATTACAAACAGACGGTACTCGACGATCTTTGCACTTTGCTGAAGATGGAGGCGGTCACCGCCGTAGAATGATGCGCCCTTAGGATTTGAGACTACGCCAGCGCTCTTGATGAATCAGATTGAAATCGCTGATCAGCTTTTCCATGTGAGCATGGATCTCCGGGCCTTTTTGCAGCGCATACTCCAAGAACGTCCGCCCGATCAGCGACAGTTCGCGCTCTTTTGAATGGACCAAATACCACTGCCGCTCGATAGGAAAACCCTCTACGTCCAGGATATCCACCGGACCGGTTGCCCCCTCCAGGGTCAGTGTATGCAACGACAACACCGACACACCCAAGCCACCGAGCACCGCGTGTTTGATCGCCTCATTACTGCCCAGCTCCATCCGTACCTTGGGGCTTAAGCCGCGCTCACGAAACAACTTCATGGTCACATCACGGATACCTGAGCCCGGTTCACGCAGGATGAGTGGTTCTTCAGCCAGGCGTTCCAGGGAAATATTGCGCTCACGAGTAAGGGGGTGTTCTTTACTCGCGACGACGACCATCGGGTTCGGTGCAAACGGGATCGCGACCAGATTCATCTCTTCCGGCGCCCGTCCCAACACGTACAAATCATCATCCCCCGCCGAGATACGCTCCAGCACCCGGTCACGATTGGTTACCTTGAGCGAGACATCGATCTCGGGATACTCATGACAAAACCCACCCAGGATTTCCGGGGCAAAATACTTGGCTGTGGTAATCACGCCCAAGCGCAGACGCCCACGACGCAAACCCTTAAAGTTGGCGACGGATGCCTCCAGATTGACCAGCGTATTGAACATGCTTTTGCATGAGCGATACAACTCCTCGCCCACTTCTGTCGGCCGGGTTTTGCGTTCTACTTGTTCAAAAAGAGGTAAGCCGATGGTATCGGTGAGCTTTTTCATCTGCATCGATACCGTCGGCTGAGTGAGAAAGAGTTCTTCAGCGGCCTTGGTAAAACTGCCGTGGCGAACAATCGCTTCAAACACCTGCAACTGCCGCAGTGTCAGGTGACGGACGAGATGATCAGGGATCTCGCCGCCGGTATAAAGATCACGGCCGTCCAAATTCGACGTTTTGTCCGGCCCGGATCTATTTACCATGAGGATTACTCAATCAGGAATTACTTTCAAGCGAACCGGCAAATTTCGCCGGATTGATAACATCCACGTCTGCGACAAACACCGTCAGCTGATAACCTTTGTCAACCTGACGCTGCAAGCCATTTAACAAACGCTCGAGTTTTTCCTCAGGCACGATCACCTTCACCAGGATATTGGCTTCAAAGTCCAGAGTCCCGGCGCGCTCACCAGAAGCACCCGCGCCGTGGGCGCGAAGAATCGTGTAACCACTGACACCGTGGCGGTGAAACATTGCCGTCAGGCGCTCTTCGAGCACATCCAGTGTGATGATATTAACCAGTTTATGTGGGTATAGCGTAACCATAACATCAATCCATCCGTTTCATCATGAGCCCAAATTAGCCGCCAGCCAAATATGTAGCAAACCAATAGTATAGCGGTATACCGATCAAGACATTGAACGGGAACGTGATACCAAGAGACAGCGTCAGATAAAACGACGGATTGGCCTCAGGCACCGCCAACCGCATCGCAGGTGGCACCGCGATATACGACGCACTGGCACCGAGCACTGCCACCAGCGTGGTACCACCGACACTGAAGCCGAGCATTTCATGTCCGACAAGCGCACCGACAAAACCACCGGCCAGAGGCATGACCACCCCGAATACACCAAGTACTGCGCCAACTTTCTTGAACTCTTTGATCCGACGAGCTGCCTCCATCCCCATTTCAAACAGGAACAGACACAATACGCCCATGAAGATATCGTCGATGAAAGGCTTAATCTTTTCGATACCTGAAGGCTGAGAAATCGCACCAATGACCATCGAACCGATCAAGACCACCACACTGCCATTGGTAAAGGCATCCTTCAGCAGATGGCTGAAGTTTGACTTCGAGGCATCGTTATCCAAGTCATCCACGCTCACACCACCTGCCGTATTACCCGCTGCGATCTGCTTACGCGCCCACGCTGCAAGCAACAGACCTACGATAATGGCCGGCGACTCCATGACCGCCAACATGATCAGTGGATAACTTTCGTATTCGACACCGGAGCTATCAAGAAACGCGATTGCGGTCAAAAAGGTACCTGCGCTTACCGAACCATAATGCGCGGAGATCGCCGCCGCATCCATTGGGCTCACTTTGCGCGTCATGATCAGCACCAGATAACCCACGATCGGCATCGAAAATCCAAGAATCAGCGCCCAGACAATCGCATTGATCGCAGTACCCAAATCGGCCTTTGCCAACTCGTAACCGCCATGCAGGCCGATCGCCATCAACAGATAAATCGATAACACCTTGGCCAGGTCAGGCGGAAAACGTAGATCTGATTTAATGATCCTGGCAATCGCACCCAGCGCAAAAAACAACACCGCTGGTATCAACAGATTACTAAAACTAGACATAAAACTCCTCCGGGCTCAAAGCCTTGCGCAGTTAACCCTCTGATAATGCGCGGGTTTATAAAATTAACCGCGGCCAGTATTGACGATCAGCGGTTATATTTCTAATCAATTTTGCCGAAGCCCCCGATAGACTGGGATCTATGGAAAAATCAAAATTCCCTTAATAAATTAATCCGGCCAAACGCGACGTGACGCAAATGGATTGGATGCTTGAGCAGGGGTTTTAGCTGATGAGCCGGAGCTTGGTTTGGTCGAAGTTTTTGGCGCAGCCGCTTTCTTAACCGCAGTTTTTTTAGAAGGTTTGTCGGTGGCAGTCGTAGCAACAGGGGCTGCTGGTTGGGCTTCTGTTTTTACTGTTTCGGCCACAATGCTTGGAGCCGCTGGTTTAGTGGTAGACATATATCCTCTCCTAATTGATTCAATCTTTATTCAAGTTGTCAGCGTCTAAAGGTGCGCTGATCTTATTGGTCGGTGCGAAGTCGTTTAGCTTTTCTGCAAACGCCAAAAGTTTGGGGGAAATCTCGTCACTACCCTCTTCAGCGTGGATCGTCATGGAGACGTGAGTGCGCCCAAAATTCATGTCGGGATAGAAATCCTCCTGCTCCGAAAGTTCCGCAGATTGATCAAGAAAGTCGCGCGTCAAATCATAATTATCGAAATCGATCCGACGTTCGAGACGCAGAGGGCGTTTACGCAAAGTCCAGTTATCGATCATAAGGTGGTCCTCGATGTCGTTTGAACACTGGGCTCAAATCGATTTATTTGAAATCGGGCAGTATGAATTTGCCGCGCCATTGAACAAAGCTGGACGCGTGTTCGCGCTCTTCATTCAACAGTTTTTCGAAAAAGAGATAGTTGTCGCGGTCATTCGCCAAGCGACAATAAGCAACGGCGCCTTCATAAAAACGTACAATGTCATCTTCAAGTTTATGAGCATGTTCGATGACCGACGTTAAGTCTTCAGCCGCATAGGCAGGACGCAACTGACTGGCATTCGGCACAGCGCCCAACGCAAGCATGCGGCCAATAATAAGTTCGGCGTGGGTCATTTCTTCCAACGCTTCACCGTGAAATTTTGCACCTTCCGCATCAAAGCCACGCGCGCGCAGCAAACGGGAAAGTGTCAGATATTGCTGAACAGCACTCATCTCAAGACTCAAAGCCCGGCCCAGATAACCGAGAACTTTGATCTTAACGTCGATAGGCATGTCCGTCATCATAATGGGTTCCAAAAAACTGGGTGGGCCGGACGAATACCCGGACCACCCAGATTTGACCGCTTAATTACTAATATTAAGAACGGTTGCCGCCAGTTGTGCCCAGTACTGGCTCAACTTCGCGGTGAGGACGTGCGATGATGTGTGCAGCAACCAGGCCATCGCCTACACGCTCACAAGCGTCAGCGCCAGCGCGAACAGCAGCGTTAACAGCGCCAGTTTCGCCACGAACCAGAACAGTGACGTAACCACCGCCAACAAATTCGCGACCGATCAGACGTACTTCAGCAGCTTTAGTCATTGCGTCAGCAGCTTCGATTGCAGGAACCAGACCACGAGTTTCGATCATGCCCAGTGCGATACCGTAAGTTTCGTTTGCCATTGTAAGTTTCTCCTTAAGAAGTAACGAAGTTAAAGTTTAAAAAATCAATTAAGCAGCTGAAGGATTGCCAGCAGGAATCACAGGCTCAACTTCTTTATGAGGACGTGCGATGATGTGCGCAGCGACCAGACCGTCGCCTACACGCTCACAAGCGTCAGCGCCAGCACGTACAGCAGCGTTAACAGCACCAGTTTCGCCACGTACCAGAACAGTTACATAACCACCACCAACGAATTCACGACCAACCAGGCGCACTTCTGCGGCCTTAGTCATAGCGTCTGCTGCTTCGATAGCAGGAACCAGACCACGGGTTTCGATCATGCCGAGGGCGATACCATAAGTTTCGTTTGCCATTACTGCTTCTCCTAGTTGAATGTTTTGTTAATTCGTTTTCTAAAATGCGCAACCGGGCTACTTAATCTCTTCATCCCAGTTTTCAATAATCCCGCCAATGGTCAGATCCGTTAACACCTTCGGATTATCCAACGCTAAACGCGCTGCCGAACCACTGATGGTAAAAACCCAATTTCCTGAGCGACTTCCAATGCTGTCTACTGCAACCTGGAACTTGCCCTTTTTGTCTTTCAACACTCGCAAAGGCAGGTTTGTTAAACCTTCATGCCGGTTGGTACAAACCATTGTGCCAACCACCTGAAAGACATCCATTACTCGTCACCTGTCCAGTTGTCGATAATACCGACAATCGTCAGGTCCGATGGATACTCTTTGGAGCCAGCCGCTTCACGCGCTGCAGAACTCCCCACGCACAACACCCAGTCACCGGGTGCCGCACCTACTGAGTCGACCGCAACCAGCTTACTGCTGCCATCACGCACGACCTGCAGATGTTTGTGCTGCATACCTGGAATACGATTGGTCGCAACCAGCGGTTTAATCACCTGACAAATTTTCATTAGTGTCCTCCCACTGCACGCTCGGCGCTGACTGAGCCACCGACAATCTCGACAGTGTTGTTACCACTGCAATCGCGCACGACCAACAGGGTATGAATCAGACCTTCAGCCACTTGTGCAGGAAATCGATTCTTCAATGCAGTCTGTAAACAATGACAACGTGCGACCGCACGCTCACGCGCACCTGGCACATTGCCGTGATAGTCATAACGAATCACAACCGGCGCTGGCAGACCGCGCGAGATGTTCAAGCCGGTAAAGATCTTGATACCAACATCAACGTCTTTTGCACCCTGCTCTACCGTCTTCAAATACGCAAAGTAGGTCAGGTTACGGAGCTGCACTTCCTCAAACCCGATCCCCATACCGATAAATCGCTCCTGGTGGCCGATATCGACATAACAACCTGCATGGTAGCTGCGCACATAGTCGATCTGCGAAATATTGTTGTAGAACAAACGCGCAATAAACTTGATCATACCGCTGGCAGCGGTGATACCTTGTTTAGCAGCTGCTTGCACAACCAATTCACTAATCGCACGCTCTGCATTACCCGCTGACGCATTACGCGTCGCATCATAAATATCTTTGCTATCAATATAGCTACCAGTATCAACTTGGCCGTTTTCATCAGGCACATGGATACGGATCGTATCGTTATCGGTATCAATACCAATCAACAATAAGTCGATCGACGCACCGCAGCAGTAGCTGTTCTCAACACCGGTCTTAAACGCCTGCAGACGAGACAATGCGCCCTCTGCGGCCTTCGCAGTGTCACTCCCATGCGCAGCGCATCCTTCGTGACACGGCAGGCTGCTGCTATAGTGATATACNNTCAACTTCAGTCCATTTTTGCAGGCTGTCTTCAACATCGAACATCGCTCCTGCATAAGACTTGCGGCGCACACCACGATAGGGCATACGCAGCACATAACGAATGACGTGCGCCAAGCGGCCATCTGCACATGGAGACACATCCAGCGTATGAAAACCACAGCGTTCGATAAACCGCTGAAACTCTTCTTCATCGCCATTCACCAGCGGCTCATCGTTATAAAACTCATTCGCAAACAAGCGGAAGGTTTCAAATACGCACCAAGCATACAGCGCACGCATATCGAGCGGAGCAACCCAGGCTGAATCCAGCAGGTGCTCTGGCAACTGAAAGCCCAGTTCACTTTTCACGAACGCCTGCGCACGACTAACGAAATCTGCTTCATGCTGCATTGCAGATACTCGGCGCAAGCTCGCTTCAATCTTGTCAAAACCACCCTTGGTACGGCTTTCATAGCCATACAGTCGGCTGTTTTCTTCATCACGGGTAAACGGATGATTGCCGGTATGGATAAAGCCTGCAGACGCAGCAGGCAGACGCTTACGACGAGCGTCCTCAGCTGTACGTACGCGCCCGGCTATCGGCCGATGCAGCATCGCTTGTCTGTTTTTTCTACCCACCAACATACGTGTTAAATCCGTTTTCCCAAAATTCGTTTTAGGTTTTTAAGTCTGTTGAGAAGAGAGGGTCCCCCCTCTCTCTCAACAAATGACTTACTTTACAGCTCTAACCGGAACACTAACCGCGTGCACCACCAGATACTGTAATTGCAGCACTACCAGTTGAACCGCCAGTACCACCTGTTACATTGGCAGAAGGACGATCCAGTTCGGCATTGCGCTTGGCTTCGAACTGAGGCATCGCACCACTTGCTGAACCACCATTTGCAGAGCCACCACGACGTGTCGGATTACGACGTGCCGCTGAGAAGCCCTCGGTGCCGGTCACGCGATTACCGCGATCCCAATCATCGCCAGTAATACGCTGACTTGTTTCAATGCCTTCGCCGGTAACACGATCGACCACTGGTGCAGCCGCTTCATCTTTGCTAGGCACGATGATTTGACTGCCACGACCGATACGCTCACCGTGACGGAACTGCTCAGTACCTGTCACTTTGCCTTGACCCATTGAGAAGGTCCCGGTAACAGCGTTTGCCTTTGCGCCAGACTCGTAACCGGTTCCAGTAATGGCATTGCCACTGATTGGAGTCGTTTTACGATTCGCTTCAGAAGGTTGCACCACGCTGAATTCACCCCAAGTTTCAGAGCCAGAGCCCATCACCTGTGGAAAATCAGCATCGCCTGGTTGCGCAGGAATCGCGCCGCATACTTCTTTCAGTTCTTCCCCACCAAGGTAAGGAGTGCCGCTGATCGGTTTGCATGCACCACGCTCTACACCACTCAAACGCTTACCGCTCAGGCCAGGCTGAATACCAGAAATTTCTCTGGTAACCGCCGCACTGCGAGCAGTACGTACAGCCATGTCCTTCGCACGCTGAGGCGCACAGAAAGAGCCATCTTCAACACCCGCATAAGGAGTGCCAGTCACTGCTTTACACGTCCCTGGCTCATTGCCAGTTACCTTTTCAGAGCGAGCAGGCTTCGGCCCAGAGATCACCAGACCACGACGTGTCTGAGAATGACTGACCTTTGCAGGCGCACCTTTAGGTTCGGTATTGCAGAACTCTTTGAAGTGCTCTTTACCCAGGTACTCGCTACCAGTGATTTCACGGCAGCTGCCGCGCTCATCACCAGTCACTTGGGTTGAAGCACCCACTTTACCGCCAGACGTTACACGACCACCACGCAGAGTCTCGGTTTGCTCGACTTTCTTTGGAGCTTTAGGAGCCTCTTTTTGGCAAAACTTCTCGAACACCTCTGAAGCCATGTAGGCAGTACCGGTAATACCAGAATGGCATAAACCAGCCTCATCACCGGTCATTTTCTCGGTGTGAGTCACTTTGGTACCACTGATTTTCATTGCTTCAGCTGCGTTACGCGGGCGACGAGCACGCGCAGGTGCAGCGGCAGCGGAGCTACCACATGCGCCATTCTTGCTACGCGAATCACGAACAACACGCGCAAGATCACGAGATGAAATTTCCGGGTTAGCCTGACGCGCCAATGAAGCCGAAGAGTTACCCTTGCCATGCGCTTCCAGACCAGCCTTACCACGACCAGACATCGCGATACGACGTGCACGAGACAACATGCGACCCGTGCCATTGGCATTCATAGCTGGCTTCTTCTTCGCGACTTTAACACCGCTAGAAGCAGGCACACTGAACGCTGATACTGGAGCAACTGCCGCAGCGGCTTTCGCCTCTGCTTCCTGACAGCACGGTCCACCACAACCACAATCGCCTTTTTTAGCTTCAACTGCTTTTTTGGCAGTACGAAGCATATCCTGGCTACGCTGACGATCTCTGCTCTTGTCTGCCACCTTGCCACGTGCCGCCAAAGATTCACGACGCAGACGCGAAGGACTCTTTTGGGCGCGCTTTGGAGTAGGCATGCTTACAGGAGCTGTGAACGTAAAACCTTGCGCAACAGGAGCAGCTTCTTGTGGAGCCGGTGCTGGACTTGCAGCAGGAACCGACTGACGCTCTTTTCTGTTAGGCTGACGGGTAGGCGTAGAAGCAGCAGCCGAACGACCTTTGCCATTCACTTGCAGTTCTCTACGCGCACGAGAGGCAGCACGACCAGTTTGCTGTTGGCTTGCCATATTATTTCCCATCCGTTCTTAAGACTAGAATCAGATCCGGTGCGGGCCAACACTAAACCAGGCCCGCACCGAAATCACCCATTTACCAAGCGCGTGAGCCGCCTTGGGCCTTGAATACTACGAAGTTAACACCTTGAGATTGGGTGTAGTTATCGTAGCCAGTCAGGCGGATGTGATGATTAGGATACTGACGACGGCAAGCTTCCAGCTCATTAACTACATTGGCCAGCTCAGTTTCACCGAAGAAAGGCAGTTTCCACATGGTCCAGTAGTGGTCACGAGCATTTTCAGGCGCTTCGTGCTCAATACCTGGAGTCAGGCCTTGAGCCAACATGTAGTTGATTTGAGCATAAACCTCTTGCTGAGTCAGCGGAGGCAGGAAACCGAAAGTTTCCAGAGTATTTTTAGTTTGGTAATCACCTGTTACAGACATGATTTTTCCTCTTCAAATAAGTTATGTTGAAATCTAGTATTGATCAGCGAGTTGCTTATGCAACGTCCAGCTTGTCAACAACGTCGAATTCGAACTTAATTTCTTTCCAGGTTTCCATTGCGACTGCCAGCTCTGGGCTGTGCTTAGCAGCGGCAGTAAGGATATCCTTACCTTCACGCTCCAGCTCACGGCCTTCGTTACGAGCCTTAACACACGCTTCCAGAGCAACACGGTTGGCGCAAGCACCCGCAGCATTACCCCATGGGTGACCTTGTGTACCACCACCGAACTGCAAGCAAGAGTCATCACCGAAGATGGTGACCAGTGCCGGCATGTGCCAGACATGGATACCACCGGATGCGACGGCAAACACACCTGGCAACGAGCCCCAATCCTGGTCGAAGAACACACCGCGCGACCG
>DHYU01000070.1:0-4094 GCA_002415485.1 Proteobacteria bacterium UBA5122
GTGCCGTTGCCGATGCTGATCAGGTCGACATTGTGCTTTTTGCACAACGCAGCCAGCACGTGGATGGATTGATCCCATTGGTTTTTGGGCTGGTGCGGGTAGATGGTGGCGTGATCCACCAGCTTGCCGGTGTTGTCGACGACGGCGACTTTGACGCCGGTGCGCAGACCGGGGTCGAGGCCGAGGGTGGCGCGTGGCCCGGCGGGGGCGGCCAATAACAAGTCTTTTAAATTAGATGCGAAGACCTTGATCGCCTCCAGCTCGGCCTGTTCGCGCAGCTGGCGTTTCAGTTCCATGTCGACGTGCATCGCCAGCTTGACGCGCCAGGTCCAGCGCACGGTGTCTTGCAGCCATTTGTCGGCGGCGCGGTTCTCGTTTTTGATGCCGAAGCGGCGGGCGACCATCGATTCGCCGACGGTTGGTGTGCGGTTGGCAGCGGCCTCGGCGTCGCCGGGCAGTTCCAGCGTCAGGTTCAAAAAGCCTTCGGTGCGACCGCGGAACATGGCCAGCGCGCGGTGCGAGGGTACGGCCTTGATCGGTTCGGCCTTGTCGAAATAATCAGCGAATTTGGCGCCTTCGTTCTCCTTGCCGTCGATGACCTTGGACACCAGCTGGCCGTTGTCCCAGGCGTAGTCGCGCAGTTGGCCGACCAGCTCGGCGTCTTCGGCGAAGCGCTCCATCAGGATCTGGCGGGCGCCGTCGAGGGCGGCAGCGGCGTCCTTAATCTCTTTGTCTGGATTAATAAAATTTGCAGCTTCGGTTTCAGGGTCTATGCTTGGGTTGCTGTACAGAGCGTCGGCCAGTGGTTCCAGACCTGCCTCGATGGCGATCTGGGCCTTGGTGCGGCGCTTGGGTTTGTACGGGAGATACAGATCCTCAAGTCGGGTCTTGGTGTCGGCGCCGAGAATGGAAGCCTTCAGCGCGTCGGTCATCTTGCCTTGTTCTTCGATGGATTTGAGTACCGTGACGCGGCGGTCTTCCAGCTCGCGCAGGTAGCCCAGGCGTTCTTCCAGTGTCCGTAGTTGGGTGTCGTCGAGTCCACCCGTGACCTCTTTACGGTAACGGGCGATGAAGGGCACGGTTGCGCCTTCGTCGAGCAGGCCGATGGCGGCGGTGATTTGGCGAACGTGGGCGTTCAGTTCATCGGCAATGCGTTGTTCGATGGGCGGCAGTGACATGCGCTGGGGTCCTTTTTTACTGCTGAATGAAAATGGTTTACTGAATAGGTGGTCTTGCTACCAAACTTATACTTATGGCTAGTGTTTTCAAGCGACGCGACTTGTTATGGTCTATCCCGCTTTTGGCCTGTGGTTATCGCCAGGGCTGGGTCCAAATTATACGGGCACTGGCGGATGGGTGCACGGGGGAAGGTCGTGGGCAGTGTGCTTGGAGGAGGAAAAGGAATGAACGAGTTTCGCCGTTTGGCGGTGATGGAGCGTGTGTCGACGGCGCCACAGTTGCGTGGTCTGTTGGACGAGATTGCCCGTGCGGGGCAACCAGGCTGGGGTTTGTTGCTCGCAGGTTTGGATGATGAAGACAGTCAGGTGCGTGCCTATGCGGCGAAGATGCTGGGTTCGTTGAAGGTGTCGCGGGCGGATGTGGTGATAGCGCTGGCGCAGATGCTGGAGGACGAGTGTCCGCAGGTGCGGCAGGCGGCCGCAAAGGCCTTGACCCAGGTGACGCCGCACCCGATGCCGGTGTTTGGTGCATTGATTCGGGCGCAACACGATGCCGACCCGGTAGTGCGTGAATACGCGGCAGAGGCAGTGGATGCGATAGCCATCGAGCCGCTGCCAGGGCGGCCGGTGGTGGTGTACTGATTTAAATTCGATTGCTGCATTGAAAACGACGACGCCCCCGAGGTTCAGACCTCGGGGGCGTTTGTGTTTTGGGGTTGGGCGGGTTGGTTTATTTGCGACGCAGCAGGCGTGGCAACACCAGCAGTGCGAGCATGAACAGGCCGGTGGCACCACCACCGCCACCGCCAGAACTTTCGGTGACGCTATTGCTGTTGCTGGTTTGGATGCTGCGGGCCTGGCCATCAAAACGCAGGTTGGAGGCAAGGCTGTAGTCTTGTTGTTCTTGTACCGAGTGGGCCTTGATGACGATGGTCCATTCGCCTTGCGCGGGGTTGCTGACGACGACTTGTTCAACATTATCAACGCGGTTGGCTTGATCCTGGCGGGCGGTAGCGCCAGGGTTGTTGCGGCCGCCGAGGGTGTACGGATGATAGATGGTGCCATTGGGCGCGATCAGTTGCAGGTCGAGGTCGTTGACCAGGGCCTTCTTGGCTGAAGGTGAGGCGCCGATGTCGTTCCAGACCAGGGTGAATTTCAGGTGGTCGGTGCTGGCAGCGATGTTGATGCTGTAACGGCTGTCTGTTGCGGTGCGGACTTGGCCGTGGGTGATCAGGGTTTGTTTGCCGGCGTCGTCGTCGAGCAGGTCGATGGCGGCGTCGGCGTCCAGCAGACCCCAGCCGTAGCTGTAGTCAGGGCCTGGGTTGCCGGCGTCGCGGGCAGTATGGAGCAGGATGGCCTTGACGGTGGCGGCATTGGGTTTGGTTTGATACAGCTGTTGGTAGCGTTGCATGATCAGGGCGGCGGCGCCGCTGACGACGGGGGTGGCCATTGAGGTGCCGGTCATGTAGCCATAGCCGCTGCCATTGATGGTGGAGTAGACACCGTGGCCGTTGGCGACGATGTCGGGTTTGACGCGGTCGTCGTCGGTCGGGCCCCAGCCGGAGTAGTTGGTCATGACGCCGGCATCGTCGACCGAGCCGACGGTGATGACGTTTTTGGCAGCAGCGATCATGTCCAGGGAGTCGTAGTTGCCGTCGCTGTCGTGGTGATCGTGGTGCAGGGTGGTTTGGTCAGTGCCGTGGTAGTGGCCGCTGTGGGTGCTGTCACCGTGATCGTTACGGTTGTTGCCAGCAGATTTGATCACAGGCAGGCCGGTGTCGAAAACGAAGTTGTCCCATTGTTGGCTGGTGGTGGTGTAACGGCCGAAGTTGGCGTCTCTAGTCTCGTTGGCGGCGCCGAACCAGGACCATTTGCCGTTGCCGAAGTGGTTTTCGGACCAGCCGTTAACAAACCCCCAGGAGTGGTTGCTGAGATCGATGCCGTAGTTTTGTACGGCCTGACGCATTTCACCGGCGATGTCGCCGTAATAATCAAATGAAACGATTTGGGCCGCTGGGGCCATGCCCTGGGCGCTGACGTTATTGGCGCCGGAGCCGGCAATGGTGCCAGCTACATGGGTGGCATGATGGGATACGGCGGCGGTTTGGGCGATGGTGACGCGGTCTTGTAGATCGGGGTGGCTGGCTTGTGGATTGCCGCCTTCCCAGGTGCCGACCTTGATGCCGCTGCCGGTGAGGTCGCTGTGTCTGGCGCGGACCTTGTCGATACCGGCGAGGGCGGCGGCCTCAGCGTTTTGATCCATGACGACGGCAGGGGGTTCTTCGATCCAGCGCACGACGCTCAGCTCGGCCAGGCGTTGCAGGTCTGCGGCCATCAAGGCGACCAGCAGGCGTTGGCCGCTCAGAAATTCACTTTGGTAGGGGACGGCATGCAGCTGGATCAGGGCGGCGTTGGCTGCATCGATGTCCACGTTGCTGTGGAAGGTGACCTCGACGGTGGCGATCTCACCCAGCAGGGCAGAGTTCGACAGGCCGTGTTGTTGCAATGATAGCGGCAGTTTGTATTCGGTGTTCAGTGCGCCAGCAGCGGCGACGAAGTCGAGGGCGACGATTTCACTGACGTGGTTGTGAGCGATGTGAGCGATCCAGGCATTGTCGGGGATGTATTCGAGCAGCTCGACGCCGTGGAGGTCCAGTGTTTGGCGCCACTCTGGCGACAATTCAGCGCGCAGTTGCAGGATCAGGTAGCCACCATCATGCGGCAGGCTGACGCTTTGGCCTTCGGCCAGCTCAAAGCTGCCGTGTAGCAGGTGAAGTGCGCCAGAAGCCTGCAGCGTCAGAGGTTGTGCTGCCAGCAAGAGTGCTGTTGAAAGTAGTGCGCCCCGGTAAATAGTGTTGTTCCGCATGGGAATGCTCCCAGGCCTAAGCCCCGTTTGTTGCTCCTTGTCGAGACGCA
>DHYU01000070.1:4126-74242 GCA_002415485.1 Proteobacteria bacterium UBA5122
TTTGCAAAGTGTGAAAGGGGTCACAAAATGGCGATGGATGCACTTCGACCAGGCATTCGCGTTACAATGCCGCGCTTTGAGCGTGGGCGCTGACTGGGAGTCCGGATTTTGGATTTTTTACAGATATTGATCTTGGCGGTGATTCAGGGCGTCACCGAGTTTTTGCCGATCTCTAGCTCGGCGCATTTGATCCTGGTCCCCGTGATCGCCGGCTGGCAGGATCAGGGGCTGGCCTTCGATGTCGCGGTGCACGTCGGCACGCTGGCGGCGGTGGTGATTTATTTCCGCAAGGAGCTNNACAGGCGATGGCCCGCGATTGGGCGCGCTCGATCACCCATCGTGAGCTGACGCCTGACGCCAAGCTGGCCTGGGCCGTGGGTTTTGCGACGATTCCGGTCGGGCTGTGCGGCCTGATCTTCAAGGATTTCATTGAGGATCACCTGCGCTCGACGATGGTGATTGCGCTGACGACGATTGTCTTTGGCATCATGCTCGGCTGGAGTGACAAGGTCGGCAAGCGCCGCCGCGATGAATATTCGTTGACCTGGAAGGATGTGCTGATCATCGGCGCGGCGCAGGCTTTAGCCCTGGTGCCGGGGACCTCGCGCTCGGGCATTACGATGACGGCGGCGCTGCTGCTGGGGCTGACCCGCCAGGGCGCGGCGCGCTTTTCGTTTCTGTTGTCGATCCCGGCGATCTTTCTGCCGGGCATGTTGCTGACCAAGGATCTGGTGGAGGCCGAGCAGGCCGTTGACTGGATGGCCTTGGTGCTGGGGGCGGTGCTGTCGGGGATCAGTGCTTACCTGTGTATCCACTTTTTCCTCAAGCTGCTCGAGCGCATTGGCATGATGCCGTTCGTGATCTATCGCCTGGTGCTGGGTGCGGTTTTGTTGATGATCGCGACCTAATCTCTGTTATTCGCGGCAAAAATCCTCTTTTTCCGCGATTTTCCAAAGCTGTCCTTTAAATGCCATTTTGGTATTGCTTTTCCCGAATAATAGTCACACAATTTATACACCTACAAAATGTGCAAGTACTTGATGTGAATAGTAGGATTTTGAATACATTATTTACCTCTGGTCAAGATGCACGTGACGAGGTGGCGTCATTAGAACAACAAATATTGGCGGTTAGTTGACTCGTTTGCATCGGTCAGCGGATCGGGATAGGTCCGTTTGTCGGGTTTCCTTAAAAGATGTGACGTTGAGTTTTGGTGGTTTCTCTTCTAGGTGTTGATGGACGGTAGGTCCATGTACCCGGTCGGGCAAGCTGCGGGATGGCTGACTGTCGTTGAGCACAGGATTTTGGAATACGTTGTTGAGGTTGATCGGCAACGGGGGATTAACAGGCTCTGGCGTGAGGCCGGAGTTGAGGAGCAAGAGGTAGTTTGCATGGCGACAGATAAAGGGTTTGAACAACCGATCCATTTTGACTCGGAACGTCGTGATTTTTTGGGGATTACCACCACGGTTGTAGGTGCGGTGGGTGTCTGCGGTGCGGCGGTACCGTTCATCAGCAGCATGAACCCGAGTAAGGACGTGAAGGCCAAGGCGACATCGCTGGTTGATATTGCATCGATCCCGCTGGGCAAGACCCATATCGTGGAGTGGCAGGGCAAGCCGGTGTTTATCATGCATCGCACGCCGGAGACCATTGCCGCCATGCAGGCGAGTCAGCCAGATCTTGACCCTCAGTCGGACAAGGATCGCGTGCAAAAGGCGGAGTGGCTGGTGGTGGTCGGTTTGTGTACCCACCTCGGCTGTGTGCCCAATCAAACCAAGGACGGCTGGATCTGCCCTTGTCATGGCAGTCTGTATGACAACAGTGGACGAGTGACGCGTGGCCCGGCGCCGACCAACCTGGAAGTGCCGTATTACGAGTTCGTTGATGATCACACCATCATCATCGGTAAGGTCGTGTAAAGGGAGCGCGCCATGATCAAGAAAAGCATAGGTTGGATCGACGAACGCTTTCCGCTGACCGAGATCGTCAAACATGAACTCACCGAATATCCGGTGCCGCGTAACCTCAACTACTGGTGGAACTTCGGCTTTTTGGCGATGTTCGTGCTGTTTATCCAGTTATTGAGTGGCATCTTCCTCGCCATGCACTATAAACCCGATGTGCACATGGCCTTCGATTCACTGCAACACATCATGCGTGATGTGAACTACGGCTGGTTGATCCGTTATATCCACTCCACTGGCGCATCGATGTTCTTCGCGGTGGTCTTTATCCATATCGCACGGACGTTGTACTACGGTTCTTACCGTAAACCACGCGAGTTGTTGTGGTGGACGGGCCTGGTGCTGTTGCTGCTGTTGATGGCGACTGCCTTCATGGGCTATCTGCTGCCTTGGGGTCAGATGTCGTATTGGGGGGCGCAGGTTATCACCAGCCTGTTCGGGACCACGCCGGTCTATGGTGACGATATCGTGCGTTGGTTGCGTGGTGACTTTGTGGTCGGCGATGCGACGCTGACGCGCTTCTTCGCGCTGCACTACCTGTTCCCGTTCATCATCGTGGCGGCGGTGGGTATCCATGTCGTTGCGCTGCACTGGGTCAAGAGCTCCAATCCGTCGGGCATCACGTTGCAGGCGAAGGACAATATCCCGTTCCATCCTTATTTCACGATCAAGGACCTATTCGGTTTGGGTGTGTTCCTGATCATCTTCAGCGCGTTTGTCTTCTTCGGGCCCGAGTTCTGGATCATGCCGGAGAATAACGTGCCGGCAGATCCGATGGTGACGCCGCCGCACATCGTGCCTGAGTGGTACTTCCTGCCGTTCTACGCGATCCTGCGTTCGATTCCGGATGCGCTGGGCGGGGTTGTCGCGATGTTCATGTCGATCCTGATCTTTGCCGCGATGCCGTGGCTGGATCGATCCAAGATACCGGGTGGCGCGTTGTATCGTCCGTATTACCGCGTGATGGTGTACATCTTCCTGGTTGACGTGTTGGTGCTGTCTTATGTTGGTGCCAAACCGCCAGAAGGGCACCTGATCGTCATTGGCCAAGTGGCTACCTTCGTCTATTTCGGTCTGTTCCTGCTGTTGCCTGTCATCTCCAAGCGTGAAGACAGGCGGACACGCGAGACAGGCTTGCCGCCAGCGGCGCTGGCCTTGATGGCTGAAGAACGTGATGAGTTGTCGCGCAGCGAACACTATCTGCGGCGTGAAGAGGATCTAAAGGTGATGTCGAAGGGCAAGCGTAAAGGGGAGGGTGCCTAAATGAGAAGGTTAGTATGCATTTTGGCAGCCGTGGCAGTGTGGATGACTGGAGTGTCGTCCATCCAGGCTGCCCCCAACGATGCCTATCCCTTGGCCCAGATTGAGGTGGATAACTCGATGGCTGCACGCCAACGCGGGGCGGTGATTGCGATTGAGACCTGCATGATGTGTCATGGATTTAAGTATCTGCGCTACCAGGACCTGCTCGATATCGGTATGAGTGCCGAGGATGTCGACAATTACCGCGGCGACAATGGGTTGTTGGACCGTCTGGAGAGCATGACACCGATCGAGGTGCGCAAGGAGTCTTACGGCAAGGTGCCGCCAGACCTGACCTTGATGACCATTGCCCGCAAACATGGTCCGGAGTACGTCTATACCTTGTTGACCAGTTATTACCTGGATCCCGAAGAGAACGAGGCCAATCACCTGTTCCCCGGTATTCGTATGCCCGATGCGATGGGTTATAGCTTCACCGAGCCTGGCAGTACTGAGCGTGCCGAGGTGGAGAGGAATGTGAGCGACCTGGTGTCGTTCATGGTCTGGGCCTCTGATCCCAATGCAGAAACGCGCAAGACGATCGGTGTCTGGGTCATCCTCTATCTGATCGTGTTGACCACCTTGTTGTATCTGGTCAAACGCAAGATCTGGCGCCGGGTCGAAAAGCTGAAGATTGAAAATGGCACCGTCAAACGTCCGTAAACCTGTTTAACTCCCCCGTGTCACTCTTGGCACAACACTTTGCCCCGGCCCCCGCCGGGGTTTTTTATTTTCTTGTTACACTGTCGCCCGAAATCATCTCCCTCGGCCAACATTCGGGTGGCATGCGTGCCTACACTGGAAATCACTGATCTTAGTACGATGCGTTTAGCATCGATTTGCCTGCAACTGGCGGCGGGCGAATGCGTGTGTCTGTCGGGTGCGTCGGGCAGTGGTAAATCGATGCTGTTGCGCGCGGTGGCGGACCTGGATCCGCACCAGGGGGATGTGCTGCTCGATGGCCAGCCCTGTAGCCAGATGCCGGCGCATGACTGGCGTCGTCAGGTGGCGATGTTGGCGGCCGAGAGCCAGTGGTGGTTCGATGTCGTGGGGCCGCATTTTGAACAAGTGGATCATGCGCTATTGTCGGCGCTCGGCTTTGGCGCCGAGGTGATGGAGTGGCAGGTGGCGCGTCTCTCCAGTGGTGAACGTCAGCGTCTGGCCTTGCTGCGCCTGTTGAGTCATCAGCCCAAGGTGTTGTTGCTGGATGAGCCGACGGCCAATCTCGATTATGACAACACACTGCGCATCGAACACTTGATCAAGACTTATAGCACCGAACAGCAGGCGCCGGTGTTGTGGATCAGTCATGATGCTGCGCAGATCGCACGTGTGGCTGATCGATATGTGGTGATCGATGGTGGCCGCTTGCGACAGGTGGTGCCATGACGCCGATGATCCTGAGCTGGTGGGATATCGCGCTGGCGGCGTTGTTGGTGATTGCGCTGGCCGGGTTGTCGTTCTGGCAACGCCTGGCGCTGGAGCGGCAGATCCTGATTGCGGGCAGCCGCACCATCATCCAGTTGGTGCTGGTCGGTTATGTCCTGACCCTGTTGTTTAAAGAGGCCGCCTGGCCGTGGATTGCGTTGATGGCGACGGTGATGCTGGCGGTGGCCGGTTACGAGGTCATGGCGCGGCAGAAGCGGCGTTTGGTCGGGGGCTGGGGTTATGGCATCGGCACCGCATCGATGTTTGTCTCCTCGTTTACGCTGACGCTGTTTGCCTTGCTGGTGCTGATCGGCAACGAGCCGTGGTACCAGCCGCAATACGCGATCCCGCTACTGGGCATGATGCTCGGTAATACGATGAACAGCATTGCGATCTGTTTGGATCGTCTGCTCAATGGCGCCTGGCAGCAGCGGGCGGTGATCGAGGCGCGTCTGATGTTGGGCCAGCATTGGCAGCAGGCGATCAGTGAGTTGCGGCGTGATGCGATGCGGGCCGGCATGATCCCGGCGATCAACGGCATGGCCGCCGTCGGCGTGGTCAGCCTGCCCGGCATGATGACGGGACAGATCCTGGCAGGGGCGGAGCCGATGCAGGCGGTGAAGTACCAGATCATCATCATGTTTTTGATTGCGGCCGGTGCCGGCTTCGGCGCGCTGGTAGCGCTGCACCTGGGCGCCCGGCGGCTGTTTGATGAGCGTCAGCGGCTGCGCTTGGAACGGCTGCGTAATGCGGAGTGATTCGATGAATGTGTGTCCCTGTGGTTCGGCTGAGGAATACGCGGCATGTTGTGGCCGCTATGTGGATGGTGCTGCGCTTGCGCCTACGGCCGAGGCCCTGATGCGTTCGCGTTACAGTGCCTACACCTTGGGCAGGGTCGAGTATTTGAATCGGACCTGGCATCCGCGCACGCGTCCACCGCAGTTGAGTTTGGATGATGGTGTGCAATGGTTGGGTCTGAGCATCGTCGCAACTGAGCGTGGACAAGTCGGCGATGCCAAGGGCATGGTCGAATTCATCGCCCGCTTTCGTGCCGCTGAGGGTGATCAGGCCTTGCAAGAACGCAGTCGGTTTGTCTGTGAGTCAGGCGCGTGGTTGTATGTGGACGGTGTGTTTCCTGCCGCGCCAGCGGTCGGTCGTAATGCGCCGTGCCCGTGTGGCAGCGGGAAAAAGTATAAACATTGTTGCGGGAAGGGCTAAGGGCGAAGTATCGTATAGTCATGAATTTAGGTGATGACGAAATCGAACGTATCAAGCTGCGCATCTCAGAGATGGAGGCGGAGCATCGCGACCTGGATGTGGCGATCGCCACGATGCAGGCGCAGGCCTTTATTGATCAGCTGCAGATGCAGCGCATGAAGAAGCGCAAGCTGCACCTCAAGGACGCCCTCCATCGCCTGCACAGCATGCTCATCCCCGATATGCCCGCCTGATGAGCGACAAGATCCGCAAAACCGAGGCCGAGTGGCGTGCCGAGCTGACGCCCGAACAGTACCGCATCACGCGCGAAGGTGGCACCGAGATGGCCTTCAGCGGCGAGTATTACCATCATGACGGGCAGGGCGTGTACCGCTGTGTCTGTTGTGATGCGCCCTTGTTCGACTCCGAACATAAATATGAATCGGGCAGTGGCTGGCCCAGTTTCTGGTTGCCGCTGGCCGATGAGTCGATCGACGAGTTACACGATGTCAGCCATGGCATGCAGCGCACCGAGATCCGTTGCGCCCACTGTGATGCCCATCTGGGGCATGTGTTTAATGATGGCCCCCGGCCGACCGGCCTGCGTTATTGCGTCAATTCCGCCTCGCTCAAGTTCCAGGTTAAATAAGTTTTCACTTATAAATTTTCCCTGTCCGGGGCCGAAAACCTCCTTTAAGGGGCGTTCGTCCGCGTCGTTGTTTGGTCGATCGCATATGGTTTTTGTCTTGGGGATTGGTTTTTTTGGCTAAGTCTCAGAAATTTCAAAGGATTCGAGCCTTAGGTTTGTTGCTCGCCCTATTGCCGGGGCTGGCGGCGGCGACCACCTATGTGAATCCCGGCAAGGATGATGTGATCGGCCGTGTGCAGTACACCTATGTGCAAAAAGGGGATACGCTGGCCAAGATCGCCCGTCGTTTTAATGTGGGCACCGCAGAATTGCGGGTTGCCAATCCGGAACTCAATCCTGACAAACCTGCACTCGGCGCGCGGGTGATGGTGCCAACCCGGCATATCCTGCCGAGCGCGCCACGCGAAGGGATAGTGATCAACCTGGCCGAAAAGCGCCTCTACTACTATAGCCAGCCTCTGGAAGGACCGTCGCTGGTGTCGACCTTCCCCATCGGTGTCGGGCCGGATGCGGCCAAGATCGGCGGCAAGCAGATGACGGTCGAACAACGCCTGCACAAACCATCATGGACCGTGCCTGAGGCCGCCAAGAAGCGCGACAAGACCCTGCCTGCGGTGATGCCGCCCGGGCCGCGTAACCCGCTGGGTTTGTACACCATGACCTTGGATGACGGCACTTGCCAAATCCATGGCACGAACAGTCCGGCCGCTGTCGGTGGCGGCATGCCGCACGGGTGTATCAGTCTGTACCCGGAAGACATCGAACTGTTGATCCGCCAAACCCCCAAGGGCACGCCGGTGCGGGTCGTGAGCCAGGATTTCAAGATCGGCCATGGCGACGGTGTGATGTTTTTTGAGGTGTACAAACCAGTGGGGGCGCCCAAACAGATCAATGAGCGGGTGCTGGTCAACCGCATCGTCAGTCATTTTTCGCAGCAGTTCTCACACGATGACTGGCTGCGCATCAAGGATATCGCCGAGGCAGGGCATGGCGTGGCCAGCCCGGTGTCCCAGGTCAGGTCCGCCAAACCGGCACCAAAGCGTTGGTTGTTAAACGTGGCCAGTTACCATGATGTGGATGCCGCCAAGCAGGCCGTTGATCGTATCGAGCAGCTCGGGGTGCCGACTGTGTTGCGTAATTGCGATGGCAAACAGACGTGTCAGGTGGTGGTGGGGCCGTTTACCGATCGAAATTATATGAACGAGATGGTGAAGCGCATTCGCTGGATCACCCGCCTGAATGCCAAGGTTGAGGTTTACAAGCCCGAGTCGTTTGACGTGATGCTGGGCCAGCGCTTGGCCGCCGTCGATATGTAGTAAACTGCTGCGCTTTCATCGTCTCTCAGGAAGCGTCTCATGCAAGCACACGAAGTCACCACGCTCATTCAGCAGCACATCCCCGATGCGCAGGTCCGGGTTGAGGGAGAGGGCTGCAGTTTTTCCCTGATCGTCGTCAGCCCATCCTTTGAAGGCCTGACCCTGCTCAAGAAACAGCAGGTGGTGATGGCGCTGTTCAGTGATCGTATCGCCAGCGGTGAGATGCACGCGCTGACGGTCAAGGCCTACACGCCCGAACAATGGGCAGGGCTTAATGACGCGCGCTAAAAGAGCGTCATCTGCGGTTGTGTGGGCTGTGGCACGGTAAAACGCCCGCAATCCAGTTCCGGCAGGCCCGGAAACTCCCATCTCTTCATCGCGCGTCGGTAGCGCTGGCGGATCAGATCGGCGAAAACGCCCTCGCCGGTCATGCGCTGGCCGAACTGCGATGAATTGTCTTTGCCGCCGCGGCTGTCGCGGATGCGGTTCATCACGTGTGCGGCCTTCAGTGGTTCATGTTCCTGCAGCCAGTCCTGGAAGATGGGGCTGACCTCCAGCGGCAGGCGCAGCAGGATGTAATACAGTTCGCGCGCGCCCAGGGCATGGCTCTGTTCAATGATGTTTTCCAGCTCGTGGTCGGTGAGGACCGGGATCAGCGGCGCCACCATCACCGCCGTGGGGATGCCGGCGGCGCTGAGGCTGGCCAGGGTCTGCAGGCGCCGTGCCGGTGCCGTGGCGCGGGGTTCGAGTTTGCGCGCCAGCTCGGCATTGAGGGTCGGGATCGACAGCGCCACGGTGACCAGATTGGCCGCTGCCAGCTCGGTCAGCAGGTCCAGGTCGCGTTCAATCAGCGCCGCCTTGGTGATGATCGTGAGCGGGTGTCGATGTTCGAGCAGCACCTCCAATATCTGCCGCGTCAGGCCGAGCTTGCGTTCCACCGGCTGGTAGGCGTCGGTGTTGACGCCAAGGGCGATCGGTTTGGGCTGATAGTTTTTCTTCGCCAACTCTTTACGCAGCAGCGCCGCCGCATCCGGTTTGTGGAACAGCCGTGTCTCAAAGTCGAGCCCCGGCGACAGGCCGAGCCAGGCGTGGCTGGGGCGGGCGTAACAATAACTGCAACCGTGTTCACAGCCGCGGTAGGGATTGATCGAGCGGTCAAACGGCAGGTCGGGCGACTGGTTGTAGGCGATGATGCTCTTGGCACTGTCGATCTCCAGCCGGGTGCGTGGGGCATCAGAGGGCTGGTCGAGACTATCCCAGCCGTCATCCACCGCCTCGCGCTGGTGCTCGGCATAACGGTTGTCGATGCGGCTGGCGGTGCCGCGACCGCGTGGGCTGGGTTTGTTGGGATTCATGGCGGGATTATAGAGCAGTCTCCCGCTCACAAGATGTTTCCTGGTGAGCGGGAGGGTGGGGCTTAATCGTCGAGCTTGAGTTTGCTGGTGTCGATATTCGGCTCGGGCACGGACGGGTGCTCCATGATGGTCTCGCCTGCGGCGGCCATGTTGAGATGGCCGATATTGATCGCGGGTTCGGTGGGGCGTGGGGTTTCATCCATGGTGGCGCCAACCTCGGCCGTGCTGAATTGACTGGTGTCGATCTCGGGCATGGCGGCGGGGGGCCTGTCATCCATGGTGACGCCTATCTCATCCATCGCGAACTGGCTGGTATCGATGTCGGGCGCGGGCGGCGGTGGTCGGTTGTCGAGGATGATGCCGACCTGATCCATGTCGTAGGCGCTGGTGTCGATGTTGGGCATTGCCACTGGCGGGGTTTCGTCCATCACGCTGCCGACGGGGGCGATGTCGGCATCGATGGCGCTCGTCGCCGCTGCAGTGGTGCTAACAGGCGCAGGAGGTGCTGCGGTGGTGGCGGCAGGCGCTGTGGTTGGCGCGGGTGCAGGTTCTGCGGCGGCACTCTCTACCATCGGCGCGATGCCAGCCTTCAACCCCGCCTGCATGATCGCGGCACGGTATTTCTTGGCGGTGTCGGCGTCGAGGTCTTTTTTGATCGCAATCTTCTGCCCGGCGAACATCGGCGCGACCTTGTCTTCCGTGGTCTTGAACAGCTGGGCGATATTGGCCCGTGTCTGCGCCGCATCGGCCCCGTCCATCAGGCTGCCGTTGACGATGATCTGGTAGCGTTCGCTCATGTCCTTATCCTATTAACTGCCCTTTTTCGAGCTCTTGTCTTACATCGGCGAGCGTCACCCATTCTTAAAGTGGCGCTTGTGTGGCTGATACGGATGATACTGGGTAGTATGCTGGCATCGCTTATCAAGTTTGGTTAGAAAAATAACATGCACACCTATCATTTAACGTCGGTGGCGGCGGTATGTCCTGTCTGTGCAGTGCAGTCGGGGCGTTTGTTGTGGCGCGCGACTGCGGCCGAGGCGGCGCAGCACTTTGTGCTGCGTGAGCGCCAGCCGCAGCGGTTTGAAAAACTGGCCGCCCATATCGAGGCCTTGTGGGGCCAGCCGAGTTGCGACGTGATCCGCTGTGATGGCTGTGGTTTCTGTTATAGCCATCCGTATGTGGCCGGTGATGAGGCGTTTTATACCTTGGCCTATGACCGCACGGGCTATCCCAAGTGGAAGTGGGAGTTTCAAACTACCTACGACGCACTGCGTGCCATGCAGCGCGATGATTTGAACCTGCTAGAAGTGGGTGCGGGCAATGGTGCCTTTGTGTCGCGTGTGGCGGCAGACGATATCGTGCCGCGTCAAAACATATATTGCACCGAGTATTCCGAGTACGGGCGTAATCAGATCGGCCAATTGGGTATTCAGTGTGCGGCGATCGATGTGCGTGCATTGGATGTAAATGAGTTCGGTCGGCGCTTCGATGTGGTCTGCATGTTTCAGGTGTTGGAGCATCTCGATCGGTTGGATGAACTGTTTACCCAGCTGCGTCAGATCACTAAAGACGATGGTACCGTGTTTTTGGCAGTGCCGAATGAACACCGTGTTGAGTTTAATGAATTACACGGTGCACTGTTGGAGATGCCGCCGAATCATATCGGCCGTTGGACGCAGAAGAGTTTTGAGGCCATTGCTGCTCGGCACGGTTTTGAATTGGTGGAGTATCAACGCGAGCGCGCCAAACGAGCGGAGGTGTTTCGACAATTCACCGACTATCGTTTTTTACGCCAATCGCAGCTGAGTGGTTCGTGGGCAAACCGGGCGCAAGGCCTAAAAAACCGATACCTGCGGGTGTTGGCGATGCAGCTGGTCAAGGCCGTGAGTCGATTGGCCTCGCTCGGCTTTTATTTCCATGATGGCTTAAAAGAGGGCGGTGCGCAGTGGGTGAGGCTGCAAAAGCGTTAGGGCCGCTCGGCGATGATCGTCGCCCGTTTGGGGCCGGGATAACCTTCGATGCTGCGACTGGGGTCGTTGGGGTCGAGGAAGGTCTTGAGTGAGTCAAAGCGCATCCAGTCGGTGCGGCGTTGTTCTTCTGGTGTGGTGACGTTGACGTCGACGGTGCGGATGTTGCGAAAGCCGCAGCGGCGCAGCCATAGCTCCAGTGTCTCGCAGCTGGGGATGAACCAGACGTTGCGCATCTGCGCGTAGCGGTCTTCCGGCATCAGCACCTGGCCTTCACTTTCATCGATGACCAGGGTTTCGAGCACCAGTTCGCCGCCGGGGCGCAGGGCCTGGCGCAGTTCGATCAGGTGGTCGAGCGGCGAGCGGCGGTGGTAGAGCACGCCCATCGAGAAGGCGGTGTCGAAGGCCTCTAGTTTGGGTGTCAGGTGTTCCATCGCCAGCGGTAGGACGTAGACGCCCTGATCCCCTGTGAAATGACGCACGGCGAAGTACTGCATGACGAACAACATGCTGGGATCGATGCCGATCACCAGTTCGGCACCGGCGCCGCGCATGCGCCAGCTGTGGTAGCCGCTGCCGCAGCCGACGTCGAGCACGGTGCGGCCTGCCAGTGGTGAGATGTGTGGCGACACGCGCTGCCATTTCCAATCAGAACGCCATTCGGTATCGATGTGGATGCCGTGGATGTCAAACGGGCCTTTGCGCCACGGGTGCAGTTGTTGCAGTTGTTCGCGGATGACGGCGCGGGTGGCGTCGTCGCAATCATCGTTTGTGCCGATGCGCAGGCTGTCGCAGTTGAAATCGATGCTGCTGGTGTGGATCTGGGGCAGTGCCTCGACTGCCTGCAGCCAGCGCGGTAGGTCGCCGTAGCGGCCGGCGCTAATCACGTCATCGATTTGCTGTGGCAGCGTCTTCAGCCACTTCTCCAGCGGCGTGCCGGGCAGACGCTCGTACAGCGATTGGTAGTCGATCAGGCTCATGCCTTGACTGCCAAGAGCGATGCAAAGTTAAAGCACTGGAACCAGGTCTGGCTGTGGGCAAAACCGGCCGCGCGCAGGCGGGCGTGGTGTTGCGGCAGGGTCTCGGGGATCAGTACGTTTTCGAGCGCGGTGCGCTTTTGACTGATCTCGAGGTCGCTATAACCGTTGGCGCGTTTGAAGCTCAGGTGTAGCGCGTCCTGGGTGGCATTTTCGGTGGTGTCGTCGAAGGCGACCTTCTCTGACAGCACCAATACGCCGCCGGGGCGCAGGCCCGCGTGGATCTTGCGCAGCAGCGCCAGCCGGTCGTCGACGGCGAGGAACTGCAGCGTGAAGTTGAGTACGACGACGGAGGCGTCTTCGATCTCGGTGTCGCGGATGTCTTGGCACAGCACGTCGATCGGGATCGCGCCCAAGTCTTCGGCTACGTTCTCGCGGCAGCGCTCGACCATCGCCTCGGAGTTATCGACGGCGATGATGCGGCAGTCGTGGTGAGGTACCCGGTGGTGCATGGTCAAGGTCACTGCGCCGAGCGAGCAGCCCAGGTCATAGAGACGGCTGCCCGCTTGCGCGTACTGTTCGGCGATCAGCCCGATCAATGGGATCAGCGTGCCGTAACCCGGCACCGAGCGGCGGATCATGTCGGGAAAGACATTGACCACCGCCTGATTGAATTCAAAGTCCACCAGGTGTGCTTTCGGCTGGGCGTAGATCTTGTCTTCGGTCATATCGGTCGGGTGCGGCAAATAAACGGGCTGAAAAAGAGGCGTATGATACACCAGCGCCCCCGATCCCCCCTACAATAGGCTTATGCCATTGTTCGATACCCACTGCCATCTCGACTTCCCCGACTTCGATGCCGATCGTGCCGAGGTCTTGGCACGGGCGCGGGCGGCGGGTGTCGAGCGGCTGCTGATTCCGGGGGTGACGGCGGAGCATTGGCCGCGTGTGCTGGATGTGTGTCGGCGCGAGCAGGGTTTGTATCCTGCGCTAGGCCTGCACCCGATGTTTATCGATCAACACACCGCAGGTGATCTGCAGGCCTTGCAGCAGGCCTTGGTCGACAATAGAGATGTTGTTGCCGTCGGTGAGATAGGGTTGGATTTTTTCCTGCCTGAACTTGATCGCACGGCCCAACAGACCCTGTTCGATGCACAACTGGTGATAGCCCGCGATGCGGGGCTGCCGGTGGTATTGCATGTGCGCAAGGCTCACGATGCGGTGTTGGCGAGTCTGAAAAAGACGACCGTAAAAGGCGGCATCGTGCATGCCTTCAACGGCAGCCTGGAACAGGCGCAGCGTTACATCGAGATGGGATTCAAACTCGGCTTCGGCGGCATGCTGACCTTCGAGAGCGCGCACAAACTGCATCGATTGGCGCGTGAGCTGCCGCTGGATGCGATTGTGCTCGAGACCGATGCGCCGGATATGAGTGGTGCGGCGTATCGTGGGCAGCGCAATAGTCCGGCGTATCTGCCTGAGTATTTAGATGCGCTGATCACACAGCGCCCCGAGACACGCGACGACATCACGCAGCGGTTGTGGTGCAATAGCTGTCAGGTATTCAACCTCCATCAATAGAGAAAGACTTTTTCATGGCCATGCATTATCGCGTTATCCCAGTCACTCACTACCAACAGAACTGTTCGCTGGTGTGGTGCGACCACACCCAGCACGCGGCCTTGATCGATCCCGGCGGTGATGTTGAGGTGTTGCTGGCGGCGGTGGAGGCCGAAGGTGTGCGCCTGGAGAAGATCCTGCTGACGCATGGCCATCTCGATCATGTCGGTGGTGCGGCGCAGATCGCGCAGTTGTTGAATATCCCGGTGGTGGGGCCGCATCAGGATGAGACATTCTGGTTTCAGTTGCTGAGCAAGCAGGCGCAGATGTTTGGCTTTGGTCAAACAGAAGAGTTTGTGCCGGATCAGTGGTTGGATGAAGGCGATGTGGTCAGCGTCGGTGAATGTCAGTTTGAGGTCTTGCGTTGCCCTGGTCACACGCCGGGGCATGTGGTGTTTTTTAACCGCGAGGCGAGGCAGGCCTTTGTCGGTGATGTGTTGTTTCATGGTTCGGTCGGGCGCAGTGATTTTCCGATGGGTGATCACGATCAATTGATCAGCAGTATCAAGGACAAGTTGTTGCCGCTGGGTGACGATGTGCGTTTTGTACCGGGGCATGGGCCGGAGTCGAGTTTTGGTGCCGAGCGCACAGGCAATCCTTTTCTGCGTTAAATAATTCGCGAGGGCGTGATGTTTCGAACGGCAGAGTTGGGGCAAACGCTTTCCAAACAAGAATACAAACAGCTGGAACCTCAGTTGCGGCAGGAGCTGTTGTCGCTGCAGCATGAACTGCGGGCGTTGAACGGTGCGCCGGTGCTGATTGTGTTTGCCGGTGTCGATGGCGCAGGCAAGGGCGCGACGGTGAAGTTGCTCAACGACTGGATGGATTCGCGTTGGTTGATGAATCGCGCCTATCGTGAACCGTCCGATGAGGAACGCGAGCGTCCACCGTATTGGCGCTTTTGGCGCGACCTGCCGCCGAAGGGGCAGATAGGCGTGTTCATGAGCTCGTGGTTGTCGAAGCCGGTATTGGATCGTGCATATGAGCAGATCACTGAGGTGCAGTTCGATGTCGAGATCAACCGCATGATCGCCTTTGAAAATGCGTTGGCTGATGATGGCACATTGATCATCAAATTCTGGATGCACCTCAGTCAGCCGCAGCAAAAGAAGCGGTTGCGTAGCCTGGAAAAAGATCCACTGTTGTCGTGGCAGGTGACGGAGCGTGATTGGCAGCACTGGCGGATGTACGACAAATTCGTCGCCGCGGCGGAACGGCTGATTGCACGTAGCAACACCGCCAAGGCGGGCTGGCATATCGTCGATGGTGGTGATCGTTATTTTCGTGAGATCACGGTGGCCAACAAGATCCGAGATACCTTGCAACNNAACATGTGGCGCTGCTTAAACAGAAAACCGTTACACAGGTTCTATCTGATGTGATGGAGTCAACGTCTGAATCGACATCCACGGTGTTTTCATCTTTGGACTTGAGTCTGCAGTTGGATAAGACCGATTACAGACAACAACTCAAAGAGCAGCAGGCGCGTTTGAGCCTGTTGCAGCGGCGGGCGTTTGAAAAAGGTATTACCACCATCGCCGTGTTTGAAGGTGTGGATGCCGCCGGCAAGGGCGGTGCCATTCGCCGTGTGATTGCTGCGCTCGATCCGCACAATTATCAGGTGTTGCCATTCTCGGCACCGACCGATGAAGAGCGTGCCCATCATTATCTGTGGCGTTTTTGGCGCAAACTGCCGCGGGCGGGCATGGTGTCGATCTTTGATCGTAGTTGGTATGGCCGTGTCCTGGTCGAGCGCGTGGAAGGTTTTGCCAGTCGTGATGAATGGCAGCGCGCCTATGTTGAGATCAATGACTTTGAAACGCAGTTGATTGAACATGGGATCGTGCTCGCCAAGTTTTGGATGCACATTGATCAGGATGAACAGCTGCGCCGTTTTAATGAACGTGCGCAGACACCGCACAAACAGTGGAAGCTGACCGATGAAGACTGGCGTAATCGTCAAAAGTGGAAAGACTACGAAGTCGCCGCCCATGACATGCTGCAATACACCAGTACCCAACAATCACCGTGGAACCTGATAGAGGCCAATGATAAGCGTTATGCGCGGATCAAGGTGTTGCAGCGTATGTGCGAGTGTATAGGGCGGGTGTTGTAGTGCGGTTTCTAAGGCGCTGCCTGTAACAACCACGCCGCGGCACTGCCGCAAATAAAAAATACGGCCAGTGATGCGTAGGCCTGAATGCGAAAGCGTTTGGTCAGTTGGTGTTCTGGATAGACAGAGATGATGAACGGGCGTTTGTCTTCGGTGGCGCCGATGATATGAATGTCCGGTTGTTGTGCCCGTTCGCGATATTCCATTTGCGCCTCGGTCTGCGCGACCTTGCGCATGGCATCGAATTCTTCCTGGTCCAGTGATCCGTTACCATCTTTGTCGAAGTGGGCAATCTTTTGTGGATCTGTTTTCCAGGTGCGAATCAGGTCGCGGGTGATGTCCGTGACGGAGTAGTGCGCGGCCGGTGACATGCTTTGAAACAAACCGATGACGTAGAGCGGTTGTGTGGTGAGGATGATCCACTCGGTATAACGATAGTCGGCGTTGTTCAAACCGAGTAGTCCTTTGCCACGAAAAGGAGTTTTGCTCAGTGGTGAACGATCGGCCTTGCCGGACAATGGGGCACTTTGTGGCCATGAGGTATCGCCATACCAGGTGACCTTGTCGTCGCAGACGACTTCGGCATGATCCGGGTCGACGACGCAGGTGCCGGTGTCATCGATCAGATGAAATAGATGGTCGCTTTCTTCTGTGCGCACTACCTTCCATGATGTGCGTGTGCCTTGGCTCGTATGCTGTGTTTCTTTGCGTTCTATGATGTAGCGATACCAAATACAGTTTTGATTGGTCAGCGGTGCGATGATGGGGTCGCCTGGCATCGGTACGCCGTGGCCTTCGAGCTCGATATAACCTTGGTGGGCCGAACGGATCTTGGCGGTGGGTGCATCTTCGATGATGCGCACGCGTTGCCAACTGCGGATGCCCCAGAAGAATGCGCCTGCACACAGCGCGCAGGCGATGACGACGATGATCCAGTATTCGTGAGTCTCGAGACCGAGTGGTAGTCCGTTCATCGTTTAGTTAAAGAGTGCCTTGACGTCGACGTCTCTCTTTTCTTCTTCGCTGAATTCGAGCAGGTCGCGTGGGCCGAACTTGAACAGGCGGGCGACGATCACATCCGGGAACTGTTCGATCCGAATATTATTGTTGTTGACGCTTTCGTTGTAGTACTCACGGCGGTCGGCGATCTGATTCTCGAGGCCGGTGATGCGGGTTTGCAGATGTTGGAAACTCTCACTGGCCTTGAGTTCGGGGTAGTCCTCGGCGACGGCAAATAGATTGCCGAGGCCCATGCGCAACATGCTCTCGGCGGGGCCGAGGGCAGCGATATCACCGGCGGCGCGGGCGTTGGCGACCTGTGAGCGCGCTTCCATTACTTTAACCAAGGTGTCTTTCTCAAAGCCCATGTATTGTTTGCAGGTTTCGACCAGCTTGGGCAGTTCGTCGTGGCGCTGCTTTAACAGCACATCGATGTTGGACCAGGCCTGCGATACGTTATGCTTGAGGCTGACCAGGTTGTTGTAGATCATGATGCCGTAGATCAAGACGACGGCGATGATGCCCAGGAAGATAAAGGTGCCTATGTCCATAAATGTCTCCACTCCGTGGCGGGATGTAGGGTCTAGTTTGGCATATCGACCAGCGCGACCTAATTTAAAGCGAAGGATATCGACGATTGAAACAGACGCATTTTGATTTGATTGCCATCGGCGCGGGCAGCGGCGGTTTGGCAGTGGCACGGCGGGCGGCGCAGTATGGCGCCCGGTGCGCGGTGATTGAGGGCGCGCCGCTGGGCGGGACCTGTGTCAATGTCGGTTGTGTGCCGAAGAAGGTGATGTGGTATGCGGCCGATCTCGCGCATGCGCTGCACGATGCGCCGGAATATGGTTTTGATGTGAGTGGGGGTGCGCTCGATTGGGCGCAGTTGGTTGAAAAACGAAACGCTTACATAAAACGCTTGAATGGTATCTACGCCAATAATCTGCAGCGTGATGGTGTGACCCTGATCGAGGGTTACGCCAAGTTCATCGATGCCAGGACGCTGGAGGTCGATGGTCAGCGTTTCACGGCGGATCATATCGTCATCGCCAGTGGTGGTCGGCCCTTGGTGCCAAAGCTGCCGGGGGCTGAGTTGGGCATCACGTCGGATGGCTTCTTTGCGTTGAAACAGCAGCCACGCAAGGTGGCGGTGATCGGTGGCGGTTATATCGGTGTTGAGCTGGCGGGTGTGCTGCGTGGGCTCGGTTCTGAGGTGGACCTGCTGCTGCGCAGCGAACATGTGCTCGGTGCGTTTGATCCTCTGATCCGCGATACGGTGCAGCAGCAATTGATCGATGCCGGTGTGCGCATTCATGCCCAGGCCCGTATCGATGCGTTGACGCTGTGGCGCGACAATCAGATCTCGGTGGTGTGTGGTGATGGCCCTGAGTTGACCGGTTACGATGCCGTCATTTGGGCCATCGGCCGCGCACCGAACAGTGATCGGCTCAATCTGGAGGCGGCGGGTGTGATCGTCAATGATCGCGGTTTTATCCCGACCGATGCGTATGAAAACACCAATGTGCCGGGCATCTATGCCATCGGTGATGTCAACGGCAAGGCGGCGCTGACGCCGGTGGCGATTGCAGCCGGGCGACGGCTGGCGGCGCGTTTGTTTCGCGGTGAGACTGACAGCAGGCTCGAGTATCACAACATCCCGACCGTGGTCTTTAGTCATCCGCCAGCGGGCACGGTCGGTTTGACCGAACCGCAGGCGCGTGAAAAACACGGTGCGGCGGTCAAGGTCTACCAAACCACCTTCACCCCCATGTACCATGCGCTGACGGAACACAAGATCAAGACGGCGATGAAGTTGGTCTGTGTCGGCGATGATGAGCGTGTGGTCGGTTGCCACATGGTCGGTCATGGCGTCGATGAGATGTTGCAGGGCTTTGCGGTGGCGATCCGTATGGGCGCGACCAAGGCCGATTTCGACAATACCGTCGCCATCCACCCGACCAGTTCGGAAGAACTGGTGACGATGCGTTAAGCGAAAAGGATCAGGGATCAAAGATGAGTATCAGGAAATACCAGGGAGTGGCGCCGCAGATCGCCAGCACGGCCTTTGTCGACCCCGATGCGGTGGTGATTGGTGATGTGACCATCGGTGAGGATAGCTCGCTGTGGCCGACGGTGGTCGCGCGTGGCGACGTGCAGCGCATCGTCATCGGTCGTCGCACCAATATCCAGGATGGTTCGGTGCTGCATGTGACTGCGGACAATGAATTCAATCCCGGCGGCCATCCGCTGATCATTGGCGATGGCGTGACGGTCGGCCACAAGGCGATCCTGCATGCCTGCACCATTGGCGACTATGCGCTGATCGGCATGGGCGCGACGGTGCTCGATGGTGCGGTGATCGGCGCCAAGGCGATGATCGGCGCGGGCAGTGTGGTCTCGCCCGGCAAGCAGCTCGAAGGCGGGTATCTCTACCTGGGCATCCCGGCCAAGCAGGCGCGGCCGCTGACCGAAAAGGAGCTGGCCTATCTGGAGTTTTCAGCCGGGCATTACGTCAGTTTGAAGAACAAACACATGGCCGATCTGGCGGCGGGGCAATAAGTGATGATGGTGAAACAGACTGCAGTGCTGGCGGCGATGCTGATGCTGACGGCAGCGGCTCAGGCAGACAAGGCCGCCCCCGAGGGCATGGTGCTGATCCCGGCGGGTGTGTTTGTGATGGGCAGTGATAAGGTCGATCGCGACAACATGGCGGTCGAGTATGGCTCGACCAAACCCTGGTACGAGGATGAGCGCCCCAAACGCAATGTGCGCCTGCCCGCGTTTTACATCGACAAATTTGAGGTGACCAACGCCCAGTTTCGTGACTTCGTGATCGATAAGAACTACTGGGTGCCGCAGGCCTGGAGCAAGAACGGTTATCTGTTGGATCGTAATCTGCTCTCCTATGGCAATGTCGAGCGGTTGCGTGGGCTGGCGACCGAGGTCTACCAGCTCGACATGGACACCACGCAGATGACCAAGGAGCAGTTGATCGACGCCATCGATGCCAAGCGTACAGCATTCGATAAGCTGCCGGTGGCGGGCGTGACCTGGGAGTTTGCGCGTGACTATTGCGCGTGGGCGGGCAAACGCCTGCCGACCGAGGCCGAGTGGGAAAAGGCGGCGCGCGGTACGGATGAGCGCGAGTATCCGTGGGGTTTTGAGTGGGACAGCTCGCGGCTGAATATCTCTGAGGGCAGCACCTGGGATCACGGCGTGTCGCCGGTCGGTTCCTACCCCGATGGCGTATCGCCGTATGGTGTGCACGACATGGCGGGCAATGTCATGGAGTGGGTCGAGGACTGGTATCAGCCCTATCCCGGCTCCAAGGCCGAACACGCAGATTTTGGTGAGAAGAACAGGGTCGTGCGCGGCGGCGGCTGGGGTGGGCTCGGGCATTACGTGATCAGTCATTTTTACCGTACCGCCTATCGTTTTTATCTCGACCCGAAGATGACCTATGTCGATCTCGGGTTTCGTTGTGCCCAGTCGCTCAAATAACGGGTGATCCGCAGGTGGAGTGAGGCCGCCATTGTTGGCACAATAGGGCGCTATATTTTTAGAGGAAGGTATACATGAAGGGCATGGAACAACGCTTGGCCGCCTTGCGGGCGGCGATACCTGAGGTGGAACCGCAGGAGGCGAAGTCGCTGGTGGACGCGGGTGCGTTGCTGGTCGATGTGCGTGAGGCCGATGAGATCGCCAATGGCAGCCCGTATGGTTCGCTGCGCATCGGCCGTGGTTTCCTGGAGCTGCGCATTGAGGATGCGGTGCAGGACAAGTCCCGCACGTTGGTGACCATGTGTGCCGGCGGTGTGCGTTCGTTGTTTGCGGCCGATGCACTGCGCAATCTGGGGTATAGCGATGTACGTTCCATCGCCGGTGGTTTTAACCGCTGGAAGAATCAGGGGCTGACGTTCGAGATCCCGCGGGTGCTCAGTGCCGAGGCCAAGGAGCGTTATTCGCGCCATCTGTTGTTGCCTGAGGTCGGCGAGGCCGGTCAGCTCAAACTGCTCGGCAGCAAGGTGCTGTTGATTGGTGCCGGTGGTCTGGGGTCGCCAACGGCCTTCTACCTGGCGGCGGCCGGGGTAGGCACCTTGGGTCTGGTGGATCACGATGTGGTCGATCGCAGCAATCTGCAGCGGCAGATCATCCATACCGAGGCGCGGGTCGGCATGCCAAAGGTGGCCTCGGCCAGTGAATCGATCGAGGCGCTGAACCCGGATGTCAAAGTGAACACCTACCAAACGCGGCTCGATGCGTCGAATGTCGAAGAGATCTTTGCCGATTACGACGTGATCGTTGATGGCACCGATAATCTGCCGACGCGTTATCTGGTCAACGATGCCTGCGTCAAATTGGGCAAGCCGCTGGTGCACGCGGCAGTCTATCGCTTTGAAGGTCAGGTCACCGTGTTCTGGCCATCACACCCGGATAACCCCAGCGGCTGTTATCGCTGCATGTTCCCCAAACGGCCTGATCCGAGCGATGCACCTTCCTGTTCCGAGATCGGCGTGATGGGCGCGGTCGTCGGCGTGGTGGGGCTGTTGCAGTCGGTCGAAGTGCTGAAGGTGCTGCTCGGCATGGGGCAGCCGCTGGTCGGGCGGATGTTGTATTACGACGCGCTGCGGTCTACGTTTTCAGAATTCAAGGTCAATCGCCGCAAGGATTGCCGGCTGTGTGGCGAAGGGGCTGAGTTCCCCGGTTATGATGAATTTGAGCAGGTGTGTGCAGCGCCCAGCAAATAGGGTTTTTAGGTGTTGTCAGGACCGCCACGGCCTTTGGCTCTGGCGGTTTTTTTATGCCTATTACAGCACTTAAATTGTGTATTAATGAGAGTTAATAATTCTTTTAAATAAACGAGTTGCAGCACAAATATCATGTGATACAGTTGATGTATGGTTTAGCTTGAATCTTGTAGGCGCGGGCGGTCCATATCGATGAAAGACGTGTAACCACTTTGGAAGGGATAATCTATGTCGATCTCAAAAACGGTTAAGCAGTATCTGGACCGCAAGCGTATTGCCTACAGCGTGTTGGAATTGGAGCGCAGTGATTCACTCTTGGACGCGGCGCGTCATGCCGGTATTAATGCCCGCCATTTGTATTACCCCGTGGTATTGCGTGACCCCTTTGGTTTGATGATGGCTGTGTTACCGGCTTCGCATCGGCTCGATCTGGAGATGGTATCGCGGGCCTTGTCGCGCAAGGTGGATCTCGCGCTGCAGACCCAGTTGACGACCGTGTTTGCCGATTGTTCGCCGGGGCATATCCCGCCCTTGGGTGAAGCCTACGGCCTGCGCACGGTCATCGATTCGAGCCTGTCGACACCGGAAGAGGTCTATATCGTTGCCGGTGACCAGGGGCGGCTGATCAAGTTGTCGCGCAAGGACTTTATGTTGCTGCAGAGCAATGCCTGGCTGTGCAGTGACTTTGCAGTGCCGATTGTCAATGAGGACACTACGGGGCAGCCGCAGGAGGCAAATCGTAATTTTTATATCCGTCAGCGGGTTGAGCAGGCCACGGGTTTGCCGCCGATGCCGGATATGGCGCGTAGGCTGCTTACGCTGCAGGCAGATCCGGCGGCGGATGTGGCAGACCTGGTCAAGGTGGTGGAGCAGGACCCCAGTCTGGCGGCGCAGACCTTGCGCTTCGCGAACTCGGCTTATTTTGGTTACCAGGGGCGTGTCTCTGATTTGAAGGTCGCCGTGGCCCGCGTCTTGGGGTACGACATGGCGATCAATATGATGATCGGCGTCGCCTTGGCGCGACCCTTTCGTATTCCTCGCAGCGGGCCATTGGGCCTGGAGGCGTGTTGGCGTCAGGCGGTGTATACCGCAGTGCTGATGCAGGGCCTGGTGCGGATCATGCCAAAGGAGCTGCGTCCCCGTCGTGGCATGACCTATGTCGCGGGGCTGCTGCATAACTTTGGCTATTTGGTGTTGGGACACCTGTTTCGCCGTGAATATCAGGGTTTGGTAGAGGCGGTGAATGCATCGCCGGAGACCCCTGTTCGTGATCTGGAGCGCGCAGTGTTGGGCATGGACCACGGCGAGCTGGGGGCCTTATTGTTAAAGGCCTGGAGTCTTCCGGAAGAGGTGGTGACGGCCTGCGGTGAGTATCTGAATGCCGAATACTCGGGTTCACATGAGATCTATCCACGCCTGGTGCGCGTGGCTGGGCACCTGCTCAAGGCCTATGACATCGGCAATGCAGAGACTGCGGAGCTGCTGGAGGAGGATTTGAGGGTCCTTGGTTTGGTGGAGGTCGATTTGGTGACGATCGCCGAAGACGTGCTCAGCGATGCCGAAGGTCTCGATGAGCTGGCCAGGCGCCTAGCCGCCTAGGGCCTGTTAAACAGCGAGCGCGACGGTCAGCGTTTTACGTAGGGCCACCAGTTGGCCGTGGAAGAAGTGTTCGACCCCTTTCAAAAATATCGTCCGTGGCGGTTTATCGAGAGTTGCAATCCAATCCAGTACCTTTTGATGAGGTACCGTGTCGTCGGCGTCGCCCTGGACCAATAGCCATGGGCAGTCGGGGATCTGCAGCGGTTCGGTGTCGAACATGCTGACGGCGGGGGCGATGGTGATCAACCGTGCGATAGGCCGCTGACTGGCAGCGCGCAATGCGACATAACCGCCAAAAGAAAATCCCCCCAACCAGAGCGGCTGATCCGGATAATGCTCGCGTACCCAATCAATGACGGCCAATAGGTCCTGTGTTTCACCGATCGTATGATCATACGTGCCGTCGCTCGCACCGATACCGCGAAAATTAAACCTTACTGTTGCCAGACCCAGGTCATCCATGGCACGCGCCAGTGTGTGCACGACCTTGTTGTGCATGGTGCCGCCATGCAGTGGATGGGGGTGGCATATAACCGCGATGCCCCTGATTTCAGGGGCGTCGAGTTTATGGCTGAGGGCCTCCAGTTTGCCGACTGGGCCGGCAATGAAGAAGGTCTGCTCCTGGCTGGCCACTTACGCGCCGGTTGAATACTGGGCGTCGATTTCCGCTTCGGCGTCCAGCCAGTCGCGCACGCTGTCGCCTGCGGCAAAATTGCGTGCAGCGGCCTTGTAATAGGCTGCTTCGGCGATCAGGCGTGAGCGTTCTTCATGGCTGATCTGGGCGGCTGCAGTTGCGCTGGCTTTTTTACTGCGAGGTTTGGCAGCAGCCTTCTTGGCGGGAGCCTCTTTCTTCACGCTTTGTTTGTCGGTGTTGGCCTTTTTAGGGGCGGCCTTTTTGGCTGGCGCCTTGCTGGCGGCCTTGGTGGTTTTTTCCTTGGTGGCGGTGGTCTTGGTTGGGGCGTCTGCCTTGCTGTCTGTCACGGTCGTTTCCTTTGGCTGCTGAATCATGCTGGTGGTTGAATGGCCGATAGCGATTATAGACGAATTGAGTATGTTTTTTATGACGGACAAAGACATGACTCGTGCTATCGATTTGCTTGGCATTGCGGCCTGTGGTGGGGCGCCGGATCGTCGTTGTGCGATGGGGCCGCCACGGGTAAGGCAATTGTTGTTGGCGGATGGCCGTTTGTCTGGCAATGGCCCCATGCGCTGGCGGGCGATGTTGGCACCGGAGACGGACGGCGGTGGTCTGGAAACGGTTGCCGCGCTGGCGAATCAGGTCAGTGCGCAGGTGAGGGAGAGTCTGGCCGCGGATCGCTTTGTGATTGCGGTGGGCGGTGATCACTCCTGTGCGGTAGGCACCTGGAGCGGCGCGGCCGATCATTTGCGTAGCGGCGCGGGCCGCCTGGGTTTGATTTGGGTCGATGCTCATATGGATAGCCACACGCCCGCCTCCAGCCCGAGCGGTCGGGTGCACGGCATGCCGGTGGCGGCCCTGCTGGGCGAGGGGGCGTCGCCGTTGGTCGATGTGGCCTATGCCGGGGCCAAAATTGATCCTAGAAATTTGTGTTTGATAGGTATTCGCAGTTTTGAACCGGCCGAGCGTGAGTTGCTGGATCGGCTCGGGGTGACGGTGTTTACGATGGCGGACGTGCGTCGTTTGGGATTTGATGCGGTCTTGGCGCAGGCCCAATTCATCGCGTCGACCGGCACGGCGGGGTATGGTCTATCCGTCGACCTGGATGGGATCGATCCGCTGGATGCGCCGGGCGTCGGTTCACCCGTGGTCGGTGGTATCGCCGCCGAGGCCTTGCTGAGCGGTGTGAAGCGGCTGGCGGCCGACGAGGCCTTTATCGCGCTGGAGATTGCGGAGTTGAACCCGGTGAACGATGTGCATGACAAAACGGCGGCCCTGGTGTTGGCCTTGATCGACAGTGTGCAGGGAGATGAGTGATGGTGACGAAGACTGAAGCGATTATCGAACAGGAATCGCGCTATTGCGCCCAGAATTATCACCCGTTGCCGGTGGTGCTGGTCAAGGGCGAGGGGGTGTATGTCTGGGATGAGGGCGGCAACCGCTATCTCGACATGATGAGCGCCTACTCGGCCGTGTCGCACGGGCATAGTCATCCGCGCCTGGTCAGGGCGCTGACTGAGCAGGCGCAGAGGCTGGCCATCGTCTCGCGAGCCTTTCACAGTGATCGCCTGGCGCCATTTTTGGAGAAGGCCTGCGCGATGACCGGCCTGCCGATGGCCTTGCCGATGAATACCGGCGCCGAGGCGGTGGAGACGGCACTCAAGGCCGCGCGCAAGTGGGCCTACGAGGTTAAAGGTGTGGCGGACAACCGGGCCGAGATCATCGTCTGCGATGGCAATTTTCATGGGCGCACGATTGCGATCGTCGGTTTCTCCAGTGAGGAACAGTACAAGCGCGGCTTTGGCCCGTTTGCCCCTGGATTTAAGTCGGTTTCGTTTGGCGATGCCGATGCCCTCGAGGCAGCGATCACGCCCAATACCGCTGCCTTCCTGGTCGAGCCGATCCAGGGTGAGGGCGGGATCATTGTGCCGCCAGAGGGTTATCTGGCCCGCTGTGCCGAGATCTGTCGCCGCCACAATGTGCTGTTGATCTGCGATGAGATTCAGGTCGGGCTGGGCCGCACCGGCAGGCTGTTGGCCAGCGCGCATGACGATGTGGTGCCGGACGGCCTGATCCTGGGCAAGGCGCTCGGCGGCGGCATGTTGGCGGTATCGATGTTCCTGGCGCGGCGCGACGTGATGGCGGTCTACCGGCCCGGCGATCACGGCAGTACGTTTGGCGGTAACCCGTTGTCGGCCGCGGTGGCGCTGGAAGGTCTGCAGGTGATTGAAGATGAGGACCTCGCCGGGCGGGCCGCCGAGCTGGGCGAGTATTTTATGGCCCAGTTGCGGGCGCTCAACAGCCCGATGATTGTCGAGGTCCGGGGGCGCGGTCTGCTGATCGGGGTCGAGTTTGATCCGGCGAAGGTCGCGGCGCGCACCGTCTGCGAGCGCCTGATGCAACGCGGCGTGCTCAGCAAGGAGACGCACGAGACGGTGGTGCGCTTCGCGCCGCCGCTGGTGATCACGCGCGCGCAGATTGACGACGCGTTGGCAGCCCTGCGTGAGGTGCTGCAGTCATTGGGTGGAGGCTAGGATCACCAGCCTGTTGGTTTCGTCCGGCCGACGTACAACAGGTGGCTGCCGCAACCATTGCGGCAGTCGCTGGCGCCGAATTTGGGGGCGACTATGTCGCCCTTGGTCTGTTGATTCAGCGTGCATTCGTCGGACGGTGAGCGGCGCGAGGCGATCAGCTCACAATCCGGGTGAGTGGTCAGGTAGTCGACGTGCCATCGCCGTGGTTTTTCCCGCAGCTGATGACGCGCCAGGCGGGCATCCATATGACGGCGTGCGCTGCCGCTGTAGATATAAAAACCTTTTCTAAAACAGAAGTTTCCCAATGCGCCGACTCGGATGCAGGCATCGTTTCGCAGATTCAGCAATAGTTGATAGCCGATATCGTGATTGTAAATAGATGTGGAAGATGTGATCCGAGCCATGGTATTTACCCAGGAATTGTCGGATAATTTTACATAGTCCTGATAGGGAATGAGAGTTGCGTTGGCAGTTTCCAACATAGTCAAACACTTAAGGAAGCTGGTAGGAATTTTGCAACTCGGGACATATGGTGCAATTAAGAGGTAGTAGCCATGATGTCATCACGTTCCAGTTTTGAATTCGATCGGTGGAAACACTTGGCCGAGACCGATCCAGAAGCCTTTGAAGTGGCGCGTCAGCAGGTGCTGAACGATGCCATTGCACGAGCCCCGCGTGGCCAGCGTACTCGTCTGAGTCGTATGCAGTGGCGTTTGGATCGCGAGCGCGAGCTGTCGCCTAATCCTATTTCTGCCTGTGTGAAAATGTCGCGCATGATGTTTGATAGCCTCTACGGCGAGAGTGGTTTGGTGGAGGCGCTGAAGGGCAATAATGCAGCTGGGCAAGAAGGAGAATCGTGCGACGAGGTGTCCAATGTCATTGCCTTTCGTTCAGATCGGCGTGAGCCTCCGCCACAATAGTCTCTTTAATCATCGGCGGTGGGTTTAGATACAGTCGCTAGATGCCGTTAAATTGCTCAAGGAATAATGAGTTAAGGTCGGTGTGGGTGACGTCGGCCAAGCGCTGGCGATGGAGGACTGACGGCAATGGTGTGGCCATGGGCGAGAAGGGATGTACCGCCGCGAACCGGTTTGATTCTGGCTGGGGGGGGCGCGCGTGCGGCCTATCAGGTAGGGGTGCTAAAGGCCATTGCCCGTATGCGTGGCCCCAATTCCACCAATCCATTTCCAGTGTTGTGCGGGACTTCGGCCGGGGCCATCAACGCCACGGCGCTGGCGATCTATTCACCTGACTTCAATGATGCGGTGACGCGCCTGCTCAAGGTCTGGGGGCGATTTACCGTCGACCAGGTCTTTTTTGCCGATACGCTGGGCCTAAGCAAGTCTGCGCTCAAGATGGGGGCGGCGCTTTTGTCGAGCCGCTACGGCAGTCGCCATCCGGCGGCCTTTTTCAATCGACGTCCCTTGAAGCAGCTATTAAACCGCTATCTACCCTGTGATCGTATCCAGGCTGCAATTGACGGCGGCCATTTGCATGCGCTGAGTGTGACGGCATCCGGCTATACCTCAGGTCAATCGGTGACGTTTTATCAGTCGGCGGAGCAGATCGTGCCCTGGGATCGGGCAATCCGGGTCGGCTGTCCTGCCGAGATTACGATTGAGCACTTGATGGCCTCGTCGGCGATTCCGTTTTTCTTCGAGGCGGTAAAGATCAATCGCGAATATTTTGGTGACGGCTCGATGCGCCAGGTGGCGCCGATCAGTCCGGCACTGCACCTGGGTGCCAATCGGGTGATGGTGATTGGTGTGCGCGGCGCGCGTGAGGATGAAAAGGCGCGGGAGAAGACCGTCGGTTATCCATCCGTGGCCCAAGTGGCAGGACATGCGTTAAACAGTATCTTCCTCGATAGTATGGACGTGGACCTGGAGCGGCTGGAGCGCATCAATCGTACGCTGGAGCTGATCCCGAGAAAGTACATGGAAGATGGCACGGTGAAGCTGCAGCCGGTGGAGGCATTGGTGATTTCACCGAGTCGCGAGATCAGCAAGATCGCCGCGGCGCATGCCCATCGCCTGCCGCGGGCCTTGCGCTTCTTTCTGCATGGGATTGGCGCGATGAACCGCGATGGTACAGAGCTGCTGAGTTATCTGTTATTTGATCAGGCCTATTGCCGCGAGCTGATTGCGCTCGGCTATGCCGATACGATCCGCCGCCGCGACGAGATCATTGAGTTTCTGTCGCCGGAATAGTGCCTTAGAGCAGGGCGCTGCTGGCGTTATCGTTACCGCTGTTCAGGTAGGCAGGGCTGGTGATGTAATCCTTCAGCGCGGTAAAGAACAGCATCACATTGCGGTCCGAGGGTTCAAATTGAACGCCAGTGCGGTAGCCGGGCTGTTCGGCTTTGCTGTCGAGCCCGAGAGGGATTGGTGAGCACCAGACTGTACGTCCGGTAACGCTGACCGTGAAATCGGGTGTCGAATAGACCACCTTGACCGGGGTGCCAGGATCGATCTCATTGGGTACCTGGATCCCAGTGCCGGAAATGGAAATATCGTGAATGCCATCCAAGGTGTAGCGTTGGTCGTAGACCTCGATATGGAATCGATGGGTGGCACCTCTGGTATTCAGAGGGGTTCTGCGGTGTTTTCTATCTTCCAGGGCCATCTTTTCCAATCTCTATTTTTATTCTTGCATTAAGTCTATGCGCAGGATGCGGCCAGCACAAGCGGCACGAGCCTGAGGGTGTGTCAGTCATTGTGCTTACCAGACGTATCGACCATATGTTTGGTGTGTAAAACAATAATAATTATGTGTTTTTCTCCAGATTTGGCGATGCCATCCGATAACCTCCTGTGGATAAGCACGTTGATACGCAGTGCTGGATTTGGAGGGTAGATGGGCTTACGCGCCTGGATCGTCAAACAGCTGGTGGGCTGGCTCAATCATGAGTCGCGGCCGAGCGATGTGCCGCCCTGTGACTTTGCGCGTTTGGTCACCGAGGTGCAGCCGTGTGATGTGATCCTGGTGGAGGGGCGCACGCGCGTCAGTCGCATTATCCGCACGATTACTGCCAGCCCGTGGACCCATTCTGCCTTTTATCTGGGGCGGCCGAGTGAGATTCAGTCACCGGAACTTCGTGCCGTACTTGCCCGTCACTATCAGGGTGACGCTGAGACACAGCTAGTGGTTGAGCCATTGCTGGGTCACGGAATTGTCGTGCGGCCGCTGAGCATTTACGAGGGCGATCATCTGCGCATCTGTCGACCCAACCATCTGTCGCGCTCAGACGAGCAGCAGGTGCTGGCGGCGGCCATTCAGCATCTCGGTGGTGAATACGATTTCAGGCAGATGCTCGACCTGGCCCGTTTTTTGTTGCCATTCGGCATTTTGCCGCGTCGCTGGCGATCAACCCTGTTCGAATACAAGGCCGGCATTCAAACCAAGGCCCTCTGTTCGACGATGATTGCAGAAGTATTTTCAGCGGTGCATTATCCGGTGTTACCGGTGGTGTATCGCGACGAACAAGGAGCGCTTCGTCTGCGCAAACGCAACACGCGGCTCTATACGCCCGGCGACTTTGACTACTCGCCTTATTTTGAAATCATTAAGTACCCGGTGCTGGGGATCGATGATGTCGAACTCTACCGTCACCTGCCCTGGGACAAAGATGGAGTGATCTGTCACAGCGATACCGAATGTTATCTGCCTCAACAGGCGCCGGATGGGTATATCCAGCCGACGCCGACTCAGGCGGAGCATAAACACAGCACGTAATACGGCCCACAACGCCTGAAAGGATAGCTCGCAATGGTTGCATGTATTTGGTGGTTGTTTCTGGGAGCCCTGATCTGGGGCATGGCCTATCGTCGGATGCCCTTGTGGGCGGTGAGCGTGGTGGTCGTGGCCGATCTGGCGCTGACGACATATCTACAAATCTTCTCGCCGATTAGTCTGATCTCGCTGTGGGTGATCGCACTGTTGATCCTGGTGCCGCTGAATATCCCGCCGCTACGCCGCTTGCTGATCAGCAACAAGGCGATGCAGCTGATGCGGCGCGCGCTGCCGCCGATGTCGCAGACAGAAAAAGAGGCGCTCGATGCCGGCACGGTGTGGTGGGATGGCGATCTGTTCAGCGGCCGCCCCAACTGGAAAAAGATGCTGGCGATCCCAGAACCCAGGCTGACCGAAGAAGAACAGGCCTTTATCGATGGCCCGGTGCAACAGTTGTGCGAGATGCTCGACGACTGGCACATCACCGAAGAGCGCCACGACCTGCCGCCGGAGGTGTGGCAGTTCATCAAGGACAACGGTTTCTTTGGCATGATCATCCCCAAGGCCTACGGTGGCCTTGAGTTCTCGGCGCTGGCGCATTCGGCAGTGGTGATGAAGGTCGCGACCCGTTCGATCAGCGCCGCAGTCACCGTGATGGTGCCCAACTCCCTCGGTCCGGCCGAGCTGCTGCTGCACTACGGCACGCAGGCACAAAAAGACCACTATCTGCCGCGCCTGGCCAAAGGCAAGGACATCCCCTGTTTTGCATTGACCGGCCCCGAGGCGGGCAGCGATGCCGCGTCGATCCCCGACAAGGGCGTGATCTGCAAGGGCATGTATCGCGGCAACGAGGTGCTCGGCATCCGTCTCAACTGGGACAAACGCTACATCACCCTCGGCCCGGTGGCGACCGTGCTGGGCCTGGCCTTCCGCCTCTATGATCCGGATCACCTGATCGGCCAGACCGAGGATATCGGCATCACCTGCGCGCTGATCCCGACCGACACCGATGGCGTCTGGATCGGCCACCGCCACGCGCCGCTGAGTCAGGCCTTCATGAATGGCCCCAACCGTGGCCACGATGTGTTCATCCCGATGGACTGGGTCATCGGCGGTCAGGCCCAGGTCGGCCAGGGCTGGCGTATGTTGATGGAGTGCCTCGCTGCAGGGCGTTCGATCTCGCTGCCCGCGCTCAGTACCGGCGCCGGCAAGCTGGTATCGCGCGCGACGGGCGCCTATGCCCGCGTGCGCAAACAGTTCAAGACGCCGATCGGTCGCTTCGAGGGCGTCGAAGAGCCGCTGGCGCGGATGGCGGCCTACACCTACATGATGGATGGTGCACGCACGATGACCGCCGGCGCGGTCGATGCCGGTGAAAAGCCATCGGTCATCTCGGCCATCGCCAAATACAATCTGACCGAACGCATGCGCCGCATCGTCAGTGATGCAATGGACGTGCAGGGCGGCAGCGCCATCTGCATGGGGCCGCGCAATTTCATCGGTCGCGCCTATCAGTCGGTGCCGATCAGCATCACGGTCGAGGGGGCGAACATCCTGACCCGCACCATGATCATCTTCGGCCAGGGTGCGATCCGCTGCCATCCGTACGTGCTGAAAGAGATGGAATCGGCCAAGGCCAAAGACGGCACCGCCTTCGATCGCGCACTGTGGGGACACTTTGGGTTTACGTTCAGCAATTTCTGCCGTGCCTTCTGGATGGGGCTGACCGGCGCCAAGTTTCAGTCTGCACCGGTCAAGGGTGAGGTCGCCTATTACTATCGCCAGCTTGATCGCATGAGCGCCGCCTTCGCGCTGGTGGCCGATCTGTGCATGCTGACCCTCGGTGGCCAGCTCAAACGCAAGGAGAAGTTGTCCGGGCGGCTGGCGGATATCCTGAGCCAGATGTATCTGATCTCGGCCACGCTCAAGCGTTACCACGACCAGGGTCAGCGCAAAGAGGACCTGCCGCTGCTGCGTTGGTCCTGTGACGAGTCGCTGTATCAGTTACAGGAGGCGATGCGCGGCCTGTTCCGCAACATGCCGCTGCGCGGGCTGGGGACCTTGTTGCGGATCATCGTCATGCCCTGGGGCAAACCCTATCACCTGCCGGACGATAAGCTCGGCCATCAGGTGGCGGAGTTGGTGTTGTCGCCTAGCGAGGCGCGTGATCGTCTGACCAAGGGGGTATTCATCCCCGAGGCCAAGGATCAGCCGCTGGCACGTCTGGAAGATGCGCTGGCCAAGGTGATCGCAGCCGAGCCGGTGGAGGCGATGTTGCGCAATGCGGTCAAGACCGGCCTGGTGCCGCGCCTTGGCGATGGCGAGACCACTCAGCGCGCGCTGGAGGCCAGCATCATCGATGAGCGCGATGCCGAGATCATGCGCGCGGCGATTGCGGCGCGGCGTGATGTCATTACGGTGGATGATTTCAGCCCTGATTATTGGCAGCGCCACGGCCGCCAATAGTCAGGACTCACAACAGTCGAAAGGAGCCAGGGTATGGCAGCGACAAGGAGCAAGCAGCGGCCGGTATTTGTAGTTGATGGCGCGCGCACACCATTTCTCAAGGCAGGCGGTAAGCCGAATGCCTTCCGTGCATCGGATCTGGCGGTGGCGGCGGGGCGTCAGTTGCTGCTGCGGCATGCGATCGATCCCAGCGTGTTCGACGAGGTCATCCTCGGCTGCGTGATGCCGGGGCCGGACGAGGCCAACATCGGCCGCGTCGTCGCGCTGCGCCTGGGTTGTGGCAAGGGCGTGCCGGCGTGGACCGTGCAACGCAATTGTGCCTCCGGCATGCAGGCGCTGGACAATGCCTTTCGCAACATCGCCGACGGCCGTTCCGAGCTGGTGCTGGCCGGTGGCGTCGAGTCGATGAGTCATGCACCGGTGCTGCTCAACGAAGACATGGTCGGCTGGCTGGCCGACTGGAGCCGCTGCAAGACCTTCGGCCAAAAGGCCAAGGCCGTGGGCCAGCTGCGCGGTGGTCACTTCAAACCGATCATCGGCCTGCTGCGAGGCCTGACCGACCCGGTGGTCGGTCTGTCGATGGGGCAGACGGCCGAGATCCTGGCGCAACGTTTCGGCATCGATCGCGAGATGATGGATGCCTATGCGATGCAGAGTCACAAACGCCTCGCCAAGGCCCAGGACGAGGGTTATCTGTCTGAAATCGAAGCGATTTATGATACACGGGGTACGGTCTATGACCAGGACAACGGCCTGCGCCGTGACACCGACATGGCCAGCCTGGCCAAACTCAAACCCGTGTTCGATCGCCACTTCGGTCTGGTCACCGCCGGCAACAGCGCCCAGGTGACCGATGGCGCCGCGATGCTGATCCTGGCCAGCGAAGAGGCGGTGCAGAAACACAATCTGCCGGTGCTGGGGCGCATCCTCGACAGCCAGTGGGCCGGGCTGGAGCCGAGCCAGATGGGGCTGGGGCCGGTGCATGCGATGACACCGCTGCTCGATCGCCTGAGCTGGAAGCTGGACAAGGTCGACTACTGGGAGATCAACGAGGCCTTCGCCACCCAGGTGCTGGCCTGTGTCGAGGCATGGAAGGATCAGGACTACTGCAGCAACGAGTTGGGGCTGAAAAAGGTCATGGGCGAGATCGATCCGGCGACACTGAATGTCGACGGTGGCGGCGTCAGCATCGGCCATCCGGTCGGCGCCAGCGGCGCGCGTATCGTGTTGCACCTGCTGCATGTTTTGAAGCGGACCAATGGCAAACGCGGCGTGGCCAGTCTGTGTATCGGCGGTGGCCAGGGCGGCGCGATGGCAGTGGAAAGGGAGTAGTCCAATGGCACAACAAATTACAGAACAGCCTTATAAAAACTGGCGTCTGGAGCGCGACGACCACGACATTGCCTGGCTCTATGCCGACAAGGCCGAGGCCAGCGCCAATGTGCTGTCGGCCGATGTGCTCGAGGAGTTGTACGAGATCCTGAGTCAGTTGCAACGCGACCGGCCGCAGGGGCTGATTATCCTCTCGGCCAAGCGCAGCGGTTTCATCCTCGGTGCCGACATCAATGAATTCACAACGCTCGGTGGTCAGGCCGATGCCGAGGCCCTGATCGGTCGTGGTCAGGCGGTGCTCGACCGGCTGGAGGCGCTCGACATGCCGACGGTGGCGCTGATCCAGGGCTTCGCCCTCGGCGGCGGCATGGAGCTGGCGCTGGCCTGTCGTTACCGCATTGCCGATGAAGACAGCGCCAAGCTCGGTCTGCCCGAGGTCAAACTCGGCATCCATCCGGGCTTTGGTGGTACCGTGCGGCTGCCACCCCTGATCGGCGCACCGGCGGCGATGGACATGATGCTAACCGGGCGCATGATCAGTAGCCGCGCTGCGGCCAAGATGGGGCTGGTCGATTACGCGGTGCCCGAGCGTCGTTTGAAAGACGCGGCCAAACACCTGGTGTTGCAATCGCCGGTACCGAAGAAGGCTAAAGGCTGGCAGGCCTGGGTCAATCACGATCTGCTGCGACCGCTGATGGCGATGTATCTGCGCAAACAGGTCAGCGGCAAGGCGCGCAAGGATCACTATCCGGCACCGTACGCAATGATCGATCTGTGGGCCGAACACATGAGCGATCCACGGCGCATGATGCGCGAAGAGGCGGCGTCGGTGGCGCGGCTGGTGATCGGCGACACGGCGCAGAATCTGGTGCGTGTGTTCTTCCTGCAGGAGCGGATGAAGGCGCTCGGCAACAAGCGTGACCTGGATGTGAAGCATGTGCATGTCATCGGCGGCGGCGTGATGGGCGGTGACATCGCTGCCTGGTGTGCGCTGCGTGGGCTGACGGTGACGATTCAGGATCGTAATCACGAGACGCTGGCGCGGGTCATGAAGCGCGCCCATTCACTCTACAAAAAGAAACTCAAGCTGCCGCGCCTGGTGATGGGCGTGATGGATCGCCTGATCCCTGACATTCACGGCCACGGTGTGGCCAAGGCCGATGTCGTGATCGAGGCGATCTTCGAGAACATCGAGGCCAAACAGGGTCTGTACAAAGAGGTCGAGCCGCGCATGAAACCGGGCGCGATCCTGGCGACCAATACCTCCAGTATCCCGCTCGAGGTGTTGCGTGAGGTGCTGGCCCAGCCGACACGTTTGGTTGGCCTGCATTTCTTCAACCCAGTGGCGAAGATGCAGTTGGTTGAGATCGTGCGCAATGACGATACCGATGCCGAGGTCGTAAAACAGGCGATGGCCTTCTGTCGCCACATCGATCGTCTGCCGTTGCCGGTCAAGAGTGCGCCCGGCTTCTTGGTCAATCGCGTGTTGATGCCGTATCTGCTGGAGGCGGTGCATCTGGTGGAAGAGGGCGTGCCGGCGTGGGCGGTCGACAAGGCGGCGCTCGACTTCGGCATGCCGATGGGGCCGATCGAACTGGCCGATACCGTCGGTCTCGATATCTGTCAGTCGGTGGCGACGATCCTGTCGCAGCAGCTCAATGTTGAGGTGCCGCAGCGTCTCAAGCAGATGGTCGATAGCGGCAAGCTCGGTCGCAAGAGTGGCCAGGGTTTTTACAGTTACGCCGACGGCAAGAAGGTCAAACAGGAGATCGACAAGGAGTACGTGCCGCCGCGTGATATCACCGACCGCATGATGTTCCGCTTTTTGAATGAGGCGATGGCCTGTCTGCGTGAAGGCATCGTCGAAGAGGCCGACCTGCTCGATGGCGGTGTGATCTTCGGCACCGGCTTTGCGCCGTTCCGCGGTGGGCCGATGCATTACATCCAGGAGCGTGGCCGTGATGATCTGCGCCGTACACTGGAAAATCTGGAACATAATCACGGTGGCCGTTTCAAGCCGGACCGCGGCTGGTATGATGGCAACGACTAGGCCTGCGGGCCGCTCAATTGTGTATGCCAACAGGACGGCCCCATGCAATTAGATTTAATTCCTATCGATAGCGTTCATGGTCTCGCGGGTCTGTTCAGGGCCCGCGTTGATCGCAGCCCCGACGCGACCGCCTACCGTTATTTTGATGATCAATACCGCAGCTGGTGCGATAGCACCTGGCAGCAGATGGCGGCAGAGATCGGTCGCTGGCAGCAGGCCCTGCGTGATGCGGGCCTGCGCGCCGGTGATCATGTGGCGGTGATGGCGCGCAATTGTCGCCAGTGGGTGATGTTTGATCAGGCCGCGCTTGGCCTGGGCCTGGTGGTGGTGCCGCTGTATCTGAATGATCGCGGCGATAATCTGGCCTACATCCTGGCCGATGCGCAGGTGAAGCTGTTGTTGCTCGATGGTGCGGCGCAGTGGAATGAATTGCGCACGGCGGAGGCGCAGCTCGATCCTCAACTGATGTTATGGAGCATCGGCCGTGTCGATCATCCGCGTGTGGTCGAGGTCGAGGGGCTGTTGCCTGCGGGCGAGTTTGCGTTTGAAGATCACGTGACCGACGTGCATGCGCTGGCGACGATCGTCTATACCTCAGGCACGACCGGCAAACCCAAGGGCGTGATGCTGAGTCACCATAATATTTTGTTCAACGCCGCCGCTGTGTTGCAGACGGTGAAGGTCTATCGCGACGATTTGTTTTTATCGTTTCTGCCGCTGTCGCACACGCTGGAGCGCACGGTGGGCTATTACCTGCCGGTGATGGCGGGGGCGACCGTTGCCTATGCCCGTTCGATTCCGCAGCTCGGTGAGGATATGCTCAAGGTGCAGCCGACGATTTTGATCTCGGTGCCGCGCATCTATGAACGCATCTACGGTGTATTGCAGGACAAGTTGGGCAGTGGTGGTCTCGGTCGCAGTTTGTTTGATTTGACGGTAAAGGTCGGTTGGCGACGTTTTCAGATCCAGCAGGGTCGTGCCGCGTGGACGCCGAATCAGTTGTTGTGGCCGCTGCTGTCGCGCATCGTGGCCTCGAAACTGGTGGCGCGTTTTGGTGGCCGTTTGCGGTTGGCGATCAGCGGTGGTGCACCGATGCCGCAGGATGCGGCGCAGGTGTTTGTCGGCTTGGGGCTGAATATCCTGCAAGGCTACGGCATGACCGAGACCAGCCCGGTGATTGCCGGCAATCGTTTGGAGGCCAATCTGCCATCGAGTGTGGGGCAGGTGTTGCCGGGGATAGAGGTGCGCATCGGTGACAACGATGAACTGCAGACGCGCAGCCCGAGTGTGATGTTGGGTTACTGGAATCTGCCGGAGGCGACGGCGCAGATCATCGATCAGGACGGTTGGTTGCATACCGGCGACAAGGCGAAGATCGAGCAGGGATTTGTCACGATCACCGGTCGCCTGAAAGATATTATCGTACTCGCCAATGGTGAAAAGCTGCCGCCGGCGGATATGGAGATGGCGATCTGCAGTGATCCATTGTTTGAACAGGCGATGATCGTCGGTGAGGGCAGGCCCTTTCTGTCCGCGTTGGTGGTATTGGATCAGGCGCAACTGGAGAAGCTTGGACATACGCCTTCCGACAAAGAGTTGTTAGCGCATGTCGATCGTGCTCTGGCTGCGTTTCCCGGTTACGCCAAGATTCGTCGGCTGCATGCGTTGAATGAGGCGTGGACGGTCGAGAATGGCATGTTGACGCCGACCTTGAAGGTCAAGCGCGCCGTAGTGGCGCAGCGTTATCAGGCGCAGATCGACGCCTTATACGAGGGGCATTGAGATGGAAAAGAATAAAGGTGAACGCATGTTGGCGATACGTGTGGCGGCCATGCCGGCGGATGCCAATGCCGCAGGCGATATCTTCGGTGGCTGGATCATGTCGCAGGTCGATCTCGCCGGCAGCATCGTTGCCCATCAGGTGGCCGGTGGTCGTGTCGTCACCGTTGCCGTCAATTCATTTGAATTTCAACAGCCGGTATTTATCGGTGACTTGATCAGTTGTTATGCCGAAGTGGTGCGCATCGGCAACACCTCGATCACGGTAGATGTTGAGGTCTTTGCCGAGCGCAATAAACTAGAACAGCCGATCAAGGTGACACAGGCCACGCTGACCTATGTCGCCATCGATGAGAAGCGTAAGCCGCGACCGGTGATTAAACGATAATCAATCCATGGCGAAGTCTAAGCCCGAAAAAATCCCACCGCTGCTGCGCAGCAAGATCAAAAAAGCCCTCGACCTGTTACAAAGCAATCGCCTGCCTGAGGCGCGCGAGGCGTATCGTGAATTAACACAGAAGCTGCCGCGCGATGCTGAGGTGTGGTTCATGTGCGGCACCGTGGAAGGGCGCTTGGGCAATGTGGTCGCTGCCGAGCAGTGTATGCAAAAGGCGCTGGAGTTGCGGCCGCACATGCATCAGGCCTGGTTGGGCCTGGGGCAGTGCCTGGAGTTGCAACACAAGGTGCCGCAGGCCATTGCCCATTATCAACGTGCGGTGTCGCTGGACCCCGCATTCGTCAACGCCTGGGAAACGCTGGGTCGTTTGTATGCGGCAACCTCCGATAGTGCTCAGGCCGCAGCGAGTTATGCGCGGGCAATGGCCTTGGCGCCGGGGAATATCGGTTATCTCGTCGGTTATGCGGATGCCAAACTGAGTCTCGGTGATGCAGCCGAGGCGCTAGCCCATTATCAGCGCGCCAATGATCTCGCAAAAAATCACCCCACCGTTTTGTGTCGCATCGGTGATGTCTATCTGCATACCAATGAGATGGAGCAGGCGCGTATTTATTACGAGCATGCATTGGCGTTGGCACCGCAGGATCCCAATGTGCGGTTGGCGATGGCGCGTTATTTGAGTCTGGCGCGTGATGTGGAAGGCGCGCGCGTTATTTTGCGCGAGTTGTTTGCACAGTATCCGCAACGCACCGAAATACTGGCCGCCTATGCGCCAGTCGTCAGCAGAGATGAACGTGGTGTGTTGATCGAAAAGATCGAGGCGCTTATGCAACAAGCACAACTGCCACCCGGCGATCGTCAGGCCTTGGCGTTTAGGTTGGGCATGTTGTACGACAAGGCGCGTGATTACGACAAGGCGTTCGCCTACGTCAAACAGGCCAACGATGCCGTGGTCGCGGTATATGACCGACAGCAGCATGAACAGTTTGTTGAATTCCTGATCACGCATTATGACGAGCAGTTTATGCAAACGGCGCCCGTGTCTGATTGCGATAGCCGTCTGCCGGTGTTTATCGTGGGCATGCCACGCTCAGGGACATCCTTGGTAGAACAAATCCTCAGTAGTCATCCGCAGGTGTACGGTGCAGGTGAATTGTTCCTGGTCGGCGAGTCGCGTAAAAAATTTCGGCGCAGCCCCACTGCAGCGTATGAAGATCTTGCGTTGATGACCGCGCCAGCCTTGACCAAGGCCGCAAACGAACACTTGGCAGCACTGCAGGCAAAGAGTCCTGATGCGCTGCGTGTGACCGACAAGATGCCGCACAACTTCCTGTCCTTGGGTTTTATCTCACGCCTGTTTCCAAATGCCAGGATCATCCATTGCCAGCGTGAGCCGATGGATACCTGTCTGTCCTGTTATTTCCAAAACTTCATGGGCTCGATGCCCTACACCAACACACTCGAAGGTCTCGGCCATTATTATCTGCAATACCAAAGGCTCATGGCTCATTGGCAGCAGGTGATGGGCGATCGTATCTTAACGGTGAACTATGAAACGCTGGTCGCCGACAATGAGACGACCGTGCGCCAGATGATTGAGTTTGTTGGTTTGGAGTGGGATGAGCGTTGTCTCAAACATGCCGACAACACCCGAGCCGTAGTCACCGCCAGTTCCGACCAGGCAACCAAACCCTTGTATACCAGCTCCATAGAACGCTGGCGTCACTATGAAACGCAGCTGCAACCGTTGAAGCGGGTGTTGGCTGGTGAGTGCTCTGTGTAAATGGCGTGGGCTCGTTTTCGTTTAACGTAGCCTGGTTCGTAATTCTGGTTAATGTAGGTGCGATTAGCAAAGCGTAATCGCACGTATGAAGTTATAGCTGAGAGACGCGCATCAAGATTAGATGTCACGGCAGTGATGAGAGGTGTTTTTCATTCCTCCGATTACGCTGCGCTAATCGGAGCTACTTACTGCTATACCAAAGACTCATGACTCATTGGCAGCAGGTGATGGGAGATCGTATCTTAACGGTGAACTATGAAGCGCTGGTCGCCGACAATGAGGCGACCGTGCGCCAGATGATTGAGTTCATTGGTTTGGAGTGGGATGAGCGCTGTCTCAAACATGCCGACAACACCCGTGCCGTAGTCACCGCCAGTTCCGATCAGGCAACCAAACCCTTGTATACCAGCTCCATAGAACGCTGGCGTCACTATGAATCGCAGCTGCAACCGTTGAAGAGGGTGTTGGCTGGTGAGTGCTCTATGTGAATGGTGTGGGTTAGTTTCCTTCCGTTTAACGTAGCCTGGTTCGTAATTCTGGTTAATGTAGGTGCGATTAGCAAAGCGTAATCGCACGTATGAAGTTATAGCTGAGAGACGCGCATCAAGATTAGATGTCACGGCAGTGATGAGAGATGTTTTTCATTCCTCCGATTACGCTGCGCTAATCGGAGCTACGTACTATTTGGGTTTGCGATTTATTACCTGAATATAAACAACTTGGCATGTGTCGTCGACAGGTCTGAGCGTGTCTTCTACTCCTATTTCTATAGGGAGATTGCTTCGTAGGGATTCGTAAACGGCATGTATTAAATGAGTGTCTGAAGGTAGTATGTCTGCTGTCGTCGGGCGGCAATCGGACGAATTCCATCTCTCATCATTTAGATACAATCGAGAGATGCCTTCAATCTTTTTGTGTCCCGGTCTCAAATCCGCAACAGATAAAATGGACTTTATTTCTACATTTGATCTGAAGTGTTCACCACTGAAGGCATGTTGATGACTCAATAAGAGGAGGATGAACGTTACGATTGTCTTGTTCATATTAGATCTTAGTAAATAGGTCTGATGAGTAAAGCATCATTGAGTGTATTTATCCTGATGGTAATAAAAGGATTAATTTTCCCCCTTCTCCATCTCATTCACCCGCTTCTCCAACGCCTCCAACTTCTCCCGCGTCCGCTGCAACACAGCGCTCTGCACTTCAAACTCTTCCCGTGTCACGAGATTCAATTTATCAAAACCACTCTGCAGGATTTGATGAAAGTTCTTTTCCATGTCGGCTTGGATGTCTTTGATTCCGGCGGGCACGCTGTCGGCGAGTTTGCGGGCGAGGTCGTCGAAGATTTTGGGGTCCATGCGTTTATTCCTTAATTGCTGATGCGTTTTTGTGCCTTGGAGTTTACGTGATTCTGAAGGCTTCAGGGTAGGCGTTGTGGAGGCATGTCAGGTCGTGCGCACCATTTTCGTGCGTGATTCTGCCGTGCTCTATCCATAATGGTGCACAAGGTCGCTGCTGGTGCATCTGTCAAATTTCATCTTCATGTTTTTTAAGAGTTTTTAAGATTGGCACGCGCCGTGCTCTGTTTTGAACACAGCTGGTTTAGGTTCGCCCATGCGGGCAGGTGACGCAGGCTGGCATGGTTCAAATAGGAGAAAAAAATGAAATTGATTACTGCGATTATCAAGCCGTTTAAGTTGGATGATGTGCGTGAGGCATTGTCTGACATCGGCGTTCAGGGGATTACCGTGACTGAGGTCAAAGGTTTCGGTCGCCAGAAGGGGCATACCGAGCTTTACCGTGGTGCGGAATACGTGGTCGATTTTCTGCCCAAGGTGAAGGTGGATATCGCTGTCGCTGAGGATCTGGTGGATCAGGTGATCGAGGCGATTACCAAGGCGGCCAATACTGGCAAGATCGGTGACGGCAAGATTTTTGTGGTTGGGTTGGAGCAAGCCATCCGTATTCGTACCGGTGAGACCGGTACTGAAGCGCTTTAAGTTTTTGGAGGTTTAGAACGATGGAAAATCAAATTTTTCAACTGCAATACGCGATGGACACCTTTTATTTCCTGGTGTGCGGTGCGTTGGTGATGTGGATGGCGGCGGGCTTCTCGATGCTGGAGGCCGGTATGGTGCGTGCGAAGAACACGACCGAAATTCTGACCAAGAATATCGCCCTGTTCGCGATCGCTTCTATTATGTATCTGATTTGTGGTTATCAAATCATGTACGGCGGCGGCTGGTTCCTGTCGGGCATTGCCGGTGGTGAATCACTGGTGGCGGATGCACTGGCGGCCTCTGCGGAAGAGGGTTTTGAAGGTGGTGCGGTTTATTCGGGCGCGTCTGACTTCTTCTTCCAGGTGGTATTCGTAGCAACTGCGATGTCGATCGTCTCTGGTGCGGTGGCTGAGCGTATGAAGCTGTGGGCGTTCCTGGCCTTTGCCGTGGTGATGACTGCTGTTATCTACCCAATGGAAGGTTCTTGGACCTGGGGCGGTAACGACGTATTCGGTATGTACAACCTGGGCGATCTGGGCTTCGTTGACTTCGCAGGTTCGGGCATCGTTCACATGGCGGGTGCGGCTGCTGCATTGGCTGGTGTGCTGGTGCTGGGTGCTCGTAAAGGCAAGTACGGCCCTAACGGTGAGGTCTATGCGATCCCAGGCGGTAACATGCCGCTGGTTGCACTGGGTACCTTCATCCTGTGGATGGGCTGGTTCGGTTTCAACGGTGGTTCAGTACTGAAGCTGGGTGATATCGCCAACGCTAACGCTGTGGCCATGGTGTTCCTGAACACTAATGCTGCTGCCGCTGCTGGTGTCATCACTGCCCTGATCACTGCCCGTGTGATGTTTGGCAAGGCTGACCTGACCATGGCCTGTAACGGCGCCCTGGCTGGCCTGGTGGCGATCACTGCCGGTCCTGACACTCCTACCCCTCTGATGGCGTCTATTATCGGTGGTGTTGGTGGTCTGATCGTGGTCTTCTCGATCATCACGCTGGATAAGCTGCGCCTCGACGATCCAGTCGGTGCGATCTCTGTGCACGGTGTGGTCGGTATCTGGGGTCTGTTGGCAGTGCCGCTGACCAATGCTGATGCTTCTTTCTTGGGTCAAATCGCCGGTGCGCTGACGATCTTTGTCTGGGTCTTCGTCACTAGCTTGATTGTCTGGTTTGCACTGAAGGCGATCATGGGTATCCGTGTCAGTGAAGAAGACGAGTACAACGGCGTCGATATTGCTGAGTGTGGTCTGGAAGCGTATCCAGAGTTCACCAAAGGCAAGTAACACCACTTCTGCATAAGTGTTGTGAACATGTTGCCCGGGCTTTGCCCGGGCTTTTTTTTGTCTGGGATTTAGTGTCTGGAATTTAGCGGTGGATAGGAATGGGGGGCACCTGGGTGGTGCGGGGAATATTTTTTAGAGGGGGGAAATAAAAACCGCCCCTCTCGAAGGCCGTTGAGCGGAACAACCTTCGTGAGGAGCGGGGAGGCTACTGATCAGATGTTTCTAATATTAATCGTTATTGCCTTGATTTGCCAGCTTTGCGTCAGAGAAGGCGATAAACACGGCAAAGCCGACGATAATGGCCAAAGAAGCTATTTGAACATATGCCCATTCCATGATGATTACCTCGCTTTAGTGGTTAAAAATTACTGTTTAACAGTGACTTATAATTAGCCATGTATTCTATGTGTGTATAAGAAAAAAGTCCATGCATTCTATATGTGTTTTATCGGGCGGAGGAGGGCGGTCATTAGTTTTTTACAAATGTTTACGCTCTTGGGAGTTGTAGCAGTTTGGATTTGATTTCGAGGATGTCCATTGCATGGATGGTGAGGAAGTCGTCGTTACGGCCTATAGCGTTGATAATCATAACGATTTCATCGCCTTTGCGACGAAGGGTGTAGCCTTTGAGGCGATAGGGGGTGTTGACGCCGGGTAGGCTCAATTTGAGGATTAATGGTTTGTCTTTGGCGATGAGTTTGTGCTCCGGGTCGAAACCATCAAGATCGATGCGCAGGGCGTGATCTGAGAAGTCCAGCAAGGTGCACGGATGGCTTTGCGGATCTTTGGGTAGCTCGATGGCGGCCGGGAAGTGGATCTGCAATCGCTGGCTGGCGCGCTGGTCGGTCAGGATGAAGGAGTCGCTATCGAGGCGCAGGATGGCCACCTCCTGGTTGGCGTAGTGCCCCTCTTTGAGTTTGGTGCGTTTGGATACCACGGTCTCGACGACGGCCACCTGCCCTTGTTGTTGCTGGCCTAGCAAGGTGATGGTGTTGCCGATGGCGAGGTCGCCCGTTTGCTTCAAGGTATCGCGGCGCTGATAGTCGAGTTGATGCTCACCGCGACTGGCGGCGGGGATGACGATGCTGCACTGTTTGATCGGGTCCAGTCGAATGCCTTCGCCGTCGCGTTTGAGTACGAGTGAGGTATCACCATTGCCGTCGAGGTCTTGGCTGCTATAGATCAGATAGCCATTGACCAGATAGGCGAGGATGACGCTGTCGAGGATGATGTCTTCCTGATATTCCGGGTAATAACGGATCTTGCTGCCGATGGCAAAGCGGCGCATGAATTCGCGCAGCTGCCCGGGTTGCAATAATGGTTGCTCTGCTTTGTTCTCGGTAGCGGTTTTTTTGCGGAAAAACTTCAGCATAGACAGTCGGGCGCTCTTTTAATCCAGGGGATTTGCATTTGATGAATCCATCGGCGCAGGCGGTGAATTCTGTAGTGAAGGCAAGGGATTGTCCATGCTCGATATCAGCATCACGGTGCGGTTGGGATTCACTGCCAATAAGGCTTCGGGTAAGGCTGGTTTAAGCTGGGCGAGGGCCTGATTGAAATCGCCCCCTGCACGCGGCACCGTGAAATACGGCGTCTCCAGCGCGGTCAGTTTACCGATGGTCCCCAGCCATAGTGGTGTGTTGCCATCGCCGAGTCGGTGGCGGCTCGGCCATAGATAGAGCACCAACCCGGTATCAGGTTGAATCATATGCAGTGCTGGCGGCTCACCGTCGTGCAGCTGTGGCGGCAGCGGCAGCGTGCTCAAGACCGGTGTTTGTTGCAGCCACAACATGGCGCTGGCGGCGGTCAGGTCGGGCGGGTTTTGCCAGCCAGTGGTCGACAGTCGCAGTTGTATTGGCGTGAGTTCGCCTGCCCACTGCAGGTTCAGCGGTTGTTTTTCGATGCCGCGCGAATCGATGCGGTAGGCGGGTAGCTGTGCCCAGCCGTAGTTGCGCCAGTCGACGGGGTTTAAAGCGGTTTCAGGCTGGGTGTGGCTGTACTGCGCCAGCTGTGTGGCGTGGTTTTGGCTGATATGCCAGCTGCCGACCAGCAGCAGGGCCAGCGATGGCACGAGCAGCAGGCCGCTCAGGCCGAGGCGGCGGCTCAAGTGGATGCGCAGGGCTGTGGCGACGACGGCGACCCAGATCAGTCCCAGCAGTAGTGCGGCGGCGACATCCGACAACCAGTGTGCGCCGAGATACAGACGGCTGAAGGCGATGCCCAGGATCCATATCCCGCCGATCGCATAGGCCAGCCAGCGCCAGCGGGGGGAGAGTTCGCGGGCGATGAGCGCGGTGAGAAAGCCGTAGAGACAGGTGGCGACCAGGGTGTGGGTGCTGGGAAAGCTGAAGCCGATCACGGCCTGCAAGTCCGGAATCGGTCGCGGGGCCTGAAAGACCTGTTTCAACCACCAGGCGCAGATCAAGCCGAAGGCCGCGCATGCGCTCAGATAGGCGCCGGTCAGCCAGCGTCGACGCCAGACCAGCCAGGCCAGCAGGCTGGCGAAGACCGCCGCGTTGACGCGCGGATCACCGAGCATGGTCAGCGCGGTCAACCAATCGTCGGCCCACGGCGAGCGCAGTTGTTGCAGCAGGTGGTAGCTGCTGTTGTCGAGGCGGGCCAGCGGTGGGCCGAGGCTGATCAGTTGTGTCAGCCACACCATGGCGCTGGCGATGACCAACAGCACGCAGGCGATGATCAAGAGGCTGCGGGCGGCGGGCAGTTGTGGATCGATCAGCGCGTTGGTCAGTGGGCCTAGGTGGGGGTGTTGGCGGCCCCAGTTGAGCAGACGCTGGCGCAGCTCTTCGGCCCGCGGCGCCAGGTAACGATAGCTGCGATGGATCAGCCAGACGCCTAGCCACAGCGCGATGACGACAGTGAGGATCAGTGCCACCAGTCGCGAGCCGACCTCGGCCGCAATCGCCAGCGAGGCACCGAAGACCATGCCCGGCAGCAGGTAGGCCGGCGCCCATAGCAGCGCCGAGGCGATGTTGGCGGCGAAGAAGGTGCTGCTGCGCATGCCCATCATGCCGGCGACGGCGGGCACGATGGCGCGCAGCGGGCCGAAAAAACGCCCGAAGAGAATGCTCTTGCCGCCGTGGCGATGGAAGAAGGCCTCGCCCTTGTCGACCATCTGCGGGTGGCGGCTCAAGGGCCACAGGTGACGCAATCGATCCTTGTAGTGACGGCCCAGCCAATAACTGAGGCCATCACCGGCGATGGCGCCGGCGATAGCCCAGGCGCAGGCGGTGCCGAAGTCGATGACGCCGGCGGCGATCAAGGCGCCGATGCCGAACATCAGGGCCACGCCGGGGATGAANNATGAACATGCCGACCACGGCCAGCGATTCGCTCATTGCGATGACAAAGATCATCACCCCGGCCAAGGTCGGGTTGTTCTCGATCCAGTCGAACAGTGGTTGTAGTAGGCTCAGATCCATGACCGCGCATTATAGCGGAAGGCAATTGTTAAATTTTCTAAAGAACGCTTCCGCGGGAACCGCTACTAAGCGTAAGGTGTTTGCAGCCATCAGCAACGAGGGGGTTGAGCTGGCAATGATCGTCGGGGAGAACGGGGGCGTCAACAGAGTCGGGGGGCAGGCCGGGTGATGTCATCAGTGATGATGACTGAATATGTAACGATCACCTGCCACCATGGTGGCGTGGAATCATGTTAGTGTCGACACGTCATAATCCTCATTCGCAGCCAGACCTGGCTGGATACAATGGTGCTCCACGCTCGAATCAAGTGAATACAGACCTCGCCGCCCAAAACCGTTTGTTGAAACAGCGTCTGGCCGATTTTATGGAAGAGGCGCGCAACAACGAAAACAAACTGCGTCGTTTCCAGGCCCTGGAGCTGCGCATGGTCGGTCTCAACTCCCTGCTCGAGATGATCGAGGCCATCCTGCATCCAGATCCCTCCGCGATCAGTTGGGATACCGTCAGCCTGCTGTTGTTTGACCCCGAGTACGAGGTGCAGCGCATCCTCAAGGATGAAGGGGTGAAGAGCAGCGAGATCCCGGAGCTGATGTTCGCCTCTACCTGGGAAGAGGTCGAGGCCTTGTTTCCGTACTCCATGTTTCCCACGCTCGGCGCCTACCGTTCCGACAAACACAGCAAGCTGTTTAATCATGCGCGCAAGCGTCCGGCCAGTATCGCGCTGTTGCCGTTGGTGCGTTACGGGCGTTTGATCGGCAGTTTGAACATCGGCAGTTTTGAGGCCGATCGTTTCGTGCGCGGCGTGCGTACCGATTTTCTCGAACACTTTGCGGCGGTGCTGGCGATCTGTATCGAAAATGGCATCAACCTTGAGCGCATCAAGCGCCAAGGCCTGACCGATACGCTGACCGCGATCAATAACCGTCGATTCTTCGATCAGCGGATCAAGGAAGAGGTGACCAATGTCGAGCGGACCGGCAAACCCCTGTCGTGCCTGCTGCTCGATGTCGACTATTTCAAGCGCGTCAACGATACCTACGGCCATCAGGTCGGCGATCTGGTGCTGCGCGAAGTCGCGGCGCTGATTCGTGCCCAGCTGCGCGGTTCGGATGTGTTGTCACGTTATGGTGGCGAGGAGTTTGCGGCGTTGCTCGGCAATGCGGGGGCAGAAGAGGCCGAGGAGGTCGCCGAACGTATTCGTTACGCCATCGCCCATCACATCTTCCGGCCGGAGGATTTTGATCCGTTCCAGGTCACGATCTCGATCGGGGTGGCGACCTATGCCGAACCGTCAGCGGCCAGGGTCGAGGCCAAGGCGATGGCCGATATCCTGATCGGCCATGCCGACCGTGTGTTGTACGAGGCCAAGTCCAGCGGCCGTGACCGTGTGATCTGCGCCGGCGAGATCAATGCCGGTGCTGAAAACTGGTAAGCCTTAACCCTGTTTGATCTCGATGCTGAGCCCGGCCTGGGCCAGTTTGATCCCTGCCTTTTGTAGTGTTGCGTATTGCTCGACGCTGAGTTTGGCGTTGCTGAAGGTGGCGCCTTCGACCAGGGCGCTGCCCAGTTCGGTGCCGGTGAAGTCGGCGTCGGTGAAGTCGGCGTCGCGCAGGTCCGCACCATCGAGGTTGGCCAGGCGCAGGTCGGCGCCGTTGAGTTTGCTGCCGCGCAGGTTGACCTGACGCAGGTCGAATTCGACCAGGTTGGCGTTGCTGAGGTCCTTGCCGCTGAGATCGGCGCCGCGCAGGTTGTTTTGTTCAACGCGCGCCAGGCAGTCGAAGCCCTTGCGGTCGTAGATTTCGATCATGTGTGTGTCCTGTTAAGTCCTAATTCAAATCCCAAGTTCAAGCCCTAAATCCAACCCCAGACGGCCGCATTTGAGGCTCGCCAGCGTGCAGGCGTGGGAGAGGATGTCTTCGCGCCGGTCCAGATAGCCGTCGATGATGGCGGCGTTGAAGGTGTCGCCCGCGCCGAGGGTGTCGATGACCATTGCCGGTGTCTGCGCCGGGCTGAACAGGGCCTGGTCGCCGATCAAGGCGTGCGCACCGAGGGAGCCCCAGCCACAGTAGAGATCGGCGGCGGTCAATTTGCGCAGGTAGTGCAGAAACTGTTTGCCGTCGGCAAAGCCGCGGGTCTCGGCCAGCGCGCGTGAGGCGAGGATGACATCGGCCAGCGGCAACAGTTGGTCGAGACCGTCGCGCTCCTTTTCGATTTCGAGCGAGATCGGCAGTGTCGGCCAGTGTTCGCGGGCGCGCTGCATCATGCGCGCGGTGTCGTCGATGTTGCGGCCTTCAAAGTGCAGCCAGTCGTAACCGCCGAGATCGATGGCGGCGAAGTCGTGGTAGCCGAATTCGGGCAGGTCGCGGTAGTGCACGATGCTGCGTGAGCCGTTGCGCAGGTTGTGGCTGATGTACGAGGTCGGCACCTTGCCGTGGCCGAGCAGGCGCACGTGGGCGGTGTCGATGGCGTAGTGGGCGAGGTCGCTGCGGATGTGGCGGGCGTCGGGTTCGTCGACCAGCACGCCGCCCCAACTGCCGCGATGGCCAAGCTGACTCAGCACGACCAGCGTGTTGGTGGCGTTGCCGCCGCGGCAGATGCGTTGGCTGCGGGCACGCACTTCGCTGTCTTCGGCCGGATAACCGTCGACGCTGTTGATGATGTCGAGCGTGGCGATGCCGATGGCGAGGATGCGCGCCATTTAGTCTGCCTTGGGTTCTTCGCTGGGCTTGGCTTTATCCTTCATCGCCGCCAGCGGGATCAGCTGGATGTTGAAGAAGTCGAGCAACAGCCAGATGACGGCCATGTAGATCAGGTAGTGCAGGCTGTCGTTGAACTGGGCCATGCCAACCCACCAGATGATGTTCCAGACATAGAGAAACGAGTAGATCATCAACAGGATCGGATAGGCCGTGATACGGGCGCCGCAGCCGCCGCAATTGGCGGTTTTCCACCAGCCGATCAGATATTTATCTTTCATCGACAGGGTGGGCTGTTTACAGCGTGGGCAATGGAATTTGGGCATGATCGAGTCTTCCTCCTCTTCGACTGTCGGCGATTATAGCGGACTGCGGTGTCGGGGTTGATGTTTCGGGTTAGAATGGCGCCCGATTAACAATTAAAAAAGTGTTGGGGAGTTGGGAATGAGAGGCTTGAAGGGATTGGCGGTGGTGGCGCTGGCATTGGCGCTATGGGGTTGTGATAACAATACGCCGCTGATGGACAAGGTACTCGATGGCGACGCCGCGGGCGTCAAGGCCATGATCGAGCAGGGTCAAAATGTGGATAGCCGCAATAGCTATGGCTGGACGGCGCTGATGCACGCCTCGCGCACCGGTCACACCGAGTTGATGAAGCTGTTGATCGAGCACGGCGCCGACGTCAATGCGGCCGATGACTCCGGCTGGACGCCGTTGCTGCGGGCGACCGTGAAGGGCAATGTCGATGCGGTGACCCTGCTGGTCAATGCCGGGGCCGACATCAATCATGCCGACAAGAGTGGCTGGACCGCCCTGCACTGGGCCGCACATCGCGATAATGAAGCGGTCGTAAGATTGCTCTACGGCGCGGGTGCCAGTCTGGAGGCCAAGAACGAGAATGGTTGGACGCCCTACATGGTGGCGAAGAAGGAGGGCAACAACGAGTTGTCGAACCTGATCGATCGCTGGGAGCGTGAAGAGAAGAAACGTCACGAGGCTGAGGGTAAAAAATGAGCATGAAGGCGTGGATGCGTGCGGGCCTGCTGGGTGGACTGGTGTTGTTGACGGCCTGTAGTCAGTCGCCGTCTGAGATGGGGCCGGCAACGTTGGGCGATCGGGCGGTGCTGGAGCGCCTGGCCGATTCGTATACCAGTATTTCGGATGGGACATTGTCGGTCAGCCCGATGAGTCTGCCTGGCGACGAGCGCCGCCGGTTTCTGGAAAAGGTGTTTCAGGACGCCGGTTATGATTACGGCCTGACCCTGGCCGCGCTGGCCGATGGCCTGGACAAGAACAACAAGCTGCACCGCGATCTGGCCGAGCTGGCGATGATGCCGCACACCAAGGCCAAGTATCCGATGGACCCGGCCGAGATCTACTCGTCGCAGGAGTTGCAGTTGATCGCCAAGATTGAACGGGCGTTAAAGGGATATTGATCGCGCGGTGGACGCGGCAGGGAGTGAGGTGAGCGTATGAAGGCAGTAGTGTTTGATGCACCCGGGGCGCCGGATGTGTTGCAGTTGCGTGAGGTGGTGACGCCGGAGCTTGTGTCGCCGACGGCGATCAAGGTGCGGCTGAAGGCGGCGGGTGTCAATCCGATCGATACCAAGTTGCGCAGCCGTGGCACCTATGCCCCCGATCAGATGCCGGCGATCCTCGGCTGTGATGGCGCGGGTGTGGTCGAGGCGATCGGCGCTGCGGTGACCGACTTCGAGATCGGCGATGCGGTGCTGTTCAACAACGGCGGCATCGGCATCACGCCGGGCAACTATGCCGAGTATGCGGTGGTCGAGCAGGCGCTGGCGGCGCCTATCCCCGAGGGCATGGGCTTTGCCGAGGCCGCGGCCGCGCCGCTGGTGTTGATCACCGCCTGGGAGAGCCTCTTTGACTGCGCCAACGTCAACGAGCACAGCACGGTGCTGATCCAGGCCGGGGCCGGGGGGGTTGGTCATGTCGCGATCCAGTTGGCCAAGGCCGCCGGGGCGCGGGTGATCACGACGGTCGAGGGGGCGGACAAGGCCGAGTTTGTGGCGGCCATCGGCGCAGACGAGGTGATTGATTACCGCCAGCAGGACGTGGTGGCCGAGTGCCTGCGCCTGACCGATGGTGCGGGGGTGGATGTCGCCTTCGATACGGTCGGTGGCGCCGTGCTCAATCAATGTTTTGCTGCGACGCGGATCTATGGCGATGTGGTCAGTCTGCTGCAGCCCGATGCCAATACCGATTGGAAGACCATGCGTCTGCGCAATCAGCGTTTGGGCCTGGAGTTGATGTTGACGCCGATGCACCTGGGCCTGGATGAGGCGCTGGCCCACCATGGCGAGATCCTGCGTCAGTGCATGGACCTGTATGGCAACGCTCAGCTGCGGGTGTGTGTCAGTCGTCAGTTTTCACTGGCCGAGGCCGCCGCTGCCCATCGTTTGATCGAGGCCGGCGGTATGCTCGGCAAGGCCGTGTTGCTGGTCGATTAAGCCTCGATCAGCGCATGCCGCGGCTGTGCAGGAAGTCGGCCAGCCGCGCATCGACCTGCAGGATGTGATCGATCAGCCAGCTCATCAAAAAGTCCAGCAGGGTCTGAGCGGCCTGTTGTCCGTGTTGTTCCGAAAACAGGCGGCTCAGTTCATTGAGCCGCTGGCGGAAACGGGTATGGGCCTGCTTGTGGCGGCCGATGTCGGGGTAGTCATAGGCCTTCATCAGTGATTCTTCCACCAGGAAGTGGGTAGCGGCGTAGTCTGTGAGTCCGGCCAGGACCTCGTCGATTACCTCGTGGCCCGCACCGCTGGCGATGCTCTGTTGCAATACATTGATGTATCTCACCAGGTTGCGATGCTCGTGATCCATGACGGTGTTGCCGACCGCCAGACTCTCATTGAACTCCATGAATGCCATTGTGATGCCCTGCGTATTTCTTCAAGTCTCACTAGTTTAGCAATTAACCGTATAGTTATGATGGAAATTTGCAGAGATAGTCATTTTTTAATGTCCCTCCGCAGAATCAATCATGTTGAGGCCAACGTATTGCTGCAGGACGCGACGATTTTCGTCACGCATGGCGCGGAAATCGATGGCGATCTTGATGGTGTTTTTTTGTGCGGTCTCCCCATCTGCTTCCAGGCGGATGATCTGTCCGTAGAGTTTGATCGGAGTGCTGCCTGAGTTTGTTTGGAGATTCAGGCTAACAAAATCATAGACATAAGTATGGTTCTGGCTGGAAACATGGGCGCGCAACAGGACGCCGATCTCGGAGATATTGATGACATCGGCATGATAGCTGCTGGTGCCCTGATCGAAGCCAAAGTCCACTTCGCAGCGGCTGAGAGGGACGACACGCGGTGCACGGCGACGTTCGGAAATGCCGACATGGGTCGCGATCAGTGCAATCAGCTGAGCGGGGTTGAATGGTTTGGTCAGCATCGCGGTCGGATGGATGGTGGCGGCAATCTCGTCACGTTTGCTCTGTTCAGAGCTGGTGAGCAGGAAAAACGGCGCGACGGCGGTTGCGGGGTTGGATTCCAGGATCTCCATAAAATCCGGCACCGGCATGCCCGGCATGTTCCAATCGCTGACGATGTATTGGAGTTCGCCCTGGGCGCTGGCCAGTTTTTCCAGTGCCTGGTCGGGGTTGTCTGCGGTAATGACGTCATCGATGTCTGTCTCCTGCAGCAGGGTTTGTGAAACCATGGCGCGCATGGTGGCAGAGTCATCAATAACGAGCGCAAATTTGGTAGTCATATCAGCACCTCAAATCAAATAAGAGCCTGTGACATCCGTTGTCGGTACGATCCAGGTCGCCGACGACATGGTCGGCAAATGACATGAGGAACAGGTGGGGCGGGGTAAGAATAGCCACGCCTTTGTTCCGGCGGTCCCGCTGCCATAGGGTTGCCCCCTTAGGCCGGTGACTTTGCGCCCCAGAGCTTTCGCTGAGGGTTGCCTTTGTCAAAACAGTTTGTGAGATTGTTCACCTTCAGGTTGTGAACCAGGTCACGTAATCTGATCGGCCGCTGGTTTTATTTCCTTTAGGAAAAAATGGATTGATGGCTGCCGATTATTCGCCGTTCAGGGTGACCAGCAAACGCCGGCTGCCTCCGTGATTGCGGTGTTCGCAGAGATAGATGCCTTGCCAGGTGCCGAGGGCGAGGCGGCCGTGACTGATGGGGATGGTCAGGCTGCTGCCGAGCAGGCTGGATTTGAGATGGGCAGGCAGGTCGTCTGGGCCTTCGTCGGTGTGCCGGTAGTAGTGTTCGTTTTCGGGCACGGCGCGATTGAAGAAGCTTTCAAAATCCTGGCGGACAGTGGGATCAGCGTTTTCGTTGAGAGTAAGAGAGGCCGACGTATGCTGGATGAAGAGATTGATCAATCCTATCTGGATGTCGCCAATTTCGGGGATGTTTTCAACTATTTCGCGCGTGATCAGGTGAAAGCCTCGAGCTCGGGCGTGTAGTTGTATCTGTCTTTGGAACCACATGAGCTTTGATCGCATTGCTTGAATGGGGGGCTATGATAACGCGTTCAAGTCTAGTGATAAAAACGGTCATATTTACAATTTATATTTGTGATGCGGAATGCTAACGGGCTGGCGGTTGATGGGGTGGAGTCAGTACACTGTCTGAAGCATAAGGTGAATCACCTGTGACAATGGATGTTGCAGGGGAAATAGATGAACAATGGAATGGTTGCACTAAGGATGTCTGTACAGAATATGGTGTTTAGAAAGGGTGTCGTTGGCCTGTTGCTGACGGGGTCGGTGATGTTGTCTGGGTGCAGTGATGTGTTGCGTCAGCCGTTAAGTTCGTCATCGGATCGCCCCGTCTTTGCCTTGGGGGATGATTTCAGCGAGATTACTCGCCATGCAGAGGCTGAGAAAACGTTACCAGATATGGATATGCTGTTGCGTGTGAAATTGCCGCCGCAGCCAACCAAGTCAGAAGCGACGAATTATGTACATATGATTTATACGCTTTCGCGTAATCAACGGGCCTATCTTGAATCTGATCCTCAGGTCGGCATGTTGATGGCGGTCGGGCGCGAGCATATGGATGTTTTGTTCGAGGCCTCGCGTCCTGGGGTGCCCTGGGTTGTATATGGTGCGGAGGCAATTCGCGCCTTGGCTCAGCCAGAGGATAAACAGCGGATCATTCAGGAGTTGGCCCATAACCACAATCTGGCGAGTGCCGTCTGGCATCACGACTGGTGTGCGGATGCGCGTGATACGCTGGTTGATCTGATGAAAGGGCGAACCGGTTATTTGCCGCGGGATGTGATCCGTTGTCTGGTGAAGCTGGAAGACCCTGAGTTATATCCGGTACTGATCACGTACATGATTGAAGGCTGGAACAGCAACGTTACTTACACCGAAATTAAAAACCTGCCCGGCATCAAGTTGCGCACGGCACTGCCCAAGGCCTGGGAGGCATCGCGCGGTAATAAATATCAGGCTGCCTATTTGCTCGATGATGTGTTGGCGATGGGGTATCTGCCAGCCTTCCATTTTTTGTTTGAGACGCTCGATAACAATCTCGAGCTGCCAACAACGGTGTATGACGGTTATGCCTTGGCCAAGCGTTTTACGGGGCGTAACGGTAATCGTGAGCACCTGATGGCCTGGTATGAGAAAAACAAAGACAACGTCTATTACGATAGTAAAGAAGGCGTTTTTACAGCCAAACGCCTGTTGTTCAAATAGCCTTGTTTAACTTTACAGCATGTCGCTGAGATTGATGATGCGGCCGGCTGGCGAACTCATTGGTTTTGATTCAGGGGTGATGTCGTCCAGTGGTATGTCGGTCATCGGCGGCATGCTCTCTTCGCGCTGAATCGCCTCTTCGGTGGCCTTGTTCATGACGATGATGCTGATNNCCTTGTCGAAGAGGACCGATGAGGCGAGCCCAACCACGCGGTTGATCTTGTCTTCGCGCAGGCCGGCCTCGACCAGTGCACGGCGAGCGGCGTTGGCGCGGTCAGCCGATAGCTCCCAGTTGCCATAGTCCTTGCGGAAATACGGGGTCGCATCGGTATGGCCGGACAGGGTGATCTTGTTTGGCACTTCATTGATAAAGCCCGCCAGCTCCCGCAACAGTGCTTCGCTATAGGTTTTCAGCGTTGAGCTGCCGCTGTCGAACATTGGCCGGTTCTCTTTATCGACGATCTGGATGCGTAGCCCCTCGGGGGTGATGTCGATGAAGAGTTGATCCTTGAAGGGTTTCAGGGCTTGACTGCGTTCGACGGCCTCCTTGATCTTATCCATCAGCTCGTCGAGGCGCTGCTTTTCTTTTTCGACCTCGATCGTTTTCTCAATGACCTTTTCACGCACGGGGGGTTCTTTGTGAATTTCATTGGCACCGCCGAACTGAATCATGGAGGTGCTGGCCCCGCCAGGGCCATCGACCGCATTGGGGGATGGAGAGGTGCTCATGCCCTGGGTCATGCTGGGGTTGTCAAAGTATTCCGAGATGGCGGCTTTTTCTTCTTTGGTGGTGGAGCCCATCAGCCACATCAACAGGAAGAAGGCCATCATCGCGACTGCAAAGTCGGCGAAGGCTACCTTCCACGCACCGCCATGATGGCCGTGGCCGTGGTTGATCTTTTTGATGATGATCGGTGCGGGTTGTTCGGTCATGCTTTCTTCTTCACGTGTTCTTCCAGCTCAGTGAAGCTGGGGCGGATGTCGCTGTACATGACCTTGCGCCCAAACTCGACCGCCAGTTGTGGGCTGTAGCCGTTGGCCGCTGCCAGTAGCACAGCCTTCAGGCACTCGAAGAATTTGGCTTCTTCACGGGCATTGTGTTCCATGGCGGTCCCGATCGGGGCGACGAAACCATAGGCCATCAGGATACCGAGAAAGGTCCCAACCAGTGCGGCAGCGACTTTGGCGCCGATTTCTTCAGGGGGACCGCCGAGTGCTGACATGGTGATGACGATGCCGAGTACGGCAGCGACGATGCCGAAGCCTGGCAGGCCATCGGCGACCTTGGTGACCGCATCGGCAGGCATTTGTGCCTGTTGGTGGTGGGTTTGTAATTCCACATCCATCAGATTGTCGAACTCGAAGGGATTGATGTTGCCGCTGACCAGCAAACGCATGTAATCACAAATGAATTCTACGGCATGGTGGTTGCTCGCAACTTTGGGGTAGGCCTGAAATATCGGGCTTTCCTTGGGTTCCTCGATATCGGGCTCAATCGCCATCATGCCTTCTTTGCGGGCCTTGGATAGCAGGTCGTACATTAGCGATAAGGCGTCCATATAAATGGCCTTTTTGTATGGAGAGCCTTTGAGGACGCCGAGCAATCCTGAAACGACAGCTTTATGGACCTTGGGTGGGTTGGCTGTAATGAAGGCGCCCGTTGCTGCGCCACAGATAATCAGTATTTCAAAGGGATGCCACAAGGCCAGCAATTGGCCGTTGGACATGACAAACCCCGTGCCCACGCAGACGAGGACGACGATGGAACCTACGATTAAGAGCATTGTTTACCCCGAGTCAAAATCCGTTTCGTGACTAATGCATCGGCTCGCAGACGGGAGTCTTAAGTCTATTTTTTATCTCTAATGCCGCAGCATGAATGTTTATCTACGCAGAGGAGGGGCTGAATTGTGGCGAAATGTTATGTCGGCAACAGTTTGCGGGGAATGTGACCTTGGTCACAGTGGCGGTACGGTGGCTGTGCTTTTGTTATAGCGTGGCTTTCCAATCTAAGGAGGTGTGCCATGACATTCTGGGTGATTCTTGTAGCATGTTTGGTGCCTGTCGCCTTTGGCGTGTGGGCGACGATGGTGGATGAAGATATTGCAATGCGTGGTGGTTTCCACAAAAAACATCACTAACCTACCCTAACCGCGGCGGGGCTGAAGATACTGGTGCGACCGCACCGCCCCCGCCGTACTGTATTTTCCTTTCTTTATTTCCCTGCCAGTTGGTTAACTGGGGTCTTGGTTTTGTACCACAGCAGGCCGATCCATTCGTGCCCGACGTTGCGGTTGATCAGTAGCGCGTGCGCACTGGGCAGAAAGTCGCGCAGGATATAGTTCAATTCATCGCTGTTGAAGGCCATTGGCGCAGGGGTGACCTTGAGACCGTGTTGTTCGAAGGCATACACCGAGCGCTGCATGTGCCAGGCGTGGGTGACCAGATAGACGTGGTCGATCTCGGCCAGCGAGAGCAGATCGGCGCTGTATTTGGCATTGTCCCACGTGGTGCGGCTGACGGTCTCGGCCCAGCGGACCTGGACGCCGAATTCCTCTTCAATCAATTGCTGCATCAGGAACGATTCGGCCGCGGTGCCTTCGAACACCACGCCGCCAGTGGTCAGTAGGGGCAGGCCGGTTTCGCGCGCCAGGTGGGCGCCGTATCGCGAACGCACCAGGCTGTAGACGGAGACCGTGTCCTGGCCGCCATATTCGGGCGCGGCGCGGTCCCGGCCGCCGCCAAGTACGACGATGGCGCTGTGGGGTGCAGGCTTGAACTGGCTTAGATTGATGGCAGGGTGATATTCCAGCGTGCGTGACAACAGATGGGCGACCAGCGGTGTGCTCAGCAGATAGAAACCGACCAGCCCCAGGCTGAGCAGCCACTTGCCGCTGGCGCGATCCCTGAATACCAGAAACAGGCCGAGCAGGCAGATGAAGATCAGGATGCCCGGCGGCAGGATCAGCTGTTCAATGACCGCGGTGATCGCCTTTTCCATGGCCGGAGGCTTATTTTACGTGGCCGCCCGCGGCCTGCAGATCGGCGTGGTAGGACGAACGCACCATCGGGCCGCTGGCCACGTTGCGAAAGCCGAGGTTGCGGGCGATCTCGGCCAGTTCATCGAAGGTCTCGGGGGTGACATACCGTTCGACCGGCAGGTGATGGGGGCTCGGTTGCAGGTATTGGCCGAGGGTCAGCATGTCGCAGTCGTGGTCGCGCAGATCGCGCAGCACCTCAATGATCTCGTCGTTGCTTTCGCCGAGGCCGAGCATCAGGCCCGATTTGGTCGGCACCTCGGGGTGGGCGGCCTTGAAGTGCTGGATCAGCGACAGCGACCACGCGTAGTCGGCGCCGGGGCGGGCCTTTTTGTAGAGGCGGGGTACGGTCTCCAGGTTGTGATTGAAGACATCGGGCGGCGCGGTGGCCAGTTGTTCGAGTGCGATCTCCATGCGGCCGCGAAAATCCGGCACCAAGATCTCGATCTTGGTCTCGGGGTTTAGCGCGCGCGTGGCCTGGATGCAGGCGGCGAAGTGGCTCGCGCCGCCATCGCGCAGGTCGTCGCGGTCGACCGAGGTGATGACCACGTAGTTCAGCTTCATCGCCTGGATGGTCTCGGCGAGGTGTTGCGGTTCGTCTGGGTCGAGCGGATTGGGCTTGCCGTGGGCCACATCGCAGAACGGGCAGCGACGGGTGCAGATGCCGCCCATGATCATGAAGGTGGCGGTGCCGTGGCCAAAGCATTCGCCGAGGTTGGGGCACTGCGCCTCTTCACAGACGGTATAGAGTTTTTGTTCGCGCAGCACGCCCTTGAGGCGCATGACCTCGGGGCTGGTCGGCGCCTTGGCCTTGATCCAGCGTGGTTTTTTGAGCGGCTCGGCGACCGGCTCGATCTTGATCGGGATGCGCGAGGTCTTGGATTCGCCCTTCAGTGGGGCCAGGGCTTCGCGGCGCTGGCGGTCGAGGTCTTGAGGATCGAGGTTTTTGGGGTCGCTCATGCGTGTGTCAATGACTCCAGTAATGCGAGATCAGAAGAGGGTTCAGTATAGCGCAGCTCGTCATGACCGAGGGCGTCGGCCAGTTGTTGGCAGAGCTGATCGGCGATGGCGTTGTGGTCCGGCATGGTGTCGACCAGGTCGGCGAGTTGGGTCACGGTCATGCCGGCGTAACCGCAGGGGTTGATGCGGCCGTAGGGGCGCAGGTCCATGTCGAGATTGAGTGCGAGGCCGTGGTAGCAGCGGCCGCGGCGCACGCGCAGGCCGAGGGCGCAGATCTTGGCCTCGATGCCGTCGCGCTGGACGTAGACGCCGGGGGCGTCGCGGCGGCCGTAGGCCTCGATGCCATAGCTGGCGAGCAAGGCGATGACGGCGTTTTCGAGGGTCTGCACCAGTTCGCGCACGCCCAGCTTGCGCCGTTTCAGGTCGATCAACACGTAGATCACTAGCTGGCCGGGGCCGTGATAGGTGACCTGACCGCCGCGATCGATGTTGACCAGCGGGATGTCGCCGGCGTCGAGGATGTGCTCGGGTTTGCCGTTGAGGCCGAGGGTGAACACCGGTGGGTGCTGGATCTGCCACAGCTCGTCGGGGCTGTCGTCGCCGCGACGCTCGGTGAAGGCCTGCATCGCCTGCCAGCTGGGGAGATAATCGCGCAGGCCGAGCCGGCGCACGAGCAGCGTGCTCACAGCGTCATCAACACCCGTTCATGCGTGCTGACGGCCTGGTAGATGGTGTCGAGCTGGTCCTTGCTGGTGGCCTCGAAGGTAACGGTGACCGAGATATATTTGCCGGCCGCGCTGGGTTTGGTGCTGACCGCGCCTTCGAGCAGGTCGGCGATGTGGGGGCGGATCAGCGAGACCACCAGCGCGTCGAAGTCGTCGCTGGCCAGGCCCATGGCCTTGATCGAGAACTGGCAGGGGAATTCGAGCAGGGTCTCGTCTTGCTGCGCCATCACTGCGCCTCACCGGCAATCAATGCCTGTTTGTAGACCTGGTAGTGGCGGTGCATCTGAGCCCACACCGGGCCGGGCTGGCCCTTGCCGACCGGCGCGCCGTCGAGTTCGGTGATGGCCAGTACTTCCTTGGTCGAGCTGGAGAGCCAGACCTCGTCGGCGGCCTTGAGCTCGTCGGGGCTGAAGAAGACCTCCTGATAGGGCATGCCGTGCTGGCTGGCCAGCTCCAGTACCAGATCGCGGGTGACGCCGGGCAGCAGGAAGGGGCCCTTGGGCGGCGTTTTGATGACGCCGTCCTTGACGATGAAGATGTTGGTCGCGGCGCCTTCGGTGATCTGGTTGTCGCGGATCAGGATCGCCTCCATCGCACCGGCGTCGATTGCAGCCTGGCGCAGCAGGATGTTGGGCAGCAGGGCGATGGTCTTCAGGTGGCAGTTTTGCCAGCGAAAATCCTGCAGCGAGATCGCCTTGACTCCGTGTTGCAGATACTTGTCCGCCACCGGCAACAATGGGTTGCTGTAGGCGAAGATGGTCGGTTTGGCATTGGCCGGGAAGGCGTGGTCGCGCGGCGCGACGCCACGGGTGATCTGCAGGTAGACCGATTGTTCGCCGCCGCCGTTTTTGCCGATCAGCGTTTGCAGCATCTCGCACCACTGCGCGTTGCTCAGCGGGTTGGCGAGGCGGATGCCGTCGAGGCTGTTTTGCAGCCGATGCAGGTGTTCATCGAGGCGGAACAGGCGGCTGCCGTAGACCGGGATGACCTCATAGACGCCGTCGCCGAAGACGAAGCCACGGTCGAGCACGGGCACGAAGGCCTGATCCTGAGGCAGGAACTGCCCGTTCAAATAGACGATGGGTTGGCTCATGGTATGTGCTCAGGGCCTATTCAAACATCATCTTGGCTTCGTCGATCAGTTGATCGAAAAAACCACCTTCTTCAATGTTTTGCAGGGCCACCAGCGGCTTTTCAGTGATGACTTGGCCTTCGATGCTGATCTCGACCGAGCCGAGCTGGCTGCCCTGCTGGATGGGGGCGGTCAGCTGCGGTTTGATCTTCATGTTGGCCTTGATGTTGTCAAACTGGCCGCGAGGGACGGTGACGACCACTTCCTGGTTCAGGCCCAGCTGGATTTCATCGCGGGCGCCCTTCCAGACCTTGACCGAGGTCAGTGCCTTGTTCGGGGCGTAGAGGCGGTGGGTTTCAAAGAAACGGAAGCCGTAGTTCAGCAGCTTTTGGCTCTCGCGGGCACGGGCGTTTTCGCCCGAGGTGCCGAGTACGACCGAGATCAGGCGCATGTCGTTCTCTTTGGCCGAGGCGACCAGGCAGTAACCGGCAGACTCGGTGTGGCCGGTCTTGAGGCCGTCAACCTTTTCATCGCGCCACAACAGCTTGTTGCGGTTGTTCTGTTTGATGCCGTTGTAGCTGAATTCGCGGATCGAATACCAGTTGTAGTGCTCGGGAAAATCACGGATCAGTGCCTGGGCCAGGATCGCCATGTCGCGGGCGGTGGTGTAGTGGTTTGGGTCGGGCAGGCCGGTGCTGTTGACGAAGTGTGAGCCAGTCAGTCCCAGTTTGGCAGCGGTCTGGTTCATCAGTTTGGCAAAGACGGTTTCATCGCCGGCGACGTGTTCGGCTAACGCAACGGTGGCATCGTTGCCTGATTGCACGATCATGCCCTTGAGCAGGGTGTCGACGGGCACGAGGGTGTTGACCTCGACAAAGGTGCGAGACCCTTCGGTTCGCCACGCTCGGTCACTGATGCGCACCTGGTCTGTGATGTTGATTTTGCCGCCCTTCAGTTCGTTGAGGACCACGTAAGCGGTCATCATCTTGGTCAGGCTGGCCGGTTCCATGCGTTCGTCGGCCTTGTTGGCTGCGATGATGTGGCCGCTGTGGAAGTCCATCAGGATATAGCCGCGGGCATCGATATCAGGTGCGCTTGGCACCAGAGCGGCATGGGCATGGCCGATGCTCAACAGGCATAACAGGATGGGGCTGGCGTAACGGATAATGCTGCGAATCAATGTGTTCATGGGCCTTACTTACGTGGGAGTGGGGGAGTTTGTCGTTGGCAGTGTGTACTGCACTGCTTTGTTGGGCATCTATTCTAACGAGAAAGTTCAGCAAAATGTAGCGAGTGTTCTTGAACAGTTCTAATCAATGATAACACTGGGGTTGCGTATGCCGTGGTCAACGAGTCGGGTGGCAATGGATTGTGCCTCTTGGTCATTGGCCAGCGGACCGATGCGGACCCGGTACAGCGGACGGCTGGGGTCGTCATTGGTAGTGATTTGAATGTTAGTCGCAACGTGGGCCAGGCGCGTACGCAGGCTTTCGGCGTTGCCCCAGGAGGAGAATGCGCCGACCTGTAGGTAGAGTCCGGCCGTGGCCGGGCTATTGTCAGTGCTGGTTGCGGTCGCCAGTACAGGACTGGCCGGTTGTGGGGGAGTCGTTGAGGCAGCAGCGTCGTTATTGGATAGTGGCGTCTGGTTGACGACCGGCGTGGCCGCGTATGCCACGGGGCTGACCAGCGGCTGAACCTCGACGGCCTCGTTGACGGCCATGCGCGGTTGAGAGGACTGGCGCGGATCAAGGACGCGGATCTCGACTGGTGCGGTGCCGGTCAGGTTGATGCCGAGCTTGGTGGCGGCGACATAGGATAGATCGATGATGCGGCCTTCGTGGAATGGGCCGCGGTCGTTGACGCGGACGACGATGCGGTGGCCATTTCTAAGATTGATGACTTCGACATAACTCGGCAGCGGCAGCGTCTTGTGGGCTGCGGTCATCTGATACATGTCATATGGTTCGCCGCTGGAGGTGCGACGGCCGTGGAACTTGGTGCCGTACCACGAGGCAATGCCCTTCTCGGTGTAACCCGGCGACACCGAGTCCATGGTGTAGTAGGTGGTGCCGAAGACCTCGTAGCTCTTCGGGTTGCCGTATTTGCTCTTCGGTTCCGCGCGCGGGATGGGGTTGGGGATGGCGTCGACATTGACCTTGATCCGTGGCGCCGCATCTTTGCGGATTGAGTGACTGGGGCCACTGCTACAGGCGCTGAGCAGTATCGCCATGGCGATCAATGTGGCAATGCCAGCGAAAGGGCGTGAGGGCGAGTTGTTTGAAACACAGGTCATGACAATCACTCAATGAATCGGCCCGTTGCGAACGTAACGGCAGAACCGGTTGTACTTAATTTTATCGGCATGTGGGTGTTGAAAGCCATCCACTCATTAAAATCATTTTCTGGAATGACCATGGGCGGATGAAAAGGTGCGTCGGAATTCCGTATGCTGAGTTGATACGGGTGATTTTGTGATCAGCGTCTATGCTTAAAGACGGGGTGCCGGTCGACTAAGCGGATGGCGTGGGGCGGTCGTTACATGGATAGCGGTGTTGGTTTTTGATGGGTCACGGTTGGGGATGCAAAATGCATATCGATCAGTATTTGCGCCTGATGGTCGAGGAGAATGCCTCCGATCTCTATTTTAGTGTCGGTGCGCCGGTCAACGTGCGCATTGAAGGTGAGTCGCGGCCACTGGCGCCACATAAACTCGGCGCTGCGGATATCAAGAATCTATTGTCCGACATGCTCAACGATGAGCAGCGACAAGAGTTTGAAGACACGCTGGAGTTGAATCTTGGGCTGTCGCTGAAAGGCGTTGGCCGTTTTCGTATCAATATCTATCGCCAGCGGGGCGAACCGGCGATGGTGGTGCGTTACCTGAAGACGCAGATCCCGACGGTAGAGGCGCTGCACCTGCCTGTGATCCTGAAAGACCTGGTGATGGAGAAACGTGGGCTGATCCTGATCGTCGGTGCGACCGGCTCAGGCAAGTCGACGACACTGGCATCGATGATCGACTATCGTAATGAGCGCCGCAGTGGCCACATCCTGACTATTGAAGATCCGATTGAATACATCCATCGTCACAAACAATCCATCGTCGACCAGCGTGAAGTGGGCCTGGATACACTGAGCTACGCCAATGCGTTGCGCAATGCGATGCGCGAGGCGCCGGATGTGATTCTGATCGGCGAGATTCGTGATCGCGAGACCATGCAGCATGCGATTGCCTATGCCGAGACCGGGCATCTGTGCCTGTCGACCTTGCACGCCAATAACGCCAACCAGGCCCTGGATCGGGTGATCAACTTTTTCCCGGAGACGGCGCACAAACAATTGTTGATGGATCTGTCGGTCAACCTGAAGGCCATCGTCTCGCAACGCCTGATCCCCGGTGTCGACACCAAACGCGTGCCAGCAGTAGAGATCTTGATCAATTCATTGCATGTGTCCGACTTGATCGCGCGCGGTGATATCTCCGGCATCAAGGATGCGATGGAGCACAGTGAGTTGGTTGGGATGTGTACCTTCGATCAGGCCCTGTTTGCGTTGTACAAGTCGGGCAGGATTACGGCACAGCAGGCGATTGAAAATGCCGATTCAAAAAACAATGTGCAGGTGCGTATCCGCTTGGACAACGGCATTGATCAGACAGCCTCGGACGGGTTGCGTCTCGACGATGAGGATTAACAGGCTATTTACGTTTTTTGCGTGCGCGTGGATGGGCTTGATCGTACACCGAGGCCAGGTGCTGAAAGTCCACGTGCGTGTAGATCTGTGTGGTGCTGATGTCGCTGTGGCCGAGCAGTTCCTGTACCGCCCTTAGGTCGCCGCTCGATTGCAGGATATGGCTGGCAAACGAATGGCGCAGCATGTGTGGATGCACATGTTGGCTGATGCCTTGTTTGATCGCCCAGTCGCGCAGGCGTTGTTGAATGCTGCGTTGGCCGAGGCGTTTGCCTTGTTTGTTGATAAACAACGCGGTCTCTTCTGCGTCGGTCCATTGTGCACGGTGCGGCAGCCATTGTTGTATCGCCTCGATCGCATAACGACCGATGGGTACCACACGTTCTTTTCTGCCTTTACCGATCACACGCGCCGTGGCGTCGGCAAGATCGATCATGCCCAGGTCCAGACCAACGATCTCACTCAAACGCAGGCCGCAGGAATAGGTCAGCTCCATGATGGCCCAATCGCGGATATGCAGTGGCTCACCTTTGTCGATGTTGAGCAGTTGGTTCATCTGGTCGACATCGAGCACGCCGGGCAGGCGTTTTTCCGCCTTGGGGGCGCTGATGCCACTGACCGGATTTTTTTTGACCCGTTGCTGGCGCATTAAAAAGGTATAAAAACTGCGCAGGCTGGAGAGGCGGCGTTGCAGGCTGCGACTGGCGAGGCCGCGACGGTGTTGTTGGCTGACATAGCTGCGCACATGTTGTGCATCGACCTGGGCCCAGTCATCGATGGACTGTTGCTGCAGGAAATCAATGAAGCTGTTGAGGTCGCGGGCGTAGCTGTCGCAGGTATGCGGCGACGCCTGTTTGACGCGCCGCAGTTGGTGCAGGAAGTCGTCGATGGCGATGTGTAGCGCCGTCTCGGACGAGTCGTTCATTTAGCCCTGTGACTTTGGTTTCAGATGGGCCTTGATGACCCGGCTGACGATGTCGCCGAGATTGGTCAGGAACATCGTGCCCATGCTGGGATGAAAGCGCTGTGGGTCTTCACTGCCGATGGCGATCATGCCGAGGAAGGGGCAGCTCTCCGAGGTGCAGCTGTTGCCGCCGATCGGGATCAGCGCGGTCGATTCGATATCGGCGCCGGCATCTTTGCCAAAGATGTAACGGATCTGTTCCGGCTTCATTTGTCCGCATAGCGGTTTTTCATGGGTGAGGAAGTGTTTGTATTCCTCAATGCTCGGGTCATCCATGTGCACGAAGACGGTTTGCATCAGTTCATTGTCGGCCTCGACCTCGATATGGTCGGCATCGATGAACAGTTTGACGGCAACGGCATCGGCGTTCATATCGCCGCGCAGGATGTCGTCGAGCGCGACATAGATATCGTTGATGGATGCAGCATCGAGCAGGGCAAGTGTCAGGCGATGAATGCGCTCGTTGAGCGAATCGTTGTCACGGGCGATGCCGACCAGTTCATCCAGTTGGCGTTTGAGTTTTTGGTTTTGATCACGCAGTGTTTTGACCTGGCGCTCGACCAGCGACACGGTGCCTTGAAAACGATGGCTGAGGTTGATGTCGGCCAGCACGTCGGGGTATTGGTCGAAAAAATTCGGGTGTTTGCGCAGGAAGGCGGCGATGTCCTCGGCTTGGCTCATGGGCTGTTTGTTCTCTGGGCTGTGTTGCTGACTCATGCGTTGATGCATCCTTCAAATACGTGTGTCGCCGGGCCGGTCATCATCACGGGATGATCGCCGCCGCGCCATTCGATGGTCAAGCGGCCGCCGGGCAGATCGACCTTGACCTGTTGATCGAGCAGGCCCCACTGAATGCCGACGGCGACTGCGCCGCAGGCACCGGTGCCGCAGGCGAGGGTTTCGCCGACGCCGCGTTCGTGTACGCGCAGTTTGATATGGCCACGATCGATGATCTGCATAAAACCGGCGTTCACCTGTTTTGGAAATTGTGTGTGTTCGGTGATGCGTGGTCCGAGCGTTGTAACCGGCGCGGTATCGATATCGTCCACCAACAGCACGGCATGAGGGTTGCCCATCGATACGGCGCCCACCTCGATGGTTTGGCCATCGATCTGTAGCGGATAACGCAGCTGCTGTGTCGCGGCGGTTAATGGCAAGGCGTTCGGTGCAAAACGTGGTGCGCCCATGTCGACGGTGACCTCGCCATCGGCCGTGAGTTTGGGGTAGACGATGCCGGCCTTGGTCTCGACGGCGATCTCTGTTTTATCGGTCAGGCCCTGGTCGTGGACGAAGCGTGCGAAACAACGCACGCCGTTGCCGCACTGTTCGACCTCGCTGCCGTCGGCGTTGAAGATGCGATAACGAAAGTCGACGCTTGCCTGCTGGGCCGGTTCCACGATCAATAATTGATCGCAGCCGATGCCAAAGTGACGATCGGCCCATTGGCGGATCAGTGCTGGGGTGAGGGTGAGCTGCTGGCGTACGGCGTCGATGACGATGAAGTCATTGCCCAGGCCATGCATCTTGCTGAATTTGAGTGTAGTCATGCGCGGCATTTTATCACGTTCATCCCTGCCATTCCGGGCCGTGATCGGGGGATTCGAGTTTGGGTTTGGTGACATAACCTTCCGGCTCGGGCTGGATGGTGGTGTGGTCGATGTTGAAGCGTTGATGCAGCAGTGCCTGCAGATTGGTCAGCACGGGTTGCCAGTTCTGAATGTCACGCACGACGACATGGGCCGACATGGCGATGGTGCCGCTGGCGACGGTCCAGATGTGCAGGTCATGTACCGAGACCACACCCTTGGCGGCGGCCATGGCCTCACCGACTTCATCCAGGTTGAGGTTGTGCGGCACGCCTTCCATGATGATGTGCACGGCTTCTTTTAACAGGCGCAAGCTGGAGTAGAGGATCAGGCTGCAGATCAGCAGCGACAGGATCGGATCGATCAGGTGCCAGTCGGTGAAGTAGATGATGATGCCTGCGAGCAGGGCGGCCAAGGAGCCGAGCAGGTCGCCCATCACATGCAGCATCGCGCCGCGGGTGTTGATGTTTTGTTCGCCGCGATGCAGGACCCAGGCGACGGCAATGTTCACAATCAGGCCGATGCTGGCGATGATCATCACCATGCCGGGGTTGACGCTATCACCGGGATTACTGATGCGCTCGATGGCGTGATAACAAATGGTGGCGACGATGGCGAGCATGAGCAGGCCGTTGATCAAGGCGGCCAGGACCTCGGCGCGCGCCATGCCAAAGCTGTGTCGTTGTGACGGAGGGCGTTTGGCCAGCCAGGCGGCGAAGGCGGCCAGGCCGAGGGCCGAGGCGTCGGTCAGCATGTGACCGGCGTCGCCCATCAGTGCCAGTGAGTTGGCGAGCCAGCCGCCGATGGCCTCGACGATCGCAAAGCCGAGGGTGATGGCGAGCGCCCACAAGAGTGTGTTGATGGTGGAGTGGTGGTGAGAGCCCATAATTCCTAATCTGATACTGCGTTGTTTGATGATAGGCGTGAAGGTGAGGGCTGTAAACGCGAAAAAGCCCGCGGTTGAAGGCGGGCTTTTTTGTTATTCAGCGTTTGTGTTGCTGAATTAGAACGCAGGCTTTTCGGGCGCGTCGTTGAAGCGGTTGACGCTGGCAATGATCTCAGCCTTGGCTTCGGCGGCATTACCCCAGCCATCGACCTTGACCCACTTGCCGGCTTCGAGGTCTTTGTAGTGCTCGAAGAAGTGAGAGATTTGCGCCAGCAATTGTTTGGGCATGTCGTCGATGTCGTTGATGTGCGCGTAACGGTCGGTCAGCTTGGTGACTGGTACGGCCAGTACCTTGGCGTCGACGCCAGACTCGTCAGTCATCTTCAGGACGCCAACGGGGCGGACGCGGATGACAGAACCGCTGATCAGTGCATGAGGGGTGACCACCAGTACGTCGACCGGGTCGCCGTCTTCAGACAGGGTGTGAGGCACATAGCCGTAGTTGCAGGGGTAGAACATGGCAGTGGCCATGAAGCGGTCTACGAAAACAGCGCCGCTGTCTTTGTCGACTTCGTATTTAACGGGGTCGCTATGGGCGGGGATTTCGATAATGACGTTAACGTTGTTTGGCACATCTTTACCGGAATCGACTCTGTCCAGGCTCATGGTGGGTTCCTCAATTGGTCAAGAAAGGCGCACATTATATATATGAAGAGGCTATTGCGCTAATCTGCATCTAATCTGGGTGATGAAGTGGACAAAGGAGTGGCGATGGCAGTGGAGGCATGGATCCCATTGGTGCTGGCGGCGCTGGGCCTGTGGCTGGCGTGGCGCCTGTATCAAAACGTTTTGTCGTCGCCGACGGATGGCGGGCGAATGGCCGAGATTGCGGCGGCGATTCACGACGGCGCGCTGGTCTTTTTGAAACGCGAGTATCGGACGCTGGCGTGGTTTGTATTGTTGGTCGCGCCCTTGTTGTGGTTGGGTTTGGGGCTGGGTACGGCGCTGGCGTTTGTGCTCGGGGCGATGGCCTCGGCCCTGGCCGGTTACATCGGCATGTATGCGGCGACGCGGGCCAACGTGCGCACCACCAGTGCGGCCTATCATCATGGGGTGGCGGCTGCGTTGCGGGTGGCGTTCTCTGGTGGCTCGATCATGGGGCTGGCGGTGGCGTCGATCGGCTTGATGGGCCTGGGTGTCTTGTATCTGTTGTTTGGTGATGATCCGGCCACTGCACATGTGATCCATGGCTTTGGCATGGGGGCGTCGACGGTGGCGTTGTTTGCGCGTGTCGGTGGCGGCATCTATACCAAGAGCGCCGATGTCGGTGCCGATCTGGTGGGCAAGGTGGAGGCCGGTATCCCCGAGGATGATCCGCGCAACCCCGGCGTGATTGCCGATAACGTAGGCGACAACGTGGGGGATGTCGCCGGGATGGGCTCGGATATCTTTGAATCGTATTGTGGGGCGATGATCGCGACCATCGCGATGGCGTCGAGCCTGTCGCTGGCGGCGATTCAAGCCTTGGGTGAGCGTAGCGATTTGATGTTTCTGCCGCTGGCCTTGTCGTCGTTGGGGTTGTTGTGTTCGATCGTCGGTATCGTGTTGGTGAGGCGCTTGTCGTCATTGCCGCCGCAACAGGCCTTGCGCAATGGCATGTTGTCGGCCGCGATGTTGTTTGCGTTTGGTTCATTGTTGGTGGTGTGGTGGTGTGACGTCTCGTTATGGGTGTGGCTGGCGATCGTCGCCGGTGCGGCGGGCGGTGTGGTCATCGGTTTGATGACGGAGTATTTCACCGGCGGCAAACCGGTGCAGCGCATCGCCGAGGCGGGTCAAACCGGGGCGGCAACCGTGTTGATTGCCGGCCTGGCGGTGGGTATGCGTTCGACGGTGGTGCCGGTGCTGGCAATCTGCGCGATCATTTTTATATCGACCAGTGCCTGTGGTTTGTATGGCGTCGGCATTGCGGCGGTTGGCATGTTGGCGACGGTGGGCATGATCATGGCCGTCGATGCCTATGGACCGGTGGCGGATAACGCCGGTGGCATTGCCGAGATGAGTGGTCTGGGGGAGGAGACGCGCCGCATTACCGATAGCCTCGATGAATTGGGTAACACCACGGCGGCGATCGGCAAG